>CAVUKL010000039.1:0-43344 GCA_963742015.1 uncultured Acidobacteriaceae bacterium | reverse complement strand
CCGCTTGCTACACTGAAGTCATGTTGGATGAGTTGACCTTTCGCCGCAACGCCGACGCCGCCCTGGAATCGCTGAAGAAGAGCCTGATCACCGCGGAAGAGGGTGGAGAATTTGAAGTCGAGGAGAACAGCGGCGCATTAAATATTGTCTTTGAGGAGCCGCCAGGTAAGTTTGTGATTACTCCGAACACTCCGGTGCGGCAGATCTGGATCTCGGCGCTCTCGACCAGCTATAAACTCGACTGGTCTGAGGAGGCTTCGGATTTTGTGCTGCCTAAAGACAACACCGCTTTTCGCCCGCTGGTAGCGCGGCTGATCAACCAGCATCTCGGTTCGGATTCGGTCGTCCTGGCCTAGAGCAGAAGTACAGTTACTGTAATGCGAAGTGCCCGTTCAGCAGGCGTCTTCCCAAGGAAAATGTTTACAGAACCAACCTTCAACACATGACACCAAGTGTGTTTCTGGCCTAAAGGCGAGATTGGTGACAAAGAAAAACGCGCGACCGGATCCCGGTCGCGCGTTTTCTGGTATTGTGCCGATTCGCTCGGCACGTTCAGCCTACAAATGCAGAGACGAGCTCAGGGTAAAGGTCAGCACCGACTCTGCGGGAATTTCGATCTGCTTGTTCCCGGTAAAGGTGCCTCCGAGAAAACCAGCTGCGGCGCCTACGCCAAGGCCAATCGCTGCGCCTTTGCCCCCACCGGCGAGCCCTCCAATTAGCGCGCCTCCGCCAGCGCCAGCGCCGGTGGTGACAGCAGTCCGCTTCCCCTTGCCCTTCAGAGACTGATCCAGTGTCCCAGTGCTGATCGGATAAGACTGGCCATGCACATTGATCGCGGTCAACCGGATCGAAAGGTCGCCTTCGCCCTTGATCTTGCCCCGCTCCTTGGCGTCGACGACGACACCGCTGACTGCGGAGCCGGCGGGAATTACGGTCTCACCCTTGACGCGGATAGAGCTAGTGGTTGTCCCCTGAAAAGTGTCGCCGGGCTGGCTGAGTTTCGATCCAAGCGCGCTCGCCGTCCGTATGCTTATCGCGGTTCCCGCAGGCACAACTGGAGGAGGAGGGGGTGGCGGCGGCGGCGCAGCTTCTGCGGCCGGTGCTGGGGCAGGGGCCGCTGCAGGAGCCTCAGCCGGTTGGGTGGTTCCAGTTTGGGCTGGAGCCGGAGCAGCGGCTGGCTGAGTGGTTCCGGTTTGATCCGGAGCTGAGGAGCGCGGAGCAGGAGCTGCCGCAGGCGCCGCAGCCGTATTATCTCCCGCCGGCTTTGATTTGCACCCGGCCAGGGCCAGGCTCAGAAATATTGCGCTAAGTACAACTTTCGATCTCATCTGAATCCTCTTTGGTCAGTTCACAGCTTCGGGGACTCTGCCCACTTCGTATCAAACTTTACATTGGCAGGCGCAATTCTCCAAGTCATTCGTTCGGCCTTCGAGGTGGCATCAAGTCAGGGGAAATTCTGGCGCTGAGGACGAAACTGTCCTCGCCTAAAAAGACAAATGCGACGGTAGCTTATACCGTCGCACCTGGTGATGAGAGCAATTCTTCTCAGCCGCCGACTCTCAGGGATCTCGTTCTATTCCTTAACGGAATCGAGGCGACTTTCTTCATTGAAGCGGTCGATGGGGAAAGGATTCGTAGCCGAAACCCCGGCGAGCGCGGAGGCTTCTCTGTTCCTGTCCATCAAAACAAACGCCAGAAAACGAAGTACAAAAATCGCTCCGCTTACTACCCAGAACCACAAGAGGATTCCGACTGCAGTCCGCGCCCAGCCATACAAGGCGGCCGACCAATTTGCATACAACTCAACAACCTGGTGCATCTCTCCTCCGCGACTGTTATCGGGAAGCATTTACTCCAACGAGCCGGGACGCGAACGCGAACCCGCAACAGTCCCACTTCTCGACCACTTGCAGAGGCTTCACAACATGGAGCCAGACGGTTCCTTACGCGCGCCTTGACAACAGTAGGTCAACAGCCATCAAGTGTTGCATATAGAGGTAACAGTTGGAAAGAGTTACTTCCATCCCATAAAGCGATTATTGACCCTGCAAATGCAGATTTGGACCCCACTATTACTTTAGTCATTGACGACCCGGAGTATCTATCCTAGCTACCTGGCCTCCGACCAACACACATTAATTGCGAGATCTATGTAGCCGGATGGATGATGATCAAGCGCCCGTGCCGCGCATCACAGCACCAGCGGTCATAAGGATGATCTTCAGGTCGAGCCAAAAACTCCAATTCTCAACATAAGCGGTATCGAGAGCGATGTACCGTTCGAAGGAGGGATCCTGGCGGGCCCGCACTTGCCACAATCCGGTAAGCCCCGGTAGCACCTCAAGGCGGCGGAAGTGGTCGATCTCGTACTTGGCAACTTCACTGGCAATCGGCGGCCTTGGGCCGACAACGCTCATGTCTCCCAACAGTACGTTGAAGAGCTGCGGCAATTCGTCCAGACTGTATTTCCGCAGGAACTTGCCCACTCTCGTAATGCGGGGATCATCCTTCATCTTGAAGAGGATTCCCCCGGCGCGCTCGTTCTTGGCCGTAAGCTGGGTTTTGACCTCTTCCGCATTCAGGACCATCGATCGGAACTTAAAGCACGAAAAGAGAGTGCCTTTCTTGCCAACCCGCTCTGAGATATAGAAAACCGGGCCGCCATCCTCCAGGCGGATCGCAATTGCGATCGCAATCATGACTGGACCCGCTGCGATCAGAGCGGCGAGTGAAAGAACAATGTCGAAGATCCGCTTGATGGCCATGGCAAAGACCGGAACATGGCCGCGATGCAGTGCGACAACCGGAAAGTCACCGAGATATTCGATCGGGGCGTCGGCCGTCACAGATTCGTAGTAGCCCGGCAGCACGCGGACATCGAGATCTATCTCTCGGGCCTCTTCGAGGATCGAAATTACCTGATCGACCGAGCAGGGCTCGGCGATCACCAGTTCATCAATAAAGTACTGCTTGGCGATCTGGCGAATCTGATCAACGCTGCCCAGAACATCGTTTTCGTCTACGGCAGAGCGCCTCTCGCTTGGCAGGCTCACAAAACCGCGAAAAGTATAGCCGAGATGCGAACGATGAGAGATGTGTTCCTTGAGCGCGGTGCTGATCTTGTTCGATCCGAGGATCACAAGGTTGCGGGTGTTCATCCCGCGGTCATACTCTCGGTAGGTGATAGCCCGGCCGATCAGCCGGCGGGTGCACAGAATCACCGCCGTAAAGCACACCAGGAACATCACTAGGGGCCGGGATACGTGATAACCCTCGGTGAGATAGAGTCCGCCGGAGAGCAGCAGGCCGGCCGTAAGGCAGGCCTGCGCGGTCATCCTCTGCTCATGAAGGGTGGTACGCAGCTGCAGGGGCCCATAGAGGCCGTAATGCCAGCTGACTACCAGTAACATAACGATGAACCAGGCCAGGTAAGCCAGTCCGCCGGACGTGGATATACCGACGCCGGACATCAAATGCCGGATGCCCGATCCAGGCGGTGTGGTATGCGACACGAGATACAGAGAAACCAACAAGGCGACAAGTACCGCAACCACATCGTGAATCATCATCAGCGCGGAGGAAACCAGGGCCCTGCCTTCTCTGCGAGGACCACCGTCCGCCACCGTCATCCTGCCCACCCTAGTTTTCCGGTTTGAACCCGTAATTTCGCGAATAAGGTTCGAGCTAGCCATGACTGCTCCTCTTTGTCACTCAGCATCCAAAGCCAAATCCAGTCGAGGGGTCACCCGAAATCACCCCTGCCGTCATGCCAGAATTGGGCCGATTTGATACTGATTGGAGTCGCCAGTTTTTCAAAACTCTGGCACGTCTGCGCGTTCCGCATTCCGGAGAATTTCGACGAATGCACTACCACGGACATTGTGGCTTGAGTACTGTCAATAACGGAAGTGTACCATCTTGAACTTGACCGGGATATGCATTTTGCGTAAATCCCGTGGTGCTCACCCGAAGCCTTCAGACTCGGACCCAATCCTAGCTGACCGATCCTAGCTTTGTTTTTCAACCCGAGACTCCAAAATTCCTCTCGCTGCCGATGAGTCGGCAGTCCCGATACGATGAGAATTCGGTGGATTTTTCCGGGTCAGCTGAGCAATTCGTCTGTTTTCCCCGTAGGCCGGGGTCATCTACTTGATCTCGTGGAAATCGCTTGGAGCGGCTACGCAATCGACGCAGACGATTCCGAGGAATCGGTCTCGGGATAGGCCGTCGGCGGAGGAAGCTGGGCACGGTACCGGTAGAGAAGCCATGCCAGTCTGCGCGCTGCCCAGTATCTTGGTACATACCTGCGCGGTCGCCATAAGCAACGCATGAGCCAACCAAGGGCCAACCGATCGGCGATTGGCGGAATATACACCTGGTCCCCGCTGCGGAATGCGATCGCAGCGCCAATGCAATGGACAGCGGGCCGATAGTCGAGCGACTTCTTGATAAACAATCCAAGCCGTTCCTGGGTGCCCCCACCCACCGTGATAACCACATGATGGGGACGCAATTTCGAAATTCTCTCGATCAATTCGGGATCCACAATCTCATCGCCGTAGATCGGAGCAATGTAGACATGGGTGGGATCGACCGGGATTCCCTGCCTGTGGAGCCAGCCCACATTCCGGCGGGCGCTGGTCTCGCTGGCCATGACATAGAGCGCTGCGCCGGGCTGGCGGAATCCGGGATCGTTCACCAGGTGCGAGAAGTATTGCAATCCGGACAGGCGACTCAAGCTATCGCCTTCCAACAAGTTCCACGTGATGGCCAACAGTCCGCTATCGATAATCACTACATCTGCGTCGAGAAGTGCGTCGCGGTAGGCAGGGTCGATCGGGAGGGTACTCAACCCGGGCCCAGAGGGAGCGAGCAGCAAGCCGCCATTCTTCATCCGCTCCACGGCCTCAGAGGCGCCGCCCGAAAAGAAGTTTATCCCTAGAATCTGTCGCGTATCGGTCGATCGGTAGGGGCGCGTGGCGACGCGCACCGGAGCATCGCCGAAGCTATCTGACACTTGGTCCATCCGTAGGTCCTGACTTCGCTTCAAATATCTGAAAAATCAATTGCGGCCCAAGTAGTTCGTGAACCTCACACCTTTCGCCGCCATGACGCCTCCGGCGGTATCCAGGAACTTCAGAGCACAGGACACCGGCAATCCAGAGATCAACTCCCGACTTCGTACCCTCGATGCGGACCCTACTGAGAACCTTCAGTAACCTTCAATCTCTTCATTCCCATAGACGACATTTATTTCACTACGCCGACCGCGGCGACCATAATCCAACTGCTCGAAACTACAAGATCCACTCGATTGCCGCTGAAGCTATTGGCGCCAAATCGATGCGAGCTGAGATTTCACCTGTGACATCTCTGGCTGAAAAGCCAGGCAAAACGACGGTTGGCGATGGCATCCGGGAACTCCAAAACAATCAATATAACCTAATGTGCAACAGTCATTGCTGAGAACGACAAATCCGATGCGCTAGAAAATCACTTGCGTCTTGGTTCGATTCATTGCGGAATTTCGAGGCTTGCTGGGTGTGTGATATTGGCTGTGGTGTTGATTTGCAAGAAGATCACAATCGTTAACGTATTGAAATTACCTTAGATCAGTCAAGCACATTCGACCACTTGAAATCGATCCGAGATGAGGGTATCGAAATCATGAATCCACTCATGCCATCGAAATCGAGGTAACCGATTACCTTTTCCGTTACTCCCCGTGAATCCGGCGTGGATTTATCAAACGCTTGATTATGAGACTTCATGGCGCCACGTCAATGGTTGGCTGGCGGTTCCATTCCAGAATCTAGCTGGAACAGCCGCGTCTGGCACTGGCCTCGGGTTCGAGCTGTTCTCGAAAATACTCCAGCGACATTTCCAGTCCGGTACGCAGATCGATGCTCGGCTTCCAGCCAAGCAGCTCCCTCGCCCGCGAGATATCCGGGCGGCGACGTGTCGGATCATCCTGAGGCAGCGGCTCGTAGCGAATCTCGCTGCGGCCCCCTGTGACGGCAATCACCTGCTGGGCGCATTCAAGGACGGTCATCTCGGTGGGGTTGCCGATATTGACCGGCAAGTGCTCGTTGGAGCGAGAAAGACGGAGAATTCCGTCGATGAGATCGGAGACGTAACAAAAGCTCCTAGTCTGCTGCCCGTCGCCGTAAACGGTAAGGGCCTCACCGCGCAACGCCTGCATCAGAAAATTCGAGATCACGCGTCCGTCACCTGCACTGAGCCTCGGCCCATACGTATTAAAGATGCGGACGATATGGGTATTCACGCCGTGGTAGCGGTGGAAGGCCATCGTCAGCGCTTCGGCATAGCGTTTTGACTCGTCGTAAACCGAACGCGGGCCGATCGGGTTCACATTGCCCCAGTATTCCTCGCGTTGCGGATGTTCGAGTGGGTCGCCGTAACATTCCGAGGTCGAAGCCTGAAGGAACCCGGCACTGTATTTCCGCGCTTGCTCCAACGTGTGCAGCGTTCCCTGGGATCCCACCAGCAACGTCTCTATGCCCAGGCGCATATAGTGTCCAGGGCTTGCAGGCGAGGCAAGATTAAAGATGAAGTCGACCGGGCCGACATCAAAAGGCTGCGTGATGTCGTGTTCCAGGAATTCGAAGCGCTGGTGGTTCAGGAATCCGGCCAGGTTCTCTCGGCTCCCCGTCGAGCAGTTGTCGATACCGACAACCGCGTGCCCTTCGGACAATAATGCCTCGGACAAATGCGATCCGAGAAAGCCGGCTGCGCCGGTCACGATGCAACGCATATTCTTACGAGACTCCTGACGAGTAAGGTGCCTGAGCCGGTCATCCCGGGGAAAAACCTCAGCGTAATCTTCGCGATAGACGAGGTAAAACGTGTTACAAACGGCTATGGGCAAACGGCAGACGGACCAAGACTCGAACGGCGAGCGCGTCAATTTGAAGACGTTGGCCTCGCTGCTCGAACTTTCTCAGACTACCATTTCGCTTGTGCTCAACGACTCCCCGGCCGCGAGGTCGATTCCTGCCCAGACCCGTGAACGCGTCTTTGAGGCCGCCCGGAAGTTCAATTACCGCCCAAATTACTTTGCCCGGTCCCTTCGCCAGAGCCGAAGCATGTCGATTGCCGTGCTCGCCCCGGATCTCAGCGAAGGCTACTTCACGGTGGTCATGAACGGAGTCCAGGCGGCGCTGGTCGAGGCCCATTATTTTTACTTTACGGCCAGCCATTACTGGGATCCTGAGCTAATTCGCGAATATCCACGCCGCATGATCGAGCGCGCTGTGGACGGATTCCTGCTGCTGAACACCCAGGCCGACTTCCTAAGCCCGCTGCCGGTCGTAGCCATCTCCGGCCACGCAAGGACCGCCGGTGTGAGCAACCTTGTGCTCGACCACGCCTTGGCGGCGGAACTCGCGCTCGCGCACCTCCGCGACCTCGGCCACACCCGGATCGCCATGATGAAAGGCCCGGAGATCATCCCCGATTCCGAATATCGCTGGTCGGCCATCCTCGATGTCTCGAGGAGATTTGGAATTGAGACCGGCCCCGAGCTTTTGATGAATCTTCCCGCTTACACTGGCTCGCCGGAATCCGGCTACCAGCCGGTCAAGGAACTGCTCAGTCGAACGAGAGACTTCACCGCCATCTTCTGCTTCAACGACATCGCTGCAATCGGGGCGATGCGCGCTTTGAAAGACGCCGGAATCAGCGTCCCCGAAGACGTCTCGGTGATCGGTTTCGACGACATCCTCGGCGCGTCGTACCACACCCCCAGCATCACGACGGTGCGACAGCCGCTCGAGGAGATGGGCCGCGCCGGCGCACGCATCCTGCTCGAGCGCATCGCGCATCCGGCTGAGGATTTCGAGCCCGAGGTAGTCTTTGAGCCGCAGCTCATCGTCCGGGAATCGACCGCGCAGGCCAGGCGAATCGCCAGGCGCTGAGTGCCACGGTCCGACGGGACAGGACTCCCAAGTGCTATCGTTTCTTTCATGCTGACCCGGCAACGAATTGCCTTTGCAGTGTTGCTCTCCGCACTATCCTGCACGCCAACCCTCGCAGCTCCCCCCTCAGGAGACTTCCCCTGCACCCTATCTGGACAGGAGTCTTTGCTCGATCAGGAGCAGCGCTTTCTTCTCGCTGGACTGCGGTTTCAGCCCGTAGAGGCGACCCAGGCCGGATATCACGGCGACGCCAACGCGCCGCTTGACACCCAGCTCGACGATGCGAGTCCGGCGACGATTGCCGCCCAACGCGCCTTGCTTGTCGCGGGCAAAACCTGCTTCGCGTCCGCGAAGGCCGAAACGCCCGAAGACGCAGCGGACCTCACGCTGATGCAAAGCAATATCGACTCGAGCCTCTTCCAACTCGACACGCTTCAGGCCTATCGCTATCGCCCGCAGGACTACGTCGAGATGATCGGCTCCGGCCTCTTCTTCCCCCTCACATCGACCAACGGCACCGAGCAGGAGCGGCTCACCGCTGTCCTGGCGCGTATGGAACAAATCCCCCAAGTCCTCGACGAGGCCCGGCAGAACGTCAAGGACGCAGACCCCGTTTACATCGACACCGCGCTCGACGAGAACGCTGGCGATATCGGCGTGATCCAGCAGATCGGGAGCATGATTCCCTCTGGTTCTGCGTTGCGTCCCCGCTACGATGCAGCGTCAAAGGCCGCACTGGCCGCGCTCAACAGCTACGCCGCATGGCTCAAGAGCGATCTCGCTCATCGCACCCACGCCGTAACCTGGCGCACCGGAGCGGCCAACTACGCAACAATATTTGCCTTCGCGCTTGGCCCTGGAGCGAATGAAACGCCAGCCATCTTGCTGGCTTCCGCCGAAAACGACCTTGCCCGGGTCCGGGCCGAGATGTACACAGAGGCTCTTCCACTCCACAAGGAATGGTTTCCCAGCCATGGCGACCACGCCGATCTGACCGGAGACGCGCTCCAGAACAAGGTCATCTCCGAGGTCATCGACCGCATCAATCAAGACCATGTCGAGCCGGGGCAGTTGCTAAATAAGGTGAAGGCTCAGGCCACCGGCATCCGCGCTTTTATCGTCGAGAAAAACCTCGTTACGCTCAGCGATCGCGACAACATGAAGATCGTCCCAACGCCCGAGTTCCTGCGCGGAGTGTACTCGGTCGCCGGCTTTCACTCCGCGCCACCGCTCGACCCGACCGCCGAAGCCGAATACTGGGTCACTCCGATCGATCCCAAGATGACCAAGGAGCAGGCCGAGTCGAAGCTACGCGAGTATAACAACTGGATGCTCCAATACCTGACCATGCACGAGGCCCTACCCGGCCACTACACCCAATTCGAACACGCCGACAACGTGCAGCCCACTTCACGACGGATACTGCGTGCACTGCTTGGCAACGGAGCTTATGTCGAGGGGTGGGGTGAGTTTGGCGTGAAGGAGATGGAAGAAGCTGGATATGCGAATCACGACCCGCGATTCGTGCTCATGGTGCAGAAAATCCGCCTCCGCGTGATTACCAACGCGATCCTCGACATTCGCATGCAAAGCATGAACATGACCGATCAGGAAGCCATCGACCTGATGCGCAACAAGGCCTTCCAGACCGAGGCTGAGGCGCAGGGGAAGCTGCGCCGCGCCAAGCTAACCGCCGGACAGCTCATCACCTACTACGTCGGATTTCACCAGTGGATCGACCTGCGCGAGCGCGTTCAAAAGCGGCAGGGCGCAGCCTTTGACCTGAAGCGCTTCAATGACGCAGCACTCGACGAAGGGCCTCTGCCAATTCCGGTCCTTGAACCGTTGCTCACGGAAAAGCTGAACTCACATTGACGCGTTCTTACTTTATGCCTGGAGCCAATCCGCGCTCTAACTTTCTGTGGCGTCTATCCGGAAAAGAGGAGGACCGCCGTACCCGCCATCACTTTCACGGCGTGTGTTAGCATCCGCTTTTTGCACATTGATCTTCCGGGAGAGTCGGTTTCGCAATCCTTGAAACCTGAGGTCACATGACTCATTCGCGGTTTCTCTTTGCCAGTGTCGTGTTCCTGGCCTCTTTTTTGCTTTTTCTTGTGGAACCGATCGCTGGCCGCCAGTTGCTTCCTATCCTCGGAGGGTCGGCTGCTGTCTGGATCACCTGCCTGGTCTTCTTCCAGGTCGCGCTCCTGCTCGGGTATCTATACGCACACTGGCTCGCCCGACGGCCGTCATTCAGGGTGTATCTCTCCGTGTTGTTGCTGGCCGTCGCTGCCACCGTCCTATCGGTTTTCCGATCCTTGCTCATTGAGAACGGCGCTGCCCATCCGATTCTCACCGTGTTTTCCGTTCTGAGTCTTTCTATTGGTCTTCCATTTCTCGTCCTCAGCTCAACGAGTCCGTTGCTACAGGTTTGGTGGGCGCGCATCGAAAGCGGCAAAATTCCCTACCGCCTCTACGCGCTTTCGAATGTTGGTTCGTTGCTTGCGCTGGCTCTGTATCCCAGCGTGATCGAGCCCCGCTTCACGCTCCACGCCCAACGCATAACCTGGTGTTGGGGGTTCGCTGTCTTCGCGCTCCTCTCCGCTCTCCTTGCGGTGAAGACGCGCTCTACCACCACCGCGTCTCCCCAAGCCGGCGCCGACAACGATCTCTCTGTCCCGCGTTCCCCGCGCACACACAAGTTTCTCTGGTTTCTACTCCCCATGGGCGCTGCCATGCAGTTGAGCGCGGTTACCAGTTATCTCACCGCCAACGTCGCTCCCATCCCGCTGCTCTGGATTCTTCCTCTGGCTGTCTATCTCTTGACCTTAATAGTGGCCTTCCAATTCCGTGTCCGGTTGCCATGGAGCGTCATTGCACGGGTGATGGTGGTGATGCTGGCTGCTCTCGCATACTCACTCACGAAGGCCAATGGCGGATGGCCACTGTGGCTTTCGCTTCTCTTCTTCCTTGTGGAATTGTTCTTGGCCTGTCTCTTCTGCCACTCCACGGCCACTGGGCTGCGTCCTCAACGCGCCTCCGAAGCGACCCTTTTCTATTTGCTCTTTGCGGCCGGCGGCGCGCTCGGCTCGTTCCTCATCGGCATCGGCGCACCTTTCGTGTTCCCCTACAATCTCGATCTGCCGATCACGTTCCTGGTCACAGCTCTGCTGGCTCTGGCGGTGAATTGGAGCGGCCCCTGGAGTCAGCGCCTGGTGTGGGTTGTCGCCAGCGCGGGAATGCTGGTTCTGGTCTTTATGGTTCGCCACGCTTACAAACACGACACGATCGTGGCCGTGCGCAATTTCTACGCCAGCCTGCGCGTGACCGAGGAACCCTCCAGTTATCCGGGCGCCACGGTGCGCACGCTCATGAACGGCAGCATCCGGCATGGCTCGCAGATCTTCGGCAACAACGAGCTTCGCCACACCCCAACCACGTACTACACCAGCGGCTCGGGCGTAGGGCTTGCCGTTCGCCTCTGCTGTGAGGGCCGCTCTCGTAACATTGGCGTCATCGGACTCGGAGCAGGCACTCTGGCCGCCTATGGCCGTCCTGGCGACCATATCCGCTTCTACGAGATCAACCCGGCCGTCCCGGCCATCGCGAAAGACACCTTCGCCTACATCCGAGACTCCGCCGCCCAGGTCGAGATCGTAGAAGGGGACGCCCGCACTTCGCTGGCCCGGGAATCTCCACAACACTTCGATGTTCTGGTCGTCGACGCCTTCTCGGGCGACGCCATCCCCATCCACCTTCTAACCACGGAGGCTCTGGCGCTTTACCGCCGCCATCTTACTCCGCACGGCATCCTTGCATTCCACATCTCAAACCGACACGTAGACCTTGCACCTGCCATAGGCTTGCTGGCTACCTCTGCCGGCATGCAGGCGCGGCGTGTCTCCACCGATCCCACGCAACAACCTGGCGAATATACCTCCTCCTGGATGCTCGTGACAGCGGACCCCGATTTCTTTGCTCAACCGGAAATATCCGCAGTGGCCCATCTACCAGAATCCAGGCCGGACCTGAAAGTCTGGACCGACGACTACTCCGCCCTCCTGCCCCTCATCCGCTGGTAAAGGCGACTTTGATATCCTCACAGGATTCACGTCAACCCCCACTCGTCTCCGGCTCCAAAATCTGCAACTCCAGCGGCGGCTCGATCAAACAATCCATCTTGCCAATCTCATCCAGTGCCCGCCTCAGAGCTGAGGTCGCACAAGGCTCAACCGTCACCACAAACGGCAGTCGATCTTCCGGGAAGCCCGGCCGCTGCAAGAGCGCGCCGATGTTGATTCCCTGCCTCGCGAGACCTCCTGCAATCTCCGCGACGATTCCCGGGCGGTCTTTCACGATAAAGCGAATGTAATGCCGCAGCAACAGATCTCCGCTGACGTTCGCCCTTTGGCTGACGATGCTCGGAGCCTTCGAACCGTGCGCAATAGCGAGCAGGTCAGAAATCACTGCGACCGCAGTGGGATGGCCCCCTGCCCCGTGGCCGGAAAAGACCGTGTCTCCGCCGTATTTGCCGCTGACGAGCACCATGTTTTCGGTGCCGCGCGACCAGGCAAAGGCGAGACGCCTGCGGAACCAGCATCGGCCCCACCATCGCCTGAACCTGCAATCCACCTGATGAGTCCGCGGTCGCATTTGTGACAAGCTGGGCGCGCGAGATTTGCCGGATGGTGCACTTCAGTTCGTGCGCATAGGCGAAATCGATCGCGGCGATCGGGCACAATTGATCCGGCGGGGACGTCCTCGGGGTGAATCTGCGCGCCGAGCGCGATGCGGCTCAGGATCGTCAGCTTGGCGCGGGCATCGTAGCCGGCGACGTCCTCGGTTGGATCGGCCTCGGCATAGCCAAGCATCTGCGCCTCGCGCAGAGCCTCAGAGAACTCGGCGCCCGCCTCCATCTTGCTCAGGATGAAGTTGCAGGTTCCGTTCAGAATGCCCTCGATGCGATGGCACTGATCGCCGGCCAGCCCCTGCTGCAATCCTGGAATGACTGGAATGCCGCCAGCAACAGCCGCCCCATAAAGCAACTGGCAGCCCCGGCTTCGCGCCAGCGCTTCCAACTCCACGCCATGGGCGGCGATCAGTTTCTTGTTCGCGGTCACGACGGACTTCCCTGCTTCGAGAGCGCGGCGCACCCATTTACCCGCGGGATCGAGGCCGCCCGCCAACTCCACAACGATGTCTACATCGGAGGCGAGAACCTGATCGGCGTCTTCCGACCATTCGACTGGACAGGTAAGCCAATCAACCCGCTTCCGAGCGACCGCGCGGTTAAAGACATAGGTCAGCGCAAGCTCACTCGGCTGCAAGTCGCAGAGAATCCGCGCCACCGAGCTGCCCACGGTACCGAAGCCAAGGATAGCAACCTTGCGCGGCTTGGCTGAAGTATCCACAGAAGTTTGTGAAGATGCGAGCGTCCCGGTCATTGGTAATTTGTCATCGGCAATAGGTCAGTTCTGTTTGTAATCCTAGCCGAACTCACCGATCCCCATGCAGCAAACCCCACCTTGCCTTGAGCAGCGCCCACGAAGAGACCGTCGCCGAGTCCTGTATTACACCGTCGCGGCAGAGCTCTTCAAACTCGCGCACGCTCACCCGGTGCAAGACCAGGTCCTGCTCGGTGGCTTCCGGAGTGGCTTCACCTTGCACCAGCTCTGTCGCGCAGTAGAGATGAAAACCCTGATCGCTCATGCCATAGGCAAAATAGAGAAACCCGACGTGGTCCATGCATGCGGGAATCAAGCCGGTCTCTTCCCTTAGCTCGCCTCGCGCAATCTCGATGGGGTCGGCCTCGGGATTGTCCTCCCATGCGCCGCCGGGAAACTCCAGAAATCGCCGCCCCACCGGATAGCGCAGTTGCTCGATGAGGTAGAGATGGCCGTCTTCAGGCGTGCCTTCCAGCGGGATGATGATCACCGCCGTCGGCTTCTCAACGAACGAATAGATCCCGCGCGAGCCGTCAAGCCGCTCGATCGCGTCTTCCCGGACCGTCATCCAGCGGTTCTGGTAGACAACACGGCTGGATATGGTTTTCATCGGGTTCTTATTCATGATGCGGGCTTGAGACGCGAAAGGAGTTAAGGCTCGATCAAAAAATGTCCGTCGCGCATGATCTGCTCCTCCCCATTTGGGCCGCCCACCCAAATGTTGAAGCGCAACCCGACCACGTCGATATGCGTCGAAGAAGTCCATGGCGCGCCGGTGTGTTCGCTGTAGGGGTTGCCGAATGCCATGTGAATGCCCGGAAACTTCTCGTCCTGCAGAATGTTGCCAATCACCCGCGCAATGCCGAGGTTGGTGCCAATCGCAAACTCGCCCACCCGGTCCGAATTCTCATCGGTATGCGTATACCCCCAGAACTCCTCCTGCAGCGCGCTGTTCTCCGAGTGGCAATCGGTGATCCGGTTTTCCTTGATATGAATCGTCAGCGGAGTCTTATCCAGCAGCCCATAATGCGCGCAAAGATAATCGCCCACCACCCCGTCGACGACATAAGTCCCATTCACCTCGCCCGGAGTCGTAAATATCTCGCCGCCGGGCAGGTTGCCCCACTTATCGCGAGAGATGATGCCGGAAGTCTTGACCCACTTGTAATCGTGGTTCAGCTCGGCGCGAACGTCAGTCCCCGCGGCGGTCGTCGCCCGGATGTAGCTCGCCTGGCGCACGATCTCGATCAGCTTCTGGCTCAGCCGGTCGACGAGGTGAAAATCCGCCCGCATCCCCTCGCACATGATCTGCGGCGTGATGTTCACCATATGCGCATGGCGCATCCGCCGGCGATTCACCACGCTGGTCATCTGCATCCGCGAGTGAAGCTCGTTGCGCTGCACCATCACCGCAAAGATGCTGATGTCCGAGGTCTCCATGTCCTGCAACACCGCCTCAGGCATATCGACCAGCGGACGCGGCGCGAGATCCTCGAGAATGAACCCATCCCAGCGGCAGCCCTTGGCGTTCAGCTCCGCAGCCAGCGACCCGGCGATCGGCGCCGTCACCTGGTCGGTGATCAGCGTAACCTTCTCCTCCGGCTGAATGCGCAGGCAGGTCTCAACCGCGCTATGCGCGCCAACGGCAAACTCGGCAGGAAACGGAGTGGCCAGGATCGCCTGGGCCCCATTGGATAAATGGTCGGACAATTGCGAAACGTGGGTGCTCATTATTTGGAAGGGATACTCCTCACGAAACCGCCCCGCTCTGCGCTGTCGCCGCGACGGTATTCATGTTAGATTATCGTGAATTTCCCGAGAAATCCTTACCTTTCTCTGGAAATCCCCAACCACTCACGCCATCCGTTGGCTTGAGTGGGAAGAACACATCTCCCAAGTTAAGAATTGTCATCCTGAGGCAAAGCCGAAGAGCCTGTCCTGAGCATCGCGAAGGAACCTGCGGTTCCAGCGGATTTGGGTGCCCCATTCAAGCCCTTCAGTTGGCTTGAGTGGGAATAACAAATGCCCGCTTCTCCGACCTTGTCATCCTGAGTAAGCGTAGCGAGCGAAGGACCTGCGGTTTGCCTGACGCCGCGCCGTAGGCGCATCCAGTGAGCAGAACAAGCGCCCGCTTCTCCCACCTTGTCATCCTGAGTGAGCGTAGCGAGCGAAGGACCTGCGGTTTGCCTGACGCTGCGCCGAAGGCGCATCCTTAGTCCCTAGTACCTTTCAACTCAAATGACCAAAGACCAAGCCCTGAATCTCGCCAACCATTGGGTCGAGGCCTGGAACGCCCACGATCTCGACGCGATCATGACCCACTACGACGAAGCAATCGAGCTCACCTCGCCAGTCGCCGCCCAACTCTTAGGCACGCCGGATGGCAAAGTCATCGGCAAGCAAAATCTGCGAGCCTACTTCCAGCGCGGACTCGAAGCCTACCCCGAGCTCCACTTCCACCTTGAGGACGTGCTCTGTGGCCTCAACAGCGTCGTACTCTACTACACCAATCAAAAAGGGACCCACACCGCAGAGTTCATGGAACTCTCAGCGGCAGGGAAAGTCATGCGCGTCGTGGCAAACTACAGCGCTTAAGCTCGTGCATCGCATAGGCGCTGGAGACGAACGGAAAGCTGGGTGGCTGTAGATGATCAAGAGGTTGTACCGATTTCGGAACGGCTGATGGGCGGCTTGTAGTTGAGGCTACCATGGGGTCTTTGGTGGTTGTAGTAGTCGGTCCAGGGTTGCAGGTGTTGGTCTCGTGCTCCGACTCGGTCCAGTGTTTGGCGTAGGCCCACTCGCGCAGGGCGGTCTGGATGAACCGCTCCGCCTTGCCGTTGGTTCTGGGTGTATAGGGTCGAGTACGGCGATGTTTGAGCTGCATCTGCTGGCAGGCGATGCGGAACTTGCTGGAGCGGTAGCTGGAGCCGTTGTCGGTGAGCAGGGCGCGCACCCCGATGCCGTGGCGGGCGAAGAAGTCCACCGCCGAGTGCAGGAAGCCGATGGTGGTCTCGGCCTTCTGATCGGGCAGCATCTGAGTAAAGGCCATGCGCGAGTGATCGTCGACGGCCACATGCAGGGCGAGAAAGCCGGGATGCTTGCTCTTGCCGCGCAGCCGCCCATCGCCGCGCCGGCTGACCTCGGAGAAGCGTGTCATGCCCTTGATATCCAGATGCACAAGGTCGCCGGGGGCGGGATGCTCGTAGCGCTGGATGGGCGGCGGCGGATTCAGATCGCGCCATCGGCTCAGCCGCGCGCGACGCAGAATGCGGCTCACCGAAGCCGGGCTTAGCCCGGTGCGCCGCGCGATCTCGTAGCCAGGCATGTGGCTGCGGCGAAGCACAACAACCTCTTCCACTAAAGAAGAACTTGTCTGCCGCGGACAAAAACGCGGACGCGAACTGCGGTCGGCAAGGCCGACTGCGCCGAACTGCCGATAACGCCCAATCCATTTGGCTACGGTCTTGGCACTCACGCGGAAGGCGGCTGCAGCCGCCTTCCGCGTAGCCCCTTGCTCAAAAACAAATCTGGCTAACGACTCTCGACTGCGAAAGCTAAGTCGGGCATTCTTATGAATGTCCATTCGATCCCTCCGAAGGTTCTAGTTGCTCGTCACAACCAGCTTCTCCGGTTCAAATCGAATGGACAACCTCTTGAAACATCACAGGTGCCCCATTCAAGCCCTCCGCTGGCTTGAGTGGGAGGAACAAATCCGGCAACCCAAGCCTGTCATCCTGAGCAACGCGCCTCAGCGCTGTCATCCTGAGCGAGCGAAGCGAGTCGAAGGACGAACGGATCGGCACGTCTCTGCCGAACTCCACCCAACCAATTTTGAACTTGGCATCCCAAGCAAATCCCCGCTCTCACAACCACTCACTAACACACGGGAAGGGCATAGCTTCAGCTATGCCAAGGGCAACGGAACGTCGCGGGCCTTAGCCACGGAGGGTCACACCCATGCCGCGCTATTTCGAGGACTGCGGTGTCGCGCGCTCATGATTCAGCGCCAGTAGCCGCGCAAGGATTTCCTGCTTCGACAGGTCGCAAGGCCACCCATAAGCGGCGAGGACAGCTTCGTCGAGCGCGCGATGAGCGTTGGCCAGCCACTCCGGACGCTTGTTGTAGAGGTTGGTGAGGGTGCGACTCTTCAGTTCGGCTTCTGAGGCCTTGGGCGGGTTCAGCCACGCGTCGCGAAGACGGACCAGTTCGCGCGCGGAGTCCGCGATGGCCTTGACGCGGGAGTCTTGGTCTTCGGCTGGCTCTTTACCCGGCGGCCATGGAAAGGGAAAGGTGAGGAAAGTGGAATCAGAGTTATAGGACGGATCATTCCCTTTACCGATCCATGAGCAGATCGCAATAGTCCAAGCTTCATGAATTGCGGAATGAAGTATCCCAAAGAAGTAATCATCATCGCGGGCAAATATGTGGAGTTTGTGATCTGGGATCGCGTTAGCTGGAACCCAAGCAAATACGCGGTGTTTCGCGACCTCGGGGGTGACAAAATATCTGTTAAATGCCGAAATGCGTCTACGCAAACCTGGCCTAGCTTCACCATGTATCCACCATCGTTCTCTGGTGCGAAGACGGTTATTAGTTTCCCTGAAGGGTTTGACATGCGTCTTGACGTATTCAAACGGCCATTCATAAAGGGCTGCCTCAGTAACCGTCATGTCCGTACCAAAATCAATAATCCAGCCGCCTCTGTCCCGTCCTGTTATGTCCCGACTCCCTATGCGCCGCTTAACCACATCGCTATTAGGCCGTCCATTGGGATTAGTCGGCCGCGAGATCATCTTCCGTGCTTCATCTGCACCGATGTCGAATGGACCAGCCTTCATCATTCCCAAGAAACACAGACCATCGTTTTCCTTTAGTCGATGCGCGGTAGCTACGTTGATATCACTGGTGAGGTCGGCATGAATAGAGGCGACTTTGTCGCCGTCGAGGAAGCGTCCAGTCTCGGAACCGTCATCGAAACCGACCAGCGCGATCCGAACCGCCGTATTGTTGTCCCACCAGGGGCGGTCGCCCCAGGCAAGGAAGATATCGCCTGACTCCTTAATGCGTTGCAAGACTGGTCTATTGCCAGACATGCTGATGGAATTGGTCGCGACAAGTCCAGCCCGCTTGACTCTTCCCTCTTTGATCAGAGCGCGCGATTTTTCAAACCAATAAGTCACGAGATCGGCATTGCCCGGAACTCTACCCTCGTAAAACCTTCTGAACTGATCCACATAGCTCGGATGGGGTGTTACGTCCAACTCACGCCTCATTTTCTTATCACCTAGAAACGGCGGATTCCCAAGTATGAAGTCGGCCGCCGGCCACACCGGCTCGTGGGATTGCCTCCCGCGTCGTAGCGCATGATTGCGTCATCATGCTGAATGTTATCCAGCTTCTTGAGGATGGGCTCCTCATCCTCGAGCACTCCATGCTCGTGCTTCCATTGCAGGAAGCCGATCCAGACGACTATCGAGGCCAACTCATGGGCGTAGAACTCCGTCTCGATGCCGTAGAGTTGAGAGGGCGAAACCATCTTAGGGACGACCAGCGAGATGCCGTGTTCGGCGGCGAACTTTCGCGCTTCTAGCCAGAGATCCAGCATCCGACGAAGGGCGACGTAGAGGAAGTTCCCCGAGCCGCAGGCGGGATCGAGGACGCGGACCGCAACGAGTTCGTCGAACCACGCGGCAAGGAGGCGCTCCGATTCGCGGTCAGTCTTGATCCGGGTCTGGCGTCGATTTTCTGCATCGTCACGCGTGCGTTCGACTTCGAGAGCCTCCAACACCTGCTCGCGAATCTCCGCCCACCGGCGCTGCAGGGGCCGCATCAGGACTGGCTCAACGAGGAGCAGGATGTCTTCTTCGCTTGTGTAATGTGCCCCAATCAAAGAGCGGCGCTTCGGGTCGAGGGATCGTTCGAAGAGAGTGCCGAAAATTGCTGGCGCGATGTGCGACCAATCGTAATTTTTCGACACCTCATAGAGAATGCCGAGGTCGCCGGGGTCGAGCGCTATCGTCGAGGCGTCGTCGAAGAGCCCGCCGTTGAAATAGCGGATAGTGTGCTCGCCAAAGATGCCATCTGACTCGCTCATCGCTTGGAAAAGCAGCGTCAACTTACGGAGAAACTTCTTGGGAAGGAATCGGTCCTGGCTTTGAATGATGTTGCGGAAAACACGCTCAGGCAGAAGACCTATGGAGTCCGCGAAGAGGCAAAAGAGCAGGCGCATGAGGAAGTGCGCGATCTCTTCGCGCGTCGCGTCCAGATTTCGCTCTTCTAGTTCGAGACGCTCGGCAAGACGACTGAAGAGCTTGGCCGCCTCCTGGGTTACCTGAGCGTCCGTCCGCTCAGGCCGGAGGACGCTTACATCTCCGAAAAGCGCCCGGAGCACATCGAGCGGTGGAAGCGGACAAGTCGCAGTCACCTGGTTGCGATTCAGATCGTCCAGAGTAAAGGCGTAGACGCGCTTCGACGTAGAAGTGAAGTTGGTATGGACCTCGAAGCGGTCCATATCGCAGACGACCAGCAGCGGTGGATTGCCGAGGTCTTCGCGATAGTCGTTCAGCTGTTCGTAGGCCTTCTTGAGGTCTTTATGCCTGCCCTTGTACTCCCACGCGAAGTGGTCGCGCAGCCAGACATCGGCGTATCCCTTTCCACCTTTCGTTTTACTGACGTACTTGTCGAAGGCGTATCGTTCGCCGACCGAATCAGAAGCGGCGGGGTGCGGCTCGCCAAGCATCTCGCATAGATCGATGAAGTGCGATTGTGAGCTGCTGCGCTCCGAAAGCGAATTGATTTTCCAACGAGTAACGAAATCGGAAAGGGCTAACGGCGTGGGCTAATGGGAGTTTACAGGCTGACACCCGGATTCGTGCGTGATTCCCAAATCGGGAAACCCAACCCAATTTTCCCAAGGATTCCTACTAGAAATCCTCGGCAACACGATAGGCTTGAAGCAGTCGCCAGAAAGTGACCTTAGACCGTTCCGAGCTGGGGTGCGTCATCGGATTTGTCAGCCCGCCCAGCAGAAAAACGCCGTAAGTCATTGAAAGTAGGATATCTGTGGCTAAGTCCAGACCCTGCAGATACTTAAAGCTGTATAGTCAACTTAAACCGATGAAAACACACGGGTTCCCTACAGAGACGGGGGGTTGGGGGGTATCCCTCCGGTCGGCGCAGGCTTCGGCACGCAAGTATCCACAATCGGAGTAATCCCGCCGAAAGCCCCATAAATATGGTCGGGCTTGCCGCAGATCGCTCGCGAAGCCATCTTGGCCGAGATCACCGCCGCTTCGATGCAGCCGATGTTCAGGTCGGTGAAGGTCCAGTCTCCGGCAAGATAGAGATTGTCGAAGTCGGAATCGTGCGAGAGCAACCGCTTCTTCGTCGAACCCGGCAAGCTGAGCACATAAAGCTCCGTAGGATCGATGTTGCAGCGGAAGAACTGCGACTCGAAGTTCGTCTGCGCCGGAACGCTCGTATCCTGAACGCAATTCACCAGGATATTGTCGTTGAACTTCCCCGGAGTGATCGGATCTGCCGACTTGGTGAAGATATTCAGCGCCGGCCCGTCCAGAAACTGCCGCGAGAACTGCATGACCTTGTCCCGCTCTTTGGCCGGGTAAGTCGGATCGGTGAAAGGCGCCTGTTCATCGTCAGGATAAGCGTTGCAGAAGTACGCAATCTGCTGCACGTTCTGCGCGGGGCTCCACGTCTCCCTGGGAATCAGGTCGGACATATCGGACCAGGTATCAAACGGCTCGACGAAGCCGGAGAGGATGCCGCGCGGATGCTCCCAGCCGGACTGCGCCATCGACTTGTTCATCCAGAGCTGCAGCCCCTGGGTGCGAACGACGCCGACGTTGTCGACCGAGTCCTTCCACTTCGACGAAGCGTCGATCAGCTCCTTGCAGATGTACTTGTGCGCGCCCAGCGAAATGCCCAGCAGAACCAGGTCGAAGTCCGTGCCGCGCTTCAAGGATGACGGCGTGCCATGCCAGTCCGTCCACCAGGATTCGAGGTCGGGATTGACGCACTTCTGTATCTCCTCGGCCTCGACCACCTGGTCCCATAGCGGCTCGGTTGGCCAGACCGGAACTCCATCGACGCCCAGGAACAGCGGGTCGTATTCATCGTGGGTCTTTTCGTTCTTGACGGTCGCCTGAACTTCGAGATCGACGGAGTCAATCGCATTCTTGTCCGGGGAGATATGTAGCGCGGTGACCTTGTGAAAGAACTTGAACTTCACGCCGCGGCTCTTGAGGACGAGGTAGATTGGCGACATGATAGTCTCGCCCATGCCCGCATTCATCCACCACATGAGGGCGCCGCGATAGGTGAACATCAGCCGAAGAGCACCATACAGCGTGCTGCCGGCAGCCATGCGCGGCATTTTGGGGTCGCCGTTTTTGTAGCCGAAGCACGCGTCGTACATCCCAAGGGTGATCGCGGAATTCGGTTTAGCACAGCCATGCTTCTTCAGCCAATCCATCATGTCGTAGTCTTCGATCGCCATGAAGCCTTCTTGCAGGACGTTGTCCTCGATCATGCCGACCAGGGTTGCCATCGCCGTGTCGACGATGATGAAGAAGTGGCGCAGTTCATCGTTGCCCTCAATCAGGCCGAAGAGCAACTTACCCAAGGCCTTGTTGAAATCCTTGATCCATTTAACTAACTCAAGATGTGCATCGCGCTTGGCGTCTTCGGTGAGCGACTTTGCAAAAGCGGCGACGCGATGCAGCAGGGTGTGATCGCCCTCTGGCTCGGCATGAGATGGCAAGTGAGGGACGTAGCCGACCGCGGCACTAAGATGCGAGGCAGCATCCTTGTACAGCCCCGCCAGGGCCGGGTGCCTCTCTCTGTGGCCCTCGATGAAGCCGACTGCCTGCTCCAGGATGATGTTCAGGAAGCCAAGCGGCGTCGGCGGCTGTTCGCAGTTGTCGAATCTCTCCGGGTCGCCGGGAAACTCATTGCTCGGCGGCCAGTTGATCGGCCATACCTTCCAGTCCTTGCCGACCTGCTCCATCATCGGCGTGTAGTTCATCGGGGTGAAGGCCTTGCGCGCGTCGGTGAAGGGCGAGGTTGGCATGAGAATCTTCGAGTACGCCTCGGAATATATCTGCCGGATAAGGCCAAAGGCGTTCTCATAAAAGCCCATCCACAGGTGAATCCCGTGCTCCTGAATGCGGTTGTGGATCTGCTGGTTGCGTCCGCTCGCGCCCTTGCCGCCCAACCGCCAGCCCAGCTGGTAAATCGTGATTTCGTAATTCTTTTGCCAGTCAGGGTCGTTGGTAAGCTCGGCAGCAGTGGCGAGAGAACCGATACCGCCACCCAGGATCGCAATCTTCTGCATTTGTTGCACTCCTCTTTCTCAAAACTTATCGATTGGTACACTTCGGCGCTGTATGCTTATGGCTGAAACAGGGGGAAGCGATTGGCACCGATAATACCCCCGGGAGTGCGGGCGGCGCAAAATTGACTTGGGCCTTGCGACAACTACAACTTTGCCTATCCAGTCCCATATCGATTCGGACTATTTCTCTACGCCCACGCCCTGCTTATTGTTTCTTATGGACTTCCATTCCGGCGTCCGCGCTGTACTCTGCTCTGCAAATCATATTGGGCGGCCTCCTCGTCGTGGCCCTGCTTACAACCGCCTGCCGGGCCTCAAGCGCGACTGGATCGATCCTTGGCAATGTCGCAGACGAAACGGGCGCATCCCTCGCGGGAGCGACGGTCGAGCTTCGCAATGTCGACACGGGCGTAGTGCGCAGCGCGGCCGTCGATCACACCGGCAACTACAGTTTCGTGCTGCTGCCGCCGGGGAACTATGATCTTTCGGTCCATCTGACAGGCTTTCGCGATGCCGCATTGAACCGTATCCAGCTCGACGTCGATCAGGTCCGAAGGGCCGACCTGACACTCCAGGCCGCCCCGGTGACATTGAAGATCTCAGTTTCGGGAGAGCTGCCCCTTGTCGAAACTGAGACTTCCGCCGTCGGCAAAGTCGTGCCTGAAAACCTCGTCTCGAATCTTCCTCTGAACGAGCGCAACTACCTCACGCTGACGCTGCTTGTGCCGGGCGCTCACACGCCAGTTGCCGGCTCTCAGGCATCGACGATGGGGCCGGGGTCATTCAGCGTGAACGGCGCGCGCGAACAGGCCAATGGCTACCTGCTCGACGGAATCGACAACAACGGGCTCTACATCAACCGCACAAGCGTTCTTCCCTCGATCGACGCCATCGATGAGTTCAAAGTGCAGGCCTCCACCTATTCCGCCGAATATGGGCGTTACGGAGGAGCTCAGGTGAACCTTGTGCTGAAGAGCGGCACGAATGCCTTCCACGGCAATGCCTTTGAATACTTCCGCAACCGCGAGCTCGACGCCAAAAACTACTTCGACCTTCCCTACTGCACGGCGACCTCGCCGCCCGGAAGCTGCGGCCCCATTCCCGGATACCAGCGCAGCCAGTTCGGGAGCACGATTGGCGGGCCGATCCAAAGCAAGCGCACATTCTTTTTCGCCTCGTATGAGGGACTTGACTTAAGGCAGGCGATCACCCAGGAAGCAACCGTTCCATCGCAGAACACGCTGGGGGCGCTCTTTGCTGCCATACCGCCCGCGTATCGCAATCCCGCCGGGATCGCAACGCTGGACCTATACCCTGCCGCTAACGTCGGCGCCGACCTGGCAAACTCGACGCTTTATGTCTCTTCACCGGCGGTACAAGGCACTGGCAACATCGGCACGGTCAAGCTCGACTCTCAGATCACCGCGCAAGACCTGCTCTCTGGCCATTACGCGATCTATGACTCGAACTCATACCTGCCCTTCGACTTCGGTTTCACTGTCAGCGCATTGCCGGGTTACGGCGACTATCACAACAATCGCGGGCAAAACATCGGCATCGATTGGACTCATAGCTTCACTCCACGCACGGTCAATGATTTTCGTGTGGGCTACGATCGCGATCGCTTGCAGATACTTCAGCAGAACTACGGAATCAACCGCAGCGCCGAGCTTGGTTACCCCGCCCCACCGAATCCGCAGGATTGGGGTTATCCGGACATGTTGATCAATGGGTACGAGACCATCGGCGAACCCTTCAACGCGCCGCAGGCCATCGTCGACAATGAATATCAGCTGACTGACAACGTGACCTGGTCACCCCAGTTTGCGGGCGGCCGGCATCGCTTCAAGTTCGGCGGCGATTTTCATCGCATCCAGCAAAACGGCTACGTGGATTTCTACTCGCGTGGGCTTTGGAACTTCATTGGAATCACGGGAAGCTCGCTCGAAGACGTCCTGATCGGCCTGCCGGCTGTCTCACTCTTCGCCAGCGGAGACACAGAAACCCATTTCCGCAGCTTTTCTGAGTCGTACTATGCGATCGACGATTATCACGTCGCACCAAATCTCACCCTGAACCTCGGCCTGCGCTACGAATACAACAGCGCGCCGATTGAAATTAACAACCACATCAGCATCGCGAACACCGGGCCGGAGTCGGTGACTTGTACTCCTAAACCGGATTGCCAATACACCGTCGCAGGAACGCCGGGTTATCCTCGCGCTCTTTACACCACCGGCAAACTGAATTTTGCTCCGAGAATCGGACTGGCGTGGAGCGTGTTGCCGAGCGGCAAGCTCGTCGTGCGCTCC
The DNA here is from genome assembly GCA_963742015.1 of uncultured Acidobacteriaceae bacterium. Lineage (GTDB taxonomy): Bacteria > Acidobacteriota > Terriglobia > Terriglobales > Acidobacteriaceae > Acidisarcina. The sequence continues at coordinate 18,299 of CAVUKL010000039.1, read as the reverse complement.
GGCTATGGCATCTTCTACGACATCGGCATCCTGAACATCAACGTGCTGCTCGGGGAAAACCCGCCGTTCTACAACTTCCTCTTCAGCGAGAACGACGGTACCAGCAACATTCAGACGATCATCGACAGCCCGCTCAGCTCGACGATCTCGTTCCGGACTGCGCCCAACTACAAAAACACCTACCTGCAGCAATGGAGCCTTGGCGTACAGTCGCAGATCACTTCAAGCCTGATGGCCGAGGTTGGCTATGTTGGCTCTGAGGGCACGCACCTGACCGGATTTGCCGACGACAATCAGGCGGTGCCGGTAGGCTCGATGCCATATCCGCCGCCTTACCCGCAGTTCGGGAGCATTGCGACGATCGATACATCGCGATGCAGCACTTACCATTCGCTGCAGGCGACGTTGCAGCAGCGTATGGCCCATGGAACTTCATTCCTGGCTGCTTACACGTGGTCGAAGTCGATTGATAACGGCTCGGAGTTCACGGTGAGCAACACCGAGGGCCAATACGCTCAGAACTCCAACAACCTCGCCGGCGAGCGAGGGCTCTCGGCCTTCGATGCGCGCGAACGGCTCGTCTTGAGTTATGTTGCGAAGCTGCCCTTCGGGCCAGGCGCGGCTTATGTGAACCGTACCGACTTCGTTGGGCAGTTGGTAGGCGGCTGGCAGGTCTCGGGCATTGTCAGCCTGCAGACCGGGCAGCCCTTTACGGTGAACCGCTCGACTTATCAGAGCTACACGACCTACATCGTTGGCTCCGACCGCCCCGACCAGATCTCGAACCCGTTCCAGGCAGGGCCGGTGCCGTCGAATCCGAACCCTGCTTGCGGCGCGACCATCTCGCACGGCGGAGCTGCCGCCGATAAAGTGCGGACCGTTGAGACCTGGGTCAATCCCTGCGCCTATTCCAACCCTAATTTGCTTGGGGAATTCCGCTTCGGCACCGCGCCGCGCAACGAGGTGACGGGGCCCGGACTCATCGACCTCGATGCCAGCGTGAACCGCTCCTTCGCGCTCGTAAAAGAGCGGCTCAGCCTTGACACGCGGGCGGACTTCTTCAACTTCTTGAACCACCCCAACTTCGACCCGCCGGTGCGGACCTTCGACTCGCAGAACTTTGGCAGCATCCCGTCGGCGAACACCTTCGGCAACCGACCGCCGCGCCAGATCCAGGTCGCAGTGAATCTGGTCTTTTAAAGAGCGTCTTTCTTCGACCAAGGCTGAGTCCTAGCTCTGCTCGATCTGCTTCGCAGCCGCGTCGATGACTTCGACGATCTTACGAATCTGCTCTTCGTTCAGCGATCCGTGCGACGTCCTGAGATGCAGCGCCATGCGGAAGTTCTCGACTGCCCGCATGATCTGTGGCGCGCGACCCTTGCCAAAGGCGGCCCCGGCCCGCTCCATCCGCTCGAAGAGCGCATCGACAGCAGTTTTGTTGGCTTCGAGCGCCGCCTGTCCTTCGGCCGTAATTGTGTGGAGCTTCTTGGTGCCGTCGCCGACGGTGACCGTTACATACCCAAGCTCCTCGAGCAAGGTCAGCGTGGGGTAGACGACTCCGGGACTTGGCGCATAGGCGCCACCCAGACGCTCCTCGATCTGCTTGATGATCTCGTAGCCATAGCTTGGCTTCTCCGCGATCAGCCGCAGGATTACAAAGCGCAGGTCGCCGGTGTCAAAGACCCTGCCGCGAAAGCGCCCGCCCCATTCCCGGCCGCCGAATCCTGGGCCGCCGAATCCACGGCCGCCAAACTCACGCTCACCCTCGCCGGGCCTGCCGCGAAAGTGCTTGTCGCCGCAATGGTGCCCATGACCACGACCGCCATGTCTTTGGCGGCCTTCTTCCATCTCTCTTGAAAACATTCGTTCAAACATATTGATCTCCTATATCGTGTCGATATGTCTTAAGATATATCTAAATACGCTCTAGAGTCAATCTAAGAACAGTCATTGGCCGACGGACCGAATCTCGTACCAATCTGAGGCGGCTTCGAGACAACACGGGCGCCGGTTTGAAGGAGAGCCTGGCAAACGCGTGAAGCAGCGCATCAAACACGTTAAAGTGGAAGAGATGCAGTTGCAGAACGGGCAATTAAATCTCACCGCGGACGAGCGCTCCCAGAAGCGCAAGCTGGTGGTGAGAGACACGGTAGCGTTGCTGACTTTGCTGGCGGTTACGTTGGTCCTTTTCACCGCCACGGTCTTTCTTTTCCGCGCCTTTTCCAACCTGCGCGATCGCCTGGCGCAGCGCTGGCTGGCGCGCGGCGAGGCCGCTTTGCGCAGCGGCCATCCGGCAGACGCTGTCGAATATCTGCGCTCGGCCTTGGCCTACTCTCCCGGAGAACGAAACATCGAGATCGATCTGGCCGAGGCGCTCGCCGCGGCGGGCCGCACCCAGGAGGCGACATCCTACTTCACCACCCTTTGGGAGGCTGAGCCGGGCAGCGGCATTATCAACCTTCAACTCGCCCGGCTGGCTGCGCGGCAGGGCGATGAAAGCGAAGCCCTCGAACGCTATCGCGCCTCGATCTATGGCAACTGGGAAGGAGATGGAACCATCCGCCGCCGTGAGGTTCGCATGGAACTCATTAATTACCTCATAGAAAGGAAGCGATTCACGCAGGCGCGGGGAGAGCTTATCATCGCTGCGGGAAATGCACCCGACGACCCGGCCATCAAGCTCCAAATCGCCGCGCTGATGGAGAAAGCCGGCGACGCGAACAATGCGAGTCAGATCTACAAAACGATCCTGCAGCACTCGCCACACAACCTGCAGGCGCTCGAGGGCACGGCGCGAACGGCCTTTGCGCTGGGCAATTACGCGCAGACACGCGACTACGTGGACAAGGCCCTGGCGAATCCGGCTGAAGCCAGCGAATCGGCGCAGGCGCGTCAGGACCTCCACGACCTGCGCGATAGCGCTGTCGATACTCTACTGCTGTATCCGTCGCCGGCACTGAGCACTCTGGCGCAGGCACAGCGAGTCTTGCACGACCGCAACCTCGTCGCTGAACGGCTCAGGGCGTGCGGAGTCCTGCTACCTAGTACAGCGGCCAGCTCCTGGGCCCCCGTCGAGCCGGTGCGGCCTCAGTTTGCCGACCTGATGGCGAAGTGGCAGGCTCTGCCCGATGCCTCGAAGCTGACGGCCGCGGACCTGACTCAAAACGAAGACCTTCGCCACTCGGTGATGGATCTGGTTTTTGCCAGCGAGCGGGCCGCGGACAAAACCTGTGGTCCAGCTACAGGAGAAAATGCGCTCCTGGCCCGGATCGCCGCCAATCCTGGCGCCGCGGAGGCGCAGTAGATGCCGGAAGCAAGGCAGATCGAGGCCACCGAACCGATTACTGCATCCATCGTGCAGGAACTCGCTCCTCCGCCGGCGGAGACGGAACACCAGACGATGCTCAATATGAGCAAGCTGGCGCCCACCCGTGAAGAGCGGCTCTTTTTGGTGTTGTCGATCTTTATCGGTGTGATCTCGGGGCTGCTGGTGGTCTGCTTCCGGGTGGTCATCGAATGGATTAAGATTGCGGGCCTCGGTTCGGCGCCTCATGCGGGCCAGTACCGGCTTCTCTATGTTCCAGCCATCGCCGGCTTGGTGGTCGGCGCGATGGTGCAATGGATCTTCCCGCAGGCGCGCGGCAGCGGCGTCAACCAGACCAAGGCCGCGCTCTATATCTATAACGGCTTCATCTCGTTCAAAACGATGATCGGCAAGTTCCTGACCTCGGCGATCGCCATTGGTGGAGGACACTCTCTGGGGCCAGAGGACCCGTCGCTGCAGATTGGCGCGGGCGTCGCCTCGATTATCAGCCGCTACCTCAACCTCTCGCGCGAACGCCTGCGACTGTTCGCACCCATCGGCGCGGCAGCTGGCCTCGCCGCGGCGTTCAACGCGCCGATCTCAGCCATCCTCTTCGTCATTGAAGAGGTCATCGGCAAATGGAGCGCCGCCGTGCTTGGCTCGATTGTGCTTGCGGCTATTTCCAGCGTCGTGGTGATGCGCCAGTTTTGGGGATCGGAACCGATGTTCCGCATCCCGACGGTCACCCTTCGCGATCCGCGCGAGCTTACCGCTTACGCGGTGCTGGGCGTCTTCGGCGGCGTTGCTTCGCTGATCTTTTCCAAGTCCCTTGGCTATCTGCGCCCGCATCTCAGGAAACTGAATCCGCGCGCCGGATTCATCCAGCCAGCCGTCGCCGGATTTCTGGTCGGGATCATCGGTTTTGTCGGCTTTCCCCAGGTGATGGGACCAGGCTACGACGTGATCGACCAGGCCGCGCATGGGCAGTTCACCTGGAAGTTCCTCCTGGTGCTTGCGCTGCTGAAGATCCTCGCCACCACGATGTCGTTTTCGAGCGGCACGCCGGGAGGCATGTTCGCGCCGACGCTCTTTATTGGGGCAATGCTTGGCGGCGCGGTCGGGACCTTCGAAAAGATCTTCTTCCCCCATTTCACCGGCAGCATCGGCTCCTATGCGCTGGTCGGGATCGGGGTGCTCTTCGCGGGTTTTATTCGCGCTCCGCTCACCTCGGTCTTCATGGTGCTCGAGGTGAGCGGTAACTACTCGATCATCCTGCCCGTCATTCTGGCCAACACTATCGCTTACCTGCTGTCGCGGGTGCTGACGCCGGTGCCGATCTTCGAGGTCTTTACCCAGCAGGATGGTCTCGACCTGCCGTCGATGGAAGAACAACGCGAAGAAAATCCGCACCACATCGAAGACGCGGTTCATCCGGTCGATGTGCCGGTGCTCGATGAAGTCAACACACTCGCGCATGCGGAAAACGTCTTGCAGGCCGCCCGGAAGAGCGCTGCTCCGACTCGAGCCGTCGATGCCATGCTGGTGCGCTTCTCCGACGGATCATGGTATGCGTTGACTGCGGACGAACTGAAAGCCGCGCTGGGCAAATTTCCCGCCGAAACCTCCCTGAAGCAGGCCCTCAAGCGGGAACGCGCTCCCATCCTCTTCCCTGACATGCCGCTGGACAGCGCGCTGCCGCACTTCGCCCGCTGGCCTTTGCTCCCGGTGCGCAACCGCGCAGCCAAGGGACTGCTCGAAGGCATCATCACCTCGGAAGACGTGATGCAGACCTACCAGCAGGGATGATAGCCACGGGCTCAGAGCATCGCTATCGCGAAGACATAGCCCAATTCTCCGGCAATCCTCTGCCAGCTCGTCGATCCCCTAGTGGAGAGCCACAGGTTGCCGCCAGCATCGACTATTGCCGCCCGACCGGCGCCGGCGGCGATGTGCGCCGTATCGACCCGGCCGTCGAGCCATTCGGGAAGACCATCCCGAACCAGCTCGACCCGCTCGTCGTCGTTGCGCCAGCGCCAGATCCGCGAGCGGCTGGCGAACGGCCCATCCTGGACGCTGAAGAGCACCTCGTCCACCAGCACCGCAACTGCCAGCAAGGTGGGCACGTCAAGACCTTCAGAGTGAAGTTTCCAGGTAGCTCCACCATCATGGCTGAGACACAAACCCATCGCGCAGGCGGCCGCAACCAAACCAGGCAAAGACGGATGAGCGCACACTTCATGCACGTCGTACATTACCGGAATGGTCGGAGACCAACTCGCGCCGCCGTCAACCGATCGCGGAATACCGCCTACATGCACCGCCGCTAGAATCGCCGCACCGTCAGCGGTAACCGCCAGGGAACGCACACCCAGTGGAGGCCCTCCGGCAAACCACTCGTCGCGGCCCGGCGTCGCATCGAAGCCCTGGAGCCGTTCCGCTTCTCCGCCAGCGTTGACACGCAGCATCCCCGCTTCGCTTAAACCGCCGGCGAAGACCGTGCCAGCGGCAGAAGTCAGCGACTGCAAGGGGATCTGCGCTTGCGCCACGCGAGACCACGTCGCGCCAGCATCGCGCCGCCAGATCTGGTTTTCGTCGACGATCGCGAGACAGCTGCCGCCGGGCTCTTGCGCGAGAAAGCTCACCGATTGGCCGGGGAGTTCAAGAGCCACTTCTCCACTTTCGTTGAAAACGCGGCATCCCGCGCCAGTCGCTGTCAGAACTTCTGCCATCGTCCACCAGCCTCACGTTCAAAGTTTAAGCTCATGCAGAAGTTACGTTCTATTTGTTAGCTTGGGAGTTAAACCGCAAATCGTAAGCGTGAATCTTGATCTCTGCCGGAGCCGATCTATAAATTGCGATCTCGAGCAAAATTTAGCAGGGCAGAGAGATTTGCGGCCTCATTAACCCGCAACGTCGGCATGGAGTTCGACCGGTGAGGCTTCGCCTTTCAGCCCCGTTGCTTCGTCTCGCGCTCCTCACAGCGGTGGCGGTCGCCGTGCACGGCTATCACTTCGGCACGGATGATGGCGCCGTCTATCTGCCAGCTGTCGTGCATTCGATTCATCCCGAGCTCTACCCTTACGGCGCGAAGTTTTTCGAATCGCATGCTGACCTTTCTATCTTTACCGCGGTGGTTGGCGCGAGCGCGCGTTTCTTTCATCTCAACGTCGAGTGGACGGTCTTTCTCTGGCATCTGCTGACCGTCTTTGCGTACCTCTTCGCCGCGTGGAGATTGGCCTCGGTCTGCTTCGAGTCCGCACGCGCCCGGTGGTCGGCGGTGGTGCTTAGTGCGATGGTGCTCACCGTGCCTGCCGCTGGAACGGCGCTCGTCCTGATGGACCCCTACCTCACCGCGAGGTCGGCTTCGACGCCTCTAAGCATGCTTGCTATCGTAGCCTTTCTTGCCGGCAACCGCCGTGAAGCGATCTTCTGGCTAACTCTGACAACCCTCGTGCATCCGCAGATGGCGCTCTTTGCGGCTGGATGTCTAGTCGTCCTCTCTCTGCCCGCGAAGTGGACGGCGCCGCTCTTCGAACTCAGCCCATGGGCCAACGCCACTGCCGCCGCTGTGCCTCTCGGATTTAGCTTCAGCCCGGCCACGCCCGAGTATCATCAGGCGCTCGAAATGCGTACCTTTCTATCCGTGCTGCACTGGAGATGGTACGAATGGGCCGGCGTAGCCGCTCCGCTGGCGTTGCTCTTCGCGTTCAGCCAGGTGCAACCGCGCAGGAGCGACTCCAGCCTTCCGCCGCATCAGCCGCGCACTCACGCTCTTTGGAGTGGTTGCGACGGCGGTCGCGGTTGTCTTCGCCTCCAGTTCCAGGCTTGAAACCTTCCTGCGCCTGCAGCCGATGCGCGTCTTTCAACTTATCTACATCGTCTTCTTCCTGCTGCTCGGCGGCCTGCTCGGCGAATATGTTTTGAAATCTCGCTACTGGCTGTGGGCTGGCCTCTTCGCCGCGATCGGCGCGGGCGTATTTCTCGTCCAGCGCGACGCTTATGCGAGCAGCCGCCACATCGAGTGGCCGGGCGCGGCTCCGGTCAATCCCTGGGTCGCGGCATTTCTCTGGGTGCGGCGACAACACTCCGCAGAACGCCGTCTTCGCACTCGACCCGTACTACATCGAACTCCCCGGCGAAGACCAGCACGGCTTTCGCGGCATCGCCCAGCGCAGCGTCCTCACCGACCATTTCAAAGACAGCGGAGTCGTCTCCCTCTTCCCCCAACTCGCCCCTGAGTGGGCCCGCGAACAAGCAGCGCAGCAGGGTTGGACGCACTTCCAACTCGCCGACTTCCAGCTACTCGCCCAACGCTATCCAGTCTCGTGGATCGTGCTGCAAGGCACGCCACCAGCGGGCCTCAGCTGCCCCTATAGGAACGAAGCCCTATCTGTCTGTAGAATCCCGGCCGCACTTAGCCCTCAGTAAGCTGCTGCTTGACGCCAATCTCCACCTTCCGATGGATGCCCAACCCAACCCCCGCCAACTACCATCATCCCCGATGCAGCCAGAACAAAACCGCCGCATGGGCCTCGCCGCAACCATCGCCCTGGTCGTCGGCGAATCCATCGCGCTCGGAATCTTCCTCACCCCCGCCGCGATGGCGAAGTCCCTCGGCTCGCCGCTGCTGCTCGCTGCCGTCTGGTGCGGCATGGGAGCCATCGCCCTCTGCGGCGCGCTCTGTTATTCCGAACTAGCCGTCCGCTATCCCCAGGCAGGCGGCGAATATGTCTACCTCCGCAACGGCTACGGACCACCGCATCGCCTTTCTCTATGGATGGATGTCGGCCGCGGTCCTCGATCCGGGACTCGCCGCCGCACTCGCCGTCGGCGCAGCGCCCTATGTGCAATCGCTGCTTCCGGTGTCGGCGGCACTCGTTGCTTGGATTCCGGCAATCATCCTGCTCACGCTCGCCGTCATCAACTACACCGGAACCCGCCTGAGCGGAAGAATCATGGCCGGTGCGAACCTGCTCAAGATCGGGGTGCTCTTCGCCCTCGTCGCATGGGCCTTTGTCTCCGGCCACGCGACCACCGCCAACCTGCTGCCGCTCGCGCATCGCCGCCCCGGCTCCGAAGCCATCTTCCCCGCCATCGCCGGCGCGACCATGAACGCCTTCTTCAGCTTCGGCGGCTGGTGGGAGGCCGGCAAGATCGCCGGCGAGGTCCGCAACCCGCGCCGCAACCTGCCGCTCGCCTTCACCGGCGGAGTCCTGCTTGTCACCGCTGTCTATCTGCTCGTTTCGTTCGCATTTCTTTCCGTCGTGCCAGTCGAGCGCATCATCTCCAACACCGCCTTCGTCGCCCAGTTCGGCGAGGCGCTCTTCGGCGCGGCGGGCGGCAGAGTCCTCTCCGCCTGCGTCCTGCTCTCCGTCTTAGGCGGACTCGCGGCCCTCACCATGGCCGTGCCCCGCGTCTACTACGCCATGGCCCGCGACGGCCAGTTCTTCGCGGTCTTCGGCAAGCTGCACGCCCGCTTCGAAACCCCCGCCAACGCAGTGCTGCTCCACACCGCGCTCGCGCTCATCGTCCTCAGCTTCGGCGCCTTTGATCGCATCCTCGCCTACATCATCTTCTCGGCGATCTGCTTCCTTGCGCTCTCTGTCGCCACGCTTTTTCGCTCGCCAGGAGCCGTATCCGCGAATGGTGGTTTCCCGCCGCGCCCATCTGCTTCATCTTCGGATGCGCGGTCATCGACCTCATGATCCTCATGCACGATCCGCTGCCCGCTCTGCTCGGCCTCGCCGTCGTCCTCTGCGGAGATCCCTTCCGCCGTCTCTTCTTTTCGAAACCAATCTCAGCAACGCCGGCCATCGCCGTCAGCGAAACCACTCTCTCCTGAAAGGAATCACCATGCCTCACATCGCACTCCCCGAAGGCCTCACCGGAATCCGCGCCGCCATGGCCTTCCGCCCCGAGACCGCCAAGCCGCTCAACGAACTCGTCGAAGTCCTGCTCCACCAGCCCAACAGCCTCACCGCCGGCGAACGCGAGCTGATCGCCACCTATGTCTCTTCGCAAAACGATTGCTACTACTGCCAGACCATCCACGGAGCAATCGCCTCCGCCAACCTCGACAACGAAGAAGCCCTCGGAGAGAAAGCCAGCGAAGACCTCGTCGTGAAAGTCAAAAGAGACTTCCAGCACGCCGACATCTCCGAAAAGCTGAAGGCCCTGCTCGTCATCGCCGGACAAGTTCAGAAAGGCGGCAAGAACGTGACGGCAGAGGCCGTCGAGACTGCCCGCAGCCTGGGCGCAACCGATCTGGAAATCCACGACACCGTGCTCATCGCCGCCGCCTTCTGTATGTACAACCGCTATGTCGACGGCCTCGCCACCTGGCAGCCTGAAGACGAAGCCATGTACCGCGAACGCGGCAAACGCGTCGCCCGCGAAGGCTACGTTACCGTAAGCAAGGAATATCTGCCGCAGGAAGCCACCGTCTAACCCACAGTTAGGAAAGGACCAAAGATATGCCACACATCGCACTCCCCGAAAACCTCCCCGGCATCACCGCCGGCTTCGCCTTCCGCCCAGAAACCGCCAAGCCCATGCGCGAGCTTGCCGAAGTCCTGCTGCAAGGGCCGAGCACACTCACCCCCGGCGAGCGCGAGCTCATCGCCACCTACGTCTCCAGCCGCAACGACTGCTACTTCTGCCAGACCAGCCACGGAGCCGCAGCTGCCGCGCATCTCGGCGAACGCTCTCACCTCGTCGATGAAGTCAAGCGCGACTTCCTCAACGCCGGAGTCTCCGCCAAACTCAAAGCCCTGCTCCAAATCGCTGGACAAGTGCAGCAAGGCGGCAAGAACGTCACCGCCGAAGCCGTCGAACACGCCCGCGATCTCGGCGCAACCGACCTCGAAATCCACGACACCGTGCTTATCGCCGCCGCCTTCTGCATGTACAACCGCTACGTCGACGGCCTCGCTACCTGGCAACCGCAAGACCCGGAGATGTACGCCAGCATGGGCGAACACCTTGCCCGGCGGGGGTATCTGCAGTCGTCGATGGCTGAGTCGGAGCGGGAGGCAGTGGTTCCCTAACACTGTTGCGTCGTCGCCGAACCTTCAAATTGACATTCAAATGACAAAGCCATAGACTCCGCGCCATGCGCCTAGCCGTCTTTTGCCTCCTAGCGTCCGCTCTCTTTCCGTCAATGACTCGAGCGCAAGTTCCGGTCTTTGACATTTCTCCGGTGCACAGCTTAATCAAGTTCGACGTGAAGTCGTCGACCAAGATTGTCGGTAAATTCGACAAATGGGATGCGAGCTTAATCTTCGCCTCACCCGAGGAATCAAGTGGAGTCTTGACGATCACCATTCAGGCGGGGAGCGTCGACACTGGAAGTTCCATGAAAAACAACAAGCTGAAGAGCAAGGATTTCTTCGACGTCGAACAGAATCCAGTCATCACCTTCAAGTCAACGAGGTTTGTCCCGACCGGCCCCGACACCTATGAGGTCGATGGCGACTTCACGATACGCGGAGTGTCGAACCCCGAGAAGCTGAAACTCATAATCTCCGGCAAGGGCACCGGCTCCGGCGAGATCAAAGGGAATATGGTCTTCAACCGTAAAGATTACGGGATGGACAAAGGCATTCCGTTCATCAAGATTGCTGACCACGTCCAGGTGGATTTCCACCTCAGGGGAAAGCAGGTCAGTGGGCCTCCGGTGGTTCGTTAGGAAGAGCGTTGTCAGCGCGTCTGAGACGGTTCCAGCCGACAAGCAATTCGTCGTCGGGCGCCGTATTCATTCGCCCGCAATCAAACGGCTTCCAATTCCGGGGTAGACTGTAGACGCTCAAACTCGGAGGCCCAGCCATGTATGAGAGCTTTGGCTTTACTCGTTCGACATCGGGAGAGCAGAACATCAAGCTCTTCATTCCCGACAATACCGTCGATCCGAGCCAGTACGCGGGCGGCGACGTCAGCCACATCGCGGCCGTGAGCATCATCGGCGACTTCCAGCACCTCGTGACTCCGGGCGCTACAGACTGGGATCAGGCCACCGCGTTAGCCATGACCCAAACCGCTCATCCGAATGGCTATCTCTTTGTCTATGCTTTCAGTCCGCCGCTCCCCAATGGCTGGTATCAGTATCAGTACGTCGTCCGATTTGAGGATGGGACGGTGCGGGTGGTCGGTGACCCCTGCACCAAGTATGGCGGCGATTCGCTGGACCGCTCGGCATTTGTCGTCGGCGGCCTGCCGGCGGAGGCAGCGCCGATCGACACTCGCCTGCCCTCCGGCGATCTGATCATCTATGAGCTGATGATCGACGATTTCACCAAGGAGTATCGGGGCACGCGCGCGCCCATCGACGCAATTGCCGACAAGCTCGACCTGGTGCAGGCGCTCAACATCAACGCCATCGAGTTCATGCCCTGGATCGCGTGGCCCGACGATGTCGGTTTCAGCTGGGGATATAACCCCGCCTATTGCTTCTCGGTCGAGTCGGCCTATGTGAACGACGTCGGCGAGCCGCTGAATCGGCTCTCCCGGCTCGCCGCGTTGATTACCGAGTGTCACCGTCGCAAGATCCACGTGCTGCTCGACATTGTCCTCCAGCATGTCTATCAGGGCTCAGGGACGAACGGCTTTCCCTACTACTGGTTGTGGCAGACGCCCACCAACTCTCCCTTCGCCGGGCAGTTCGTGCCGGCTGGTGACTACGGGATGCTGCCGGTCAATTACAACAACGCCTGCACTCAGCAGTTCGTCACCGACGTCTGCACGTATTGGATCGCGCGCTTCAAGCTCGACGGCTTTCGCTTCGACCAGGTTACGGGCTATCACAATCCACAGTACCCCACAAAGGGAGCTCCCGGGCTCATCGCCGCGCTCAAGAGCTACGCCTCGGATCAGAAGATCGAGAACCTCTCGCTCATCCTCGAAGACTCCTGGGGCCTTGATGTCGTTGACGACGCGAACTCGATGCAGCCGACCGGGGCGTGGTTCGATACCTTTCGTTCCTATCCCTTCGATGTATTCAGCGGCTTCGCGGTAACGGGAGCGATAAACACCAGTTACATGCGCGTACTCAACTCGGCCCTCGGTTTCAACACGCCGATCGTCCCGACTATCTATCTCGAAAATCACGACCACGCAACCATCACCTATGAACTCGGCTCGCGCGACCGCTGGTTCAAAGCGCAGCCATACATGATCGCCCTAGCGACATGTTCCGGCGCGGTGCTGCTGCACAACGGCCAGGAATGGGGCCAGCTCGAAGACCTGTGGGAAGACGACACCAACGCGCCGCCTCAGTTCAAGCGCGTGCAGTCGCGGCCTCTCACTTGGGAAGAGCGGGACGACGATGTCGGACAGAAGCTGACCGCTCTGTACAGCGTCCTCATGGGACTGCGCGCAGCACATCCCGCGCTGCGCTCGCCGAACTTCTACCCCGATTACTACGACCAGTCGTGGACACAGTTCTCGCCCGATGGCTATGGGATCAACGAGGGGCAGCAGGTCGCCATCTATCACCGGTGGGACGGCGCGGACCTCTACATGATCCTGCTGAACTTCTCCGATTCAGCGCAAACGATCAACGTGCCGCTCCCGCAAAATGGGACATGGACCGATCTGCTCAATGGAAACGCAGCCTACGACGTGGCGAACTATCAGCTTGCCAACTTCGCCGTGCAGTCGAATTGGGGCTGCATTCTTCACATTGGATCGTGAAGCAGAGGCATGCTCACCCTCTCCAAGACGATTGCGCGGCTCAAGTCGCATTACGGTGAACCTAAGGATCCGCCTGCCAGGGGGCCGTTCGAGCTAGTCATCTGGGAGAATGCATGTTATCTGCTGCCCGATGAGCGCCGACTTGAGGTTTTCGAATCTCTGCGTCACGCCGTGGGACTCAATGCCGAGGCGATCCATCGCGCCTCCGATGAAGTGCTGCTGCCTCTAGCCAAAAGAGGAGGGATGCGCCCCGAGACGCGAATGTTTCGCTGGCGACAGATCGCGCGGATCACGTTGACGCAGTTTTCAGGCGACCTGAACTCGATACTGCGAAGGCCTTATGTCGAGGCCAAACGGGCATTGAAGCAGTTTCCCACCATCGGCGACCCAGGAGCGGAGAAGATATTGCTCTTCTGCGGATTGCCTTCCGGCTTGCCGCTGGAGTCTAACGGTCTCCGCGTTTTGGTGCGTCTCGGTTGGGGACGGCTGCAGAAGAGCTATAGCGCGACTTACCGTTCTGTGCAAGACGATCTTGGCAGCGACCTTCCCTCGGATCCAAGCAGTCTCAAGCAAGCGCATCTTTTGCTGCGCGAGCATGGAAAGACGCTGTGCAAGGATAAGGCGCCTCTCTGCCATGAATGTCCACTCGCGAGAGATTGCGATTACGCAACGAAACTGAGGGCTTCCGATGCCGCGGCGGCCGTGGGCGGCAGGGCGACTCGTGGCGCTCGGAGCACGAGAACCGCGCCGCTGGTTCGGCGACGAAGCCCGTCGTCGTAACACTCCATTTACAGTAGATGCATGTCGAACTTTCCCCGGGTGGACCTGGTGGGCGTTGGATTGAACGCCACCGACACCCTCATCACCCTCCCAAGCTTTCCCTTACCCGGCTCCAAGGTCGAGTACCGCGATCCGAAAATCCTGCCCGGCGGCCAGGTCGCCACCACGGTCATCGCCTGCCAAAAGTGGGGCCTGAGCACGCGCTATGTTGGCAAGATCGGCGACGATGACGCCGCGCGACTCCATCGCGCTGCCTTCGCCGCCGCTGGAGTCGAGACCCAGCTCATCGCGGTTCCCGGAGCGGCGAGCCCGCAGTCGCTGATCCTTGTCGACAGTAAAGGCGAACGCACCATCCTCGGCCGACTCGACGAGCGCCTCTTCCTTCAGCCCGAGGATCTGGATCGCCAGTGGATCGTCAGCGCGCGCGCGCTTCACCTGGACGGCCACGACACTGCGGCGGCCACGCTCGCGGCAAGCTGGGCCCGCGAAGGCCGGGATTCCCGTTATCGCCGACCTCGACGAGCTCTATCCCGGCGTCGAGGAGCTTCTGGATCTCATCGACTACGCCATCGTGAGCCGCGACTTCCCTACCCGGCTGATGGACGATCCCGATCTGGAGAGCGCCCTGCAAAAGATGCATCGCCGCTACGGTTCCACGCTGACAGCCGCGACCCTGGGCGAGAGAGGCGTCCTCGCGTGGGACGGCAAACGCTTCAATCACGCCAGCGCCTATTGGGTTCCCGTTGCGGACACCACGGGCGCTGGCGACATCTTCCATGCCGGATTTATTTACGGATTGCTACGGGATTGGCCGCTGCAGCGGCAGCTCGACTTCGCCTGCGCGGCGGCTGCATTGAACTGCACGGGAATTGGGGCGAGGGGCAGTATTCAATCAGTCCAGGCCATCGAAGATCTCATCGCCCATGGCGATCGTCACCCGGCGGAGATCCATCTCTCCCTCAACGCCCACAGGTGAACGCACATTGATCATGCGATCTCCTAAGCTCGGCTTTCGCCTCACGGGCTAGTCTCGACAAAAGCGCCTTGGCCAGACAGAATTCTACGCAGATAGTCCACCTGGCCAAGGTGCCAGTTCAGGTGCCCGTACAAATGAATCAGGAACTCGCCCGTCGAGAGGGGCCCAGCCAGCACAACCTCCGGGTATTGTCGCGCCATCTGCTCCGAGGACAGGCCTTCAATCACCGCAGGAATCCTATCCGCCAGCTGCATGACGCGAGTGCCGAGTTCAGACCTTGAAAGACCGCCGGCGCTGAATTCCAGAGGGCGATTCCTCGAATAAGAAATCTCGCCAAGCTGGCGTCCGATGTATTCGCGGAGATTGCCCTCGAGATGCAGGATAAGGTTTCCCGCTGAATTTGTAACTCCGGGAAGTACCTGCCAGAGTGCCGCATCGTCGGGGAAAGCCAGAATCTGCTGATGCAGGCGCAAGAGGTCTTTACGAAATTGCCGAGCCAGCTCGTCTGAAAAGCTCATTCTCCAAGCGTCTCATCTCGTACGTTTTGCCTACAGCTTCTCGTGGAACTCGCACGCCGAGCAGGAGATGTACACTCCGCCGGGAACACCGCGCTCGCGGTCCTTGACCCGCTTCACGATGCGGGTCGGCTTGCCGCACTTCGGACAATCCGTGCTCTTCGAGGTGTCCATTACCTTCTTGCGGTCTGCTGTCTTGGCGATCTTAGCCATGAAACTCTCCTTGAATGTCGGTCCCTCTCCAAAACAGCGGCGAAATCGTTCGCCATACCTGCTCGAAGACAGAGGTTTTGCGCGTGCGTTTCCTTTGAAGTCTGCCCGTATCGATTTGCGTACCGGACTCCGCTCAGCGCGAACGCGCGGCGAATGGAAGGGACGACACAGAAGGAGCTCGAACTCGCTCTTTGATTTTACATGAAATGGATGCTGCGCCCAGGCGGTAGGAGAGGCCGACGCTTGGCCAGCCTACAGGCCTTGACCTAGGTCGAGGCCTGAGCGAGCGGGATCGGGTAGAACCAGGTCGCCCCTCCAAAAGAACTGTGACTGGCGAAATCCGGAGCAGGGTGCAGATGGCTGCTCTGCGTCCTTGAACTGTCCTGCAGCCAACCGGGCTTCTGTGGGACGCTCTCCGCCAATTCTGACCAGTTGCAGCTGAGGCTTCCCGTCTCCGCTTCCCAAATGGTTCGCATGGTTACCTCCCCGCTAGAAAGAAGTGCTGGTGTACTGCGAGGGCGGTGGCGGAGTCGTTCCATTTCCGGTAGTCGTACCGCTTCCCGAAGTTCCGGTTCCCGTTGTCCCGGAACCAGTGGTTCCAGCGCCTGAGCCACTGCCGCTGGCGGGCAGGCCCTGCGGTTGCGCCGGTTTACTGCTCCCGTCCATCCCCGGTGGAAACTGTACCTTACCCATTTGCGGGATTTGGCCATCGCTTGGCAGAGTCTCGCCCGGCTTGCGCAACGAGGGCGCAGCCGTGACTGCGCTTTCCTGCTTATCTGACTCGGCGCTTCGATCGCCCAGCTTGACCTCGCGAATGTTGGGATTCGTCGGGACGGTGTTCCAGTAATTGCCCATCTCATCCTGGTCGCGGATGATTGGCGGCTCGCCCATCTTGCAATCTTCGACACGAATCACGCGATTGCCATTGAAGCGGACGAACTCGACGTCTTTGGGCGGCTGGCCGTAGATCCACTCCTCAAACGGCATGTCGCCCTCGCGCTCCCGGCTCTTGCTGTCAGGATGTCCCATCGCAACCGTGACCATCTCGGGACTCATCCCGACCAGCACATGGTGTTTGAGGATCGCCTCTTTCAATTGCGGAGGCAGCGTGTCGACATAGGCCTCTGCCGGCGTCTTCAACTTGAAATCGACCAGCGGCGTGAGTAACTCCATGACCTCGGTTCCGGTCATCTCGGGAACGAACTTCTCAAACTGCAGCGTGATCCGCACCCCGGTCGGCTCCTGTCCGCTGTCCTGGGCGAGTGGGATCATGGCGCCATTGGCGCCGATCGAGATATGGCGGAGGATTCTGTGCTTCTGGTCGGGCCCGTAGTTCAGCTCGAAGACGATCTTGTCACCGAGGAACTTGATGTCGGTGATGATCACCCGGTCGGCCGCCTGCAGGGCGATGCCGTTGTGTTCGAGGGTCTTGGCGTAGTCCGCGCCGTTGGGGCTGGCAGCGCCATTAGCCACCAGGGTCATCCCCCTGCTGCCCTTGGGTAATGGACGCATCGCAAATCCCTGCTCCGCCTCGAGGACGCGTACCAGCTGAAGCTTGGTCCGTTGGAGAATTGGCTGGCTGCTCAGCGCAACGTGGGTGCGCTTGATGTCGGTGTAGCGGCTCTCGATTTTGTCCTTCTCGACGGTGAAGACCTGCGCACGGGCCACCCAGCTGGTCGCAGCCAAACCAAGATAGATGAGGCACATCGCGACGGGCACGCTACGGGTTGGCAGATTCTGTCTGCATGGTGTCGCTCTCGAAACGGACCCGAACATGGGGAACCTCGCTTCTCGCATGCCGAACGATCTCAGGCGTCTTGCGGGCAACGTCAACCATTCGCCAGTAGGATTGCGCGATTTTTCGCCCTTGGCAAGGGTTCTGCAATGAAATAAGCGCGTTTGGCTTGCGTTTCGCCAACAAAGGTCACTTTGGGATGAAGTGGTTATTCGCGCGACAGAGACATTGGATATTGACCGGCGAACAGAGGCTAGTCGACAGCCAGGCTCAACTGGTGGCGCACGTCGGCCCCGCGCACCCAAAAGATCACGTCCCCCGCGATATTCGAGGCGTGATCGGCGATCCGCTCCAGACCTCGCGAAATCAGAATGCCGTTCAGCGCCTGGATCGTCACGTCGGGCGTTTGCTGAATCACTCCGATCAATCCTTTGCGCGCAACCCGGTTCATACGGTCGATCTCATCGTCCATCTCCCGCACCGAATCGGCTACCAGCGCGTCGGCGTCGAGCAGCGCCTGAATCGCGGTGCGGATCATTCGCGACGCCACTTCGCCCATGCCATTGATGTCGACGGGAAGGTCGGTGTTGTCATACTCCAGCAGATCGCGGGTGCGCCGCGCGATCCCCATCGCCTGATCGCCGATGCGCTCCAGATCGCTGTTGATCTTGATCACGGCAAGAATGAAGCGCAGGTCGATCGCCATCGGCTGCTCCTGGGCGAGCAGCTCGTAAGCCATCTCGTCAACTTCGCGGTGGGCCAGATTGATCGCGTCTTCATTGTCCTGGACATACTGGCAGAGCCCTGCATCGCGTTGCAGATAAGCGTCAACCGCTGTCTGCACGGCCTGTTGCGCCAACGCAGCCATAGCCAGCAGCTTGTCTTTTAGCGCATCGAGCTGTTGATGAAAGTGGATTCTAGGCAACGAATGAAGCTCCAACCTAGATTGTGCGCCCTCGATTGTGAGAGACGTGCAAATATTTGCAAAGGAATCAACATTCGTAACAAGGATTCCCGTCCCCGTTCGCAATTCCCAAATGAGGGCGGCAGGTCCCGCAAGTCAATGCCCTCAGGTGAGTCTTTGCTCCG
>CAVUKL010000038.1:0-25625 GCA_963742015.1 uncultured Acidobacteriaceae bacterium | reverse complement strand
ACACCTGCAATGCCTGTATCGGACTTCCCGTATTTTCTCTCGGCGGACCGACCTCTTTCGCCGCCTACGGCACAAACGAAATCCTGACCAATGAATACTTCATCGGCCAGATTGGAGTCTTAAGAGAATTGAAGGAGCTGCCGCCGTTCCTCGGCAACAAGCTCTACCTGCAGGGCCGCTTTGATATCGGAAGATTCCAGCAGGTCGGCACCGACCTCGGCGCGCCCGTCCAGTATCGAGTCCCTGGAGACGTCGCCGCCGGACTTGTCGTCAACACCATCTTCGGCCCGGTAGTCATCGGGGGAGCAGTCGGAGACGCCGGCCACCATCGATTCTTTTTCAGTCTGGGAAGGGTGTTCTAGGGCGGTCGAGACGAATCTCGGCCCCCGTCTAGGAGGCAGCGGAGTTGAATGGGTCTGCAATTTCAATGAAATTCGGTACCACCCCGTCCAACTTAAGTAACCCCCGAAAACTCGCCAACTCTGCATCTATGGGTATATCGTTTGCAACGGTGCGGCCCTCGCTCCTGAATTCACGGCCGCGAGCAACAGAAAGCTGAACTCGGAGTTTGCACCATCATGTCGTCTATGTTGTTTCATCCTGAAGTCCACTCGGATCATGATTTTCTGCCCATTACAGGTACGGATTATCTAGAGTTCTACGTCGGCAACGCCCGCCAATCCGCTTACTACTATCGCGCCGCATTTGGCATGTCGCTGGTTGCGTGGGCAGGCCCGGAGACCGGGCTTCACGACCGCGCGTCCTATGTGGTTGAACAGGGCGGAATCCGCCTCGTGCTGACCACCCCGCTGCGCCCCGACGGCGGCATCGCCGACCACATTCGCCGCCACGGCGACGGGGTCCGCGACATCGCGATGTGCGTCGATGACGCCAGACAGGCCTGGCGCGAAGCCACGCGGCGCGGCGCCCGCAGCATCCACGAATGCCACGAGCTCGAAGATGACTTTGGCCGCGTCAAGCTCGCCTCGATCGCCGCCTACGGCGATACCATCCACACGTTTGTCGAGCGCGATAAATATTTCGGCCCGTTTCTACCTGGATACCACCCCGTCGACCATGGCGTTCACTATCACGACCCGGTCGCCCGCCCGGTCGGCCTGACCGCGATCGACCATATCGCCGGCAACGTTGGCTGGAACGAGCTGCGGCGCTGGATTGACTTCTACACCGACGTGTTGGGATTCTCCATCCACCGAAGCTGCGAAGCGGAAGACGAGACGCTAGCCGAGACGACTGGAAGCTCGAAGGTCGTCACCTGTTATGAAGGCCGCATCAGCTTCCCGATCAACGCGCCAGCCGAGGTGAAATACAAAGGCCGGGAGCGAGGGAAATCCTGGATCGAGCAATATCTCGAGTCCTACCATGGCCCCGGAGTGCAGCGCATTGCGCTGGCCACCGAAAACATCCTCGAGACCGTTGAGAAGATGCGCAGCCAGGGGGTCGATTTTCTCAGCATCCCGCCAAGCTACTACGCCCGTCTGAGGGTGCGTCCCGGATGCGTGGAAGAACCGATAGAGGAGCTCGAAAGGCTCGGCATTCTCGTCGACCGAGATGAGTCAGGCTACATGCTGCAAGCCGTGACCCGGCCCGTGGAAGACCGCCCGACGCTGTTCTTTGAGATTGTGCAGCGGAAGGGCTGCGGCGGCTTCGGCGCCGAAAGCTTCAGAGAGCTCTCGGAGGCAATCGAGGTCGAAACTCTCGCAATCCGAAATCGGTAGGTTAATGACGACTGTGGCGGCGGGGAGCGGTCGGGAGCCGCTGGCCAGAGTCGGATTCCATCGCAAATGGGGCAGGACCGCTGGTGCGAATCAGGGCGGCCAAAGTCCAAACCAGAAAGACAACGGCGGTCAGGCTCATCGCCGTTACCAGCCACAACATCAAATCGTCAAACGACATGCGTCGATACCTCTCGTTCCCGCAAAGAGACGCATCTCACACCGGAACCTGCAGACTGCGACATCAAGTTCACATCCAAGCAAGAGAAAAATCAGTGTCCCCGGAGTTTGCTCCGTGGGCTTTGAGGGCGGGGAGATTACGTAAAATTCACCCTCAAGTTGGTTTCTCTTAATATTCACGTAAAACTATAGTACTGACGACGTTTTCGCAAGCGGAGACTACACAATCGGTGGAAATCTCTCGCCTGCGCAGTCAACAGCGCATCGTCCGCACCCGAGGGTACATCTCATGGGAATGGAATTCAGACAACTTGGTTACTCCGGCCTGCAAGTCCCCATCATCAGCTTCGGCACCGGCACTTTTGGCGGCTCCAACGAGTTTTTCAAGGCCTGGGGCTCGAGCGACGTCGCCGAGGCCACCCGGCTGGTCGACATCTGCCTCGAAGCCGGCGTGAACCTCTTCGATACCGCCGATATTTACTCTTACGGCGCCGCTGAAGAGATCCTCGGCAAAGCGATCGAAGGCCGCCGCAACCAGGTGCTGATCTCAACCAAAGCGACCTTCGCCATGGACGGCGAGCCCAACAACGTTGGCTCCTCGCGCTACCACCTGATCGAGGCCTGCGAAGCCAGCCTGCGCCGCCTCGGCACCGACCGCATCGACATCTACCACATGCACGCCTTCGACGCGCTTACTCCCGTTGAAGAGACGCTTTACGCCCTCGACACTCTGGTCCGCAGCGGCAAGGTGCGCTATATCGCCTGCTCCAACTTCTCCGGATGGCACCTGATGAAGTCGCTCTCCGTCTCCGAGCGCTACGGATGGGCGCGCTACGTCGGCCACCAGGTCTACTACTCGCTCGTCAGCCGCGAATACGAATGGGAGCTGATGCCGCTCGCCCTCGACCAGAAAGTCGGAGCGCTGGTCTGGAGCCCGCTCGGCTGGGGACGCCTCACCGGAAAAATCCGCCGCGGCCACCCGCTCCCCAAACAGAGCCGCCTGCATGTAACCGCCGAACAAGGCCCGCCCATCCCCGACGAACATCTCTACAACATCGTCGACGCGCTGGACGAAATCGCCAAAGAGACGGAGAAAGTCCATCCCGCAGGTTGCGCTCAACTGGCTCTTCCAACGGCCGTCCGTTTCGACCGTTGTCATCGGAGCGCGCAATGAAGAACAGCTTCGCCAAAACCTCGCTGCCAGCCGGCTGGAAGCTCACCGCCGAGCAGGTCGCGAAGCTCGACAAAGCCAGCGAGGTTACGAAGATTTATCCGTACTGGCACCAGGTGCAGTTCGCGAATCGGAACCCGCTGCCGGTATAGCGCCCCACATATAACCTTCAAAGACCGATAACTGCCCCGGCTTCTCGACTTGAAAGGTGGGATTCTTCCGCGGGCGACCATGTTATAGTCACTCCGAAGCAGGAGAAGCCATGACTGAGTCCGCTCTGAAGAACCCATCAAGAAAGTCAGCGGCTGGGGCATTGCCTTTGCCATCCTCATCATCCTTGCCGGAATCATCGCCATCGCGCTTGCCGTTTGCCTCGGGAATCGCTATCGCCATCGTGATCGGCTGGCTGCTCGTCATCAGCGGCGTCTTTCACCTCGCCGAGGCCTTTCACTCCAAGGGCGCCGGAGCCGTCTTGTGGCGGGTACTGATCGGCATCGTCTTCATCATCGGCGGCCTCGATATCGCCTTTGCACCACTGCGCGGACTCTTCACCCTCACCTTCGTGCTGGGGATCATTCTCGTCGTTCAGGGCGTGATCAGCATCGTCTCCTACTGGGGCCATCGCAGAATGCATGGCGTAGGCTGGATCCTCTTCAACGGCGTGGTCAGCATCCTGCTCGGCGGCTTGATCTGGTATGACGGGCCGGGCGCAGCCGTTTGGATCATCGGCACTCTGGTCGGCATCCACCTGATTTTCAACGGCATTACCCGACTGATGATCTGGAGCGCGGTCCGCAAGGCCGTGACGAGTCCCGCACCCGCGGTGTAAACGCAAGCCCCTCGAAAGAAGATTCGCGCGCAGGCATACCCGCGCCTGCGCCTCTAAGAGACGAGAGCAAGACCGCCCTCCCTTTCGCTAGAATAAGGAGGGAAGGCTTTGCAGGACTCGTCTGCGGGCCGAGTGCGAGATCCCGAACTCCACGCCAGATGCAACGCAGCCCCTGCTCGCCGTGGGCCATCAACCGGATCGCGGACCGCCAGCAAGCAGATGTGAGAACGGATATCGAATCGCAGCTTTCAACCGAAGTCTAAACGGAAGTACCGTCGAATCAATTCAATGGCTTTGAAAATCCCTTGGCGTCTCGTACTTTTCTTTGTTGCCGCAGCTCTTTGTCTGCGAAGCTCGCAGGCTCATGCCGATGCCGCCCCCTTCGACCTCGCGGGGCCAAAGGTGGACGTCCGCGTGGAGCGGGCAGGAACGACGCTGCCCATCTCCGCAGTACCCAATCTGGCGCCCGGCGACCGTATTTGGATCCATCCCGACTTTCCTGAAAGTCAGACGGTACATTACCTGCTGATCGTCGCCTTCCTCCGCGGCTCGACCAATGAGCCGCCCGAAAACTGGTTTACCCGCGCCGAGACCTGGAACAAGAAAATCCGCGACGAAGGCATCTTCGTCGTCGTCCCCCAGGAAGCCGAACAGGCGCTCATTTTTCTCGCCCCGGAGACCGGCGGCGACTTTGCCACACTCCGCAAGTTCGTATCCACCCGACCGGGCGCATTCGTTCGCGCCTCGCAGGACCTGAATCTCGCCAGCCTCGACCGGATGCGACTCGAGACATATCTCGCCGCCATTCGCGAGACCGCGATGAAGGACCCCGAGAAGCTCGAAGAGCGGACCAAACTTCTGGCCCGCAGCCTCAGCATCAAGATTGACCCCACCTGCTTCGACAAACCGGCGAACGAACAGGCCACCTGCCTTACTTCGAAGTCCGACCAGATGGTGCTCACCGACGGCCACACCCAGTCGATGGTCGCTACCGTTACCTCCGGAGCCTCCGCCGATCTGATGAACCAGCTCTCGTACAGCGCCGCCGCAGGCGCCGGTTACTTCAGTCCCTATGTCGGCGCGGTGATCGACATCGTGCGCATCCTGGACAACCTCCACACCGCCGAATACCAATACATTCCCGCGCTCTCCCTGCCTAAAGGCGACACACTCAACCTCAAGCTCAACAATCCGCCCTCCTTCCGCAATCCGAAATCGGTCATTGTCATCGCCCTTCCACCGGTCGAATCGGCGCAGATTCCTCCCCTGCGCGCGGTCAACCCGAAACAGGCCTATTGCGTTGAAAAGCCCGACGCGGTTTTGAATGTGGAGGGGGCGCCGCTGGTCTTTGCCACCGACTATGCCCACGATCTCAAGATCCATATCCCCGACAAGTCGGGCAAGGAAGCTGTGCTGCCGGTGACTGCGGACCCGGAGCTCGGCGGCTTTGTCCTCGACGCCAAAGCGCTCAAGGAAAGCACCCTCGACCAGGAAGCCACTGGTTACATTCGAGGCATGTGGGGCTTTCAGCCCTTCGATGGCCCAAGCTTCCACCTTGCAAACGCCAAACCTGAACCCTGGCACGTCTCGCCGGCCGACCAAAGCGCCCTCATAACCGGGCGCACTGACACGCTTCATCTTCACTCCGATTCGTCCGCCTGCGTCTCCAATGTCAGTGTGCAGAGCGAGAAAGGCGACAAGATCGAGGCGGCATGGGCCATGAACACTCCGGATGATCTCGAAGTGAAGCCCGCCCTCGAAGACACGCCTCCGGGAAAGATCACGATCGCGATCAGTCAATTTGGATTGAGCAGTCCCGACAATCTGAACCTGCAGGCCTATTCTGAGGCGGGCCATCTCAATGGCCTCACCCTCTACGCCGGCGATCCGCAAGCCGTGTTGCGCGGTACCCGCCTCGATCAGGTGGCCAGCGTTGACTTGAACGGGATGCGCTTCAATCCCGGCACACTGCGACGCGCCGACGATCAGGATGAGTTGCAAATCTCCCCAGCGCCGCCGGCAACGAAACCCGACTTTCAGCCCAATCAGAAGATCGTCGCGAAGGTCTCTTTGAAAGATGGGCGCACGCTTCCACTGCCCGTCACCATCGCCAGCCCGCGTCCTCAAGTCAGGCTCATCACCAAGAGCGTTCAGCCTGCGGAAAGTACGCCACAGCCGCAGTTACAGACAGCCTCAGTGCCGCCGAATTCGCCGCCATTGCAGATACACTTGAGCGCGCCAGAGGAGCTGCCCCTGAACGCCAGGTTGTCCTTTGCCGTCAAAGCTGTTACCCCCGACCATTTTCCCCGGACGCAAAGCCTCGAGGTCGCCACCGAGGACGAGTCCCTGCAGACCACGCTCAGCGTCGCGAATGGAAAGCTCGTCCTGGAAGACGCTACAACCGCCGTCGCGACCCTTGATCCGCAAAAGGACCTCGGCGCCTCTGCCTTCGGCCCGCTTAAGTTCCGCCCGGTTGGCGAAAATGGCGCTGCCGGCGACTGGCAGCCCCTTGCGCAACTGGTGCGGCTCCCCGTGCTCACCCAATTGAAATGCGTTAAGGGGGCACCCGATAAGCCCTGCACGCTCACCGGATCAAGCCTATTCCTCATTGACTCGGTCGCCGCCGATCCCGCATTCGCCAACAGCATCACGGTGCCGGAGGGCTACGCCGACCTCACTCTCTCCGTCCCGCATCCGGACGCGACAAAGACGCTCTATGTGAAACTCCGGGACGATCCAACGCCCATCAACACCGCCCAGCCGCAGACCGCGGCAGACGCCTCTCAGCAAAGTGCCGCCGCTCCAGCGCCGGCAGCCGCCACCACACCGGCAGTGGCTACAAACCACTAGACGGGCGCTGCCGCTAGGCGCTTTCCTGCATATCAAATTCCGCGAATGCCGGGGGAATTGGTAGAGTGCAGGGAGAGCGCCTGCGATGCAAACAGAAAATAAGCCGCCGAGATGGCTGACCTTGTCGGCCTTTGCGATCATTTATTTCGCATGGGGATCGACCTTTCTCGCGATCCGCGTTGGCGTGCACGAGGTGCCTCCACTCCTATTCGCAGCTATGCGATTTCTCACAGCTGGACTTGCTCTCTACGGCTGGCTGATCATGCGCGGCGAGCGCTCTCCAACTGCGCGCCAATGGCTTTCGGCGTCGCTGATGGCTCTACTGATCTTTGTGTTCGACTATGGGCTGCTCTTCTGGGCAGAGCAGCGGGTGCCTTCAGGCGCCGCGGCGGTGATGCTCGCGACGATTCCGGCCTTTATGGCGCTCTCTGAGATCGTTCTGTTGCGAACGCAGCGGCTCACCGTTCGACTTGCCGTCGCACTGCTGATCGGCATTGGAGGCGTTGTCGCGCTCACCAGCCACTCTCTCGATCTCGGCGGTGCGCCGATCGATACGAAGGGTGCGGTAGCACTCATCATCGCCGCGATGAGCTGGTCGATCGCGTCGGCGCTCTCGCGCAAACTGCCGCTACCAACGTCAAAGGTTATGAGTTCCGGAGCGCAGATGCTGGCGGGAGGGGTCTTATTGACTCTCGCGGCCGGTGCTCGCGGCGAGTTCCACGGCTTCCATCCATCGTCTGTCTCCAGAGGAGCGTGGTTCGCGTTGCTCTACCTGATCGTCGTGGGCTCGATCGTCGGATACACCGCCTACGTGTGGCTGCTGCATCACGAATCGCCCACTAAAGTCGGGACCTATGCCTATGTGAATCCGGTCGTCGCGGTTCTGCTCGGATACTTGTTGGGCGGAGAAGAACTCGGCCCGCGCACGCTGTTAGGAACTCTACTCATTCTCGTCAGCGTGGTTGTCATCACGACAACGCGAGCGTCGAGGCCGCTAGCGATGGCTGCGGCGGAAGATACAGCGTAACCATAAATGTGGGCACGCGGGCTTCTTCTCCGATAGCTAGCTCGATAGGAATTTCGCAAGGCGTTCGATGCCTTGCTGGTTCTTGGACCACTTCGCCGCGTAACACCAGCGGAGCCAGCCTTCGCCTTCGGCACCGAAGGCCTTTCCCGGGGCGAGACCGAGACCTACCTGGTCGATCAGTTTTCGGGCAAGCGCCATCGAGTCGTTTTGTCCGTCGATGCGGAAGAAGGCGTACATCGCGCCGTCGGCCTCGGGAACTTCGAGGCCTGGCAGTTGGCGCATCGCCGCCGTTAGGCGATCTTTTGTGGCGGCAAGCTCCGCGCGCTGCTCGAGGACGTACTGCTCACCCTGTTCCAGTGCGACGGTCGCCGCGCGCTGCGTGAATTCGGGAACGCACGAGGTGTTGTACTCGATGAGCGGCGAGAGGTCGGAAAAAATCGATGGCGGCCCCACGAGCCAGCCGACGCGCCAGCCGGTCATCGTCCAGGCCTTGGAAAAGCTGTTGACCACGATCAGTCGGTCGTCGCTATCGGTGAGAGTGAGGAATGACGGCGCCGTTCGAAGGCCGTCCCGGAAAACAAGCCGCTCGTAAACATCGTCGGCGAGGATCCAGATTCCCAGGCGACGGCAATGCTCAAGTATGATGCGCTGCTCCTCCCTGTCGATTGTCCATCCAGTAGGATTGTTGGGCGAATTGAGTACGAGCATCCGCGTGCCGGGCGTGAGCGCATCGAGCAGCTTCTGTAAGGGCAAAACCCAGCGGCCTTCCTGCACTTCGAGGGAAACACACTCGACCTGAGCGCTTACTACCCTTGGGATCTCGACGGCGTTCGGCCAGAGCGGCGTGACTGTTACCACCCGGTCGCCGGGCGAGAGAAGCAACTGGCTCGCAAGCATCAGAGCCGAGTCGCCGGACGCGGTCACCGCGATGCGATCGAACGGTATCGGCTGACCATGAAGCTCGGTTAAATAACTGGCAATCGCATGGCGCAGATAAGGACGGCCGAGATTTTCGGAATAGAAAGTCTCGCCGGCGTTGAGCGAAGCGACTGCAACCTCGCGAATGAAGCTCGGCGTGGGTTGATCGGATTCGCCAAACCAGAAAGGCAAAACATCGGCGCGGCCGAAGGCTGAGTTCGCCAGGTCGCGAATAAGAGAAGGGGAAAACCTCGGGCTGGGACTCAGAAGAATCCTCCTGACTCATCTTATTCGGAAACCGCATCTGAGGATGGGGATATCGGTTTACCGCATATCGTTTCCGGCTGCGCCACATGAGTTAGCGATGGGGTTCGTGCTGGCTTTTGTGGTTTGCAATCTGCGCCAGCTTTTGTAGTCTAGTAGTGTGGCCCTGATTGTGGGGCAAATCACCTGAGGAGATGTACTGTGACAGAGAATGAAAAGAAAGTGAAAGCCCCGGCCAAGGCTAAGAAGAGCGCAGAAGAGAGCGCCGCAACCAAAGCCAAGTCCGTCGCGAAGACGAAGACCGTGACCGCAGAGACGAAACCCACAAAGGCCGCTAAAGCCAAGGAAGTCGCGGAACAGATCGCTCCAGTCGCGAGCAACGGACCGCAGCGTGTTCCAAGCAAGCCCAAGACAACGCAGGCAACGACGCCCGTGCCGACGCCCACCCATCAACAGATTGCGCAGCTGGCCCACCGCTTCTGGAAAGAACGCGGCGGTCATCACGGATCTCACGAGCAGGATTGGTTACGGGCCGAACGGGAACTGCGCGGCATGGCCTCGTAAAGCTGAGGGCCTCCGCCCTTCAGCTTCCTATCGCGGGTAATTCAAGCCGCTTCGCGATGTGGTCTTTAATCCAGTGAGCGTCCCACCATTCTTTGGGGTCGATCTGGACGCCATCCAACTGCATGCTGAAGTGGATGTGATCGCCCGCGGCCATTCCGGTCATGCCGCTCTTGCCCATGACCTGGCCGCGCTTCACCGTGTCGCCCTCGTGGACGTCGATCTCGCTCAAGTGGCCGTAGATGCTCTGCAGGCCATAGCCGTGGTCGACGACGATGCAGTTGCCATAGATGCCAAGCGGAGCCGCGTAAATCACGCGCCCGTCATTCGATGCCTCGACGCCGACGTGCGGCGTGATCGACAGGTCGTAGCCGAGATGGACCTCCTGGTCGATCTTCTTCCCCTGGTAGATGTAATTGCGAACGTCGGCGAAGTTGGCCTCGACTTTAGAGCCGCGCTGCTGAATGAAGGGCTGCGTCCAGAGAAAGTGGTCGGCGGTCTTGGCGCGCAGATTGAAGAGCGTTTCATTATTCGCGCGGCGCATGTCGCTGTTGATCTTGACAAATCTAGTGACCGGATCGCCGGAGCCGTTGGGATCGAGCTCGTTGATGACCTTTTGCATGAACTTGTCGTCGACCTCGAGATCGCGGGTCCGGTATTTGGGCTGGTCCTTTTTAGGAAACTCGTAGACCATCTGGCCGGTGGCCAGATTCCCGGCCGGGTTCGTTGCATAGACGAGTGGCACGGTCGCGGGCGGCATGTTCCACGCGAAGGCAAAGAGCGAGAACTCTCCCGGCTTGCCGCCCGGCATGGGCCATGCGCGGAAGGTCTCGCTGCCGACTTTGACGCCAGCCTCGGTCCAATAGCCTGAGGCATTGAAGAGCACCAGGTCGGCCATGCCTAAATACAGGTAATGCTGGTCTGAGTCGACGCTGAGCGAGGGCGGCTCGGTGGCCACATTAATGCCAACCTCTACCTTCGTCACCGAGCCGCGAAAATCGTTCGAGGTGACCTCGGCGATCAGCTTTGCCTTGCCGTCTTTTAGCTGCGGAATCGTTTTGCTTCCGGCGACCAGGGTCAGGGTCTGGTCGGAGACGTTGTGCATCCAGAAAATATGCCGCGCCGGCTCGAGAATCTCAGCGGCCTTGTAGCGCACTCCATCCTGCTCGATGAAGAGCTTCACATCGCGAATGCCGTGCGGATCGTGAATGTGGATCGGAATCGGCGTGCTCTGCCCGACTGCGCTCACCGAGGAGGGCCAGTCCACTACCGGCGTCGAGGAGAACGACAGCAGCAGGAGCAGAGGCACCACGAAGGCGACGAGAATGACAGCAATGGCGATTTTCTTCATTTTGAAGACTAGAATAGCAGGCGACATAGCGTGGCCCGTGGCATCGAGGAATGGCACGCGCACCAAGCCCATTAACGATCAGCTCACGTCATCGAGGAGAAGACCGGAAACCATGAACAAGAAATTCACGGCCAAGCTACAAAAGTCGCCCGCCAAAGGCGGCTGGACCTATGTTGTCATGCCTGATTCGGCGAAGTTCTTTGCGACGAAGGGTCTCGTGAAGGTTCGTGGAACGATCGATGGCTGCCCATTTGAAAGCTCGTTTATGGCGCTGGGGGATGGCACGCATAAGCTTCCGGTCAAGGCTGACATCCGCAAGCAAATCGGCAAGGAAGAAGGCGACATTGTGACTGTGCTTCTACAAGAGAGATTGTCTGATTGAGTCGTTCCTGACTCGCGCCGCCACGTTCGGTGGGGCGGGCAAGGGGCGGCATCTGACCGTGGCGTCCCGCTCTGTTTGACCCCCGAAAAATCAGGGTGCTACCGTTAAGGTTGCACCCTCAACGTGAAGGAAAGCCATTGTCCAGCGCCGTAACGACTCCCGTTCTCCGCAAGACCGCCCTGAACTCCACCCATCGCCAGCTCGGCGCGAAGATGGTCGACTTTGGCGGTTGGGACATGCCGGTCGAATATTCCGGCCTGACCGCCGAGCATCTTGCCGTACGCACCGGCGTGGGCGTCTTCGATGTCAGCCACATGGGCGACATTCAGCTGCGCGGCCCGTCGTCGCTGGCCGCGGTGCAGCATATCTCGATGAATGACGCGTCGAAGCTGGCGGTTGGGCAGGCGCATTACTCGGCGCTGCTTTATCCGCAGGGCACGTTTGTCGACGATGTGATCGTGCACAAGCTTTCAGAGAACGACTATCTGTCTAGTCATCAACGCGGGCACGCGCGAGAAGGACGTGCAGTGGGTGCGCTCGCAGATTGGCGCCATGCCCGGCGTGCACGTCAGCGACTACAGCGACTACTACACGCAACTGGCGATCCAAGGACCGCGCGCGGCCGAGACGATGGCCAAGCTCACCAATGTCGACTTGTCGGCGATCAAGAACTATTGGTT
This sequence comes from uncultured Acidobacteriaceae bacterium, assembly GCA_963742015.1. GTDB lineage: Bacteria > Acidobacteriota > Terriglobia > Terriglobales > Acidobacteriaceae > Acidisarcina. Next base: position 13,676 of record CAVUKL010000038.1, on the reverse strand, counting down.
TACCTGGGGCACGGTATGCGGCCTGCCGAATACGCTGATCGCTCGCACAGGCTACACCGGCGAAGACGGATTCGAGATATATGTGCCCTCGGACGAGCCGACCAGCGTTCGCGTGTGGAACGAGGTGCTTGAGGCCGGGCGCGAGTTCGGCATCCTGCCCTGCGGCCTGGGCGCGCGCAACACGCTGCGTCTGGAATCGGCGATGGCGCTCTATGAACATGAGATTTCCGCTGAGTTGAACGTCTTCGAGGCTGGACTCGACCGCTATTGCAAGCTCGAAAAAGGCCCGTTCGTCGGCTCCGAAGCGCTGGCGAAGATCAAAGCCGAGGGTGGACCGAAACGGAAGCTGGTTGGGCTTGAGGTGATCGAACGCGGCATCGCCCGCGATGGCTACGGCGTCTTCGACGGCGATGGCAAGCAGATCGGCTACGTCACCAGCGGCTCCCCCGCCCCGTTTCTCAAGAAGAACATTGCGCTCGCCTATGTGCCGCTCGATTATGCCGCCGTCGATTCCGAAGTCATTGTGCAGTGTCGATCGAACCCGGTGCGCGCCAAAGTCGTACCGCTGCCTTTCTATCGCCGCCCCAAAAAGCAGGCTTAGCCGTTGATTTGCTTCATCGGCTGGACCTATGTGGAAAAACCGCTCTTTAACTCTTGCGGGACGATAAACTCGACCAGAACCACCAGCTAAATCCATTGCAACTGACCGTAAAATGAAGGGGAGATGAATTGATGGCGTATCCCGAGTCATACCGCTATACCAAGGAACATGAGTGGATCGATGTCCAGGGCACGACGGCCAAAATCGGCATCACCGACTACGCGCAGAACTCGCTCGGCGACATTGTCTTTGTCGAGCTGCCTAAGGTGGGTTCGGCCCTGGAAAAAGACAAGGTTTTTGGCAGCGTAGAGTCAGTCAAGTCTGTTTCAGATCTCTTCGCGCCGGCCAGCGGCACGGTAACCGCAGTCAATGAAGAGCTGACGACCGCGCCCGAAAAAATCAATACCGACGCCCACGCGGCGTGGATTTTGACTCTGGAATTGTCAGCCCCGGATGAGATCGCGACGCTGCTGAGCGCTGCGGATTATGAGAAGTTTATCGCCGAGGAAGGCGCGCACTAGAACCCGCCTCGGGCCAATTTCAAGGTAAGGACATACATGCGCTATTTGCCGAAGTCCCCCGCCGATCGCGCGGCGATGCTGAGTGAAATCGGCGTCGGCTCGATTGACGACTTGTTTGCCACCGTCCCCGCCGAATATCGGCTGCAACACGACCTCAAGATTCCGCGCCAGCTTGGCGAATCGGAGATCGTCGACTACTTCAAACACGCTGCCTCGCTCAACGCCGCGGGCTACGCCAGCTTTCTCGGCGCGGGTGCTTATCGTCACTACAAGCCGGTGATCATCGACTCCCTAGTGCAGCGCGGCGAGTTTCTGACCTCGTACACGCCCTACCAGCCGGAAATTACTCAGGGTACGCTGCAGGCGATCTTCGAGTTTCAGACCATGATCTGCGAACTCACCGGCATGGAGGTGGCCAACGCCTCGATGTATGACGGCTCGACCGGTGCGGCCGAGGCAGTCATGATGGCGGTCCGCATTACCGGACGCGACGCCGTGATCGTGGCGCGCAGCGTTCATCCCGAATATCGCGAGGTGATGACGACCTACGCGCAGCACCAGGAACACACCGCGAAAGAAGTTGGATTTGGCGAGGATGGCCGCATCGATCTGGTCGCGCTTGAGGCTGCGATTACCGATAAAACAGCATGTGTGCTGGTGCAGTCGCCGAACTTCTTTGGCATCGTCGAGGACATACCCGTGATCGCCGAGTTGTCGCACAAGAAAGGCGCCCTGTTGATCGTCTCGATCGCGGAAGCGATTTCGCTCGGCATCGTAAGGCCGCCGGTCGAGGCAGACATCGTCTCGCTCGAGGCTCAATCGCTCGGCGTTGCGCTGAGCTATGGCGGACCCTATTGCGGCGTGATCGCCGCGAAAGAGAAATACGTTCGGCAGATGCCCGGGCGCCTGGTCGGCGAAACCAAAGACAAGCAAGGCCGCCGGGGATTTGTGCTGACGCTTTCGACTCGCGAGCAACATATCCGCCGTGAGAAGGCGACATCCAACATCTGCACGAATCAGGCCCTCGTTGCGTTGATGACCACCATCTTTCTCACTGTCTACGGAAAAGAAGGGATTCGCGAACTCGCACTGCAGAATCTGGCCAAGGCAAGATACGCTGCGGAGACGCTGAGTGCAGTCCCCGATGCGAAGCTGCTCTTTAAGGGCACTCCGCGCTTTCACGAATTTGTTCTGCAGACTGACGAACCGATCGAAGCGATCTCCGCGCGATTGCTCGATAAGAAGATCATTGGCGGCTTGCCGCTGGCCAAGTGGTATCCGGAACTGGGTAACGCCTCGCTCTGGTGCGCCACCGAGTTGACCACCCGGGAACAGATTGATACCGCCGCCGCTGTGCTCGCAGAGTCTTCAGTTGCGGCCTCCCGTGCCTAGGCTACGACATTTGTAACAGCGATTGAGGTAATTGATGGAAAGTGCTCCGGCAATACAAGAAGAGAAGGAATTGTTCATCGGGAATACGCGCAAGGTCACGTGGGCACCTCACACAGAATGAGGCGCTGATCTTTGAAAAATCGTCGCCGGGCAAGAAGGCCTACAAATTACCCCCGCTTGATGTGCCTGACGTTGACGTTGCGGCGGTGCTGGGCGACGCCGTCCGCGAAGATTGCGGATATTTGCCGGAGCTGAGCGAGATCGAAATCATCCGCCACTTCACCCGCCTCTCGACATGGAACTACGCGATCGATTTGGGCATGTATCCGCTGGGCAGCTGCACCATGAAGTACAACCCTCGCGTGAACGAATTTGTATCGCGACTCGAAGGAATTGCCGAGGCGCATCCTTATCAACCGGAACATTTGTCACAAGGAGTGTTACAGATTATCCGCGACCCTGCAAGACTGCCTGATCGAGATCACAGGCATGGATACGATCACGCTGCAGCCAGCTGCCGGAGCGCACGGCGAATTCACCGGGATTTTACTCACCCGCGCTTATCACCAATCCAAAGGCAATGCGCGTAAAACGGTGCTGGTCCCAGACTCCGCGCATGGCACGAATCCCGCGACCGCTGCGATTGTCGGCTACCAGGTGCAGAACATCAAGTCGAATTCGCTCGGCATGGTCGATGTTGCGGCGCTCGAAAACCTGGTCACGGAGGACGTTGCGGCGCTGATGCTGACCAACCCCAGCACCATCGGCGTTTTCGAGAGCGAGATCCACAAAATCGCCGACATCCTGCATGCTAAGGGCGCGTTGCTCTACATGGACGGCGCCAACATGAACGCGCTCGTAGGCAAGGTACGCCCCGGCGACTTCGGTGTGGACGTCATGCATCTCAATCTGCACAAGACTTTTTCAACGCCGCATGGCGGAGGTGGCCCCGGCTCCGGTCCCGTGGCCTGCAAGAAGATTCTCGAGCCGTTCCTTCCAACGCCGGTCGTAGTCAACAATTCAGACGGGACGCTCGGATTCAACTACGACCGGCCACAGTCCGTTGGCCGCGTGCGCATGTTCTATGGAAACTTCGGGATGTTCGTTCGCGCGCTGGCCTACATTCTCGCCAATGGCCCCGATGGTCTGCGCCAGACGACCGAAGACGCGGTGCTGAATGCAAACTACATTCGGAAGAAGCTCGAAGATGTTTACGAACTGCCCTACAAGACGCCTACCCTGCATGAGGTTGTCTTCAGCGACCGGCGGCAGACGGTGAATGGCGTCAGGACCGGAGACATCGCCAAGCGTTTGATCGACTACGGATTTCATCCGTACACAACGGCCTTCCCGCTCATCGTCCCCGGCGCTCTGATGATCGAGCCTACGGAGAGCGAGTCGAGAGAAGAGCTCGACCTTTTTGTCGACGCGATGCGCCAGGTGGCGCGCGAGGCAGAGGAGAATCCAGAGCTGATTCTGAATGCGCCGCACTCCACTCGTATCTCGCGTCTCGACGAAACAGCTGCAGCAAGGAAGCCAGTGCTGCGTTGGAAGCCTCCAGTTGACTAAAGCAAGTGATCGCGGCCCGGGAGTAGGCTGAGTCGATGGGCCGCATTCATGTTCTTACCGACCAGGTAGCCAACCAGATCGCGGCTGGCGAGGTGGTCGACCGCCCTGCTTCGGTGGTCAAAGAGCTGCTTGAAAACTCGCTTGACGCTGGAGCCACTCGCATCCGCATCGAGGTCGAGGCTGGTGGACGCAAGCTTATTCGCATCGTTGACAATGGCCATGGCATGGGGCGCGACGATGCGTTGCTCGCATTCGAGCGCCATGCTACCTCCAAGATTCGCTCCAGCGACGATCTGCTATCGATTGCCACGTTAGGCTTTCGAGGCGAAGCTTTGCCCTCGATTGCGTCTATATCTCGCCTAGAGCTAACCACGCGCATGGAAGCCGAGCCGTCCGGCACTGCGATTGAGATCGCCGGCGGCAAAATACTTCGTGTCGAAGAGGCGGCGGCTCCTGTGGGCACGACGATCGCCGTCCACGATCTCTTCTTTAATACGCCGGCGAGGCGCAAATTTCTCAAGGCCGAGTCGACGGAACTCTCGCACGTCACCGCGCTGGTAACGCATTACGCGTTGGCCCATCCTGACAAGCACTTTGAGCTGCATTCGGCGACCCATGCGTTGCTGATCGCTCCGCCGGTCAGGAAACCTGCGGAACGGATTTATCAGATATTCGGGAACGACACGCTGCAGCAACTTGTTCCTCTTGCCGCCGAGCTCCGAATGGAGCGCGCCGGGCTACCCGAGCCTCCGCCATGGAAGCGCGACGAAGCATATCAGCCGCCGGAGCCGGGCTTTCTGCGGGTGAGCGGATTTGTCTCCAAGCCTGAGCTGCAAAAGCTCAATCGCAACTCGATCTATTTCTTTGTCAACCGCCGTCTAGTGCGCGACCGGTTGGTCGTTCACGCGGTGATCGAGGCTTATCGCAACATCATTCCGCCGACCTCGTTTCCGGTCATCCTGCTGTTTCTGGAAATGCCGCCCGAAGAGGTCGATGTAAACGTGCACCCGGCCAAGACGGAGGTGCGTTTTCGCCAACCTAGCCTGGTGCACGACTTCCTACGCGATACGATTCGCAACAAGCTGATGCATGCCCGCCCGGCGGCGGCCTTTCTGCAGGCAATCACAGCAAGCGCGCATGCGACCCCGTCGCTCCATCCGGCGATCTCGCCGATGCCGGGTTCGCCTGAGAGCGAAGTGACGGCCGACCTGAAGCCAGAGTCAGATCCTCCGGCCGAATCCAGTGAGTCCGCGCCGTTCAGCCTCGCTGCGCCCGAGCCTTCGCCGCTGGCGAGTCAACTTCCGTTTAGCGAGAAGGCCTTGCAAGCGCTCAGCTCTCCAGCGCCAGCCAATTCGCATGGCTGCGGAGAAGCGACGCTTCCTGAAGACGAGCCAGTGGCCGATGACGGCCCCAGCCTCGATTCCCTGGCATCGCTCAAGCCGCTCGGTCAATTGCGCGAGTCGTTCATTCTTGCGGTGAATGATGAAGGCCTTTGGATCATCGATCAGCATGTCGCCCACGAACGCGTGCTCTTTGAGAAGATCCTGCGCGAACGCGAGGTCGAGCGAGTGCAACGGCAACAAATGCTAATGCCGATGCTGGTCGAGCTGCTTCCGGCACAGATGGTCGTCTTTGCCCAAATCGCAGACGAGCTCGAGCGCAATGGATTCGACGCTGAGCCTTTTGGCCCGCGCACGATCGCGATCAAGGCCGCTCCGGTCGGTCTCGACGGCGCGAAACTCGAGCGAATGCTCACCGAGGTGCTCGAACAGACCGAGCGCGAGATGCAGTCCGAAAACCTCGAAGCCGCACGAACTCGAATCGCAGCCTCGATCGCCTGCCACGCTGCGATCAAAATCAACACTCGCCTCGATCCGCAGCGCATGGAATGGCTGCTCGCCGAGCTTGCCAAAACCGAGCATCCGACGAGCTGCCCGCATGGCCGCCCTATCGCATTAAGGTATTCTTGGAAGGACATCCAGCGGGCTTTTCAGAGGATATAGAGCGAAATCGGGAATAGGTCTACTTAATACCTTCCCGATTCCGTTGGCCGACTCCCCAGGGACGATCGCCAAATCCGCCCCGCTCACGAAATGAGTCTCTGTTGACATCTGAACAACTACTGGCGACGCGCGCGACGCTCTGGCGGCAAAAGGCCGAGCCGCTCATCACTCTGGACGACGCGCAATCGTGGCTTTCCCAAACCGGCCTCTGCCTTTTTCTGCCGCGCAAGGCGCAGATTCCTGCACCAGCTCCCTCGTTCGTCGAAGCTTGCCTGGGTGAGACCAACCCGACGCCTCCGCGAGCGGCGATTGAGAGTGCGAAGAACTTGCTGGCGCGGCTGATTGAGAGCAATTCGGCGCTCCCGCTCAACCTGCTCGGCACGCCGAGCGATCACCCGGATTTTCTGGTGAGCACCGAGGCATTGCCCTTTGTCTACGCGCTGCGCGGCGACCGCGATTGGAAGCGCGCACCGGGGACAGCGGGCGCCAATCGCGTCTCTCCGCTCATCACCCATGTCTGGCAGCTGCTGGAGCGACGCGGCGTGCTGACGGCGAGCGAGATCCAGGACGAGCTGGGCAAGGAGCTGACCGAAGCCGCGGTGCTCCGCGCGCTGCATGAGCTTTGGGCCTCGTTACGGGTGATTCCGCTCTATCAGGCTGACGGACAAGAGACTCTGTGGGAGCCGCTGCAGTCACGCCATCAAAAAGCAATCACCTCCGGAGTAGGCATGTCACAGGTGACAGCGCTGTCAGTGCTGGCTTCGGTGTATCTGCAGTCGGTGGTCGCGGCGGGCGGCGACGATGCCGAATCATTTCTTTCGCCACTCGCCTCGCGATCTAAAGTGCGCGAGGTCATTCGCGGACTAACGGCAACGCGCCAGCTTTCGCTGATCCAGATGGAGACGCATTCTCTGCTGTATGTTGAGGGCTCTCTGCCGGAGTTTCCAGAAGCGGAGAAACCGGCGCCGAGCGAGTCCGATGCGACAGCCAAGCCGGTCGTCCGCAGGCCTCATCCAACTTCGCCGCAGGGCATGGAAGCTTCGTTGCGACGGAGCGTTGCTGGCCCTGCGCCACGTCCCGCGTACAAGCGGCCTGCTGCAGCAGACTCCGAGGGATTTGAGAAGGGGGCAACACGTCCTCCGCAGCGCGCAGGCGGAGGCAGCTTCCGTCCCACAGCTGGCGTTCGCCCTCCTTCGCGTAAACGCGAAGGAGGCTATCGTCCGGCTGCCGGGAGTACGCGGCCATTTAAGCCGAGAACATCGCCTGTAGAACGCCCCGCCCCGCGCTCTGAGCCCGGCACTGGATTGCGGCCAGACGGGACGCCCAAGAAGACGCGCTGGAGAGATCTGCCTGGCGGACGTCCCGACCAAAAGGGCAAGCCGAAGAGATTTGGCCCACGCAAGCCTGATGGAGCTAGTGAAGGCGCATCGCCGCGCCCTGAGCGGACGCGCGAGCCGGGCAGCTTCCGACCCTCTGCCGGAGCGAGACCGTCAGGTGCGAGACCATCAGGCGCGAGACCGTCAGGCCTGAGACCACCTTTCGATCGCAGACCAACCGGTGGCGATCGCAGACCGACTGGCAGCGACCGAGGTGGACCCGCCCGACCACCATTCCGACCTTCGGGAGGTCGTCCGGCTGGCGGCGGTTCGCGGCCTCCCGCTCGTTCCGGAGCTCCGCGTTTTGGCAGCGCCGCCTCTGGTGATCGTCCGTTTCAGCGGCCGCGTCGCGAAGACGGCGCTTCGCCGAGGCCGCCGCGACCAGGCGCATCGCCCGGAGATCGCAAATTTACGCCGCGACCGCCGAAGCCGGAGGGATTCTCCTCTTCACGACCTCGCACCGGCGAATCGCGTCCGTATTCGCCTCGGCCAGGCAGGCCATCGGGACCATCTTCGGGTGTAGGTGAGGGTGCGGGGACGGGAAGACCGCCATCGGGACGGCCGACAGGAGCGAAGCCATTCAACCGGAGTGGATCAGGGCCTGGATCGGGATTTAAGCCCGGCGGAAGGCCCGGAGGTTCCGGATTCAAACCCGGAGGTCGCAGTGCAGGCGGCCCTCCGAGAACGGGTGCGCGGCCAGCTTTTGGCCAGGGGCGCAAGCCGAGCGGCGGAAGATTCAGCCCAGGTGGCGGAAGACCACGCCCTGCTTCGGGAGCAAAGCCCGGAGGCCGTCCACCGGCAAAGTTTAAGAAACGGCCCGAGTCTGGCGATTGACTTCTCCGGCGCCCGAACCAAATGAACGACACCAAATGAACGACACCAAACGCATCATCATCGCCATCGACGGACCCGCCGGCGCGGGCAAAAGCACGGTCGCAGCGCGCCTCGCCAAGCGCTTCCATCTGCTCAATCTGGAGACGGGCGCAATGTACCGTGCCTTTGCGCTGAAAGCTATCGAAAGCCACGTGTCGCCGGATGACGCCGAGGCGCTTGAGCGTCTTGCGACGACGACTTCGATCCGGCTTGAGGCATCGGAGGGCGGTAACCGCGTCTTCCTTGACGGCGTCGAAGTAACGCCCCGCCTGCGCGATGCCCCGGTGACCGAGGCCGCCTCGCGGGTGAGCGTTCATCCTGCCATACGCAAATGGATGGTAGAGCTGCAGCAGAAGCTGGGCGAGAACGGAAGAATTGTGATGGAGGGCCGCGATATCGGCACTGCCGTCTTTCCTGACGCCGACGTCAAGATCTTTCTCGACGCCGACCCGCTGGTCCGCAGTCAACGGCGCTATGAGCAGATCGAAGCGACTCCAAAGGCGGTAACGGTGGCGCCGGAATCGGTGCTGAAGGAAATTCGTGAACGCGATCAACGCGACCGCACTCGCGCTTCATCCCCGCTCAAGCCCGCGCCGGATGCGGTGGTCATTGATTCAACCAACCTGACGCTCGATCAGGTGATCGAGCAGGCGCAAGCTATCGTCCTGGAACGGCTGGCCGGTCGGCTTACTTCGTCCTAAAGCACCTTTGGTTCAGGCTTCGCATCCGGCGAAGGGCGCAGATGCTTGATGGGGCCGGGTGGCGCTGGAGGTGTGGGAACCGATGGGATGTGTGGAAGCGGAGGAAGAGGCGGCGTATTCATGTCGCCTTTCTTGATGGAGATGTCTCCGTGGCGCACATTCACATCGATCTTGGGTCCGCCCTTGCCGACTGAGCCGTTCGCGGTGCGATGGTTGTCGTCACCGTTCACGTTCAGGCTAAAGTCGGTGTTCAGATCGCCGCCGTCGGTGCTTGCGTTGATGTTGAATCCGGCGTTCGGCGGAAGCGTCAGCGTAACAGCCTCGCTCGAGTTCGTGATCTGAATGTTTCCCAAAGGCTCAACCGCAGTCACATCGACGGTGCCGTTGGTGTTTTCGATGTGAACATCGCCCGAGATCTGGGAGCACTCAATGTTCTTGGAGCGGGTGACGATGCGCAGCGGACCGACTGCCTGCCCAATGTGCAGATCGTCGGAGTCCATGGTCAGGTCGCCAGCGAGGCGTGCCAGATCCAGGTTGGTGCGGCTGGAGTGGAAGTGCACGTTAGACGCGATCTGCTCCAGGTGCGTATCGCCGAAGAATTCGCCGTCCATGGCGAGCGTCCCCCCGACCTCGGAGACGGTGACATCGCTGATATGACCATCCAACGCGACGGAACCGGCGATCTCGTGGGCGGAAAAATCTCCCTTGCTCATGTGGACGTGAATGCTTGAACCCATGCTGTCGAGCTTCACATCGCCATTGTTGGCGGTGACGTTGGACGCTCCCTTGAGTCCTTCGATCGAGACATCGCCATGTCCGGCGGTGACGTCGGTCGAGACGCCGACGGGCAACTCGATGGTCAGATCGGCGCTGCCGTTAGGCCGTCCCTCCACCTTCACCAGAACGCTGTTGCCGTTAACGGTGATCTTCGGATCGAGGGAGGGAAAGGTCTTGTCCGCGTCGCTGTCGGAGTTCGTGCGCACAACCTGGTGCGCGTGGACGTGCAACAGGTTATCGCCCGATCCGGTGATCGTTACGTCGCCGCGCGGGTTCTGTAACTGAACGGATGCGTCGGCGGGAATCGAGACGCTGGTGTCGGCGTCATGGTCGTGCTCTTCCCCCATGAAGGGTGTCCAGTCGCCAGGGCCGTCCATGCCCATCTGTCGCGACCAGTCACTTACATGGCGCTGCGAGTAGGCAATCCCAACCAGAATGAAGACCAGCAGGACGATGCCAAAACCTCCGCTCTTGCGGCGATAAGGCTGGTCGCGATCGAGAAACCACTCCAGCAGAGAAACGAGGCCAATCCCCACCAGCACCATCGGCCACCAGCGGATGAACCAGTCCCAAAAATATGGAGCGCTCAGCTTGCCCGAGGTAACGAGCAGAGCGATGACTCCGATGCATAACAGAACAATGGGGCCGACGATCGAGGGACGATGCATTGCGCGCCAGTAGTAGCGCTGGTCGCGACGCTGCGCCCTCCAGTAATCACGCTGGGTGCGAAAGGCGTCCTTCTGGGCGCGCCAGTAGGCTTTCTGTTGTTCGCGAGGGTCTTGAGAGGGTGGCGGATAGGGCGGAGGCGAAGAAGCCATTAGGACCTCCCCGCGCCGGGATCCTGGCCAGGCTGTGTGGACGGCGAAGCCGGAACGATTGATGAACCGCTAGCGCCGTAGATGGTGGAGTTCGGAGTGAGCGGCTGTCCGGTGATTGGGTCGAAGCCGTCGAGATGGGCCTGAGAGAGCGCGGCTCGCTCGGCCAGGCTCATAACGCCGAAGAGAATAAGATACAGCGGCCAGCTCCTGCCGAAGCTGAGAATGTCCCACTGGTTCAAGAGGGCCGTGATGCCAACCAGCAGCAAAAAGGCCGGCCCGCGCAGGCGTCTTATCAGCAGCCAGCTATTCATTGCCCACCTCCCGGCGGAAGGGTTCTCCGCGCCTGCTTGAAGAACAGCCAGACTCCGATGCCGATGATGATCAGCGGCCACCCGCGGCTAATCCAGTGAAAACTGAAGATGCCCAGCGTCCCAAAGAGAAAGAGCAAGCCGAGCGCGATCAGGATGATTGCTCCGGCCGGTTCATTGCGCCGTGCCGCCTCTGGAAAGGGCGGAGGCACATCGGGAAACGGTGGTGGCGGCGGATAGTCTGTGCCCGGCGCGGGCGGCGCGTACGCAGCGCCTGGCGGAGTGTAGGGAGGATAGGTCCCTCCGACAAACGAGGCCGCTGGCGGATTTGGCGGGGTGCCTGCCGATTGGTACGGCGGAGGAGCATATCCCGGCGGGACACCCGTCCCCGATGCTGCGCCCGGGACCGTTCCCGGAGTTCCGCCTGGAGGGACAACTCCCGGATACTGGGTCCCGATGCGATTCGCGAGATCGTTGATCCCGAAGGGATCAGGCAATGGCAACCCATCACGTCGCGCCTTGGCGGTCTGGTTGGCGTCGAAGATTTGATAAACCACCCAGGCGGCGATGAAGAATCCGAAGAAATCGTGCTGGTCGGTGATGGCGATCAGAATAACGAAGACCAGCACATGAATCATGGCCTTCACAAACTGGCCGTTGTACATCGCGCCTACGCCGGGAATGAAGCCCAGAATCGTTGCCAGCGCCGGGTTTGCCCCGGCGGAAGACGCCGGCACACCGGGCGGAAACGGAGCTCCCGGCTGCGCGCTGGGGACCCCGACCTTGGCGGCGAGGCATTGTTCGCAGTAGATAAACCCGCCGACCGGGCGTGTGCATTCGTTGCACAACGCCTTGCCACAGTTCTGGCAATACGACGCTACTGGAGTTTCGGGGTGATTGATGCAGTTCATGCGATCCCTCTTTCTGACTGATCCGCTGCTCTGCTATCAGTGGCTTCAATGCTGCTTGCGAAAGATTTTGGTTCGATTCTTGGGTACATCGGGGAGGGCGCGGGCGTGGCCTGCGACTCCCCCAACGGATTCCTCAGGGCGGCGTCTACCTTCTCGCCCCAAAGCATGGCGCTATGTTGTTCCGGCCTTGCCGGGTTCGCCGGAACCTGGGACTTGCCGCCGTTCTTGTGGCCGCCGTCCTGCGGAGGCGGCGCAGGCGTATTCTGTTCTGGCTTTTCAGCGGGAGCGGGGTTGTCGAGGTCGGCGTTGTGGCGCATCTCCCTCACCTGCGCCTCCATCTCGTAAACGAAGCGAAGATTGTCGTAGTAACGCACTACACGCGCGCTGGCCATGTGAAATTGCTTATTGAGATTGGTGCCCAGCGACGCGGGCTTCAAGTCCGACACACGGATCGTGGTCAACCGCACTCCGGCCATGTTCAACGTAAGGGTGATCGAAAAGAAAGCCATGGCTGCGGTCATTAGCAACCGGGGCTGGGCCATCTGGCGGCTGGCGAAGCCGATCCCTCCACGCTTCCAGAACGGCAATACCTGCGGTGCCGGAATCGCCACCGCGGCGGCTGGAACGAGATCGCCGTCTATCCCGGGACGAGGTTCGGTACCGCTGGTCTGGGCCAGGATTCGTGCGACCAGCGTCGACGGCGCCTCGGGCTCCATGCGCAGGAAGCTCAGCCACTCGCGGCCTTGCCCCGCCTGAGTAAACATCTCGGCGCATGCAGGGCAACTCTCCCGATGCCCGTGAAAGCTATCCGGGTCTCCAACTGCCAATGTCCCATCGAGAAAGTCCACCAGCATTGCTTCCCACTCTTCACAGGTGAGCTTGCGGGTGCCGGCCTTTCCGGCATTGGGATCGTGTTGACTATGCTCCAACATCTAGACCACCTGCCTTTTATTACGTTCAAGCAAACGTGCCAGTTCCGCGCGCCCGCGGCTGATGCGGGATTTTACGGTGCCCTCGGGAATGCGGAGCACCTGCGCAATCTCTTTGTAATCCAGATCCTGTAAATCTCGCAGGATAACCGCTTCGCGGAGTTCCGGCGAAATTTTTGTGAGCGCCTGCTGCACCATGCGTTCGATCTCGCGTGCTGCCGCGTGCTGGTGAGGGTTGAGTTTGGTATCGGCCAGGCGGTCGGAGATCTGCAACTCGCTCGAGTCTTCCCATCCGGCATCGAGCGAATCCGTTGCGCGTTGCTGGCGCCCACGGCGAAAGTGGTCAACCAGCAGATTACGGGTGAGGGTCGTCAGCCAGGTGGGAAAGCTCCCTCGCGACAGATCGAAGCTGGCCAGATTTCCATAGACTTTGAGGAAGACTTCTTGGGTCAGGTCCTCGGCATCGTGTGAGGAGCCGGTAAACCGATAGCAGAGGCTGTAGACGCGCCGATGCTGTCCCTTGACCAGCTCGGCCCAGGCCGTCGAATCTCCATCAAGACACCGCCGGACTACGATCGCCCAGTCGACTTCCAATCGCCTCTCCTCAATACCGGCCACATGGAGGGCCCGGGAACGCTCACCACCGGCCGACTTCCCTGCTGGCTGCGCGCCTTGTCTCCAGGCCGCAACTGGCTCGACAGCAGCGCTTTTTCCCGCGACCGCTGCCGCCGTCCTGCCTCGGCCAGCCTTGCCGGGTTTGACCCCGGCTGTATCGCACCCGAATTGGTTCCAGGTAATTACCCCAGCGCAGCTCATGCTCAAGGGATACGCGGCGCGGGGCGAGTTTGTTCCGGCTGGCGCGACGATGGCTCGGTGCTATGTTGCCTAGAATACTCG
>CAVUKL010000037.1:0-20052 GCA_963742015.1 uncultured Acidobacteriaceae bacterium | reverse complement strand
CTTAGGGGGAACGTAGCCACTGTGGTTTGCCCATCCAAGGAATGCCACGAGAGGAGCAACGCAATCGCCAGGACGCATATGCAAGCGACCACGATGGCCGCCAAACTGCGACGGAAAATCACGGCTTCGGTCCGTGCTTCGCCGGTTTTTCCTTCGCCTGTCGCGATAGCTGCTCGACCTCGGCGCCCGCCAGCAGGAAAGCGCCGACTCCATATGTGTAGCTGGAAGACGGTAGATAGTGCGCCGGTGCTGCTCCTGTCTGCTGGATACTGCCGAGCCGGCCATCGAAGTAGATCTGCTGTACCAGGCCAGCCCATGCGCGGGCGATCACTGGAGTGTAGACCGAGCCGTCAAGGACGCCGTGATTTACTCCCCACGCCAACGCAAACGTCATGAGCGCGGATCCGGATGTCTCCGGTAAGGGGAAATCCTCCGCATCGAGCAGGCTCGCGTGCCATAGTCCGGTCTTTGGATCCTGCAGTGCAGTGACCGCCGACGCCATCTCGCGCAATTGAGTTTCATACTTGTCGCGGCCGGGATACTTTGCCGGCATGTATTCGAGAGTGCGCGCTATGCCGCCCATCACCCAACCGTTTCCCCGCGACCAGAAGACCGGATTGCCATGGCTGCCCACGTTGTGCAGGGAGGTGACGTCACTGAAGTAGAGATGGCGCTGCGGATCGCAAAGCAGCTTGGAAGTCTCCCACCAATGCTGATCGACATAGGTAAGATACTTTGCATCGCTCGTCGCGGCGTACATCCGCGACCACACCGGCGGCGCCATGAACAGCGCATCGCACCACCACCAGGGAATCTGCGCCTGATTGCTGGGTATCGCCGCACCGGGCCCGTTCAGCAGGCCATCGAGCGCCGCCTGCGTAGCGGCCTTTAGCGATGGATTACGCTCTTGCAGGTAAAGCTCGAAATAGGTCTGGCCAACGCTCTGATCATCGGCATTAGGATGTTCCGAGCGCAGTTGCCAATCGAATTTCTCGCCCATGGCTTCCATCGCGTTGCGATAACGCGGATCGTGCAAAGTTGAGGAAGCGGCCATAAAGCCGGTGTAGAGGACGCTCCAGGTCCAGATACGGTCGAAATAGGGCTGCCCTCGCTCTAACTGCCAGTCCGCAACCTTGCGAACTGCGGCCTCGACCGAGCGCGGCTCCATTGCTGTAGAGAGTGCGGCTTTCGGCCCGGGATCTTCCGGCGCATCCCCAAAATGCCTGGAAATTTCTTTCTGAATGTTGGCGGATTCTTCCGGCGTGAGAGACTGTTGGGCCGCGAGACCACTGGCCTGCAGGAGAAGGGCCAGGCAAATGGCCACGCCAGCAAGGCCAATTAGGCCACTAGAACGCCGTCTTGAAGCGCAGATTTCGACCTGAGAGCGTCTTCGAAGCAACTGTTTTCCTCCAACTGCAAGTTATCACCCAGTGATTTCCCGCAGGATGAGCAAATCTCCTGATCCGGGAGCAGTCTTACCACGACCAAGAGATTGCTTATTTCGATGCCCTAGGTTTTGGTTGGTGGTCTGACCATCCATTCAGAGATTGCTCAAGAGAAGTTGGACCGCCTGCATTCATTCCGTGAGGACTTATGGCAAACAAGGGATTCAAGGCTGCGGTGGTAGAGGCGAGGTACAAGTGCCAGCGGCAATCGGCCTTGGCGAGCAACTTCCTCCTTGGTCTTGCGATCTGGCTCGGATGGGTGGCCCTCCCGCCGCGGCGCAAACCGCCGGCGATGGCGCAATTACCGCAACGGTCACCGCTCGCACGGGCGCTGTGGCGCCGGACGCTACCGCCGAAACGAGATGGTTCCCCTTTGTCTGGAGTAGAGACGTAGCCGTTATCGACGGAGATAATAGCGAACTATGCAAGACCGGTGAGAGGCGCAAGTGGAATATCCAGCAGGGCACCAGCAAGGGGAATACGGTCATCGCTAGGAATCCTTGCGGGCACAGTCGCGAAAAGATGACGTGAATACTGCAGGCAGGAATTCCAGGCTGGATTATGTTTCGTGCCCGAAAACCGCTGCTTTTGAACTATATCCCCATCCCAAATTCACCCACCACCGCGCCCTTATCTCCAGCATGGGCGAACCGGTCATAAGGCGTGCGGCGCTTGAATTTGTACCGCGACCGAAACTCGCGTCCGATAAACAGCCCCAGAGCAGCCGCGCCGACGGCGATCGAGGCAAGCCCGATGACCTTGAACGAGCAGGCCTTCTCTTTCTTCACAACCGGGGCGGGATCGGGAATCAATAGTACGGCCTTCTTTCCCAGCCAGAGCAGGCGGCGTAATCCAGGGCGCTTCATATCGTCATGATAGCGCAGCTTTGCAGTGACTTGTCCATTCGGGTCAAGCCCCGGCAACTCCAAAGTTTCATGAACGAAACATCCCGGCGCGCGCAATCTCGATCAGGGAATCGCATCGAGCCGATGGAGGTACTTCACCTTTTCCTCGGGTGGCAGGAAGCTCGCCTCGAAGGAGTTCGCCGCCAGCTCGCGCAGGTGCTCGGCGCTGAAGCCGAATTCGCGCTGCGCCAGCAGATATTCAGCCTCAAGATCGCTCTCAAACATGGCCGGATCGTCCGAGTTGAGCGTGATCATCAACCCGGCGTCAAAGTAGCTCCGCACCGGGTGCAGAGCTGAAGGCACACAGCAGCCTGTCCGAAAGTTCGACGAGATGCAAATCTCAATCGGAATCTGGCGCTCGGCGAGGATCTCCATCAGGTCGGGGTCTTCAATCGCCGTCAACCCGTGACCAATCCGCTCCGCGCCGATGTTGAGCGCCGCCCAGATGCTCTCCGGGCCGACGGTCTCTCCGGCATGCGCAGTCAGTCGCAAACCGGAGTCGCGGGCCTCGGCGTAAAGCTCGCGAAACGGCTCAGCGCCGGTGCGGCGTTCGTCCCCGCCAATGCCGATCCCGATGATCGAGGGAAATTCCATGCGCAGCTCGGCCGCCTTGCGAAAGACCCGCGTGGCCTCCTCGACGCCAAAATGCCGCACCGCGTCGAATATCCAGTAAAGGCTCACACCGAAGTCGCGTTCGCCGCGAACCCGCCCAGCCTCCATGCCGCGGAAGATTCGATCAAAAACTAAAGGATCAGCCTCCAGCTCCGCCTTGCGCCAGTAGTAGACCACCCCGACCGAGACATACACCTCGGCGTGAACCACCCCCTGCGCCGCCAGCTGCGCCATCATGCGGTAGGTGATCAGCTCATAGTCTTCCGAAGTACGCAGTCGCGCGGTCACCGCCTTGAACGCAAGCATGAAGCCGCTGAAATCTTTGTAATGATAAAGAGCCTCGGCCTCATCGATACTCAGCAGATACCCAGCCTCCCCTCGACCGACGGTCGCATTTCTCCGGCTCAGCTCAACCAGGGTCTCCGGGCTCACCGTTCCTTCGAGATGCAGATGCAACTCGGCTTTGGGAAGACGACGCAACCAGGCCCGCGAAACAGGTACCACTCCCCCTGCGGTGCTGGTCGTCATCGCATCACCTGTTGCCCGCGTTCTCGTCTATCGCGTTCCTTGCCGAAAACTCGCTGCGGTGCCTGCTGTAGGTGAAGTAAATCACAAGTCCAATCACCAGCCAGATAACAAACCGCGACCAGGTAATAATCGGCAGCCCGGCCATCAGCAGCACGCACAACAAGATACTCATCACGGGAATAATCGGCCCGCCCGGCACGCGAAAGCCGCGCCTCCGCCCGGGGTCCTTCACGCGCAGAATCAGCACTCCGATCGAGACCAGGACAAAGGCGAAGAGAGTTCCGATATTTGAAAGGTCGGCCAGCGTCCCGATGTCGAACAAACCTCCAGGAATGCCAACCACAAACCCCGCGACCCAGGTGGCGACGGCCGGCGTGCGGAAGCGAGGATGAACTTTGCTAAATAAGTCCGGCAGCAGCTTGTCACGCGACATCGCGAACCACACCCGCGACTGGCCCAGCTGGTAGACCAGGATCGAGGAGATCATGCCCAGCATCGCGCCAAAGAGCACCACCAGCCGCACCCAGTGCAGGCTGTGCGCGCCGGGCTCATGCGAAAGCTTCTTCAGCGCGTTGACCACCGGAGCGGCATCGTCCACCATCGACTGCCACGGCACCAGCCCCGTAAGCACGACAGCAACCGCGACATAGAGCACGGTGCAAACAATAAGCGTGGCAATGATGCCAATGGGCAGATCACGCTGCGGCCTTCGGCACTCCTCCGCCGCCGTGGAGACCGAATCGAATCCAATGTATGTGAAAAAAATGATGCTCCCGCCGGTCAGCACCCCCGACCACCCGTTCGGGTAGTAAGGATGGTAGTGGGTCGGCTTGATGAAGTGCGCCCCGAAGCTGATGAAGGCCAGAATAGCGACGATCTTCAGCATCACCATCACGTTGTTGGCCTCAGCGGATTCACGAATCCCGCGGACCAGCACGACAGTGATCAGCATCACGATCAGGAAGGCGGGAATGTTAAAGCCGAAATGCCATCCCGGGTTATAGATGACGTTGCCCTGCAGGTCCTGCAGGCCAATCGGCAGATAGGCCGGCGATATCCATGTCGCCGGGGGATGCAGCCCAAACCAGTCCAGCAGGTCGACCATGTGCGCCGCAAACCCGACGCTCACCGTCATGTTGCTGCCTGCGTATTCAAGGATGAGGTCCCAGCCGATGATCCACGCGATCAGCTCGCCGAGCGTCGCGTAGGTGTAGGTGTAAGCGCTGCCGGCGATAGGGATCATCGAAGCCAGCTCGGCGTAGCACAGTCCAGTAAGCGCGCAGACAAACGCTACCAGCACGATCGACACCGCAATCGCCGGGCCAGCGCCGGGACGGCCGGCCAGCGCCGTATGGTGCAGCAGATAGTCCAGCAGCGGCGTGTTGATGATCGATGTTGTGTCGAACTTTTCGCCCGCAATCGCCGAGCCGATCACCGTGAAGATGCCCGAGCCAATCACCGCCCCGATACCCAGCGCAGTAAGCGAAACCGGCCCCAGCGTCTTCTTCAGACAATGTTCGGGCAACTCCGAATCGCTGATCAGCTTATCGATCGACTTGGTCGCGAAGAGTTGTGTCGCCAGGTGGGTGGCTCCTGCAATCGAGATATTGGGTGCTTCACCGACTCGGGTGCCCCAGGTTCCCGAAGCTAACCTGGGTTTTCCTCGGTAACATCAGCCATTCTGGGCGTCCCACCCTTCGCGCTCTGTACGAAGGGTGGGACTCACCCACCTACCGCTTGCTCGCGCCCTTGCTCGCCTTCTTCAGCTTCTGCTTGTTCTCGCCGCGCGGACCCGTCCTCGGGGCCTTCGGTGCAGCCTTCTTCCGCGCCGCGCGCTTCAATGCCTTCCGTTCTGCCTTGTCTTCAATCTTCGTCGTATTCGCCATCGTTTCCTTTCGCGGGAAGGTCCCGCGCCGTTTGTGCAAAGTTTCATTAAGACTAAATCAAAGCGCGGACATTCCCGCCTGAAATCGAAGCCGGCGCCACCGCGGCGCGAAGTACAATCTCCTTGCCAGGATGTTGGCGGTAAACTACGCTCGTTCTCAATGCCCGGCGATCGACCGGCGAAGCTCTTCCCGTCACGTTTCCCCGGCCAGCACAGGAAGTTGCGTTCGCGGTATCGCTGATCGATGCCTCTCTCTCCGAACTCTCGCCTCGGCCCCTACGAGATCAAGTCCGCTCTAGGAGCCGGCGGCATGGGCGAAGTCTACCGCGCGCACGATTCGCGTCTCGATCGCGATGTGGCCGTCAAAATCCTGCGCGAAGACGCAGCCGGAGACCCCGAGCGCCGCGAACGCTTCGAACGCGAGGCCCATGCCATCGCCGCCCTGAACCATCCCAATGTCGTTGCCGTTTACGACTTCGGAATAGAAGACGGCCAGCAATATATAGTCAGCGAACTCGTCGAAGGCGAGCCGCTTCGATCGCTACTCACCGGCAAGCGCGTCCCGATCCGAAAACTCGCCGATCTCGGAACACAGATAGCCAACGGCCTGGCCGCCGCACACGCCGCCGGCTTCGTCCATCGAGACTTGAAGCCCGAAAACATCATGCTCACCGCCGAAGGCCGCGTCAAAATCGTCGATTTTGGACTGGCGCATCGGCAGAAACCCCACAGCGGCATCATCGATACCATCACCGGCGGCGAATCCACCATGAGCTTCGTACCGCCGAGCAGCGGCGCCGCGAGCCTGACCCATGTCGGCGCGGTCGTGGGCACCGCCAGCTATATGAGTCCCGAGCAGGCGCTTGGCAAGGAGGTCGATTTCCACTCCGACCAGTTTTCCTTTGGGCTCATCCTCTACGAGCTCGCCTCGGGAAGGCATCCTTTCGTGAAGAGCAGCGCGGTCGAGACCATGGCCGCCATCGTTCGCGAAGATCCGGCGCCCCTCGACGAGAGCGTGCCCACCCCGCTGCGCTGGATCATCGACCGCTGTCTCGCCAAGGAGCCGTCTCGCCGATACGGTTCGACCCACGACCTTTACCAGGACCTGCGCAATCTTCGCGACCATCCTACCCAGTCCTACTCGAATACAGGCATCCATGCCGCCGCTCCGGTCAGGAAAAACCGCTGGATGTTTCCCCTGATCTGCGCCGCCTGCGCATTGTTCGCGGCATTGATCGGCATTTATGTTCAAGCCCACCGGGCAAAACATCGGCAACTACCGTTACACACCCTTGGCCACCGACGGTTATGGCCCGGTGTGGTCGCCCGACGGAAAAGCCGTTGCCTATTCCGCGCAGGTCGACGGCGTTTGGCAGCTCTTCGAGCGCTATCTCACCCAGGCCGCGCCCGTCCAGCTCACCCATGGGCAGCAAGACGTCGGACCCATGGGCTGGTCGACCGACCGCGCTCATCTGATTCTGTGGGAGGGCGACAGCACCGACGAATCCCGCACTTATAGCTTCGCTTCCATCCCCACCATAGGCGGCGACCTCGAGCCGGTGATGAACTTCGACTGCATCGCCTGCGATCTCTCGCGCGACGGCAAAGCGCTGGCGACTTTCTCCAAAGCCGCTGACGGCACCTACGGCGTCTCGGTTTCCGACCCCTTCGGTTCGCCCCTGCGCGCTTACACCCCGGCCCCGTTTGCCAGCAAGGATCTCTTCAACGCGCCACAGCTTGGCTTCTCGCCCAACGGCAAATCCATCCTGCTCTCGCGCTCAGGCGAAGGCGACAAAGACGAGATCTGGCTGCTCCCTTACCCCGCAGGCAGTGGATCTCCGCGCCGCGTCCTCGAGCGGCTCACCACCCTGCAAGGAACGCCGTCCTTTTCCTGGATGCCCGACAACCGGCACATCGTCGTCTCGCTCGCTACCGATGTGCATTCCCCTCCACATCTTTGGATGGCCGACATCGACTCCGACCGGCTCACGCCTCTGACCACCGGCAATGCCGGCGAACGCTTGCCGGTCGTCTCGCCCGACGGCAAGAGCCTCATCTACAGCCAGAGCAGGGCCAATCTGGATGTCGTCTCCGTTTCGCTCGCCGACGGCGAAGCGAAGACGCTGATCAGCACTGGCCGTCAGGAGAGCATGGCCGCATGGGCCGCAAACCAGGAGAAGCTGGTGTGGGTCACCGATCGGAACGGCCCCATGGCCATCTGGATTCGCCAGCCCGATGGCAGTGAACGCCCGCTGCTCACCGCATCGGACTTCCCGCCCGGAACCCATAAGTGGTTCATGGATCCATCGCTTTCGCCCAACGCACAACAGATCGTCTACGTCAGAGTCAGCAACGACGGGGTCACCCGCCTATGGATCTCGTCGCTCTCCGGTGGAGTCCCGGTTCGCCTCACCAACGCCGAGCCCAGCGCGGAGTACGGAGGCGCCTGGTCGCCCGACGGTAAGAGGTTGGCATACCTGCAGGTCCAGGGTGGCAGGAATTCGCTCATGGTGGCGAACATCAGCGGACGCGCCACGCCTGTCACCCTCGTGGACAACGTTCTCCAATACCTGCCCGATTGGTCCCCCGACGGCAACTGGATCACCTATCGAGACAACCAAGGCTGGAACCTGATCTCACCAGACGGCGCGCGGAGAAAGCCTCTGGGCAAAATCGAAACCGCCTACCTCGCATTTTCCAGGGACAGCAGACAGCTCTACGGAATCAAGACTGGCGAAAGAGCAGCCGATCAGAACTACGTCACGCTCTTTTCCATTGACCCGGCAACCCTCCGCCAACGAAGCATCAGGAACCTCGGAAAAGACCTCCGCCCCGCATCCAACCTCCAACCCGGCATCCGCTTCAGCATCTCACCAGACGGCAAGAGCCTCATCTACTGCACCGCCAAGAACGGCGACGACCTGTGGATGCTCCAGGGCTACCGCCAGCCCGGCCCATGGAACCAGATTGCCGGCGCCCTTTTCGGCTTGTCGAAGTAGATTCCTGCCCCGCGCTCGCTGAAATTTCCCTTGTCTGGTTTCCATACATGCACTACCTCAGTCGAACGCTGGCGCTCGTCCGACGGCAGACGGCAACTATTATCTATCTTTTGAACCCTCCAAATTCTGGAACGGTTTTCCCCGATGAGGCTGCTGGCAAATGTCGAACGCCCGCAATATATTTATCAGCTACACCCACAATGATGAAGAGTGGAAGACCGTCTGGTTCTGCATCTGAGCGCCAAAGCTAGGAGGACTCCGGGGCTCAGTCCTGGACAACTTCTGTAGGCAGTTCCCCGCCACACTAAATCGACTCCACGGAGCGGGCATCATTCACCGGGACATCAATCTCGACAATATTTATCGGAAGCGGGAAAATCGCACTTCAGTCACGGATCCCATACGTCAAAAGAGCAGGCGATCACCTCCGCCGTGCCTGAGAGTGACTTGTACGACCAAGAACAACAACGGAAGGGAAGTCTTGGTGCCGGGAGGGGGGGGCGAACCCCCACGGGCCGAAGTCCGGCGGATTTTGAGTCTGATTTTAGGGGTTTTGCAGGTTGCTGCATAGCGTCGCACAAAATCGAAATAACCTATTTATTTAAATATATATAATAGCTATATGTGTATTGCAATGCGACGCAGCCAAAAGCAGAAAAGTTTGTAACGAACAGCCATCAAAACAGCCACTAAAAACTGCACCAAAAATGGTGCAACACGTCCACTGACACACAGCGGACTGGAACTCCGACGGACGACCTTGGTGGCTGTTTGGTGGTTGTCTCGCTGACGAAAGACCTTCGATAGACACAGCGGACTTCTGTCCGCCGACTGTAGTGGGAGATTCGGTTATGGGTATATGGCATTACACGGGAGCGATCGGCACAAAGACAAAGAGGCGCGCAACACATCGTTGACGCGCGTTTGCCATCCGTCTCCACTTGCGCGGAGCGACGCGATCACATCAGCATCCAACCAAATTGTGACCACCTCTTTAGCTCGCTCCCCTTTTCTTCCCATGCGGCGACCGCTACGGCGTTCTACTATCTGCTCAGGCGTATGGACTTCCTGAAACCTGGCTTTGTTCGCCTGTGCCAGCGACTCACCTAGCCCTGGCAACGCACGCCCAGCGTCTACTTCGATTGCACGGGCTACTTTGTTTGTTTCCATCCTTTTCAGCGTCTTCATGGCATCATCCCTAAGCTACGACACGTTCAGAAAATTTGCTTTCGTTGTCCTGCCTCAAGACGATGGAACTCGATTCCGCCTAAGTCAAGCCGTGTCTGCCAGTCCCGCAGCTGCCGAACTGAACTGTTCTAAAGCATCCATGCTGGAAGTGTCCTCCGAGACTATGAGGTGCGAGGACTCAACGATTCCGCGATGCCTTTACGCCACTCTTTCAGCATCCGCTCGCCAACATCAGCGAATGCGGCGTGATCCTTGATGTACTTCTGCACTTCCGAGGATGTTTCCTCGATAGCCTCCGCAATGCATGACAGCACATCTCTTCCCCGTGCAGGAGTACAGGCTGCGCGAGTTTCGCCGAGCAATTGAAGCTCTCGAGCGGTGGGCCAACGCGTGCTTCCATTCAACGTCAGAGCCATCCCGTCCTTTGGGATGTAAACCGCCGTTGTCACGAGATCATACACAGGAGCGAGACGAGCTTCGCCGAGAACATCGTCATACACGATGCCGAAGTTCTTGAGGTGAGCATCTCCGTTGCGGAGGGCGCAATTGAGTGCGATCAGGGTGAATAGCTTTTCGAGATCGATATTGACTTGCGGCGAATTCGCAAACTGCGTAAATCGCTTGAGGATGGAAGTCTCGTAGCTGCCGCTATACTTCTTGTCAGTGCCCTTGCCATTGAGGACGCAGAAGTCCTCGAACCCTCGATAACTGCCGTCGGCCCGGAGATCAAATCGGTCGACGACGAGTGCCGCCCCGTCTTCTGCGAGTCGATACGATGGCACCTCAAGTCCGCACTTTTCCGCAACTCTCAAACAGAAGTATTCGTTTGCTGCGAGTTGCGGATACTCTCGCACCTCCCAGAACTTCACGATATGTGTAGCACCGCGATAGCTTTCGGACAGACGCGCTCCATTGAATGCAGTTTTTGAAAACGCATCTTCATCACGGATCAGGAACTTTGGCTGCACGCCACTGATGCCCGAGAAGGAAGCGAACTTGTCCAAGAGGTGATGGAATAGATCACCTTGGCGTCGACGAGCGAGGATTTCGTCCACGGACTGGAAGGGTACGTCCTCATTGAGGGATTCTTCGTGCCCGGTGTAGCGAATGCGGCCCACCTGTGATCGGCCAACAATGCCCAGCAGGTCATAGTCGTCAAATGTCCCGATGGCTTTCGCAAAAGCAAGACGCAAGCGTTCTCTTAATACACCTTCGGGAAGGTTCATCTCGAAAATGGGTGCGATTCCATACGAGATGTGCCATGAAGCTAGGCGCACGGGCATCGTCACAGAAACGGCGCGCGGCTCAGGGGCTCCGGGTTTATAGAGAAACGTGGTGCCGCGCTGCCCGGAGCGATCAAGCAAGCCGGCTTCAGCGCCGTCGGTCCAAACTTTGATCATCGCGGTCCTCTTCCATCAACTCTTCCAAAGTGGGGCGGCGGTTCGCTGCCTCCTGGATGGTCAGATCAAGGCTGAGCGCGGTAAGAATTCTGGTTATTTTCGAATAACCAAGCTCGCCGATTCGGCCATTCTCCAATGCGTCCAGTGTTGAATGGCCAACTCTTGCCTGTTTCGCGAGCGTAGCCTGGCTCAAACCAAGCGCTCTACGTTTGGTAGCAACGATCTCGCCAATTTGAATCAAGGTCAGCACATACCTAATATACAAGGTTTTCGCCCGTTTATGGCAATATTTACCTTATATACAAGGCTATAGGGTGGTGCGCTGATACTCCAGCTAGCCTAGGTTCACTGTTTAGGCCACGATATGTTCTGGATGATCGCCCCGCGCATACTTGCGTAGATCTGCCACCGGAATCAGCACTCTACCCCCTATTCGCCGCGTGGGCAACTTCCGATTGGCAATCAGGTAATCCAGCCCTCGCTGACTGATGGAGAGGAGCTGAGCCGCCTCTCCACGGCTGACCAGCAGCTTTTCTTCGGCTGGAATGGTGGCTCGCGCTGGTGGCTTTCTCTGCATCATGTTGAATGGCTCCATCGTTCGCTCCTCTGTGAAAACTCGTTTGTTACAAACCCAATCCGTATCCCATGCTGCGCTCGATCACCTTCTCGGACGCAGGGCCGATCTTTTGCGCCAGGCCTGCGATTGCCTGTTCTGGCTGAAGGGCGCTCTTGTGCGAGACATCCTGACTCAAAGCCTGCACTAGCTTGTCTCGGTTGTTGGTGACTATCTGCGCGTCCCACTGCCCGCGCGAGACTGACACATACGCCATGCGGTGGTTCAGCAAGTCTTTTGCTCCAAGCTCCGTGTGCGCATGAATTAGCACACGGTCTGCTGTCTGCCCCTGGCTCGAATGGCTGGTGACAGCGTAACCGTGGTCGATGTGCGGAAAGCGTGTACTCCAACTTCAACATTGCGTCCGCCATCAAGTCTCAGGCGCATCGAACCGTTCACCCCGATGTTCTCAATGCTGGCAAGCTCACGATTGGCAATCGTCAGCTCTTGATTGGGTGCCGTGAACTGAATGCGATCACGAACCGAAAACGCCTTTTCTTCAGCTCGATAAACTGAGACGCCCATCTGACGGCGAGGATCGTAGGTTGTTTGCTCACCGTTGCCGCGCAAAACTGTAAGCTGATTTTCCTGGCCGTTTACGGTAAGAACACGGGCATACTCGCCTTTGCCAATGCCGGTTTCCTTCGATGTCCGCGAATAATGCAGTACGTCGTTGGGCTGATACCGCTGTGCCCAACTGCGATCCGCGCCGGTCAGTTCCTGCCGTGGGACAAGCACCTGCATCGCATGTTCTTGCTTGCCAACAATGCCTTGCCCTTGTAGCTCTCGATGAATAGCGGTGTTGATCTCAGCACGGGAGCGATTATCCGGTGACACGACAAGCGTGCTTTCTGGCGAAGCTGCGTACTCACCCGCTATCGCAGAGATTCGCGCTTCACGCCCAATCACTTCATGCACACGGCCCTGAATGTCGAGGCTTTCGATGGCCGCTGCGACATGACCGTGCGCCAGCAATTCAACCGTTTCTTTCAACTCTGGGTCACGCTGTCGCAGAATCTCATCCAGCTTTACCGTGTGCATCCCTGCTTCTTGAAGCTGTGCGAAGGGGCGGCCATCTCCAAACGCTTTTCCACTTTGGATTCGCCTGTCAAAGGCAATTCCGCGGAAACACGCGAAGGATTGAATATCCGCAGCGTCCCTCTAAACGATTCAAAGGATGGCACCTATGACCCAGCGTGACCAAGACGTGACCAACTCCGTGAGCGCTGCATTCTCCCGGGCAAGGCCCCATGCGCCGTACGGTCGCCGCTTGCTCCGGCTGAAAGCTGCGGCGGAATACCTTAGCCTCAGCCCTTGGAAGGTGCGCGGCCTGATCCAGGCTGGGCGACTGCCAGTAGTGCAGGACGCTGAAGGCTCACCCTTCCTCTTGGATGTGCGCGACCTTGACGGCTATGTCGAGCGCAATAAGCGACTGACTCCACTCTGATTGGCTTTGACATCTAACCTAGCGATAGGTAAGATAGCGCAATGAAGAAAAACACAGCGGCACAAGCACTCGGAAGACTAGGGGGAAGGGCGCGGGCGAAAGCTCTATCCCCCGACGAATTATCCGAGATCGGCAAGGTAGGCGCGAAGGCGCGGTCGCAGAAACTCAACGCGGCCCAGCGTTCCGAGATCGCACGCAAGGCGGTCGAGGCACGAATCAAGAAGCATGGTCAACAGAGGAAACCGAAGGGAGACGAATGAAACGACCCAAGGGAACAGGAAGTGTGTACAAACGACCCGATTCTCCGGTTTGGTGGCTGAAGTATTCTCGCCACGGAAAAGCCTACCGCGAATCAACTCGCACGGACGATAGACGAAAGGCCGAAAAGATGTTGCGCAGCCGCTTGGCTGAGATCATAACTGGGACATTTGCGGGGCCTCAAGCTGAGAGAGTACGTGTGCAGGAGCTGGCAGATGACCTCATTCGTGAGTACCGGATCAACGCACGTAAGAGCCTTGAAGACCTTCAAACGAGGTTTTCCCTCCATATCCTGCCTTTCTTTGCCGGGATGCGCGTTGTAGAGGTCACGAGCGACCTCATAGGGCGCTACGTGGATTCGCGCCAACAGGCGGGAGCCAAGAATGCGACCATCAACCGAGAATTGGCCGCTCTCAAGAGAATGTTTCGTCTCGGGTCGCAAGCGACACCAGCGAAGGTTCTCAGGATGCCAGCTTTCCCACACCTTCGCGAGAACAACATCAGGAAGGGATTCCTAGAGGATTCACAGCTTCATGCGCTCGTAGCGGACGCAGAGCTATGGTTTCGCGCTCTAGTTGAATGCGGTCGCACATACGGCTGGCGAGTCTCTGAATTAGTCAACATGCGAGTCGAGCAAGTTGACCTTGTGCAGCAGGTAATCCGGCTGGAGCCAGGAACGACCAAGAACAACGACGGCAGGGAAGTATTTATGACTGACAGTGTGCGGACGCTACTTGCCGAGTGCGTGCGAGGCAAGGCACCAGACGAAGCTGTGTTCGTTCGCCCGGATGGTAAGCCCGTGCGAGATTTCCGCGTTACGTGGGAGCGGGCCTGCACACGCGCTGGAGTGGGGCAGACGGTTTGCTTCAGCTGCTCTCAGCCTATGGACTCAGGAAAGGCCTGCTCAAAGTGCAAGAGCCAGCGTTCCGTCTATTCCGGCCTGATCTTCCACGACCTTCGCAGGACTGCGGCGCGCAACTTGAGGCGCGCTGGAATTCCTGAGACGGTCATCATGAAAATTGGCGGCTGGCGCACCCGAAGCGTCTTTGAGAGATACGCCATAGTCAACCGGACAGACATCGCCGACGCAATGCGGCAGTTACAGCAGAGCGAACGGGATCACGAAATAAGTCACGAAATTAGTCACGCTGTCACGGTCGAGCCACTCGACACGGTTCCCACCAGCGTCAACTAACCTACTTAGCATCAATCATTTAGGATTGGTGCCGGGAGGGGGGGTCGAACCCCCACGGGCCGAAGCCCGGCGGATTTTGAGTCCGCTGCGTCTGCCAGTTCCGCCATCCCGGCGCTATGAGATCCAATCGCCAGCTCAGGCGACGGATACACTTTCAGGAGCTTTGTGAGGCTACCCGATTCTTGCGTCCAGCCTTTTGAAGTATCTCATACGCCTTCAATGCCACTCAAAGGCGGGGCGCCCCGACTTTGAGCCAAGAACGTTTCTGAAAAGTGCCCCAGCGTAAACTGAGTAGATAACTATGTCAGCTTTCGTCGACGCTCCAAGCCCGATCGCGGAAATCAAACAGAAGCTTGAGGACCGCACAGTTCGTATTGGCATTATCGGCCTCGGCTATGTCGGTCTGCCCCTGGCTCTCCTTTTCAGCGAAGAGCTCTTTCCCGTTACCGGTTTCGATATCGATCCCTCCAAGGTTGAGACCCTCAACGGAGGCAGATCTTACATCGTGCGCATATCTCCGGAGGAAATTGACCGTGCGAGGCAGTCGGGTTTCCGGGCGACTTCTGATTATTCCGAAATCGCCTCGATGGACGCGGTGCTGATTTGCGTTCCAACCCCGCTCAACGACTATCATGAGCCCGACCTGAGCTACGTGACGCAGACCGCGAATTCGATCGCTCCATATCTGCGCGAGGGCCAGCTGATCGTGCTCGAGAGCACGACGTATCCCGGCACGACGGAGGAAGTTCTCGTGCCGCTGCTGGAGTCGGGCAATAAGAACTCACTTCATGTCGCGCGGACTCCCGGAGACCGTGGCTTTTATGTTGCCTTTTCTCCCGAGCGGGAAGACCCCGGCAACGACACTGTTGCGCGCCACGACATTCCGAAGGTAATCGGGGGCGTAGGGCCTGTGGCGCTGGAACTTGCCTCTGCAGTTTATGGGTCGATCTTCCGACGCATTGTGCCGGTTTCGTCACCGGCGGCAGCGGAGATGACCAAGCTGCTTGAAAACATCTACCGCTGCGTCAACATTGCGCTGGTAAATGAGCTCAAACAGCTCTGCCAACGCATGAACATCGACCTCTTTGAAGTCATCGACGCCGCCAAGACGAAACCCTTCGGGTTTCAGGCTTTTTATCCCGGCCCTGGGCTGGGCGGTCACTGTATTCCGATCGATCCTTTTTATCTGTCTTGGAAGGCGAAGCAGTTTGACTTTCGCACCCGCTTCATCGAGCTTGCCGGCGAGGTCAACATCGCCATGCCGTATTACGTGATCGATCAGACAATCGCGGCCCTCAATGATCGGCGCAAGGCGCTCAACGGATCGCAGATACTGGTGCTGGGAGTTGCATACAAGCGCGACATTGACGATCTTCGCGAGTCTCCTTCGCTGACCATCATTGAGTTGCTGCGCGAGCGCGGCGCGGTTGTCTCCTACCACGACCCGTTCTTCCCCAAGGTGGGCCGCGGCCGTCATTACGAGTTGAATATGGAGTGTGCCAGTCTGGACGGCTTGCATCAATACGATGCGGTGATGATTGTGACCGACCACACCAGCTACGACTATCGTGGGATCGTCCGCGATGCTCAGTTAGTCATTGACACTCGCAATGCCACGAAGGGAATCACGGCGGAGAACATTGTTCGGTGCTAATCAGAGATGAGGATCTTGAATACATCAATCCATCAGGCTCGTATCGCTCCCGGCGGTTGGAAGGGTCACCGTAAAAACCGCGCCCGGAAGATCAACTGCTGTCCCAGAGATAGCCTCGATGGCGCCGCCATGGCGTTCGACGATCTCTTTCGCCACCCATAAACCAAGTCCGGTTCCTACGTCTTCCTTGGTCGTGAAAAAAGGCTCGAAAATCCTGGTGAGGTTTTCGGCCGCGATTCCGGGCCCGTCATCTTCTATCCGGAAGATGACTGCTTCTGTTGCCGAAGACGAACCGGACAACACCCCGAGCCTGATCCTTCCGCGTGCGCCGACGGCATCGGTAGCATTGGAGATCAGGTTGGCGATTACTTGTTTCAACTCGCCCGGCGAGCCGAGCATCAAGGGGCATTCGCCGTAGTTCTTTTCAACCGTGATCTGCCTGGTATTCAGTTTGTTTGAGTAGAGCTTCAGCGCGGACTCAACCAGTTGAGCCATGTCAACTGTCTCCCACTTTCTCGACTCGCGGTAAAAGGCGAGCGTCTGCTTAGCGATATGCGATACCCGTTCGAGTTGTTCTTCGGCAAAGGTCAGATATTCGACTGCTGCCATCGGTATGCCGGGCACCAATCGTGCGAGGTATACCAGATTACCTACGGCCTCAAGAGGATTGTTGATCTCGTGGGCGACTGTGGCCGCCAACCGCGAAGCCGCCGCCAACTTTTCAGCTTTCCGAATGATTTCCTGGGCTTCTCTATCTTCGGTGGCATCGCGGAAAACGAGCACCACTCCGATAAGTCGCTCCCGGTCATCGCGAATCGGCGCAGCGCTGTCTTCGATCGGAGTAAGCGTCCCGTTCCTGTGGCGCAATACGGTGTGATTGGCGAGCCCGACTACCTTGCCCTGAACCATGACTTTCTCGACGGGGTTCTCGACCGGCTCGTGGGTGTGCTCATTAAAGATGGGGAAGATCTCGGTAATCGGTCTTCCTTTTGCTCCAGACACAGTGCAACCGGTCAGTTGCTCGGCCGCCGGGTTGAGAAAGGTCACAACGCCGCGCGGGTCGGCCGCGATCACCGCATCGCCGATACTGGTGAGCGTCACCCGGTACCATTCCTCACCCGCCCGCATTTGGGCGGCGTGGCGCTCGCGCAGATCCGTCTCGCGCAGAATGTAGTAGGCCAACAAGACCGAACCAAAGACTGCGAGAGCTGTGGTCAGGAAGATGCTTGTCCTGGTCCACCACACGCCGTTCAAATAAGCCGCGGCTCTTCGGGCTTCCAGCACGCTCTCTTCCCGCTCCATATTCGCAATCGCCTGCCGGATCTCGTCCATTACACCTTTGCCTTTGTCCGACAAAACGAGGTCTTCAGCCTCGTGGGCTTTGCCCTCGTTGTAAAGCGAGATCGTTTCGCGCAGCTCGTCCAGCTTGGTATGCGCGAGTTGGGTAAGCTCGGCCAGACTCTGCTGCTGTTTGGGGTTGTCGGCGGTCAATTGAGTGAGCGTCTGCAGATGGCGATCGATCTGCTTAGTCGCCAGGTCGTAAGGAGCAAGATAGGCTGACCGGCCGGTGTAGAGAAATCCCCGCTGCCCAGTCTCGGCGTCGTCGAGCAACAACCCGGTTTCGGTCAACTCCAGGATGACTTGTTTTGTGCGGGACAGCTGCTCGTGGTCAGCGACCTGGGAATCAAGCTCGCGTTTGATGTACCAGGAATTAGCGATCAGAACGAGAATCAAGACCAAGAAGCCGACGAGGACACTCGCACGCTTGTAGATGGGCTGCATATCCGCAACTATAAATTGACTCGACTTGAAATTGTCAGCTAGACGAGGGCGGCGTCGCGAGGGCTCAAGTTCCCTTTGGTCTTTGCGACGCATTGCGCGACGATGCCGGAAATGTGGACCAGATCGCGCTCCAGTAGATACGGGTGCATGGGCAGGCTGACGACGCGCTTAGCCGCCGCCTCCGCTATTGGAAAATCACCTTTGCGGTGGCCAAGATGGGCAAACGCCGGCTGCAGATGAAGCGCCTCGGGATAATGGACCGCCGTCGGCACCCCATGCAGCTTCATCTCTTCCTGGAATAGGTCGCGATTCTCGACCTCGATTGTGTACTGCGCATAGACGCTGGTGTCTCCTGCGAGGATTTGCGGAGTTTTGACTATCTCATGCAAGAGCTCCGAATAGCGCGCGCCCACCTCGGCGCGGCGTCCGACCTCTTCGTCGAAGACCTCCAGTTTGGCTAAAAGGACTGCCGCCTGAATGGTGTCCATACGGGCATTCACGCCGATTGCTGGGTGATGATAACGGCGGTCCTGGCCATGATTGCGGATCATGCGCATCTTCTCGGCAAGCTCGTCGTAGCTGGTGAAGACCGCGCCGCCGTCGCCATAGCAGCCGAGCGGCTTGGATGGGAAAAAGCTGGTGCAGCCGATCAACGACAGGTTACAGGATTGGCGTCCCTTATAGGTGGCGCCAAAACTCTGCGCGGCGTCTTCGATCACCGGAATTTCGCCTGCGACTTCGGCGATTGCGTCCATTTCCGCGCATTGGCCGTAGAGTGAGACTGGCAGGATGGCCTTGGTATGTGGAGTGATCGCGGCCCGCAGCAAAGACGGATCCAGGTTGTACGTCACAGGATCGATGTCAACGAATACGGGCTTCGCGCCGAGCAGCGCAATGATCTCCGCGGTGGCGAAGAAGCTGAATGGGCTAGTTACAACCTCATCGCCCGGGCCGATGCCCAGCGCCATCATCGCCAGCAGGAGCGCATCGGTTCCGCTGGAGCAGGCGATACAGTGCTTCGCGCCTGTCCGGATTGCAAGGGCTTCCTCGAGCAGGCCGATCTCCGGCCCCATAATGTATTGTCCGTGATCGAGGACTGCCTGAATGCGGCGATCAACTGACGCTTTGATTCCGCGATACTGGCTCTTGAGGTCGATGAACTCCATCGCGGTCTATTATTTCAGAGCGGCCGGACATCCGTCTTCGGCGAGGCGGAAATGATCAAGCCGAATGTTGCGCCGCTACGCGGATTACTCCCGAACGAGCACGCCCGCCGAACGGTACGTCGCGCCATTCAGCTCCGTCTCGACCAGCGGCAGATCCGGGGTGTCCGTAAGGGACTCTATCTTGCCGTCGCGCAACACCACGGTATCTTCCACCTTGCCGCCGCGGATGCTGGGGTTCCAGGCGAAGGCCTGATTATCGACTACGATCTCTTTGCCGTGTCGGAGAGGCAAGCCACTCGCGCTCGCCATAACCAGTCGCTCCACCCTGATGATGAAACTCCTCTTCGCCGGGAAACCCTTCGGCGGCGTAGGCGTCCTGGGCGGCCCGAAACAACTCCGCCGAGCTTTTGCCGGCGCGGGTCGCATCGAACAAAACCGCATTCACCCGCGCCGAGGAGGCAAATCGCGCAGCAAGGTCGTCCGGAAGCTTGCCGAAATGAACGAATCGAGTGATAGAAATCGCCAATCCCCACTTCCGCGAGCAGAGGTTCAACATCCCGTAGCGTTCGAGGCGCCTTCCACGCGCGACTGCATGTTTGAAGTTGAGGATGCGGTCGTCCACAGCCATCAGCAGGACCGACGGCAAAATCCCCTCGCACAGCAGCCCGTCGGACACCAGCGCCTCCATCTCATACTCGGTAACGCCTGGCTCCAGTTCTTGCAGGACCGACGCGGTGATCTCCGCCGTCTTACTTCCCAACCAGCGATAGCGCTCCAATTCAGCGGTGGTCAGGGCAGCGCGAAGAGGACGCAGATTTGCGTGCAGGAAGCCCGAAGTAGGGATGTCGGAGCCCACTTCCACGGAACCCGCGATCTTCTGGACAGCGCCAATCCAGTTGTCGTCGTACCAGGGAAAGAGCACTGGCTCATAGCCCAGGCCGGCGAATTCCTGGCTGCCAGCCGGGGCGCCTCATT
>CAVUKL010000036.1:0-30287 GCA_963742015.1 uncultured Acidobacteriaceae bacterium | reverse complement strand
GTTCGCAACACCATCATGTCGAGAGTGCCTTTCAGCATCTCCGCATTCGGCTCATTGCTCTTTCCCAATGGCGGCCTCTCCAGTCGAAGTTCTATGGGAATCGAGCCTACACCACTAGAACTTCTATGTAAAGCGCTGCGATTCTCACCATCAGCGGTGAAATGCTGTTTTAGGGTTTTTTGCCGAGGTACGGCTGTGTTAAGGCTTGGCAGGAGTAATATTCGTAACCGGCAAGTCCCAGTGCGCCAGCAGAATCTCAAACCGTCGCTGCTCTTCCTTCTTATAAGTCGCCTGATCGGGATAAAGCTCTTTGATGAAGGCCTCTTCGTCGGGATTCGAAGTCGTCGCCAGCGTCGAGTTCTTGAAAACGATCGTGACCCGGTAGTCCCACCGCTGATCTTCCGTCATGTGGTTGGCAGGCGTCTCGATCTTGACCGAGATCATTCGCCCCGAGGCAACGATCTTCTTCAGCAGCGGGTAGTGGTTCTTGAGAAACAGGTCGAGAAACTCCTGCTGATGTCCCCACTGGGCCTTGTAGTAATACTCGACAGCGTAGGGAGCATCGGCCCCACCCTGGGGTGGCGCGCCCTGAGCAAACAGCGGAGTTGTCGCGGCAGCAAGCAACAGAACGAGTAGAAGACGCTTCATGAAGTTGGTTCCTCCGGCGGAATCTAAAGCATACTGCGATTCCGCGCAGAGCCTGCAACTTAGGGCGCAATATAGTCGAACAGACTCCCTTTCTCCAGCGTCGCGATCACGTCGTAGAGCGCGGTCTGCTGGGTCTCCGCCGCACTGAGTTGAGTGGAGACCTGGCCATAGTCGGCCTGCAGCAGAGTTGTTTGCGCGGAGAGCAGCTCCGCCGACTCGTTCTGGGTGTAGGAGGCCGCATTTTGCAGCGCGGTAATACTGCCGTCGAGCGTCACGCGCTGTTCACTGACGTTGCCCAGCGCCGTGGTCAAACTCTCTGTATCGGCGACCGCTGTCGCCGACGGCACCCCGGTCTGGAAGTCGGCGATCAGGTTGTTCAGCGTCTGGAAGACATCGGTACCCGCCACGCCAGTCGAAAATATCTGGTCGCCGGGGAAATTCAATTGAATCGATTGCCCATTCGGCGTTTGCAGCGAAGTCGTGTTCGCATCGCCGTTATAGGTCACGGTCGCGGCTGCCCCCGGAACCGCGGGAGCATTCAGCGTAAACGGCGCGGTCGCGCCCTGGCTGCCGGCAAAGAGATACGTCCCGAGATAGCTGGTGTTGGCCAGGGACAAGACCTCATTGCGGATACTCACCAACTGGTCCGAGATGCCGGTCACGTTCGAAGCGCTCAGGGTGCCGTTGTTGGCCTCGGTCGCCAGCGTAATCGCCGAGTTCAGCTGGCTGACGACCGAGGAGAGCGCCGAATCTCCCACTTGCAATCGGCTCTCCGTAGTCGCCGCCGTCTGGGTGAAGGTATCGTCCTGGGCGATCTGCGCGGTCAACACGACATTGTCGGCCGCCGCGCCCGGATCGTCCGAGAGCGAGGTGACCCGCGAGCCGCTCGAAAGCTCCTCCGACAACGTTTGCTCCGTAGTCGAGACGCTGTCGAGCGAGCCAACCAGATTGGGAACATACAAGGGATCGACACGCATAGCTCTTGCTCCTGATGGTGAAGACACAAAGTTTCGCGGAAGTCTTCGACTGGCCAACGCGACGGTTACGTCACCGTCGTCTCGTCGCCCAGGTTGATCGCTGAGGCAAAGATCTCGTCGAGGACCGTGAAGACCTTCGACGACGCCTCATAAGAGCGCTCCAGAAGCGATAGCGTCGAGGCTTCATCATCGGTGTTCACCGCCGAGAGCGAGTCTCGCTGGGTCTGGGTCTGTGTAAGCGAGGCCTGCTGCGCGGTATTCAGCGAAGAAGTCTGCGCCACCAGGCTACCCAGCGTCCCGACGAAGGCGGCCAGATAGTTGGTTGGCGACACAGGTGAGGAGACGTTATAGGGATTGCCCGCCTGGTTCAGCGTAATCAGTGGATTGTTCTGCACGTTGGCCATCAACACCGCATTTGAACCATCGGAGGGCCCGGCCCCGGCAGCCGACGCCGCGACGAGCGACGGATCCGTGATCGCCACGGTAATGCCGCCCGCCACCGAACCAGGAACCCCTCCGCTGGCCGGGACGTTGAAGAGTGGAATCCCGGCGGAAGATGCCCCTCTGACCGTCGAGCCGGACTCCTGGATCGAATTCAACTGCGTCGCCAAACCACCCGCCAGTGCGTCAAGTGCGCTCTCGACCTGCGGAATGTCCTGATCGCGGCTGGTCAGATATCCGCCCAGCTGGCCTCCGGCCGAGGCGAGCGCAGTCGTAATGTCGTTACCCAGAGAATCAAAGTAGTGCGTCACTCCGCCCGAGGGCCCGCTGGTCAACGCATAGGCCTTGCCCTCTGAGACCAGCAACGCGCCGCTAGTAGTAGTGATGGTCAGCCCGTTATTCTCTGTCGTGATCTGGTTGATGCCGACCAGTTGCGAGAGCTGGTTCAGTTCGTATTGCCGCTGGTCTTCGAGCGTCCCGGCATCGGTGTTCGGATCGAGGGTCTGAATCTGCTGATTCAGCCCCGCAATCGAGCTAGTGAGCGCATTCACTTGGGTCACGACGCTCTTACTCTCGGCGTCTAGCGAGGCCTGCTGCTGCTGCAACGCGTCGACCGCGCCGGAGAAGCTGTCCGCCAGACTGGTCGCGGCGCTTAATACCCCCTCGCGCAGCGAAGTGTCGCTGGGATTCCCTTCGAGCGAGGTAACGGCGGTGAAAAACCCGCTCAGCGACGAGCTGATGCCCCCGTTCGCGGTGGTAGTGCTCGTAGAGGTAGCCGAGGAGAAGACTCCCTCTAGGTTCTGCAGCGCGGTCAGCCGGGTCGCGCTCGCCGCTTCCGCCTGCGTCTGCTGATCGACGCTCTGCTCGAGCACCCGGTCACGCTGCGATTGGATCTCGGTGACGCTCGCGCCCGTCCCGTAGGTTAGACCATTGAGGCTTACCGGAACATTCTCATCGAAGACCGCCACTTCGCGGGTGTAGCCGGGAGTGTTCACGTTGGCCATGTTTTGCGCCGTCAGCTTCAGCTCGGCGCTGGACAGGTCGAGATACTGCGCCAGTTCTCCGCTCAACGGGGTTGCAATCTGCATGTCCTGACTCCTTGCCCTCAGCGTTCTGTCTCATTCCCGGCCACATTCAAGTTCCGGCACAGGTTGGTCGATAAAGATGGAGCAAGAAGAGAACCATCGGAACTGGCAGCGGATAAGAAGCCTCTCAAGAAACGCCCACCAAGTCTGCACTCCCGTCGCCGGAGGCGCTTCGCCACCATCTCGCCAAACTCTATTTCTTCGGCACGAATCTCCGCCCGGTCTTCGGCCAGAATGTAGCCCCGCTCGATGACGTGTTCCAGTTCCCGCACGTTGCCCGGCCAGTGATGACCCACCAGCCGCTCCATCGCCTGCGGATGCAGTTGTTTCGCCGGCCCCTCCATGCCCAGCCGGCCGAGAAAGTGCGTGGCCAGCGAAGGCAGATCCTCGAGATGCAACAATAGCGCCGGAGTCTGAATGATGAACACCGATAAGCGGTAATAAAGATCGGCGCGAAATCCGCCCGTCGCCGCCAGCCTGGCCAGCGCCTGATGTGTCGCGGCGACGATCCGCACATCTACCCGCACCGGCTCGTTATCGCCAATCCGCTGCAGCTCGCCGCACTCGACAAATCGCAATAACTTCGCTTGCAGGGGCAGCGGCATCTCGCCAATCTCGTCCAGAAACAACGTGCCGCCATGGGCCGCCTCGATCCGCCCCACCCGGCCCTGCACCGCGCCGGTAAATGCGCCTCGCGTGTGCCCGAACAGCTCCGCCTCAAGCAGCGCCTCCGGGATCGCCGCGCAGTTCAGCACCACAAATGGGCGCTGCGCCCGCGCGCTCAACCGATGCAGCGCCTTCGCGACCAGTTCCTTTCCCGTCCCGGTCGGCCCCTGAATCAGCACCGGCGTCGAGCGCGGCGCGACCAGGCGGATGCGGCGCGAGACCTCGAGCAGCCGGGGATGCTCGCCCACAAACTCCGGCAGCCGATGGGCCGCACTGGCCCGTGAGGCCAGAGCCGGGATCGCCGGCAATGGCACAGCCATGCTCCCGATCGGGTGGGCGGCCGTCTCCGGGGAGAAGTCCTTTGCGGCTACCTCGCGCCGGCCCTCCGGCGCTGGCGTCAGCGTGGCTTCGCCGTCCTGTCCCGAGCGCAGAGCATGCAGCAGCTCGTTCCGCCTCGGGCTGCGCACCAGTCCGGGGGAACTGCTGGCTGTCCCGTCCACGCTGACGAGGTCGACCGTGGGATGAAGCCGCTCAAACTCGCGCACAAACTCGCGAATCTCGAGATCGGGCAACCAGGAATCCAGAATCAGCGCCTCGGCAGGCAGCACTTCGAGCAAGGCCAGCGCCTCCGCCCCGCCGCCCGCCTCGCGTACCTGCCAGCGCAGGCCGGACAAGGTCTCTCGCACCCGCTGGCGAAAGGACAGATCGGAGCTGGCGAGGATCGCGGTACGCGCCCCCACGGCGGGAATCGAGTAGGTGTTCGCTGGTCGCAAGGAGGAGAAAGTCTGTGCGGACGAGGAGGCCATGAGCGCGAACCTTTCTAAAGCAGTGGAGTGTTAGTTAAAGTGAAGAGCGGTACTCATCTAATGAGGCCGAGGGTGGCTCGACTCTTGCGCACCCTCTAAAAGGGCGTGGCTTTGGCCATTCCGCAGGTCCGACTGAGCGACGCAGCTTTCGCCGCTAGCGAGACTGAAGGCAGATGCCAGTTAAGGCCCAAATCCGCCGACTCCGGCGAATTCAGCCGCTACAGCACCGGCGATCGGCCGTGCCGGGATACAGTATCCCTGCCCACGCACCGTCTGAATGATCGAGTCCGGAGGGCTGTCATGCAGCTTGCGCCGCAGATAATTTACGTAGACATCCACCACGTTAGTGCCCATCTGCGCCTCCGCCTTCCACACCCGGTCGAGCAGCGTCACCCGCGAGACGCAACTGCCGCGATGGAGCAGCAGAAACTCCAGCAGCGCGAATTCCTTGTTCGTGAGGGCGATCGTCTCACCGTTGCGCACCACGGTATGGTTGATCCGGTTCATCTCGAGACCGGAGTGGCGAAGCACCAGGTTCGTCTCGGGACGCCGCCGCAGCAGCGCCCGGCACCTCGCCCGCAGCTCCTCGAGCGAAAACGGCTTGATCATGCAATCGTCGGCGCCGGCATCGAGGCAGCGGATCTTCACTTCGAGCTCCTGCCGCGCCGTCAGCACCAGCACCGGATGCTCATCGCCCACCGACCGCAGCAGCCGCAGTACCTCGCCGCCATCGCGCTTCGGCAGGTTCAGGTCGAGAATCGTCAGATCGGGCGTTTCGAGCACAAATGCCTCGACCGCCGCCTCGCCGTCCACCGTCCAGCGCACCTCGTGTCCATCGGCTTCCAGCCCCCGCTTCAGAAACAGCCCCAGCGCCGCATCGTCTTCCGCGATCAATATCCGCATTCCCGCCCCCTCATTCCCCGGACCTGCCATTCCCGGTCTCGCCATTCGTTAAGGAAGTCGTAACAAGAGCCTGCACTCTCAAGATGGGCTGTCCGCGGTTGAAACACAATGGAATGTGAAGGAACTTATTCGGTGGGAGTTCGCTAATGGGAAAGTGGTTAGTGAGCCTCCCAAAACGGGACAGACACTCAATGGGAAACGTGTTGATCCACTCTTAGATCACTTTCAGCGTGTATCGACCCAATAGCTCTCTGAACAGGGCTGGCGGCTTGGCTCCGGGGCAGATTATTGTGTGGAAAGCCGCAATCCGGAATCAACTCGCGCCAGTGGCATGAGGGCAATCCAGGTCTGTTGTCTCAGGCTTGAACAGCCGGTCTCCCGGCTTGGGTCGCCCTTGATTAATCTGTTCTACGGCCCGGTGACGAGAGGTGCTTCCCTTTGCAGGAGGGTGATACCGTTGCGGAGTGCATAGGCAGAGTGAAGATGTATCTGGGAAAAATCCGGATGGTTTCGCAGCAAAGCATTAACAAACAGCCGCTCTGTCACTGCGGGCTGGTACTGCTCCGCATCGATCCACCGGCCGGTTTCCTTACCCGTGTCAGACTCGATGAAGGCGCGATGACGGTCTTTGAAAAACTTCTTATGCCAAACCCCAGTGTCATGGACGGAGAGAATCGCCCGATCCGCCATCTGGGGCAGGATCAACTCAAAGGTTTTCAGGTTGAGGGCAAGATCGTGAGAGGCATCGAGGAAACATAGGTCGATTTTTCTACCTTCAATATCAGACGGCAAAAAATCTGCCTGCGACTTCTTGATGAACCGAAAATTCTTCACATGACCAAGGCATCGCCGCGCAATCTCCTCGGATTCGACAGCGATGTCGTAACTGAAAACGCGACAATCTGGATCGGCCGCCGCCAGAAAATTGAGGGCGCTATTGCCCGCCCTAAACCCGAATTCAATAATCGTTTGCGGACGGAGGATTCGCGTTAAGGCGAAAAGGAACAAAGCCTCATCCCGGTGCACCGGGCCTATTTGCTCCTCACGAAAGGAGAGAATATGGGAAAAATCGATAGGCGAACGTCTATCGCGTATCAGCAAGCGCGCCATATGACG
This sequence comes from uncultured Acidobacteriaceae bacterium, assembly GCA_963742015.1. Lineage (GTDB taxonomy): Bacteria > Acidobacteriota > Terriglobia > Terriglobales > Acidobacteriaceae > Acidisarcina. The sequence continues at coordinate 23,645 of CAVUKL010000036.1, read as the reverse complement.
GAAAAATCTTGATCGAAAATAAAGTTTCCGGGCAGTTTCTTTCAATGAAGTCACGATTTTCCTCCAATGACAGAAAAGGTGCAGGCTTTTCACAGCGCGCCAACTTCGGAGAATCCGACCCAGGCTGGCGCCGGGACAGATAGAAAACCAGCATTCGCGGTTCAGTCGTTTAACCTTTCAATGTAGTGGCTGGCCCATCAGCGACTGCGCTATATAGAAAGGACAGCGAATTGCCATCCGAGAAGCATTGTCTTTTCTTGGTCGGGAGAAACCTCCTAAGTGTCCTCTCGGCCACACATTTCTTGCTCTAATTCATCTTAGGAGCCGAAAATGAATACCCGACGAACGCAAGATGGCAACATGTTCATCCTGCAGTCGACAAACAAAGTCGTAAACAAGAGGGAAGGCGTTCCGGGACATCCGGCGAAGCGCGTCACCTAGGTTAGAGCGACCGCACGGCAGGCGAGCCGAGAATCTAATCAATGAAGCGAATGGACGTCTGCATCGCTGCCCAGGATGCTGATCCCTTACAATAACCTCTATAACGACAACACCATACGAGTTGGCTGCGCCCGCTGCGAATAGTATTTTCCAGGAGCGCACACCAGGGCTGATCGATGCGTAGAATCCTCTTGCTGCCTTTGTTGGCTGTGCTGGTCCCGATCATCGGTTGCGGGCTGACCTACAACTGCATTTTGTCCCCTTCGATCACCGGTCAGCCCTCCAGTGAATCGGTGGCGTCCGGGCAGCCGGCGAGGTTCTCGATTGCCGCTTCCGGTACCGCTCCTCTCTCTTATCAATGGCTCAGGAACGGCGTCGCCATTGCCGGCGCGACGCAGGCGACCTACACCACACCAGCGACTAGTTCTGCAGATTCAGGAGCGGCTTTCAGCGTCACAGTTTCCAACATCGCCGGGACGCTGACTAGCCTTCCGGCCACACTCACGGTGACGGCGCCGACTCCGGTCAACGCCAGCTTTGTTGCTCCGAACGGAAGCGATTCCAATCCCGGGACCATTGCGCAACCCTTCAAAACGATCCAGCATTGCGCGACTACGGTGGCGGCGGGATGGACCTGCGAGCTCCGCGCGGGAACGTACCGGGAAACGGTCGTTCCCAACTCCGGCATTACGATCACGGCCTATAACCTTGAGCCGGTCACCGTTGACGGCTCCGACCCGATTACCGGCTGGACGAATTATCAGGGTTCCATCTACAAGACCAACGTTGTCCTTAACTCGGATGACACCAACCAAATCTTCGTCGGCAACGACATGATGACCGAAGCCAGATGGCCGAACGGCGACGACCTCCTCAACGTCAATTGGGCCACCGAACAAACAGGCACCGATTCTGGCCACATCGTCGATAGCAACCTGCCGCAGGTGAATTGGACCGGTGCGAAAGTCCATCTCTGGAGCGGCATCGACCCGTTTTCCCATGAAACCGGCGTTGTCACTTCATCTGGCGCAGCCAGCATCAGCATCGCTGTTGAGGAGACCGGCACCTGCCCCTTTATTTGCCCCACTGCGGGCGGCTACTACTATCTCTTCGGAACACTCAGCGCCTTGGACGTTGCGCGCGAATGGTATTACGATCCCACTTCTACGACCCTCTATTTCATGGCCCCCGGCGAGGTCGATCCAAGCACTTTGGATGTCCGCGCCAAGCAGCGGCAATATGCGTTTGATCTGCGAGGCAAGTCCGGAGTCACTATTCGCAACATTTCGCTGTTTGCCAGCAACATCATCACCGATGCGTCCAGCTCGAACAACACCCTTGACGGGCTCAACGTCACATACGTTTCCCACTTCACCGATTTGCCGCCGGATCCCAGCGATACAACGGGCTTTTCTATCCTCCATGTTCACGAGACCGACTCAGGCATCGTGCTGAATGGTACGGGAAACGTTTTGCAGAATAGCGTGATCTCCTACAGCGCTGGAGCCGGAGTCGCCGTAGATGGCAGCAACAACACGGTCAGAAACAACCTGATCGAAAATATCGACTACATCGGAGATTACGACTCAGCTGTCGATCTAGAAGCCGATGGAAACACTGTCGTACAGAATACGATCCATAGTGTCGGGCGTCAGGCGATCTATCTCTACGCATTGAACAGCGAGCAGATCAGCTATAACAACATCTTTGAGTCGATGATGCTTTCACGAGACGGCGGAGAGATTTACACCTGTTGCGACCAGGCCTCGTCCGGGACGCGCATCCACCACAATTGGCTGCACGATAGCTTGTCCCTGGTCCCGGGCGCTGCGGACGACTACACTGTCGCCGGAGTCGATATCGACGGCGGAAGCAACGGATTCGAAATCGACCAGAATGTGCTTTGGAACAACGAATACATTAATATTTTTGTCGACGGAATGGTTCAGGATGCGTTGAATCACACCTCCGTTCACAACAACACCGTCCCGGATAAATCCGCAATCGGAAGGGTTACAGAGGTATCTGGCTGCAGCCAGACCAGCATCGACGACAATCGCGTGGCCGTGGGCGTGAAGGGCCCCTCGAAGATCAGTGGGTGCGACATCTCCAACAATAAGTCGAACGCGCCAGGGGCGACTGACATGTCTACATCGACAAGCGTCGGCTGCAACTTTGAGGGATGCTCCTCCAGCGGTCCCCCGGCGTTTTCCGAGGGCGGCCAGGTCAGCCCTTGCCCGGTTAGCGTTTTTGCAAAGCCGTGATTGACTCCTCTGAGACCGTGCCGCAAGGATGCTCCCATCGCTCGCTTGCCACCACGTCAATCCGTCATCAAAGGCAAAGCAGAAATCCTGCTCCGCTCTGGTATATTCCGACGAATGACGAATTAGGAGCCGTTCGTTCAAGTTTCGAAGCGCTCACCCCGGATTCCTGATTCGCCGCCATTGGAGAAAAGACTCACGATGCATATCTCCACCACAACCCTAATCTATCTCGCGACCGTCTTCGGACTCTTGGTCATCCCGCGCGCTCTTCAGCGTTTTCGCCTGCCCGCCCCACTCACTTGCTTCGCCTTTGGCATCGCCGTCTCGCTCCTCTTCAAGTCGCAGGTCGGCGACAGGGTCACCGCCGTCGTCGCCACTCTCGGCATCGCGTCACTTTTCCTTCTTGCCGGCCTCGAAGTCGACTTGGTTGAGATCCGCAAGCAGCTGCCGCGCCTAATGGGTCATCTCGGGATTCGGGCGCTGTTTCTCGTGGGCGCGGCCTGGCTCGCCATCCGCTACCTGCATATGCCCTGGCAACCGGCTGCGTTACTCGGACTCGGCCTCTTCACCCCGTCCACAGGATTCATCCTAGACACCCTCCCCCACTCCGGCCTCGCGCTCGACGAGCAGACCGAAGTATCGATCAGCGCCATCGCCGGGGAAATCACCGCGCTGCTGGTTCTCTTCTTCCTCTCCCATGCCGACTCGGTGCGGTCGCTTGCCATCTCCAGCTCCATCCTTGCTCTGCTCATCGTCCTGACGCCCTTCTTCTTCCTCGCCTTGGGGAAGTATGTCGTTCCCTTCGCTCCCGGCTCCGAGTTCTCGCTCCTGCTCATGGTCGGCATCATTTGCGCCGTCATCACCCAGGCCATCGGCGTCCACGTCCTGATTGGGGCCTTCGTCGCTGGACTTGTGGCTGGCCTGCTCACCAAACGCATGACGACTTTGGCCTCCCATGAAAACCTCCACGCGGTGCGCCTCTTCGCTTCGTTTTTTGTCCCCTTCTACTTCTTCCACGAGGGCCTCGACGTTCCCTCTGACGCCCTGGTCCTCAAGGCACTCCTCTATGGAATCGCCATGGCCGTCTTCGTGCTTCCCATCCGCATCGGCAAGAACTGGGTGGAGTGCCGCTATTTCTCCGGTCGCACACCCGAGGGGGGATTACGCGTCGCCGTCGCGTTGATTCCAACCCTTATTTTCACGCTCGTCATCGCGGGAATCCTCCACGAGTCCTTCCATATCGACGATGCCCTTTACGGAGGGCTTCTCGTCTACGCCGCCATCTCGACCATGCTGCCATCGCTCGTTCTCCCCAAACTCGCCGAGCGCACCCTCACCACCCTGACCGACGAAGTGCAAGTGTAAGGGTCTGGTCATGCTGCCGCATCACCGCAGTTGAATGCTCTTACTCAGCGGAGAATCGACGAGTGTGCCCACCCCGATCACGTCGTGAGCGAAGTGCGCTCCCGGATCCATGCGGTCCATGCGTAGCAACTGTTCCGCAGTGTGTCGTTCCAAAGACGCGCGGTTGCACGTAAGAACGAAGGAGTAGGCTTAGGTCCTTCGTTGGGAATGTGATGGTCGGGTCCTCGCGCGAGCACTCGCGCCTCGCGACCCGCGCGGAAGAGTGGGAAAAGCGGGTGAGGAGTTACGGCAGTCGAAACTTATGCGTCGCGGCGAGGCGCAAGCCGCCAGAGCCTGGATGACCCTGCGACCGGGAGCAACGGCGCCTGCCATTCTCCCCGGATTTACTCGGCGGCGGACGCCGTTTCGGCAACCTGTGGCTGCGATGGTGCTTGCGTGGTTGTCGAAGCCGACGTCGTTGTGATCGACTTCATCAGCAATGCTGCCTTTGACGCCATGCAAACACATAAAGACCTGCTCTGGCTGCTGACGGCCCTCGGCCGGGAGCCGACAACTACCAGGAGAAACAGAACGGTTATGAAGATCGCGAAGCGGCGCATAGGACGTCCTCTTGACGGAGGATACGGAAGCGGTGTCATAAAGGTTCCTCAAAACAACACAGCTGAACGGGCACGTACCGGGCCAAATTGCTCTGTCGGCAAACCGCTCAGAATCAATGGATATACGCGGCCCCCGGAAAACAATCTGTCCGCTTCAGGCTAGAGATGTTCAGAAGCGGACACTTCGGAGTTGGATGGGAGTAAGCTTTGGCAAGCAGAAGGCCGAGCCGGATGCGGCGGACGGCGATCTGCCAAAATCCGAACTGCCTCACCCCAGCGTTCACGCCAAGGTCTGTCGATAGCCCCGGTCGGCGCTTGTTGTTTCCCGCGCTTCTTGACAGGAGATGAGAAGAGAACTTTGATAGTCTCTGGGGCCAGACTTAGATTTTTCGCCGGAGTGAACCGATGCTCACTAAATTGACTGTCAACAACGTGCCCGCGACGGTGGACGTGTCACCGGACATGCCCCTCCTGTGGGTACTGCGCGATGTATTGAACATCAAAGGTCCCAAGTTCGGCTGTGGCGTAGGGCTATGCGGAGCCTGCACGGTGATCGTTGGCGGCGAGGCCATCCGCTCCTGCCTGACGACGGTGAGCAGCGTTAGTAGCCAACCGGTCACTACTATCGAAGGGCTTTCACCGGATGGCCAGCACCCCGTCCAAGTGGCCTGGGAAGCAATCGACGTCCCGCAGTGCGGCTACTGCCAGGCAGGCCAGATCATGTCTGCCGCCGCCCTGCTGCAGCATACGCCTCACCCTACTGATGCGGAGATCGACGCAGCGATGAGCGGGAATCTCTGCCGTTGCGGAACGTATACGCGTATTCGCCAGGCGATCCATCAAGCCGCGCAAGCGGGCGCCGTAGCCAGCAAACAGTAAAGGATGGGCAGACTTATGCGCATGCAACGGAGATCGTTTCTGCAGTTGACGGCCCTTGCGGGCGGCGGCCTTGCCCTGGGTCTGTATCGCTTCACTGTGGCCCAGGGGCCGGGGAAGCAACCGGAACTCACGCCGCAGGCGTTCATCAAGATTGCCCCGGATGGCACGGTCACAATCATGGCGCGCGCCTCCGAGTCAGGCCAGGGCATGCGGAACATGCTGCCGATGCTGATTGCCGAGGAACTGGATGTCGATTGGAAGGACGTTCGAGTCGAACAAGCCGACCTGGACGAAAAGATATACGGGCGGCAGTTTTCCGGAGGCTCCGCGAACACGCCGATGGGCTGGGACCCGATGCGCCGCGTTGGCGCAGCCGGACGCCAGTTGTTGGTCACCGCCGCTGCGCAAAGATGGGACGTGCCCGCAGCGGAATGCACCACTGAATCCTGCCGCATAATGCATGCCGCCTCCGGGCGATCCGTGAGCTATCAGGAGGTTGCCGCCAAAGCTGCCGCGCTGCCCGCGCCCGACCTGGCGACCGTGAAGCTCAAAGATCCCAAGGATTACCGCATCATCGGCCACTCGCAGCAAGGCGTCGACACTCCTAAGATTGTCACCGGCAAGCCGCTCTTCGGCATCGATATCCAGCTTCCCGGAATGCTCTACGCAAGCATTGAAAAGGCCCCTGTATTTGCCGGCAAGGTGAAGAGCGCTAACCTCGATGAGATCAAAGGCCTGCCCGGCATACGCCATGTTCTCGTTATCGATGGCGGCATCACTCCCGCAGCCTATACTCCATGGGAGCCAGGTATGGAGCCCGGCATCGCTGTTGTCGCCGACACTTGGTGGCAGGCACAACAGGCGCGCAAGAAACTCAAAGTCGACTGGGACCTCGGCCCCGCTGCAACCCAGAGCAGCGAAGGATTCGCAACCAAGGCGGCTGAGTTGCTGAAGGCGCCACCGGAAAACACCGTCCGCCGCTACGGTGATATGGACGCGGCGCTCAAGTCATCGGCCAAGACCGTCGAGGCCACTTACGAATATCCCTTCATCGCCCATGTCACGATGGAACCCCAGGGCGCTACCGCGCACTGGAAAGACGGCAAGCTCGAAATGTGGTCGACCAGCACGCTGCCGGCCGACGGTCTTGCACTGGTGGCCAAGACACTTGGCATCCAGCAGAGCGACGTAACGACGCACATGGTGCGCTCCGGAGGCAGTTTTGGCCGAAGGCTGCAGAACGACTATCTGGTCGAGTCCGCGTGGATCGCGAAACGCGTGGACGCGCCGGTCAAGCTTCTCTGGTCGCGCGAAGATGACATCACCCACGACCCCTTCCGGCCAGGCGGGACCTTTGGCCTGAAAGCAGGCCTTGACGCACAGGGAAAGATGACCGCCTGGCGGCAGCATTTCGTCACCTATGGAGACGGCAAGCACGCAACATCCGGCGGTGGCATCGGCCAGGACGCCTATCCAGCCGGCTTCCCTCCAACCTATGCCCTTTACACATCCATGCAGCCCCTCATGCTGCGGACCGGAGCGTTGCGCGCCCCCGGCGACAACGCCTATTGCTGGGTGGCCCAGTCCTTCCTCGACGAGGTGGCTTATGCTGCCGGGCGCGATCCGCTCGAGTTCCAGCTCGACCTGCTGAGTAATAAGCAAGCCCCTTGGTCTTCCGGAGAACATGACGCCGTGGGCGATCACGAGCCGACCGGAGCGTCTGTTCTTATCCCGGAGCGATATAAAGGCGTCTTGGAGCTAGTCGCAGAAAAGTCAGGCTGGGCGAACCGGACGAAATCACCCGGCCGCGGAATGGGAATAGCCGCATGGTTTTGCCACCTCGGCTACTTCGCGGAGGTTGCCGACGTCAGCGTCGACGACCAGAACAAGGTCACCGTGCATCAGGTCTGGGCCGCTGGAGACGTGGGCAGCCAGATCATCAATCCCAACGCGGCCGAGAGCATGGCGCAGGGCGGAATCATGGAAGGCATGGGACACCTCGCCCAGGAAATCACGCTGAAAGATGGCCGGATACAGCAGTCAAACTTTTACGACTTTCCGCTGATGCGCATGAATCAGGTGCCAAAAATCGAAGTCTATTGGCGCAAGACCGACTACGCGCCAACCGGGCTCGGCGAGCCCACTCTGCCGCCGATTCTGCCTGCCGTGACCAACGCCATCTTTGCCGCAACCGGCAAGCGAATCCGCACCTTGCCCCTTCAGCGCAGCGGATTCAGTTGGGCTTAGAAATTCCTCGCCGTCGAGAGACCTCGTCGATTTGGAAGGCCCCATAGAATATAGGCATCTCGGACTCTGTCCCGTTCGTCGTCACATGCTTCGCGAAAAATGCCGGCCCTAGCCGAAGGCTTCGTTCTCATACCATCCTTGCGTCCCGATCAATTTCGCGCTGGCCGACTCGTATAATCCCCCCATGATCGCCAACTCGTGGCTGAGTCAGCACGCAGTCCCGCTCTTCATGGGCCTCCTGGCACTTTTTTTGGTTTTTGCGCTATTACGGTTGCCACCTATACGGACCTATTCGAAAAAGCGTCCGAAGAGCGCAGATCTGGAAAGTCGACTTCCGGAGTACGCAGCTCCGGAGGAGGCAGCCCTGGAGGAGGCAGCCCTGGCGAGTGCATCTTTGGAGAGTGCAGCTCCGGGGAGTGCTCGAAGAGGCGCGGACAAGGCCCCTCCAAACCCGATCGAGGCGGCGCGCAGGCAGCTGGCGGAGCGCATCGCCAGAATCAAGAAATTGCTGGAAAAAGGCAGCTTTACCGACGCACTCATCGAAGTTGAACTGGCGCTGAAGCAGTTTCCCTTCAGCCCGGATTTGGCCCGGCTCAAAGTGGTTGCGGAAAAGAGCATAACGGCTAGTCTGGGGGATATCGCTTCGACAATGCAACAGCAATACCCCGCCAAGCAGCATCCCCCAGCCACGAGCTCTGCTCCCGTGACAAGTGCGCCTCCGGATGCGACCTTGACCCAAACTGAAGAAACTCCTCGTACCGTACGCATCGACAACGTCCATTTCATGCTCACCGGCCCAGGCGTTCTTGTGCCGGGCGCAGCGCAGGAGCTTCAATTCTGGGTGCATCTCGAGGAGCAAAAGTCAGAGGTGTTGCTGGCCGCGAGTCAAGCCAATCGACTGGATTATTCCAAAATGGCCATGAAGTCTGAAGGTCCTTATCCATTAGAACGCGGCTCCCGCCTAAGCGTCCGTCTAAGCATCCTCCGGATGAAATGCCTTGATAGCCACAAGTGGATAACCTGGACCGGGGAAATCGGCAGAACCACCTTCGTGGTCAAGGTTCCACCAGATGCATCTGAAGGGCCGTATCCAGGTAAGGCCTCAATCCGTCTCAACGGCTGCGAAATCGCCAAGATGTCCTTCGTTCTCAACGTTGGGTCGCCAAGTCCTCGCATCTCGGAAATTCCATCGCAAACAAGATCGTATCGACGCGCCTTCGCGTCCTACGCGAGTCAGGATCGAGCGGAGGTCCTCGGTCGAGTCCAGGGAATGGAGGCCGCCTACAAAGGCCTCGATGTCTTTGTAGACGTCATCGAGCTGCGGTCAGGGCAGAACTGGGAACGAGAGCTGCGAGAGCATATCTCGAGGTCGGACGTGTTCTATCTCTTCTGGTGCCGACATGCCATGAAGTCGGTCTGGGTCGAGAGGGAATGGCGTTTGGCGTTAGAAGCAAAGGGACACGATTTTATCGATCCCGTTCCGCTTGAGGCGCCGACCTTTGCGCCAGCTCCAGCCGAACTCGCCATAATGCACTTCAACGACCCGCTCCTCGCCTTCATCGCCGCCGCCGGCGGCGGACACTCAAGCCACGCATGACCAAACCGCAGACTGTCCAAATCCAAGCTGAACATCGCCTTGTTCGCGCCGATGCCGAGCGCCAGCCCTTCGACGGTATTATCGGCTGCTGATTCCCTGTGTGCCCTTTATGGCGGAGGTTTTCTCAGGCTTCTGCTGAAGCATCTTCTGTAGAAGCGCATCGAATTTGTCTTTTCAACCTTCATTATTCCCTGTCAATAGCTCCTCGTAAGCTTCAAGAGCCGCGAGATGATCACTAGTGCTGAACGGCGACTTGCTCCAGTAGCGATTAGCCGAGAATGGAACGCCAACTTTTCGTTCGAGCCAAAATCCCGGAGGCTTATACGATGCTCCGGATGTATCTGACAAAAAGATCATTCCTGAAAGCTCGTAGGTGGGAAGGTGATGGCGAGCCATTATGCCGTTGAGCTTCTCGCAGAATCCGGCGAAATGCCGGCCAAACTTACTCAGATCTGAGTCAAGATGCACGGTTAATTCGCTAACGTAAACTTTTCGTAGGACGGACTCAAAGTTAAACGCAAGACCATACCTTGCGGATGCAGCTCGCAAAATGTCGCTTAAGAACTGGTCGCCAATTTCAGTCGAGGCCCAAGTCTCGGCCACTAGACCATCGTTGTGAATTGAGAAATTCGCGGTGATCGGCCCGTCGTCGGTCTGAAATTCTCCGTTCTTGAAATGGTAGCCCTTCTTTTCTTCGTCTGTTTCCGCGATTGTTTTCGGAAAAGACTGAAAGGAGTATCTCTCGCCCAACCAGGTGAGAACATCTGGGAAAATCTGCTTTCCTGATGGATTCAGCTCGTTAACATCAAATAACCAAATCGACTTGGCCGCGCCAACGCTAAGCAGTTGCATCGATTAAGCCGCCTCGTTTTGCAAATACATTCCAGCTCTTTCAGCATTCCCGTACTGCCACTTCGTAGCGAGAGAACTAGCACTGTGAGGAGTAGGATCGCGCTTCGCTTCCGCATCCACTGAGCCTAGCGCAGCAATGTTTTCCTTAAATGCTCGCTCCTCCTCTTCGAATGTCGAGACCTGCACCGAGTCCTCCGAAAGATTGGAAAACCACCTTGCTGCCTCGCTAAAAGGCACGAGAATTCCTAAGTACGCCATGTCTAGACCATTGGCAATCTTCACGATTATGGTGGTCGTAAGCTTTCCATAGTTTGGGTCTGCGGCCCGAGAAATCATGCCCTGCGAAAGGCCCGAATGCTCTGCAAGCTTCTCTTGCGTGAGTCCCCTCTTTTTCATAATTGCCCGTAGCTGAAACGCGAATGCCCGCTTGGCTTGGGCGGAAACGAACTGTTTCCTATACCGCCGGCTACTCGCCAGACGGCCCCATAATCCTCTTAAGAAATCAGTGTTCATATACACTCCCCCTCGGGTCTTTCCTTTCCCATGCTTGCTTATATTCCAAGGCTTTATCGAGGCAGGGAAAGTACGAATCGTTGTATCTATCGCAGACTAAGAACAGGACGAATTCACAACTGTCAGGACGCCAGGCCCCAACAGCTCCAAACTGAATTTCGTTATCTTCAAGATCGACAGTTATGAGAATCTCGTGAAGCCCAAGATATTTTCCATCTAGCGCCACAACCTCGAAAGCCTCCGTCCAATCATCGTTTGCACGGAAGAATTGGATATCAACGTCGAACTGCGCCTTTATTTCTTCGCTCTGTTCTTCATACCAGTCCCGTACAGGATTCACGTCCGGTTCGGGGGAGTAGCTGCTCAGTTTCCACGGTCTCATGCTACGCCAATCCGCGCTAGAATGCAATATTGCATATTGCAGATGCGCGACTTCATGCAATATTGCATAATCCTAAGATGAGCAGCGTAGATTCCTAAAGCATTGAGCCCGGATCGGATGAGTGTAGGAAGGAGGGCGACTAGCTGGTTGCTAGGACAGGGACTTATCACCCTGAATTCCCGGGACGGAATGGAGTTCAATTCTCCCGCCCTCCGTACCAAATGGGGCTGATCTGGTATGCGTCCGGGCCTACCCAACCTTGGTCGCAGGGGTTCAAATCCCCTCAGCTCCACTTCTCAAATACTATACAACTCCCTGGTCAAGCGCGGCTGCCCTATTTCGGCTCCGCAATAAGCCCAACGTAAGGCATGGGCGGGACGCCAAGCATCCACTTGAGGGTCGCGTTGAAGCCGTCGTCATCCTTGCGGAAGTTGAAGCGGAATTCAAACTCCGACAGGCAGCGGTGAAACTGCTCTATCGAGACGCGATGCCGCCGTAAAATCTGTTAATAGCCCCATCCAAAAATACTTCGCAACTCCCTCATTCCATTGCCTAGAAAGTTCCTCCGAAGTTGGCGTAGTGAACGGGTCCGGCTTGGTAGAATAAAAATAGAGGGTAAGAAAAAGGGCGGCGCAAGCCGCCCTTTCCCATGCAGCTAAAAGACCCCTCAGGAAGACCTTGAATGGGAACCCCGATCGCTGGGGACAACGCTGCGGGACAACCCATCCCTCCTAAGTCATTGAAAAGAGAATATCTGTGCACAAACCCAATAGAATGAGATTCTTGCTCGAGACCAAGTCCCGTAAACCGATGAAAGCAAAGAACTTCCCCGCAGAACCCAGGGGGTGGGGGGTGCCGGGATTAGCCAGAGAGTAACTAAGCGAACAGCGCACCCACGCAGAAACCACTTGCCATTCGCTTTTTCTTCCCTATAATTTCTTCATGGCAGTCACCCGCCGGCAAAAAGAGGTCCTCGATTTCCTCACCGACTTCGTGCGGAAGAACGAATACTCACCCTCCTACGACGAGATCGCCCGCGGACTGGGCCTCAAATCGCTCGCCACCGTCCACAAGCACATCACCAACCTCACCAACAAAGGCATCCTGCAGCGCGAACACAACCGCAGTCGGTCGATCGACGTGATTCCGATGAGTCGCCGCAACAGGGTCGTAGAGCGCCTGCCGCTGATGGGCCGCATCGCCGCCGGTCAGCCCGTCGAGGCCAGCCAGAACGACGAGACCCTCTCGCTCGGCGACATCGTCGGCAACAAAGAGGCCTTCGCGCTCCGCGTCCGCGGAGATTCCATGCGCGACGAGCATATTGTCGATGGGGATTACGTGCTGGTCGAGCGCACCAGCGTCGCCCGCCAGGGAGAGATCGTCGTCGCCCTCGTCAAAGGCTCCGAGACGACGCTCAAGCGATACTACATTGAGGGGCCGCTGGTTCGCCTGCAACCCTCCAACACCGAGATGGACCCGATCTACGTGCCCATCCAGAACGTCGCCATCCAGGGAAGAGTCCTCGGCGTGATCCGCAAGTATTCGTAAGCTGTGTCGATGTCTTAACCATCCACACAGCTTGTCATCCTGAGCGGAGCGAAGGATCTGCAGTTCCAGCGATGCGAGAACCACAAACACCGCCGCGCACCTCACAAACGAGCAGACACACGAAAGGCCCGGAAACAACTCCGGGCCCTTCAAACCTTAGGCGTTGACAGGAACGCTAAGCACCTTGGCGATGCTCTTGTCGATCACGTCCTTAGGCACGAAACCCACGATCTGATCGGCGACCTTGCCGTCCTTGAACAGCAGCAGCGCGGGAATGCCGCGGATGCCGTAACGTCCCGGCGTCGCGGGGTTCTTGTCGACGTCCATCTTCATCACCTTGAGCTTGCCAAGGTTCTGGACGGCAATCTCGTCAACGACCGGCTCTAACGCCCGGCACGGCCCGCACCAGGCAGCCCAGAAATCGACCAGGACAGGGTACTCGGACCGCAGGACCTCCTGTTCGAACGTCCCATCATTTACCTCAAAAACTCCAAGCCCAGCCATGTTCCTCCTCGCGAATCATCTTCTTGATGATAACCCTGAATACCAGTCCATTTAGATGTAATTTGCCCCTGAAAGTCGCACCAGGGTCATTTCGCCGCCAACGCCGGCTCGAACCCCGCCGGCGAAGTCTCTATCCCACAATCGATTAGCTCCGCCGGTTCGCTCAAGCAGCTCGTAACCAGCGCCCGAACCTCCTCAATCGCCGAGTGTCCGTCCAGCAGCAACAACACCGACGGCCCAGCACCACTCAGCGCGACCCCCAGAATCCCACCCGTCCCCGCAAGTGGCAGTAAAGACGGCAGTAACGGACAGATCGCACCCCGAAACGGCTGATGCATCCGGTCCTGCATCGCCACCCGAAGCAACTCCCCGCGCCCCGTGGCAAACGCCGCAGTCATCAGGCTAGCGCGCTGGATATTGAAGACCACGTCATCCTGGTCATAGCTGCGCGGCAACACCTGGCGCGCAGCAGTGGTCGCCAAAGGCTTCTCCGGCATCGCCAGCAGCACTCGCCATCCACTCGGCGGCGCCATGCTCACGGCGTGAACATGGCCCGCATCCATCGCCGCAACCGTAAAGCCACCCAGCCAGCACGCAGCGGCGTTGTCGGGATGCCCCTCCAGCCGCGAAGCCTCATTCAGAATTTGTTCCCGGCTCCAGCCAAGTCTGCCGAAATGACTGGCCAGCGCCACCCCAGCCAACCGCACCGCCGCCGAAGACCCGCAGCCCATGCCAATGGGAATTTCGTTATGAATCTCGAGTGCCAGCGGTACCACCTCTACGCCGTTCGCTGTCAGCGTCTTCTGATAGACATCTAGCATCAGGTTCCGCCGCAGCGATGAGCAGACGTCAACGTTCCGGCCAGTGGCCTCAATGCTGAACTCCGGCGCGCGCACCGCATCGATCTCCAGAGCTAGCGTCAACGCCAACGCGACGGTGTCGAATCCCGGGCCCAGGTTCGCCGAAGTCGCCGGCAGCCGCAGATGCAATCCCTCGCCCGACGCAGAAGTCTGAGTACCAGACATCGCCAAACCGTTGGCTGCAGCCGCGCTCATCGCCGCACTCCGGCTTCGAGCGCCTGCAAGACCGCATCGGCGGAAGCATCGAGCACCGGCATCTCCGAACGCAGGGGAGCCATTGCTCGCTCATGCCCACGCAATTCTGCCTCGGTCAGTAGTTGGCCGCGATGAAAATCTAGTGTGTATTCGGAATCCTTCAGAGTATGCCCAGTGAGTAGTAGCACCACGTTTTCGGTTGGCGTGATGCGTCCATCAGCCGCCAGCTTTTTCAGTCCAGCGAGAGTCACCGCCGAGGCCGGCTCGCAACCAATGCCTTCGCGCCCGATCTCGGCCTTTGCAATCGCAATCTCGGCCTCCGAGACCTGTTCGCAATAGCCGTTCGTCAGCTCTAAACTTCGCACTGCCTTCCGCCACGACGCCGGGTTACCAATGCGGATTGCACTCGCCCGCGTATCGGCTTGCACGGGAGTCAGTTCTCTGCCCGCTGATGCCTTCATCGCCGTATAGAGCGGATTCGCGCCCTCCGCCTGAATGACCGAAATCCTCGGCATCGCGGTCGTCAGGCCAAGGTGCTTCATCTCCTGAAATCCCTTGCCTAGAGCGGAACAATTCGCCAGGTTCCCACCCGGCACGATCAGGTGGTCGGGAACATTCCACTCCATCTCCTCTGCGATCTCCATCGCCGGGGTCTTCTGCCCCTCTAAACGATACGGATTGACCGAATTCAGTAGGTAGACCGGATATCGCTCGACCACTTCAGCCAGCACACGTACGCAACCGTCAAAGTCGGTGCGCAACTGGCAGGTGAGCGCGCCATAATCCATCGCCTGCGAGAGCTTGCCCCAGGCAATCTTGCCCTCCGGAATCAGCACCAGCGAGCGCATTCCCGCCCGGGCCGCGTAAGCCGCCATCGCCGCCGACGTGTTCCCCGTCGAGGCACAGGCTACCCACTCAAATCCGCGCTCGCGCGCCATTGAAAGCGCCGCCGTCATCCCCGTATCTTTGAACGATCCGGTCGGATTCATCCCCTGATGCTTGGCCAGCAGATGCTCCATACCGGCGATCTCAGCGCAGCGCGGCATTCCGTACAGCGGAGTGTTTCCCTCGCGCAGCGTCACCGCATCGTTCGGCTTGTCGAGAATCGGTAGCAGTTCGCGAAACCGCCAAACTCCGCTCTGGTCGATCGGCAGCGCGGAGTGACGCCGTTCCTTCCAAAGCCAGCGCAGCGCGCTCGCATTCGGCAACCACGCGCGAGGCAGGGCTGCCCGCGGTTCGGCGGCTAGAGCTGCCGCATTCGCCGAGCCTCCATTGCCGTAATAGCCATTCGCGCCAACCGCAGTCGCAGGCTCAACCGGAGCAGGGCTCCACGCCGGATACTCCACCTCAAACAAGTCGCCGCACTCGGCGCAGCGGAAGTTGCTGCGCGCCTCTCGCTGTGCGACCACACGCGCACAGCCGGTGCAGCGCAGTTGATGGACGATGTCGCTCATGATCTATCTCTAGCCTAGCAGCAGGAGCGGCGGCTACACTCGACAGGATCCAATCTTGGACCCGGGCGCGCCAGCGATCATGCATGGCAAGGTGCTCGTGCAGAATCGTAAGCGCGGGCGTAGAAGGCAGAAAGCCACTCGCCTCAAAACAGATCGACAATGGGCGGGAAAGTTAGCGCCAAGCCTAAGAACAGTAATAGAAACGCTGCCGCGCAGATGGCTCCAGCCGCGACAGTTTTCTTTCCCCACCGCCATTCCAGGAACAACCACAAACAAAGCCATACAAGAATGGCAGTCGTCGTTACTCCCGAAAGTGGTCCCGTCGGTTTATACAAATTCAACATGCCCTTCACCCAGGCCAATTTGTCCCCGGCCAGAGCGAGGAGCGCTAAGACAAAGCAGCCAGCCCCGGCGGAGAGAATGGCAGCCGCACCTGGGCCGTTGTATATCTCCGAACCAGCGCTCGCGGAAGTGTGTACGGCGTTCACTCTTTTTCGCCTCGCGCCAACTGGATCGCCTTGCCCCCGTAGACCGGCGCGTTCTTGTTGATCATTGCGCCGAAAAAACCTGCAATGCCGGCCGCGAGGAGAGAAACGGCGGCAAAGCCGAGCACGGCATTGCGAAGCTGACGATGGCGCCTAAGGTCGCGTCCATATCTCACAAAGACCGCCGCAACCATGGTGATCGAGATTGGGGCAAACCAAGCGACGTACTCTTTCCACTCCATCCCGAGCGAGTGCCAGCCGCTGGTGCCGGGATTCGACATCAGGAGGCGCTGTGGGAACATCGAGAGATCAACAGAGCCGGGCGGAGGCACTGCTCGATACCACGGATAGACAATGTAAGCCCCGCTGAGCACAGCTCCCCAAGCTAGCACTGCCATCGCCACCAGATAACCCCTGAGGAATCGATCGAAACCATGATCCGCCTCCTGGAAGGGCGGCGAAAAGATAGATCGATAGAGCCCCATCACCGCACCGGAACATGCCAGTAAATAGAGCGCGCCGAATCCCATCCCGTGGACCATCGTCCAGAGACCTCGCGCCGTGATTTCCATATTGCCTGTCCTCCAGTGCCGGCACAGCGGGCCGCTACCGTCGAATCATTCGACTCCGTTTGTCTTTGGTGGTCTCGACATCCAATCGCCGAGTGCAGAGTCCTTTGTGCCGGCCTTGTCATCTTTGCCCCACGTCCAGTACATACCCACATATGCGTAGTTTTCGGTCTGACCCGCAATAGAGTGGCCGTAGCAGAGGAGAAACTGTTCACCTGGGTGATTTTTGAAGTGGTAGTATCCGCCGACGTCAATCAGCGTTGATGACTGTGTCTGGGCAGTGGCGATCCCTTCGCGGCCATGCGCAAAGACCTCGGCTCCCAGCTCCAACCTCTCGTTCAGTTCCCGCTTGATCAGCCACCCGGTATAGGGAAAGCTCCGATACCCGGTCTGCTTCACGATTTGATATCCGGCTCCGCCGTCGAAGAGCCACTTTCCCGAGTTCTTTTGCAGCCAGATCGGGACCTTGTACCAAACCTTGCCCACGCCTAACCCCTTGTCGTAGTTGCCCGTGGGCATCTCGTACATGACAAAGGTGCCGATCTGTGGAACATGCGGCGATTCCTTGATGAACGCAATCTTGGTGCCCAGTTCCATGTCTGTCAGGCCAAAGTCTGTGGGCCCGGTCCCGGCAGGGAGATAGACAGGATTATTCAAAGGTGCGGCCACACCCCAGGGCAAGATCGCGTGAAGTTGCACCCTTGGAATCGCACCCCAGTTGAACTCGAAGGCCGGCCCTGTCGAGTCAATCTCCACCGGTGTGCCGTCGACACCGCCGAAAATATAGAACTCGTAGTGATGCAGGTCAACAGGCACCGGATCGTCGGTCTGATACGGTGGCCCCTGCGCCCACAACCGTGTGACGGCCAGCGTCAACAGCGCGAACAGGACCAAGGCTGAGCACTTGCCGCCGGATCTCATCGACTCTCCCGACTCGCTCGCGAAAATCATCCCACCATCGCGCAAGGCAAGGCTTCCTCCCGACCAGCATATATCGAATTTCGATATCATGCGACCCGGGAGCGGCAGCCGGCAGTATATTTATCTCGTGTTAAAGCAACAGCGGGAATTGTTCTTTGGCCTTATCCGAATTCACGTGCTGGTGCACGCAGCCCATGAACCAATCTTCGGATTGGCCATGATGGATGAGCTCACCCATCATGGGTACCGCATCGGTCCCGGGACACTTTACCCGCTTCTGCATGGCCTGGAGCGCGGCGGTTTATTGAAGTCTGCCCTCAAGAACGTGGGAGGGCGCAGGCGAAGGATTTACAAGATCACAGCCGCCGGAAGAAAGGCTTTAGACAAGGCCAAAGCGAAAGTCGACGAGTTACATGAAGAGCTTCACGAAGATCATCCGCGAAGACTCCCATCTACTGGGGACGGCTCCACTTCTAACTGAACCACGGTGCGAAAGCACTCGCTGCTGGTCTTCTTTAGCCAAGCAAAACCGGCTCCCGCCGCAGCCAGATACCAAACTTCTTCTCCACGCGGGCGACGATCTCCTCGCTCAAGGCCAGCACCTCGGCAGCCGAGGCACCCCCACGGTTCACCAGCGCCAGAGTGTGCCGGCTGGAAATCCCTGCATGCCCATTTCCGTAGCCCTTCGAAAACCCCGCCTGCTCAACCAGCCACGCGGCCGCCAACTTGAACTTGCCGTCCTCCGCCGGATATTGCGGAATTTTCGCCTCCGGTGGAACCGCGGCTGCAATTCGCTCTAGCGCCGACCAATCCACAACCGGATTCTTGAAAAAGCTCCCTGCGCTCCTGCAATCCGGATCGCCTTCCACAAGAAACATCCCTTTCGTCCGACGAATCGTTCGCACCGCCTCAGCGACCTGCGCCAGCGATGGCGGCTGGCTGGCACTCTGGAAATGCCGTTGCAGGTCCGAATAAGTAAGCGTCGGCGAGCCGCCCGCAGTCAACGAGTAATCTACTCTGGTCACGATGAAAAGCCCCTTCGCCGATGTATTGAAGATGCTCTGCCGGTATGCGAAACCACACTCCGAGCCGCTCATCTCCACAAACTTCCCGGATCGCAGGTCTAAAGCCCGAACCACATTGATCCGTTCCGAAACCTCCTGTCCATAAGCCCCGACATTTTGTACCGGAGTTCCCCCGACCGTCCCCGGAATCCCCGCCAGACATTCAATCCCGGCACAATCGAGCGATACGGCGTGGCTGACCAGCTGGTCCCAATCCTCGCCAGCCTCGGCCTGCAAAACCAGCGTGTCGTCGTCGAAGTGCTCCCGTATTCCGCGCAGGGCAATGTGCAGCACCAGTCCGGAAAAGCCCGAGTCGGAGACCAGCAGATTGCTCCCGCCGCCCAGCACAAAAAGGGGGAGGCCTCGTTCGCGCGAAAAGTTGACCGCCTCCAAAATGTCAGCTTCGCTCGCCGCCTCAGCAAACCAGTGCGCCGCGCCTCCGATTTTGAATGTGGTGTAGGGCGCAAGCGGAACATTCGCTAGAATTTCCATCCCATCGAGACTATCAGCCTAGGCGTAGATCCAAGGCTGACCCCACTGCGTCCCATTGACTGAGGCTTTACAATAAGACCAAGGCAGTCGCCGAAATACCCGGAGGAAACTGAGAATGTATCCCGAAATGATGGTCATCCCCATGCGTGAAGAGCTGACGCGGGTAGGAATTAAAGAAGCCAGGACCGCTGCCGAAGTTGACGCGGCGGTAGCCGCGCCAGGCACAACCCTGCTGGTGGTGAACTCGATCTGCGGTTGCGCCGCCGGCAAGATGCGCCCCGGCGTGCGGCTTGCCCTGCAGAACGCGACCAAGCCCGACCAGGCGATCACCGTCTTCGCCGGCCAGGACCGCGAGGCCACTGATCGCGCTCGTTCCTACTTCGCCGGCAACCCGCCGACATCGCCCGCTGTGGCCATCCTCCGCGACGGCGAGCTGGTATACCTGATGCAGCGCTCCGCGATCGAGATCAACACCGCTCAGGCCATCGCCGGCGAACTCGCTCGCGCCTTCGATGAGTTCTGCGCCAAGACTACTGTTTAACAAGCTCGGGTGCCCCAGGTCTCGGTTTTGAGACCAGGGGCACCACTTCCGAACCCTGTCAAGATGACACTCACCCTTTACTCAGCCCCCTGGTGCCGCGACTGCCGGGAAGCCAAGCGCTTTCTCGATCAGCACCAGATCGCCTATACCGAGATCGACATCGAACGCACACCCGGCGCCGCAGAAGAACTGCTGCGCAACGTCGGCAAACGCGCCATTCCTCAGTTTGTCATCGATGGGGAATGGGTGCAGCCATATCGCCCAGGCCGCGGATTCCTCCACGCCGAGATGCGCGAACGCCTCGGCTTGAGCTAGTGGCCCTTTTAGCGTTCTTAACTAACCTCGGGAATTGTCGCCCCTATCAGAGCGCAGTGGAGAGATCTGAAGTTTCCAGGGAGCGATCTCTGCATCTACGCAATCTCATTCGGCGACGTTTAAGATTTCTCCGGCTCCAGATCCCGGCCTGTGTAAGAGCTGACCACTCCCGGATCGCCGGTATCCTCAAGAATCGCCCGGGCGTCGGCCGCATCTTCGGGTTTGACCTGTAGTTGCAGCGGCCCGAGTCCCGGCGACAAAATTGCCGCGTTCTCACCAGAGAGAAAAGTCTCTATCCCGGCCGACTCCAGCCGTAGCTTGGCCATCTCCGCTTCCATCGGTTCGGGAAACTCGCCCAAGGTTACGAGCTCCGGTAGATCATGTGTTTCTTCAGCCATATAGGTTCTGTCGTCCCTCTCACTACAGCTTGATTCTACTCCGTGGATACTGAACGGTGAGATGCGCAGAAAGCTACAATGAGTAGGAAGCAAAACGAGGAAAGCTAATTGATTGCGAGATATACGCGCCCGGCGATGGGCGCCATCTGGACTGAAGAGAATAAATACCGCATGTGGCTCGCGGTCGAGAGTGCGGCCAGCGACATCCTCGCCGAAGACGGCATTGTTCCCGTCGAAGCAGCGAAAGCAATCCGCGAACGCGGCGCAATCGACATTAAACGAATCCAGGAGATTGAGGCCGAAGTCAAACATGACGTCATCGCCTTCACCTCTGCGGTCGCCGAGAAAGATCGGCCCGGAATCGCGCTGGCTGCACTACGGCCTCACTTCCAACGATGTCGTCGACACCGCCCAGGCGCTGCAAGTCAAAGCTGCCTCCGCCATCATTACCGAAGGGCTAAACAAACTCTCCGCAGTCCTGAAGAAGCGCGCTCTGGAATTCAAGCACACGCCAACCATAGGACGCACCCACGGCATTCACGCCGAACCGACGACCTTCGGCCTGAAATTGCTCAACTGGTACTCCGAGACGCAGCGAAATATCGCCCGCTTCCACGCCGCCGCCGAGGGGATGCGCGTCGGGAAGCTCTCCGGGGCCGTCGGCACCTTCGGCCATCTCAAACCGGAACACGAGGAGCGCATCTGCGCCCGCCTCGGTCTCGAACCTGCGGCCGTCGCCACTCAGGTCATCCAGCGCGACCGCCACGCGCATTACATCTCAACGCTCGCCATCATCACCTCGACGCTGGACAAGATCGCAACCGAGATTCGCCATCTGCAGCGCACCGAGGTCCGCGAGGCCGAGGAGTTCTTCTCCGAAAAACAAAAAGGCTCCTCGGCGATGCCGCACAAGCGGAACCCCATCACAAGCGAGCAGATCAGCGGACTCGCCCGTGTCGTCCGCGCCAACTCGCAGGCTGCCTACGAGAACATCGCGCTCTGGCATGAGCGTGACATCTCGCACTCCTCAGTAGAGCGAGTTATCTTTCCCGACTCGACTATCCTCACCGACTACCTGCTCGAAAAAACCTCGGCGCTCATCGACAACCTGCTCGTTTATCCCGCCCGCATGATGCGCAACCTCGAAAGCACTGGAGGCCTGATCTTCAGCGGCCAACTACTGCTCGATCTCGCCGAATCCGGGATGGCCCGCGAAGAAGCCTATCGCCTTGTGCAAGGCCATGCCATGCGCGCCTGGCGCGAAGAGCTCGTCTTCCGCGATCTGATCGCCAGCGACCCCGCGATCACCTCACGGCTGACTCCGGAGAAACTCGCGCACAGCTTCGACCTTTCGAGACAACTCAGCAACGTCGACGCTATTTTCGCTAGAGTCATAGGCCAATGACCACTGCGCAAGACACCGGCTGGAACCTCACTATCGCCATCACCGGCGCCAGCGGAGCTGTCTTCGGCCGCGAGCTGCTCGCCGCCCTCGACGTCGACGAGCGTGTACGTCATGTGAACTTCATCCCGTCTGAAAGCTCGCTTCGCGTATTGGCCGAGGAACTACATCTCAGCGGCCGCAACCAGCTCGTCGAGAAATTGCTTGGCAT
Source organism: uncultured Acidobacteriaceae bacterium (assembly GCA_963742015.1). Lineage (GTDB taxonomy): Bacteria > Acidobacteriota > Terriglobia > Terriglobales > Acidobacteriaceae > Acidisarcina. The sequence continues at coordinate 1,547 of CAVUKL010000036.1, read as the reverse complement.
CCAGTCAGAGAAAGTTGTGCAGCTCGGCGAAAGCGACATCGGCGCGGGAATCGCTAGCGGCAGCTATCCCTCAAGCGGCATGATCGTTCTCCCCTGCAGTATGGGCACACTGGGCGGAATCGCGAACGGCCTCGCCCGCAACCTCATCGAGCGCGCGGCCGACGTCTGCCTGAAGGAGCGCCGTCCCCTACTGCTCTGCGTCCGCGAGACGCCCCTCAACAAGATCCATTTGAGAAATATGACGCTCGCGGCGGACGCCGGAGCGGTGATCTTCCCGGTCATGCCTTCGTTCTACAACCTGCCCACCGATTCAACCGAGATGGCGCGCCAATTCGCCTGCCGCATCCTGGCCCACATCGGGTTGGCCCAACCGGGTGCTTACATCTGGAAGGGTGACGAATAGCCTACTTGGTGCCGACCGGCATGTTGCTCGCAATCTCCGGACTGATCACCATTGGCTGCGTCAAGCTCATCGTCAAAACCGAATCCTTTGGCACCTTTACATCCGCCGGATGCTGCACCAGGATATTGGTCGTCATCACGCCGGCGCCAATTAGGCTGCCGACAAGCGCACCCGGTCCGCCGCCAACGATCGCGCCAACCACCGCGCCAGTGCCGATCCCCGCAGTCTCCTTGATTACGTTGGTCTTCATCCGCGAGGCCGGCTTCAACGTCCCCTCGTCATCGACCCGCGTCTTGGTGCTGGTTTGAAGTATCTGGGCGCGCAGCACATAGCGTGAGCCATCCGGCAGGACCACCACATCGGGCCGCAGCCGGATCGTCGCCGGGCTGCCGAAACGGTGTCCTTCGGTGACCTGCACTATCTTGCCAAGCACCTGCGCGCCCTGGGGAATTGCCACCTTGCCCAAAGAGACCACATCTTCAGAGACCCGACCGCTAAAATCGCCACCGACAGTAGACTGCCCGGTCGCAATATCCTGGTCCAAAGCGATCCTGATGATCGTCCCCTCCGGCAACTCCCCTGGACGGGTGGGCACCGAGGTCACAATGTCCCCGTCGTCATCCAGGGACGGTTTCGGCTGCGCAGTAGTCTCCACAACCGGCGACTCGCAGGGATCGGGATCGCCAATCATCCTGTCGTCGGAGTTGCATGGCGCCTTGGCCACCACGGGAGCATTCGGTGCAGGAGTGGTAGTCGCCGGAGCCGCCGCCTGCGCCGGAGCGGCTTGTGGAGCTGCGGGTCTCGTCACTAACGTGGCATTCGGCGTGGCGGTCGCAGCGGCGTCGCTGGTAATCGTGTCATCCGGTGGAGGCTGCGATACGCCGCTATAAGGGCTCGGCTTCTGCGCGCCCTGACCATACAGACAGGGGGAGAATGCCGCAACTCCTGCGACCAGTGCGGCCACGACTCTTAGATTCCTCATCATTCATCCACACTCCATATGGGTGCTGACCATCAACTTCCATGATGCGACAAAGATTGACGGCATGCCGCAGGCAAATCTCCGTCGCACCTCGGGAGTAACGGTGCTCTTTGAGGTATTAGACGCGCTTTGCCGGGGGCCTGGAAGCCGACGCAAGTCGCA
>CAVUKL010000035.1:0-118872 GCA_963742015.1 uncultured Acidobacteriaceae bacterium | reverse complement strand
GGAGGTTTGTGCCCATCGTAATTATTTACCGAAGGGTAAGATAGCTAATCGTCCAGCGTTTGTCACCTGGAGACGCGGCAGCGCCACAGAATGTGGCAGAGGCTCAGAAAAACGCCACTTGTACAATGAAGGGCCTGCGGAGAAAATCTTGCCTGTCGAATGGGAAAGGCGTTGTTCGATCAAAAGCATGGAGACCAGAAACTCAACCGGACGCACTCGCGAGCCATGGAAGGCCTTTCAGGCGCGACAGAGAAGTATGGTCGTCAAGCGAGAAGCGGTATTAAGGACGGCGGCACATCTGTTTCTCGATCATGGATATCAGAAGTCCTCCATGAGCATGCTGGCTTCGCAGCTCAAGATCACCAAGCCCGCGCTGTACTACTACTTCAGCAATAAAGAGGAGATTCTTGTCGAATGCTACAGGGCCGGAATCGCGTCTATCGAGGCACTCCTCAAAGAAACCAGCGCAAATCAGGGAACCGGGCTGCGCAAGCTTTTCATGTATGTGGAGACCTATGCGGAGGCGCTTGTCTCGTCCGAGTTCGGCCGTTGCTTGCCGATGCTCGATGAGTCCGAACTCTCACCTGCGACGAGGCGCGAGGTTCGAACTATGAAGCGCCGGTTGGATTCGACGCTTCGAGGCTACGTTGAGGAGGGTATTGCCGACGGCTCGATCCGGCCCTGCAATCCGAAGTTGGTTTCGTTTGCCATCTCCGGAGCGGTCAACTGGATAGGCACCTGGTATCACCCCGACGGAGATCTGAGCCCCCACGAAATCGCCGCCGAATACGCACGCATCCTAACCGAGGGCCTCGAAACGAGCAAGACGTAATGATCGGGCTGGGCCCGCAAATTCTGCCTGTTTTTAGTCAATTGACTTTCTGACCAATCGTTCAGTATTCTTCAGGGGCGGTCGACTTAGGATCTATCGATTGGCGGGGAGAGGAGTAAGTGCATGCCGCTGCTTTCCGAGTCTGTGGTTCAGGACACGCCGGCTTCCGAGCAGGAAATACGTCCCGATCGAAAGTTCAACATCCGCCGGGCAGCGGTGCTGGGCGCGGGCACGATGGGCGCCCGGATCGCCGCTCATATCGCGAACGCAGGGCTGCCGGTGCTACTGCTGGACATCGTGCCGGAGAAAGGCGACCGCAACAGCCTGGCGGCGCAGGCGCTCAATAACCTCAAGAGCTCGAAGCCCGCGGCCTTTGCGGTTCCCTCGATTGCCGCACATATCATCATCGGCAACTTCGAAGATGACTTGCCCAGGCTAAAGGAATGCGACTGGGTCATCGAAGCGGTCGCCGAGAATCTCGAGATCAAGCGCGCCCTGCTCAGCAAAGTAGCCGCGCAACTTAATCCGGAAGCCATACTTACCACCAATACCAGCGGCCTTCCGGTCGCACAGATCGGCGCCCAACTTCCTGAGTTGTTACGGCGTCGCTGGTTTGGAACCCACTTCTTCAATCCACCGCGCTATATGCGCCTGCTCGAAGTCATCGCGACGCCGGAGACGGACCCGGCGACCATCGCCGCGATCACCGAGTTTGGCGACCGTCGACTTGGCAAGACAGTCGTTCCTGCCAACGATGTGGCGAACTTCATCGCCAACCGGGTAGGGACCTTCCTGATGCTGAACACCTTCAAGATCATGCAGGAGCAGGGGCTGAGCATCGAAGAAATCGATCTTTTGACCGGGCCCGCAGTAGGCTGGCCGAAGACCGGTACCTTCCGCCTGGCAGACCTGGTGGGCATCGATGTTGCAGCGAGCGTAGCACGAAACTTTGCTAAGGCTGCGACCGATGAAAGATCGGACCTGAAGCTACCGGATTTCATCGAAGAGCTTGTCGCCCGCAAGTGGCTGGGCGACAAGACCAAGCAAGGCTTCTACAGGAAAGAACGCGATCCGGCTGGAAAGGAAGTTCGCTCCGTCCTCAATCTGGAGACCTTCGAATACCAGCCAGCCACCAAGCCCTCTTTACCCTCAGTTGAGTTGGCGAAGAGCAATGAGTCTATTGGCGGCAGGCTGAAGGCGCTGCTGGCGGCAGACTCGACGAAGGACCGCGCCGCGAAGTTCTATTGGCAGGCGCTCCCGGAGCTTTGGGCCTATTCCGCCAACCGCATTGGCGAGGTCACCGAGACGATTGTGGATATCGATCGGGCCATGAGCTCCGGATTCAATTGGGAGCTGGGGCCGTTTGCGCTGTGGGACGCCGCGGGAGTTCGCGAAACAGTGGAGAAGATGCGCGCAAGGGGAGCGGCCATTCCGTCAGCCGTCGAAAAGCTTTTGGCAGCGGGTGGGGATTCATGGTATCGCGGCGGTGGCACCGAGTACTTCGATGTGAAGGCCAGCGCCTACCGACCGGTTTATCAGAATCCGGAACACGCCTCGGTGGCCAGCTACAAGCGTTCCAAGGGAGTCTTCGCCGGGAATTCGGGTATTTCGCTGGTCGATGTTGGGGATGGAATCGGCTGCTTCGAATTCCATTCGAAGATGAATTCACTCGGCCACGACATCGTTTCGTTTTTGCTGGCGAAACTCAAGCCCGGAAGCGATGCGGTGCGGAATTTCGATGGCTTCATCATCGCCAGCGACGCGCAGAATTTCACTGTCGGCGCCAACCTGATGCAGCTGCTGTTGGGCATTCAGGACGAAGAATGGGATGAGATCGAACTCAGCATTCGGCAGTTCCAGGGCATGACCCAGGCCATCAAGTTTTGCGAACGCCCGGTAGTGGCCGCTCCTTTTGGCATGTGCCTGGGAGGGGGAACCGAGATATGCATGCATTCGGCTCTTCGCCAGGCGCATTTTGAGTTGTACGCCGGACTGGTGGAAACCGGCGTCGGGTTGATCCCCGGCGGTGGGGGATGCAAGGAGATGCTGCTGCGCGCGCTGGCTGCTGCGGATGCAGTGCGCAACGAAGCCCGAGGTGAGTCGGTCGAGGTCATTGAAACCGTCAAGAACGTCTTCGAGACCATTGCAATGGCGAAGGTTTCGACCTCTGCAATCGACGCGCGCTCGCTGCGGATCATCGAAGACATCGACTCGATCTCGATGAATCGCGACCGGCTGGTGAGCGATGCGAAGGCCCAGGCGCTTCGGCTGGTGCGGTCCGGATATACGGCGCCACTGCTCAGAACCGACATCCCCGCGCCGGGCGACACCGTTCAGGCGACGCTCAAGCTTGGCGTTTACCTGATGCGCGAGGCCGAATACATAAGCGAGCACGACGCGAAGGTCGCCAAGCACGTTGCGCACATTCTCACCGGCGGTGATGTCACTCCCGGAACCCTGCTGAGCGAACAGACGCTGCTCGATCTGGAACGCGAGGCATTCCTCTCTCTTTGTGGAGAGCCCAAGACCGTCGAACGCATCCAGTTCACGCTCAAGACCGGCAAACCGCTCAGGAATTAGGCAAATAATGAAGGAAGCAGTGGTAGTTAGCGCAGTTCGCACGCCCGTGGGAAAAGCGCCCAAAGGCACCCTCCGATACACTCGCCCCGACGATCTTGGCGCGATTGCAGTGAAAGGCGCAGTGGATCGCGTGCCGGCGCTTGATCCGAAAGAGATCGAGGACGTAATCATCGGTTGCGCGATGCCTGAGGGCGAGCAAGGAATGAACGTCGCCCGGCTCATCTCGCTGCGCGCGGGCCTTCCCATTGAAGCCGCCGCGATGACGGTGAACCGCTACTGTGCTTCTGGATTGCAGACCATCGCACTGGCGGCGGAGCGGATCCGCGGCGGCGGAGTGGATGTAATCGTTGCCGGCGGCGCCGAGTCGATGTCGTATTTGCCTATGGGCGGCAACAAGATCGCCGTCAATCCCTGGCTGATGGATAACCATCCTGCTGCGTATATGACGATGGGGCTGACCGCAGAGCGAGTGGCGAAGCACTACGGCATCTCCCGCGAAGAGTCGGACCAATTCGCGCTTTCCAGCCACCAGAAAGCGCTGGCCGCAATCGAGGCTGGGCGCTTCGATGACGAGATCGTTCCCGTGCCCGTGGTGACGATGGTGATGAGCTCGACGGGGAAGCCGGAGAAGAAGGAGAGATCATTCAGCGTAGACGAGGGGCCGCGCGGCGACACCTCGATCGAGGCGCTGGCAAAGCTGCGCGCCGTCTTCCACGCCAACGGCATCGTGACCGCCGGTAACAGCTCGCAGACCTCGGATGGCGCGGCAGCCGCAGTGGTGATGTCCGACACGCGAGCCAAAGAGATCGGGGCCAAACCGCTGGCGCGTTTCGTGTCGTTCGCATACGCCGGATGTCTTCCTGAAGAGATGGGCATCGGTCCAGTCTATGCGGTTCCGAAGGCGCTAAAGATGGCCGGGCTTACGCTCGATCAAATCGATCTGATCGAGCTGAACGAAGCCTTCGCTGCGCAGTCGCTGGCTGTGATCAAAACGCTAGGCATGGATCCGGCACGGGTCAACGTCAATGGCGGGGCGATTGCGCTGGGCCATCCGCTGGGCTGCACCGGGGCCAAGCTTACAACCAGCCTGATCGGCGAGATGAAACGCCGCGGAGCCAAGTATGGTCTTGTGACGATGTGCGTCGGCGGCGGCCAGGGAGCTGCGGGGATCTTCGAGAATTTACAAAATTAGTCGGCAACTCTGACCGCAACCTGGGTCAAGGGTGGAGGACGCAATGGCTGTAGCAACTGAAGTGAGGACGGCGAAACGCGTGACCGGGGGCAGCTTCCTGATCGAAGACTTGAACCCTGAGGACATTTTCACCCTTGAAGACATCTCTCCAGAACAGAAGCAGATCGCCGATGTGGCGGCGAAGTTCGCAGAAGAGAAAATCGCGGCGCAGGTGAACGAGATCGAGGCCAAGAACTTCGACGTAAGCCGTAAACTCATGCGCGAGCTGGGCGACCTCGGCCTGCTCGGAATCGATGTGCCGGAGGAGTATGGCGGGATGGACCTCGACAAGGTCACGGCCAGCCTGGTCTCCCAAAACCTCAGCGCTTGCGGCAGCTTTTCGGTTACCTCAAGCGCGCATGTAAACATCGGGATTTTGCCGCTAGTGTGGTTTGGAACTCCAGAACAGAAGGAGAAATATCTTCCGCGGCTCGTGAGCGGGGAATGGATCGCCGCGTATGCCCTGTCAGAGGCCTCTGCGGGTTCGGATGCAATGAACATCAGCGCGCGCGCGACATTGACGCCCGATGGCAAGCACTATCTGCTCAATGGCGAAAAGATGTGGATTTCCAACGCGGGCATCGCCAACTTCTTCACTATCTTCGCCAAGATAGACGGGGAGAAGTTTTCCGCCTTCTTGGTGGAGGCGGGTACTCCGGGCCTCACCGTCGGCGCCGAGGAGCATAAGCTCGGCATTCGCGGTTCTTCCACCTGCCCGCTGGTTCTTGCAGACTGCAAGGTGCCGGTCGAGAATCTGCTGGGCGAAGCGGGCAAGGGCCATCGGATCGCCTTCAACGTCCTGAATGTAGGGCGGTACAGGATTGCGTCGAGCGCCGTTGGCGGGGCGCGCAATTCGCTGCGCGACGGCATTCGCTATGCGAGAGAACGCGTTGCTTTCGGTAAGCCGATCACCTCATTTGGCCTGGTACAGGAGAAGATCGCCCGTTGCGCGGCGGCCATCTATGCAACCGAGGCGACGGCGTATCGCGTAGTCGGCGCCATCGATGCGGCGCTTGCCGAGCTTGATGGGAGCTCCCCTACGTATTACCGGGAAGTGCAGAAACGCATCGAAGAGTTCGCCGTCGAATGTTCGATCCTAAAGGTTTTCGGTTCCGAGATGTTGAACCTCGTCGTCGACGAGATGCTGCAGATTCACGGTGGCTACGGTTACGTCGAAGAGTATGGTGCGGAGAGAAACTATCGCGATTCGCGCATCAATAGGATTTTCGAAGGCACTAACGAGATCAACCGGCTGATCACCACCGGCTGGATGATCAAGCGGGCGTTACAGGGCACACTCCCGCTGCTGCCAGCCATCAAGAAAGTGATGGACGAAGCGATGGCTGGACCAACCGCGAAGGCGAGCTACGAGGGTCCGCTGGCTGAAGAGCGCGCGCTGCTTGCAAGCGCCAAGAGAATCTCACTCTTCTGTTCCGGTGCGGCTTCGCAGAAGTTTGGCAACGATCTCGGCGAACAACAAGAGATCATGGGCGCGCTCGCCGACATGCTCACTGAAGTGCTTGCGCTCGAATCAAGCATTCTGCGCGCGGAGAAGATAAACAAGGCGGGTTCGATGGCGGTAAAGCTGGCGAAGTACTATGCCGCGCACTCCTTCCGCATCATCGAGAGCTCCGCTGAGCGCGTTCTGGCTGCTGTCGCAGAGGGCGACATCTTGCGGACGCAGATGACCATCTTCCGGCGGCTCTCCAAACACGAGCCTGTCAACACGATAGCTTTGGGGCGTGAGATTTCGGCTGTGCTGGTCGAGGCAGGGCGCTATCGACTGTAGCTCGGTGGAGAGCGATGGAATGCGAATATTGACAGTTATCCGCCAGGTTCTGGATGCGGAAGAGAGCGTGAGTATCCAGGATGGAAGTGTCTCGCTGGATGGCCGCAAACTGGTGTTGGACACCATGGATGAATATGGTGTCGAAGAAGCGTTGCGTCTGCGGGAAGCAGGGGCGATGGAGGCGGAGGTCATTGCTCTCGCGATCGGCCCCGCTCGCGTCGAAGAGGCTCTGCGCTCCGCCCTGGCGATAGGAGCCGATCGCGCTATCCTGATTGAGACCGACGAACCTCTTGACGTAATTGCTGTCAGCAGCGTGGTCGCGCAAGTAGCTCGAAGCGAAAAGATCGACCTGATCCTCTGCGGCGGTCAGCAGGCGGACTGGGACAGTCAAGCGCTCGGTGCGGCAACCGCCGAGCGGCTCGAATGGCCGCAGGCAACGTGGACCAGTGCGCTCGCCCTGCAGGATGGAGTGCTCACCGGAAAGCATGACGTGGATGGCGGCAGTGAATCCTTTGCCGTACCGCTGCCGGCGGTCGTGACGACCCAACAAGGGCTGAATGAACCGCGCTATCCGACTCTGCCCAATATCATGAAGGCGAAAAAGAAGGAGCTGCGCCGAGTGCCGCTGGTCGACTTCGGCGTAAGCGCGAAGCTGAGGGTCGCCGGCGTCGAGGTACAGGTGAAGGAGCGTCGCAGAAATATCTTTGATGGTAAGGATGCGAGTGCCGCCGCCGCTCGACTGGTCGATCTCTTACGCAACGATGCCGGAGTGATTGCATGATCTTAGTCGTCGTCGAACACTCGAGCGGCAAGATGAGCAAGAGCACCCTCGAAATGGTCACAGCAGCTCGCGGCATCGGTCGTGAGGGGCCGATCACTCTGCTCGTTCTGGGCAGCGGCGTTGGTTCTGTTGCGGAGCAGTCGGCTCTCTTCGCGGACCAGGTGCTGGTGGTCGGACAAGCCCGAACTGGCGCAATACGATCCGGAGGTCTGGGCCAGCGCGGTTGCCCAGATTGCCCAGCAGGGCGAGGCCGACATGGTTCTCATCGGAGGCAGTCGCAGTGGGCGCGAGTACAGCCCCCGCGTCGCGGTCAAGCTGGACGCGGGTTTGATCGAAGATGCGATCAGCCTAGCAGACCGCAATGGTGTGCTTGTCGCCGCGCACTACACATTTCTTGCTCGCGTGACAGAGACGGTCGAGGCCGAAAGCCCGGTCACTGTGGTCACGGTGAAGCCGGGTGCGTTTGCTCCAGCCCAGGCATTAGGTAACGCTGCAGAGCAGTATGATGCGGAAGCTCGATACTGCCTACAGCCGCGCTTGACCGTTACTGGCAAGACCGCCGAGAAGAGCGAACGCAGTCTCCCTCGCTGATGCTGACCTGGTCGTCTCCGGCGGTCGCGGCGTGGAGAGCCCTGAAGGGTTCAAGCAACTCGTCGAGGCGCTGGCGGACCAGCTCGGTGCGGCCGTGGGCGCGACGCGCGCCATCGTAGATGCGGGATGGCGCCCTTACTCGGAACAGGTGGGGCAGACCGGCAAGACGGTGCAGCCCAAGGCCTATATTGCTATCGGCATTTCGGGAGCGGTGCAGCATCTCTCCGGAATGAACAAGAGCAAGTTCATCGTGGCCATCAATAAAGATGCCAACGCGCCCATCTTCAAGATTGCGGATTATGGCATTGTCGGCGACGTCCATCAAATCATTCCGGCAATGATCGCCGAGTTGCGCAAGTAGCTCGCACAAAAACATGCTGCCGTTCGCGCACAAAGTCGCTTTCCTGTTGTTTGCCGCAGTCACTGTGACAATTGGGTTGCGCGGCTTCTATCGCGTATATCGTCGCATTCGCGCGGGCAGCCATGACTCCGATTCGCGATTCGATGATCTTCCACGAAGGCTGTGGTATGCGCTGGTTACAACGCTGACTCAGAACCGCACCTTCCGGCGACGTCCGGTGATCAGCTATTTTCACGCCTTCATCTTCTACGGGTTCGTCTTCTACATCCTGGTAAATCTGGTTGATGGAGTAGAGGGATTCGTTCCCTTCACCATTCGATCGATCAACGTCCCGGGCCTCGTTTACAACCTGCTAGCCGATCTGCTGAGCGCGCTTGTACTTATCGGAGTGGTGGCGCTGGTGGTTCGCCGCTTTGTCTTGCCGAGCCGGCGCGACTTCGCCTTCAATCAGCGAACTCTGCTGCACCAGGACATACAGCACAGTCGCATTTCCATCGACTCGCTCATCGTCTCGACCTTCATTCTCTTCCACGTAGGCACCCGCGCGTTGGGCGCAGGCGCGAAAATAGCGGCGGAAGGTCCGGACCGCTTTCAACCCTTCGCAACACTGCTGTCGCACGCTTTCACACCTGGTAACGCCGAAGCGTGGCGCATCTTCGGGTTCTGGGGCGCGCTCGGCAGCGTGCTGGCGTTCCTGATGTATTTTCCTTTTTCCAAGCACATTCATATTTTCGCTGCCCCGGCAAAATACCTGGTCGCGCGCGGAGCTTCCTCTGGGGTCTTGCCCGCGGAAGACCTGGATCTCGAATCCGAAAACCTGAAGGCAGGAGCAAATAAGCTGGAGGACCTGGCCTGGCCGCGCCTGCTGGATGCCTACGCCTGCATCCAGTGCAATCGCTGCCAGGATGTTTGTCCGGCGACCGCAACTGGCAAAGCGCTCAGCCCCTCGGCCCTTGAGATTAATAAGCGCATGGAATTGAACTGGCTCACCACCCGTCAGCCAGGCTTCGAAGCGGGAGAGCCAAGTCCGCGCCCGCTGCTCACCTTCGCCTTGTCAGCGGAAGCAACATGGGCCTGCACCACCTGCGGCGCGTGCATGGAGGTCTGTCCGGTGCAGGATGAGCCCATGCTCGACATCATCGACATTCGCCGCAACCAAGTGATGATGCAAGGAGAATTCCCCGCGCAGCTACAGACCGCATTCCGCGGCATGGAGCGGACGAAGAATCCATGGGGTATCAATCACGACAAGCGCATGGATTGGGCCGAAGGACTCAAGGTGAAGACGATTGAAGAGAATCCGCATCCCGATGTTCTTTACTGGGTTGGATGCGCTGCGAGCTACGATCCTCAATCGCAAAAGACAGCCCGGGCGTTTGTCCAATTGCTCGATCATGCAGGAGTGAATTTTGCCGTTCTCGGCAAGAAGGAATGCTGTACTGGCGACAGTGCGCGGCGCGCCGGAAACGAGCTCTTGTATCAGCAGCTCGCCGGCCAGAATGTGTCCACGCTCAACGATGTAAACCCGAAGCTGATCGTCGCCACCTGTCCGCACTGCATGAACGCCATAGGCAAGGAATACCAGCAGCTCGGTGGCGATTTCAAGGTGGTACACCACACTGAATATCTCGAGACTTTGGTCACGCGAGGCAAGCTTCGTGCCGACGCGGCCCCCGCCACCGTCGCCTATCACGACCCCTGCTATCTTGGCCGCCACAACGGTGTTTACGAAGCGCCACGCAACCTGCTCAACATCCTCAGCAACGACCGGGTTGAACTTGGCCGCAATCGCGAGAACTCATTCTGTTGCGGAGCGGGCGGAGCGCAGTTCTGGAAGGAAGAAGAGCCGGGGACACAGAAGATTTCAGACAATCGCTATCGTGAGGCGCAGCAGGCGCTCACGAGGGGGGAAAACAAAGTCCTCGCCGTCGGCTGCCCTTTCTGCAAGAGCATGCTGGACAGCACTGGCGGCAGAAGCGAAGCCGACGCCATTGTGGTGAAAGATGTGGCGGAGCTACTGCTTGAAAGCGTGGAAAAGAAGCTCGGGAGAACCGCGCCGATATCTCTCGTTAGTCTGCCCGAGCAGCAAGCCCCTGCAAGTTCTGAGGCGATAGCGATAGATCGAGAAGTCGAGCCTATCGCGACAGTGATGGATGTCGCTATACCAAATGATGCCGGGTGGAACGACGCCGAACCAAGCGGCCCTATGGCAGAACGCAAGAGATGGCAGCTCAAAGCCGCGCCCTACGAATCCAAGCCCATTATCGGGAAAGCATCGGCGACGCCAACAGACCAGCAGCCAATCAAACGAAAAGCCTGGACGCCCAAGACCGCCGCCGCCAAAGAAGAACCGCCGAATACTGTGGAAGAGAAGCTTCCGGATGCCTGATTTGGGAGAGAACTACAACATTTTCAGCGAACTACCGTGCCGTGGAGGAGTCGCTGAGTCTGGTAACTCCGCCCTTGAATCTCATTACCGAGGCACTCTCTGTTGACGTTGAGCGTGCTTTTTGCCTCCGACCTGGTGGCGAGCCAGAATGTCTGTGGACGGCACTGACTCTCATTCGTATCCGTCGCTGTCCGGAAGATTTGCGCGCGCGATTCACCGCTTTCCGCCCCCAAGCCTAGAATCTCCGGCAGGTCTCTGCCTCCTGCGCAATCAAGGAGCCGATATCGTGCAAGGCCGCAATTGGAGAATGTGGTACATCTCTCTTGACAAACCATAACCATTTGGTTATGGTTCACATGTGATGCCGACGAATTCCAATCACGTGCTCGATGCTCTTGCCGATCCGACCCATCGTCGATCCTCGAGGGCGTGGGCCGCCCGCAGCGCAATCGATCACGAGCAATTCAAAAGCCTCACTACGAGGAGAAGAGAGGATAAGCCATGCAAATCAAGCTAACGAGCGTTTTCGTGGACGACCAAGACAAGGCCCTGAAGTTCTATACCGACGTTCTGGGCTTTCAAAAGAAATTTGAATTTCCGGCGGGCAAATTCAAATGGCTCACCGTGGTCTCCCCCGAAGAACCAGAAGGCGTGCAGCTGGTTCTAGAGCCCAACAACGGCTGGAATCAGGCCGCGAAGGGGTATCAACAGGAAGTTTTTCGGCAAGGGATAGCCGCGGCCAATTTCTTCGTCGCCGACGTCCAAAAAGAGTACGAACGGCTGAAGCAACTCGGCGTGACCTTCACCAAGGAGCCAACCAAGACTACGGGATCCACCATCGCGATATTTGACGACACGTGCGGAAACCTCATTCAAATAACTCACCTGGATTGGTAACACCCACACAGAGGAAGGCTCTACATGCAAGCCGCAGCGAACCATGTTTTCAGGGCCCTCGCCGATCCGACGCGCAGGGCCCTCTTCGAGGAGTTGACCCGGCAGGGAGAACAGACCGTCCACGCATTGACTCGCTACGCGGGCGTGTCCCAGCCCGCTGTCTCGAAGCATCTCACCGTGCTGAAGCGGGCGAAGCTGGTGCGCCATCGCCGCGAGGGACGCGAAACTCACTATCGCGCACGGCCCGATGCGCTGGCGCCGATGGTGGACTGGCTCAATCTCTATGGCGCATTCTGGCGTGAGCGGTTTGATCGTCTTGAATCCCTTTTGGAAAGGATGGATTAAAGACCTCATGAGTCCCGTAACCGATCCAGCAGAGAGTGCTCGTACCCCAGAGAGTACTCGCACCCTCGTAGTCGAGAGGGTATTCGCACACCCTCCAGAGAAGCTATGGCGCGCGCTCACCGAGAGCACGCTGCTCGCGCAGTGGATGATGAACAACGACTTCGAGCCGGAGGTCGGACGGAGGTTCCAATTCCAGACCGAGCCCAGGCGGGGCTGGAATGGGATCGCCGACTGCGAGGTGCTGGTTGTCGAACCACTGCAACGGCTGTCCTATAACTGGGGCGTTGGCGGAGGCGAATCGGGGCTTCAATGGGTGGTGCAGTGGACGCTGACGCCGGCGGAGGGTGGCACCCAGGTTCGTATGGAGCAGTCTGGCTTCGGTCCCCATCAGCAGGCAAATTATCAAGGCGCAAAGTACGGCTGGCAGAAGTTCTTCGACGCTCTCGAGCGCGTCGTTGGAGGGTTGGAATGACCACGAAGGCAAGAAACATCGCTTATTGGACCACGACCGGACTCGTCGCGTTCTTTATCGGAGGCGGGGGCATCGCGCAGATTTGGCAATATAAGGTCAACCCCCACGGCATCGTGCCCGTCCTGGGCTACCCACTGTACTTCTTCGCCATCCTGGGATTTTGGAAGGTGCTTGGAGCGCTTGCCATTCTCGCGCCGCGTTTTCCGCGCCTCAAGGAATGGGCGTACGCGGGCATCTTCTTTGATCTGACGGGCGCGGCCGCTTCCTGCGCAGCAGTGGGAGGTTATGGGGCTTACGGCTTTCACGTTCTCGCCCCTCTGATCATCACTGGTTTTATGGTGGCATCGTGGGTGCTGCGACCTTCGAGTCGTATCATCGGCGTTGTCATTCCTTCGAAAAATGGGCCTGCAACATATGCTGCCGTAGGACCATGAACAGAGGGACACAGAGGAATGCTCGGAAGAGAAAGCTACACGCAGGAAGAAATCGACACGGCGCGCGAATGCTTGGGGCGGATCTTAGGCGACAGGCGTCTTCCCAACGCGGCGAAGACGAAGAAATTTGAAGCCGTCTCCTCCAATCCCACAGCCATGCCGCTTGCGGAGTTTGCAGGTTACGCCGAGCGCAGCGAAAATAGCTGCGAGAGTTGGAGCTGTCCATGAAAAAGCCTATCCCGGCGGAGTCTGCCTTTGCGTCCGCCTCTATCTTGATCGACGAGAGGATCAAGCAACTTGGCGACTGGCGCGGGAAGATGCTCGCGAGAGTGCGCGGCATCGTGCACGAGGCAGACCCTGAGATCGTCGAAGAGTGGAAGTTTATGGGGACTCCGGTCTTCTCCCACGCCGGCATCGTCTGCACGGGAGAGACGTACAAGAGCGGCAAGATGACCTTTGCCAAGGGAGCTTCGTTGGGGGATCCTTCAGGTCTCTAGCCTCGACGGAAATGTCAGGCGCGCCATCGACGTCCACGAAGGCGAAAAGATCGATGAGGCGGCTTTGAAGGACCTCATCCGCGCGGCGGTGGCGCTCAATCTCCTCAACGTCAAAGGCAAGAGCAAGCCGAAGCCCCTACGAGCGACCAGCAAGCGGGCCGACTAGCTTCGTCATCTGGCTTTGTGCGAGAGAGAAATAAGAGACTCGAACACGAAAAATCATTTCTCTTCTGTGGCGGCAGCGCCAGTGATTCTGTCTGGTTGCCGTTGATGAATGCGGTTGACGACAACGAAGAAATAGCCCATGGACAAGCCACACATGAGGACGCCCACTAGTCCCTCAAGCGGTGCGAGGAGTCGCCATGGCTTTGCAAGCACCAGATCTCCGTAGCCAATCGTTGTGTACGTGACCCCGGAAAAGTAGAAAGCCGCTTCGGCATTGGGGAGGCATCCACGCCAAAGATAAAAGAACGCCCAAAGCGAAATTTCTGCCATATGGAGCAGGATCAGCCACCAGATCATGTGCAATAGCATCCGGATGATAGCCCAGAAGGCGGTCGGCGGCTCGGCGCCCAACCTAATCCAACGCCGCAGCAGTACCGCGATACCCGCAGCATGGATCCAGACTGTGAGCGCCGCCAGAAGATACGAGGTTAGGATTAGGGAAAGCATCTGTTATTGGCAGCCGGGCACGCGACTGAGACGAGGCCCGTAACTGGTGCTCCCAGTCTAACTACCTTTCGGCACCGCGCGGGTAGTAGTCGTCTCACATCCGGCGCGAAACAAGCGGCTCAGATATTGGTGCCGATTTTGGCAGCTCATGTTTACGGGGTGAAGACGGACAGGGGGATGGAGTCGGCCATGGCCTTGTATCCGGCGGGCGAGGGATGGAGGTGGTCTCCGCTGTCGTAAGCGGGTAGGAGTTGGTCGGCGTGCTGGGGATCACCGGTGACCTTGTCGAAGTCGAGGACGACATCGAAGTGGCCTGGGGTGCGAATCCATTGATTGACGGCCTGGCGGTCGGTTTCGCTGAGCGGAGCGGGGTGGTAGTAGCCGGAGCCGACGTAGGGAGTTATGGTTGCGCCGATCACGCGCAGGCCCTGCGTGTGACCGCGCACGACCATCTGCTGGTAGGCGGTGAGGATTTGCTCGACGAGCGCCGCGTGCTGGGCGGGCGGAACTTCGCCATTGACCGCGAGGCCGCCGAGGTCGTTGACTCCTTCAAAGACGATGAGCCAGCGCACGCCGGCCGGGGCGATGACGTCGCGATCGAAGCGGGAGAGCGCGTTGGGGCCGAGGCCATCGATGAGCAGGTGGTTGCCGCCGATACCCTGATTGGAGACCGCGACGTTGCTTGTGGCAGGAGTGGCCTGGAGGCGCGCGGCGAGGACGTCGGTCCAGCGGTCGTTGCCATTGGTGGTGGCTCCGTGGCCATCGGTGATGGAGTCGCCGAGGGCGATGATGGTGCCGGCTCCGGGCGCGGCTAGGACGTCGACGGCGGAGAGCTGATACCAGTGGTCGACGTGCCTGGCGTCAGTGAGAGTGGGCGCGGCGACGAAATCTCCGTGGACGTAATACGTGGTTGCGCGGGAGCCGGGATGGCCGGTTTCCTGGGCGGGCGGGGTGTCGAGATGGAAGGTCACGGCGAGATTGGAGAGCGGGGCGGCGGGAAAGTCGATGGGGTCGGAGACGACCTCGGCGCCGGTCGGGATGGTGACGGAGGTGCTTCCCGCGAAGGTGAGGGGCTTGTCGGTGGCGGGGTCGATCGCGGACGAGTCGGTCGCGAGCGGGCGCGCGATGTGCGCCGAAGTGATGTGCAGGGCGTCGGTGCCGAAGACGTTGGAGAGATGGACGCGGAGTTGGGCTCCTCCGACGGAGAGATGGACGATCTGGCGGACGGTTGCGTCGCGCAGATCGTCGGGCGGGAGCGCGTTCTGAGGTTCGGGAATCTGCTGGGAGGTTCCCCAGGTGGAGATCCAGAGCTGGTTCGCGGGCTGGGATTTAGCTGGGGGCTGCGCGTTCGCCTGAGGCGCGGTGAATGCATATCCGAATGAGGCGAGGGTGAGGAGGAGCGAGAAATCAGTTCGGAGTGCAAATAAAGTTTCGGACGGGGATGCGCGCCTCGTCATTGGAGGAGTACCATGTCGCTGAAGTAAATCGCTTTGCTTGGCGAGAGCAAGCATATCATTCAGAGCCTATCGGGGAGAATTCGCGTGTCGCTTACCTTCAAGTCTTCGGTCTTTGCGCTGTGCCTGACGTGTTCATTTGCCGCTTCTCTCACTACGTTCGCGCAACAGCCGACGCCTGCGGTCACGGCTGACGAAGACCACCAAAACATGATGGACCAGCTGGGCATCAAGGCGCTGCGGCCGGGGCCGAGCGGGGATGAGAAGGCTCCGAACCATGCCAATTATGACGAGTCGAAGGCGAATCCGTATCCGAATTTGCCCGATCCGCTCACGTTGAACAACGGCACGAAGGTGACGACGGCCAAGATGTGGTGGGACGAGCGGCGGCCGCAGATCGCCGAGATGTATGAAGAGAACGTGTATGGGCGGGTGCCGGCCAATGTGCCGAAGGTGACGTGGACGGTGACGGCGGTCGATCACGAGATGATCGGGTTTGGGAATCCGGTGATCGCCAAGGACATCGTCGGCGAGGTCGACAACTCGTCTGACCCGGCGATCAAGGTGAAGATCCACATGACGCTGGTGGTTCCGGCGCGGGCGAAGGGGCCTGTTCCGGTGCTGATGATGTTTGGAAGGGCTGGGTTTCCGGCGCCGCACGAGCCGACGGCTGAGGAGTTCGACCGCATTAACACTGCGTGGAAGGCGCTGTTAGTTCAGCAGGATCCGTCGCTGAAGGAGGTCTTTGCCGATCATCCGGCTTGGCAGCCGGTGAAGGCGACTCCGTTTCAGTTTCCGGAGCTGAATGCGGATGGAGGGCCGCCGAATACGTGGCAGCTTATCGCCGATGGATGGGGATTTGTGCTGTTCGATCCGGCGAGTGTGCAGGCTGACAATGGGGAGGGGCTGAGGCAGGGGATTATCGGGCTGGTGAACCATGGCGGGCCGCGCAAGCCGGACGACTGGGGGGCGCTGCGGGCTTGGGCGTGGGGCGCGGGGCGCGGGCTCGACTATCTGGAGACCGATCCGGCGGTGGACGCGAAGCACGTCGGGATCGAGGGCGTCTCGCGGTATGGGAAAGCGGCGCTGGTGACGATGGCCTTTGACCAGCGGTTTGCGATGGTGCTGGTGGGTTCGTCGGGCAAGGGCGGCGCGACTCTGCTGCGGCGCAACTATGGCGAGGCGGTCGAGAGCCTGACTGGCGGCGAATACTACTGGATGGCGGGGAACTTCCTGAAGTATGGCGCGTCGGAAGCTACGTTTGGGAGCGGGAATCCAGGCCAAATTCCGGTCGATTCGAATGAGCTGATTGCGCTATGCGCGCCGCGGCTGACGTTTATCAGCTACGGGGTTCCGGAAAAGGGTGACGCGCATTGGCTCGACCACCAAGGGAGCTGGATGGCGACGGTCGATGCGAACCGCGTCTTTTTGCTGCTTGGGGCAAAAGGGCTGAGCGGACCGGGGTTCGACCTGGGAGGCGATTACCACACGGCGAAGATGCCTCCGATGAACCTGGGGCTGCTCGATGGGCAGCTGGCGTGGCGGCAGCATGACGGAGGCCACACCGACGCTCCGAATATGAAGTACTTCATCCAGTGGGCGGACAAGTTCATCCGGCCGGGGCAGGGGCAGCCTTAACGTTTGCGGGAAGTGTCACCGCCCTCCCCCTAGGATTTCCTGCCTTTATCTTTGTTTTCAGCGACTTGCGTCGCTGAATCCGGGCTAAAATCTTGATTCTGTGTGGGGCGTCTTGCAAAATCCCTCGTTTGAATGAGATAGGGATTGTTGCTGCGCTCTGGATCTGGAGATTCCGGGACTAATGAGAAAAGGCGGCTTTCGCCGCCTTTTTCTTTGATCTCTATTCCAGTATATCAAGTTGGGTATGTTCACTACGCCAGCTTTTGAAAATTATATATTCCGTTTGGAATGAGTGGGTTAGGGGGATTTTGGCGAGTTTGGGGGCTTGACATCTTTTTCGGAGTTGGCCGGTTTCTTCACGAGGCATCGCCGGCGGCTTTCGTGGCTTCTTCTTCCGCCGCCTTCTCTTGCTTGAGGCGATCGATATAGGCGCGCAGCTCTGGTTCGAACTTCACGGGACGTGCCTGGCTTGGGTCAAAGGGCGGAAGAATCGGTTCAGGCTCCCCAATTTCTGCGAGAACGCGGCGGCAATCCAATAGGTCTGGGTAGTTCGCGTAAGGGACGCCTTCGCCCCAGGCTCGCGTATATGCTCGCAGTGCATGGTCCCGTGCGGAGTCCATCTCGCCCAGGGAGACGTGCAACTCTGCGAGTGTCCAGATCACCGAGTTGATCTATGTTGGCCTTCGAGCGGGCGAGCAGTTGCCGGGCAGGTTCCGGGTTGCCCAATCGCGCATAGCACACAGCGAGGCGCGACTCATACCTTCTTTCGAAGAGACCTACCTCCCGGGCCATGCCTACGGCTTCGGCAAACTTCTCTTGCGCTTCCGGCCATCGCTTCTGGCTAAATAGCCAATCTCCCCAGAGCCCACGGAACCATCTGCGATCGTTCCGTTGATTCGTGCCGTATATGATCGCCTCAGCGTCCAGCCATGCCGTTTCGCCGGGGGTGCCTTGGTACACACGCAGTTCGCAGCTTCTGATAACAAACGACGATCTGTCGCCAGCTCCCGGACCTGTGACGGGCCTTGCTTCTTCCCACTCCCTGAGAGCTTGCTCAGCTCGGGCAAAGTCGCCGACCTTGACAGCGTAGACCGCCTCGGCATCAAGGGCCCACTGTTTGATTTACACCCGAGATTTCATCAATCTCTAACATTAGGCTCAACGTTACCTCTGCCTCTCTATACCGATTGAGATGCAATAGAGCTGCAAAGTACCCTGGAAGCGAAAAAGATAGGTCGGCGTCAGATCGGATTGCGGTGTCCAGTGCCAGTGTTGCTGCGGCGAGCGCCTCCGCGTCCCACCCGCTGTAATAGAGTGCTTTTGAAGCGGCATCTGCCAGGTACCCAATTGCGTCCGGTTTCAATCCCTCCGCTGGCTGGTCCCAGCCTCGCCGGAAAAATGGCTTGAGGAGGGCGAGGTGTTCCTGATATTGCTCCAGCTGGTAGCTGAGACAGTCCCCTAAGTCATTGTTGGCGAGGATCTTGTACGCTCGGTCGAGGCTCTCGATCTGCAGCAGCACACGAATGGTGTTGAGCGTCTGGCGGAGCTGGCTGAGGCTCCTAACGCTGTCGTACGATGGTTTCTCTTGGGAGCTAAAGAGGTCGACTACTTTCTCGCCGGCCTGATTGCGTTCATCCTTAGAGACCCATCGGACTGCGAACCCGCGCACTACCGGATGAAGATCGAAGCGAGCGCTGCCTTGCTCCCATTGCAATAGTCCGCGCGAGCGCAAGTCTCTGCACAGCTGCTTGAGTCTCTCCGGCGCCGCCTGGACCTCGGCGGAATGCTCCCATGTTTTCAATTCGTCCTGATAAGCCTCGTAGGCTTGCCGTCGCGATTGTAGTGCCGCTGTCTGGGCCTGGATTCGTTCCTCCCGTCTGGCACGCTCGTCGCTTGAGCTCTCATTGAGCCCTTCCCGCAAATAAGAGAGGAATCGATCCGATGACGGCGAGCCAGGTGCCTCAACAGTCTTGGGCCGATCGGGCAAGCATGGATTCAGCGCGAGCATCTCGTCCCAACTCACCGCATCCGGCACGACGGCGATTCTGGCCATCAGCGCCCGCGCTTTTGGAGTCAGATGTTGAAAGGCCAACTCCAGAACATGGGAATGCCGCGACTTCAAGTCCATCGTCGCCAGATTGAGTTGGGTTCGGCGGGACCAATGGTCGAAGTCTCCGGGCGCCTCGAAATGGTCCCTCACCAGACCCGCCACGACACCTAGCACGAGAGGGTGACAGGCGAACTGAGTTTGCAGGAAACTCCTCATCCGCGCGGAATCTCCGCGAATGCCGGCGGCGCGAAGCATTGCTTCCGCATCTGCCGGATCGAGCCCTTTCAAGTTCACGTGTTGAACGCCTGGTAGGGGACTTCCCCCAGAGTTGAGACACGCACTGGGCATCATGCGGGAGGAGATCAGCACCTTGGACTGGTGCTCGCTGCAGAGCTTCTGCAACAGGCCCTCATCCGAAGGCACGATACAGCGATTCGATTGGCCAACCTGATCGTCGGGACGCTGGGCCGCATCGTAGCGGTGATATTCGATCAACAGACGCTCGGCTCCGTCGAGCACGAAGAGCCACGGTGACTTCTGAAGCGCGCGGAGCAATCCATCGCTTAACGCTGAGGCTTTTTGTCCAAGAAATTTTTCTGGCTCCTCGCCAGTGACATAGGCCATTGCATGCCCGCAGAAGTGGTTCATATCCGCGCCCGCCTCGTAGAAGCTATACCAGAACATTCCGGCCCAATCCTGGCGCACGTTGGTTGCATGATGCTTCACCCATTGCCAGGTGAGCATGCTTTTGCCCATGCCGCCGATTGCCTCGAACAGCAATGCCGGCTTGGCGGAGCGAGCCCATTCGTTGATCAACTCCAGTTCGATCTTGCGGCCGACGAATTCGTGTCCCTGGCTGTAAGGCGGTACGGCCATGAGCGCTCGCGGAGCGGACGCAGATGAAGATCCGTGGGGCGGCGACGGGCTGCGGGGACTGGCCAGTTCTGAGGCCAGCTTGGCGAAGTAGCGCTTTCGGGTAATGGTGCCGGTGATCGGATCACCAATGTCGGTGATGGCCTGGATCTTACTCAGCCAGCCCACCGTCGTCCATGGGCAGTAGTCAACGACGATCGGTATGATTCGCAGACCTTCGCGAGCACGTCTCTCTAGAAGAGGAGGTATCTCGCTGACCCGGATAAACTTTGAATTCAGAAAGTTCGCCGATATCAAGAGGATGGCAATCTCGGCACTTTCTATCGCTCGCTCTATCTGAGGAAGCCAATCGTCGCCGGCCATGATGCGCGTGTCATCCCAAAAGTCGATGTAGCCTTCGGTTGCGATGACCTGCAACTGCTCTCTCAAAAGAGCGATTACGTCCGGGTCCTTATGGCTATAACTGATGAATATCTGGGGCATGGCACGCGGAATCCATTCCAGGTCAGCAATGGACACACCATGATATCCCGTCTTGCCGCGAACAGAGACGGAGGGTTTGGGCCTGATTCGTGGGGCTGAGGCCCGCGCTTCCACCGGCTTGGCGTTCGGGAGGGAGTTAGTTGTGGGTCGTTCTTCCCCATCCCACTCGAGCCAACGGAGGGCTTGAATGGGGCACCTCGGCGTTAGGACGCTCTCGCTGGCCCCAGGTTAGCTTCTCCACCCCAGCGACGAAGACTCGTCGCTGGGGACCCCGGTTCGCGAGCCTGGGGCCCTCGGATTGGTGGGGTTTGAAAGGGAGACCGCAGATTTCTCGGCCTCGATCGGGATGACATATCTATTGGGTTGGTTGGGGCGGCCAGTTTACAGAAGCTCAAATCCGCCGAGTTGGCTTGCCTTCTTATCGAAGGTGAGAGTGGAGATGCATCCCGCCCACTTGCCGAGGGCGCCGATGAGGGCGTCGGCGAAAGAGCCTCGTCCGGTTTTCAGCGCCATGGCGGCGGTGAAGACTTCCTGTTCGTTTTGGATGACGAGCGTGTCGGCCTGGAGCATTTGCTCGACGACGGTTACGATTTCCTGGTCGGAGAGGGCGTAGACGCCGCCCAGGACCCAAACGGTTTCGACCATGGTGACGAGGCTGATGAAGCCTGGGTCTCGCTCTGTGAGGCGACGCTCTATGATCTCGGTGGCCTTGCGGGATTGAATGGGGTCGTCCTGGGCGAAGTAGCGGACGAGGACGTTGGTGTCTAGAGCATTTCCCGTATTACTGTGTGCCATCGAATCTCCGTGAAGTGTGGCTTTTCTTCCACCCCAGCGACGAAGACCTGTCGCTTGGGGCCCCGGATTTGACGGAAAAGCCACGCCGCCACTTGCGCTTTGGACTACACCTATACGGGAAATGCTCTGATCCGGTCATCAGGGCAGAGTGGGGGGAGTGGTTATGGCCGTTTGGCGCGGCGGATGCCGGCGGTCGCGCCGGCTACGATGGCCTCATGCATCTCTTCGATGGACGGCGCCTGCCGCCTGCGAGAGGAGATGATTCCTTTCAAGGCTGAGGTGGGAATCCTGGGCAGGATGACGACGGTTCCGTCAGGATGCACGAAGAACTTAAGCCGGTCGCCGGGCCCTACGCCGAGGTGTTCGCGGATGGCCTTGGGGATGGTTGCCTGGCCTTTTACGGTGAGGGCGGATTCCATGTTAGTCCTTACTTTCTGGATAAAGTAATACCAGTTTCCTGGCCGGCAGTCAAAATTTTTTCTGGGTGATTGGGGGACCGATGGAACGCCCTTATTCATGGGAAATTTACTGTGACGATTTATACGAAATTCACTGAAACGATTTATACGAAATTCGCTGAAACGATTTATGGGAAATTCACGGTAACGATTTGCCCGTTCAGGTCACTATTTTTTGAATGGTCAATAGCCGGCAAGTCATCGAATGGCCATAGGAGTCAGAACATGAGCACCAATATCAACTTCCCCGAGGAGAGATCTGTTCCTTCATGCCCCGATGCGGTTTTTGCGGCCTTGCGTGCGAAGCTTGCGCGCGAGGTGTCGGGCAGCGCAATGCTCGCAGAGCTGCTGGAAAAGGTAAACCGGATGCAGGAGGTCCATGCCTGCCCGGCCGAGTTTCAAGGTCGATTCAATGAGTTTGTGGGCAGGGCGGAGGAGTATTCCACCGCCATTCGGCCGTTTTTTCCGGAGCTGGTGGGTTTCCTGCCGGCTCATTCACGTCAGTCCGTAGAGCAGCGGGCGGCGGCCTCTTCAAGGTAGTTTTTGGGGCTGGTCCGCGGGCAGCTAGAAATTAAATTTGGCGACGAGCTGTAGCAGGCGAGGGGCGGCGGCGCTGACGATCTGGCCGAAGTTGGGGTCTTCGACCTGGCCGTCGACCGATGCGGGGCCGTAAAACTGGGCGTGGTTGAAGGCGTTGAATGCCTCGACGCGGAAGTCGAGGGATTTCGATTCAACCAGCCGCACATTCTTTTGGAGCGTCAGGTCGAAGTTGTTGATGCCCGGTCCGAAAAAGATGCGGCGCTTGGCGTTGCCGAGTTGGCCGAGGTCCTCTTCCGGAAATAAAGCGGTGTTGAAGGCTGGTTTGCGGTTGCGTCCGTTGGTGTTGATCTGGAGTGGGCCGGGAAGGTATTGCGGGGTATCGAGTAGGTAGTTGTTGACGCCGTTGCCGAGGGTGCCGAGCAGCGAGTTGTCGGAATTGTCGTAGAGGGTCACTGGGAACCCACTTGCAAAACGTGTGGTTCCGGATAGGGTCCAGTCGTCGACCAGGCGATTGGGGGTCAGGCGGTTGGACTTGCGAAATACCTTTTCGACAGGAATCGCCCAGGTGTAGCTGGCGACAAAAGTCTGCTTCTGGTCCCATGCGGAAATTGCGCGACTCTGTCTCGGGTTGATCGGATTGAGCTGCTCGCCAATGTTGGATCCCTGATCGATGGATTTCGCGTAGGTGTAGCTGAGTAAGAGCTGAGAGCCTCCGCGCTGATATCGAACTGTCGATTCGAGCGCGTTGTAGTTGGAGTTGGCGACGGAGCTGTCGGAGGTGTTTTCACCGTAGTTTGGGCTTGTCCCGACGAGTGGCCCGATGCTGCTCTGTCCGGTGCGGGTCCCATAGATGTTTTTTCCGGTGGCGTTGGTGTAGGTCGAGTCTTCGCCGAAGGGGCCGCAACCGGGTAGGCTGAGGCATAGAGCGGGGTCGCCAAGGTTCACCGAAGCGACGGCGAGAACATGATGTCCCTGGTTGCCCACATAGCTCACGGTCAGCAATATGCCTGGGGTGATCTGCCGCTGGATCGAGAACATGTAGTTGTTGATATATGGCACGCGATTGCGGTAGTAAAAGAATGGGTCGGCCGACAACGGGGCAAAGTTGGCCCAGTTGACCGAGGTGTCCGGGTGAGAGGCGGAGACACCGTGCGGCGGGAAGGGAAACGGGAAGCGCTGGCCGTTGTTGACGCCGGTTGCGGCGGTAATGAACGGCGTTGCCATTAGCGGCGGCGCCGGGCTGAGGTAGTTGTATCCGAAGGGCGGAACGGAGTACATGATGCCGGCGAGCAAGCCGGGGAACTCTGTGTAGAAGATGCCGTAGCTGGCGCGAATGCTGCTCTTGCCGCCGCCTCCGAAGATGGCCCTCAGGAATCCATGATCGAAGTGGGGCGAGTACGCCAAGCCGATTCTTGGAGCGAAGTTCTTGTAGCTCGTCGGCGCGAGCGTCTTTGGAATTCCCGGGTCGCCGGCGACCAGCAGCCCCGGGAGTGCTCCCGAATAGAGCGTGGATTCAGCTCCGGCGACCCAGGTCTGGATCTGGTTGTACTTCTCCCAAAAGGGCATGATCATGTCCCAGCGCAGTCCGGCGTTGATGGTGAGGTCGCTTCGCGCGCGCCAGCTGTCCTGTCCATAGGCGCCAAAGTAGCGGTTGCGCAGATAGAAGGGCTGACCGGAGGACTGGGTGAAGTTGCTTGGGACGCCGATGAGGAAGTCGGCGTAGGAGTCTCCGGTTTCTGTTCCGTCGATATTGAAGGTCCCGTTGAAGGTGGCGTTCGGATGCTCGTTGACTTCGTCGGCGTGGTACTGTGCGCCGAACTTCAGCGTGTGCGCGCCAATTACTTTGGATAAGCCGTCGCTGAAATAGTACGTGTTGTTAATCTGCCTTCCGTTGGTGATCGGAACGCCCATGACGAAGGTGGGAAAAGTGATGTTCTCGACGCCCTCAAACTGCGGCGCCTGCACATAGATTCCCGGCGTGCCGGCACCGGTGACGAAACCCTGCGAGGTCAGACTCACTCCCAGGCCGCCCTTGGGTTGGCCGATGATATTGGCATTGCGCAGATAGCCGAAGTGAAACTCGTTGACGGTATTCGAGCCGATCAGCTTGTTATCGCTCAGGGAGAGCAGCTGCGCGCGCCCGATATACAGAGCATCGAAGCCGGGTATGCTAGCCCCGGCGACCGAGCCAGGATAAGGATTGTCGAGGTTATAGTCGTCGATGAAGTAATAGCCCGAGATCTGGCCAAATCGGCTGTTCCAATCGATGCGAACTGAACCCTTGTTGTCGACAACAGTCTGGGCAAACGCCGAGGTGGAGTACTGACTTGCGCTTACGTTGGGTGACGGAATGTATGGCAACAGATTCTTGCCCGGCGCCGACCATGCGCTTTGCGGGATGACCCCCCCGGGAAAGACGCTGGTGTAGGGCTCTCCCGATCTCACGGCGTAGCCGAGACTTTGGGTGAGCAGTGACGCGAGGTATGGGCCGCTGACTGAACCCGTGAGGTCATCGAAGGTGCCATTCCGCTGAGCGACAGTGGGCACGGAGATATTGCCGGTGGATATGCCCTGGTTGGCGTGAGTTCCCTGATAGTCGGCAAAAAAGAATATCTTGTCGGGGCGGATCGGGCCGCCGACCGTGCCGCCAAACTGGTTCTGCTCGAATTCGGACCGGTTTGGATCGAAGTACCCCCTTGCATCGAGAGCAGTGTTGCGGAAGAACTCGAAGGCCGAGCCGTGAAACGCTCCGGTTCCCGACTTGCTTACTACGGTGACCATACCTCCGTTGTAATTGCCGTATTCGGGATCGAAGTTGTTGGTGAGCACCCGAAACTGCTCGATCGAATCGAGGTTCGGAATGATGGAAGTCCCGCCGTTCATGTGCTCTTGAACGTCGATGCCGTTCACCATGAAGCCGTTGGAGGACTCGCGCTGGCCATTGATGGACAGGTTCCCGGGGTTCAAAGTCGCCCGACGGATCGAGGCTCCCGGTGACACCTGCCATAATGACCGAGCTTGGCAACAGTGTCGAGATGGGCGCCACTCCCGGCTGGATCGCGAGCAGATCGGTGTAGCTTCTTCCGTTCAGAGGCAGCGCGGTCATTTCGGAGCTGGATATCACCTCGCCGAGATGGGTCGCAATCGTATCCACCTGCACGCCGGTCGTGGTGGTGACTGTTACCGTGTCGGACTGGTCCCCAACCGCGAGCGTGACATCTACGCGAACCGCCGAGTCGGCGTCCACGGTGAGATTGCTCTTTCGTTGCGTTGCGAATCCGGGCACGGCGATGGTGAGATCGTAGTGGCCAACCGGAAGATCGGGGAAAGAATAGAGGCCTTCTCGATTGGACACTGCCTGGTATTTGGTCTGTTGAGCGGTATTTATCAACTTGAGGTTTGCCCCCGGCACTACTGCTCCAGTTGGATCGACGACAGCTCCGGAGATACTGCCGCCGGTTGCTGCGCGCAAGGACAGAGCGGTGAGAAGGCACATAGCCATCGCGAAGGCTGACAACGACTTTTCGAGCCGATCAGGCGAAGACGAGTGTTTCGCGAGCGGCATACTGACCTCTACGTACCCTGGACTATCGGAGTGCCGACAACCGAGCGGCGGCCCGGCCCATTCGATAGATGTTGGGCGGCCAATAGCACGAATCTTCAATTCGTGTTACCCGCTGGGCTAAGGTTCTCCAGCGGAGAACATCCCAGGGCGCAATGGTATTACTTTTTTGGAATTCGTGCTACCACGAGGATTCACGGAGCGATGAGTGCGGGAATTGGCCCTCAGAGCGTTCGCTTGAATAGCAGGGTTGCGATAAACAGCGTCACAATCCCGAATCCAAACAAAAACATCAGGTCCATACGGATTGCCACAAAACCGCCGTCCTTCAGCAGGACCTCCTTGAAGCCGTGCACTGCATAGGTAAAGGGATCGACGACGGCAATGGCACGCAGCCACGGGGGAAATCCCGACACTGGCGAGATTGCCCCGCTGGGGAAGAACAGCAGCGTATTCAGCACGCCAAACATTGCCCGCGGAACCAGTGGGTCCTCCACCCGCACCATCAACAGGAACATGAACCCGTTGAACGCCACCGATGTGGAAATAATCAGCAGCAGAAGAAGCAGGGCCGACTCCGGATGAAAGATCACCCCAAGTCCTGCCATCAGCGAACCGATCAGCGTGAGCGAGACGCCGGATAAGACGGCCTTGATCGTTCCGGCCAGGTTTAGCCCAAGCACCAATTCCAGACGAGTGATTGGGGTGACCAGATAGCCCTCGTGCACGCCACGCGCCTTGTCGTCGATATATAACATGCCTCCGCCGATCATCACGGCGACATACATCGCGAGCGACACCGAGCCTGCGAGCAGATACTTCATGTATTCGACATAGGGGTAAAGCTCAACCGTCTCCAGTGAGATCGTCGGGACGACCAGCGGCTGGATTCCCGGAGCGTTCAGCGAATCGACGACCGACTGCATTTCGGCCTGGAGGCTGCTGCTCATCGTCTGGTCGCTGTTGTCGACCACAAGGCCGATCGCGGGAGAGTCCCCGGCAAACACGCGGCGCGAATACTGCGCGGGAATGATCACCGCTCCGTCAATCTTGCCGGTGCGTACGTCTTCGCGCGCTGTCTGCTCATCTTCATAGGGGACGGTGGTAAAGGTGCGGATGTTGACCGCAATGGAGTCGAAGGCCTCATGGAGCTTCAGCGCCTGCGAGCCGCGGTCGTAGTCGACGACGCCCATCTTTGCTCCGCGAATCTTGCCTCCGAAGGCATTGCCGAGGATGAGCAGCTGCACCAGCGGAAGCGTCATCGAGACCATCATCAAGGCTGGCGAACGAAAGAACTTGCGCATCTCCCGTTCGACGATTGCCATCATTCGTGTCATGGCCGCATCCCCGGGCGATCGGGCATCACAAAGCCGAGCGCCTTTACTTGTTCATCGCGGAGCTGCCGCCCCGTGTAGTAAACAAAGACGTCGTCAAGGGTCGTGTTCTCGACGGTCAGCGACTTGATCGCAGTGCCGCGGCTGCCCGCCACCAACTCAACCAGCTGCGTAGTCGTAAGTGACCCGTCGGAGGTGACCATACGGAAGACCCCCTCGCTGCGGGCTTCGACCGAGGTCACACCGCTCAGCGTTTTCAAGCGTTCCGCCCAATCCGCCGGCTCGTTGGTGAACTGCGCCTCGACGACATTGGCCTCGGGGATGCTGGCCTTCAGCGCGATCGGAGTATCGAGCGCGACCAGCTTGCCGTGGTCCACTATCGCGATCCGGTCGCAAAGCTTGTCGGCCTCGTCCATATAGTGTGTGGTGATCAGCATGGTGAGATGGCGGGTCTCTTTCAGATGAGTCAGCATCTCCCACACGGCGACGCGGGAGACGGGGTCGAGTCCGGTTGTCGGTTCGTCGAGAAAGAATATGCGCGGATTATGCACCAGCCCGCGCGCAATCTCGAGCCGCCGCCGCATTCCCCCCGAGAGGGTCTTGGTCTGCGCGTTGCGCCATTTCAGCAGGTCGACGGCTTCCAACAGTTCGTGAACATTTTTTTGCCGCTGGGCCTTCGGAATCTCATAGAGCTTGGCGTAGATGGACATGTTTTCTTCAACCGTCAGATCGATGTCGCTGGTCAGGGCCTGCGGAATTACGCCAATTGTCCGCCGCACACGATCCGGGTCGCGCGAGACATCGTAACCAGCGACAATCGCCCTCCCGGAAGTCACTGGGATCAGCGTTGTCATCATACGGATCAGCGTGCTCTTGCCCGCGCCGTTCGGCCCCAGCAGGCCGAATATCTCGCCGTCGGCGACCTCGAAGCTCACGCCCGCAACGGCCTCGAAATCACCATAGCGCTTCACGATCTTCTCGACCGCAATCGCCGTCCCTGTCTTGCCGTCATTCATCGCGACACCAGCTTGCTCTTCGGGATATAAACCTCAGCCAGCATCCCCGGCACATATTTCATCCCCGGGTTGTCGATAAGCAGCTTGAGGCGGATCGTCTTGATGTCCCGCTTGCGCCGGCTAACATCGCGCTGTGTGGCAAAGTCCGCCTCCGCCGACTTGGCGATCACTTTGCCCTGAATCGTTGCTCCGCTCGGCATTACTACTCGCAGGCTGTCGCCCAGCTGGACTGCATCGGCCTCGGTCTCTGGCAGTGGTGCGTAGATCCAGGTTTGAGTCAGATCGGTGATGGTCACGATTGGCGTTCCCGGCGAGACGACTTCGCCCGGCCGCGCCGCTCGCACGTTGATCTTGCCGGAGATCGGGGAAACGATGGTCGCATACCCCAGTTCCACCTGCGCTTCGTTGAGCATTGCTTCGGCATTGTGCATCGAGCTACGCGTCGCATCCACCGTCTTGGCTTGCGCCTGCGCCTGGATCTCGTTGGCCTTCGCCACCTTGAGCGATGCCTGCGCAGCGGTAACATTCTGCCGGGCAGAGTCGACCGCGGCCTGCGCCGCCTGCAGTGCGGTCACCTGCTCGTCCTGCGACTGCTCGCTCATAATTCCTTGCTTCGCCAGCGCGACCGTTCGCGTGGTATCGGCTCGTTGGTGTTCGTATTGCGCCTGCGCCTGTAAAAGCTCCGCCTGCGCCACTCGCACCTGCGCCTGCGCATACGTCACTTGGCTTGCGGTGCTGCCACCGATCTGGCGCTCGGTATCGGCGGTTTGCTGCACGGTGTATTTCTGGCTTGCCGCTGTGGCCGCCGCCGCGTTCCGCGCCGCCGCCAGGTCATCGCTTTGGATCGTCGCAATCAGCTCCCCGGCTTGCACATCGTCGCCTTCATAGACGGGCAGCGACTGTATCCGCCCCGGAATGCGTGAGCTCACGACCACTTCGTTGGCGTCCACTGTGCCAATTAGTTGCAGATCTTCTGATCGGTTTGTTGAGAAGAAGTACCAGCCAAGGGAAATCAGGAACAGTACTCCAAGGATCGTAAATATCCTGTTACGAGCGTTCATATTCTCTTTCTCCGAACCATGGGATTCTTCACCTCGGGCATCGGCATGGCGGCAAGCACGCGCCGCGCCAGCTTCGATCCGTGTGCGCGATCGGTGAACAATGCCTTACCCAGAAACTCCGCTACCGTCTTGCGCCGCGACCGCAGCGAGTCCAGATCCATCGGCTCGATCTTTAGCAGCATCCGCATCATCGGCGCACTTAAAAAATAAAAAACGTTGGCGCCGAAGATCGTGTACATCACCTGCAGCCAATCGGCCTCGCATAGTTCGCCGGTCTTGTTGCCTTCGACCACCGCCTCGCGCAACTTCTCTATCAGCGGCTGGAAGGCGGTTCGATAGATCACCGGCATTGCTCCGCTCTCGTCGCGCCGGAAACGGACCATCTCCTGCTGCAACAGGCTTTGAAACTCTGCCTGGCTGAGGACGCGGTCGAAATGATTCAGCGCCGTGCGCAGCAGCCGCTCGCCTGCGCTGTATTTGGGGTCGAGCGCCGCCAGCGCGTCTCCGACTACCATCCCTGAGGCCTCTTCCAACGCCGCTTCATACAGACCCCTCTTGCTCTTGAAGTAGTAGTAGAGGAGGGCCTTGTTGGCCCCCGCGAGCTCTGCGATCGCATCCGTCCGCGCGCCGGAAAGCCCGTGCGCGCTAAACTCGCGAATCGCCGCATGAAGGATGCGCTTCGGCGTCTGGTCGGAGAGTTTCTTTTGATTGGGGTTTGAGTCTTTGGCAGGCATTGATTAACCAGTTAGTTAAAATGCTACTCTTCAAGCTGGAATTTGGCCATCGGAGGCGCGGCCGTTCGATGGATTTCCTAAGTGGGAAACAGACGGCGCGTTGCGAGTGGGGTTTCTGGGGGTAATACTCTGGTGGGCCTCGAGTACACTGTCAACGACGGTCATGTTCGCCGGCGGGTTTAGAGAATGGCGACACCTGGTACCTCATCCGCAATCGGAAATCTATCGTTGCTGCTCGTCGATGACGATGTCGAGTTGTGCAACATGATGGAGGAGTTCTTTGCGGAGAACGGCCACCGGATTACGGCGGTTCATAACGGGCGCGAGGGTCTGGCGCGTGCCCAGGAGAACCGCTACGACCTGGTGATCCTTGATGTGATGCTGCCGCAGATCAATGGCTTCACGCTGTTGCACCAGTTGCGCCGGCACAGCGACGTGCCGGTGATCATGCTCACCGCACGCTCTCACCGCAGCGATCGAATCGAGGGTCTGGACAAGGGGGCTGACGATTATCTTGTAAAGCCTTTCGACCCTGACGAACTGCTGTCTCGCGTTCGCGCGGTGCTTCGGCGAATTGCCGGCTCGCGCTACCAGATCGATGCGGTGACGAGGTTTGGAGAGATTCGCGTCGATGCGAACAGGCGCGAAGTGTGGAGAGGTAACCATCTGATCGACCTGACCGCGATGGAGTTTGACATCTTCGATCTGCTGGCGCGTTCCGCTGGACGCATCGTCTCGCGCCAGGAGATCACCGAGGCCCTGTTCGAGCGCAAGGCTACCCCATCCGACCGATCGCTTGACGTGCACATCAGCCGTTTGCGCAGGAAACTCGAATCCGGGCATACGTTGATTCGTACTATTCGCGGCGTCGGGTACGTTTTTGCCAGCATGGAGAGCCGATGAGATCTCTTTATCTTGCGATTTGGCTTGCCATGGCGGGAACGCTCTCCTTGTCCCTGGTGGTCTTTCTTGCGATTTCTCGGAACATCGAGCAGGCCACGGTTTACCGGACATTTGAACGTATCGACGAACTGCAATTGGAACAGGCACGGAACGCCTTCGAGCAAGGCGGAGCAGCGGCGGTTTCGACTTATCTACAGAATTCGAATCGGGTTTTCGGCGGCTCCCATCTCCTGTTGAATACGGCGGGTGTGGACGTCGTTTCCGGCAAAGATGCCTCCAACCTGCTCCCTGGGGGCGGAGTATCTGAGGGGCGCGAGCGGCGGGGCGGTGAGCTGGTGATCAGCCGCAGAAGCGCAGATGGCGCTTACTGGTTCATCGCCCTCGAGCCTATACGGTCTCACCCCTGGGTATTCGTGCCTTATTATCTGCTGGTGATTGGCGCGACGGGGATACTTTGCTGGGGCGCGGCGGTCTGGCTGGTGTCGCCAATCCGCAGCCTGACCGCAACGGTGGAACGATTTGGGCGCGGCGACCTGTCGGCACGCTGGAATACGCGCCGCCGCGACGAGATTGGGTCACTGGGGCGGGCCATCAATCAGACTGCGGAACGATTGCAGCGATTGCTGACCAGCGAGCGGCGGCTGTTGGCGGACATCTCGCATGAGCTGCGCTCGCCGCTGGCGCGACTCAAGTTTGCGGTGCGGCTGGCGAGGACCGCTGCCGACCGCGATCAGGCGCTCGATCGCATTGAGCGCGACGTGGACCGGATTTCGTCGATGGTCTCTGAACTTGTCGAGATTACGCGAGCGGAGGGCGACCCCGAGGCGAGCAAGTTTGCCGTAGTCGATCTCAATGATGTTGTGAAGGTCGTCGTATGCGAAGAACGGCTTGACGCGGAACTCCGGGGATGCAGCCTTCGCAGGCGGGGTGAACTGCAGCGTGAGCTTTGGGGCGATCGCGAACTGCTGCGGCGCGCCGTGGGGAACGTGCTGCGCAACGCGATTCGCTATTCGCCGATTGGCTCGGCGGTTGAGATCACTCTGGCCGAAAACGACCATTGCACGACTGTCGAAGTTCGCGATTATGGCCCTGGCGTTCCCGAGGACTTGCTCGCCCAGATATTCAAGCCGTTCTTCCGCGTCGAGGACGCTCGGGATACACAAAGCGGCGGAGTTGGGCTTGGCCTCTCGATCGCGATGCGCGCGGTCCAGCTGCATCAGGGCGCGATCACGGCCCAGAACGCATCGCCGGGTCTTCGGGTACAAATCAGGCTGCCACATCTCCCCGGCACCGAGCAGCCCGCGAGTCAGGCAGATTCGGCTTGTTTCTGAGCCGTGATCCCCGCTCCTCCGGATGACAAAGTTCAGTTAGCAGGTTTCGATTCTGGAAGATAGGCTTTCTGCGGCATGTTGGATAGCGCACGGGGGTGACAACTTAACAATTATTAAGGTTCGGCGCGCTGGAGGGCGCTTTTAATCAAGACAATGCTTCTCGAAAGAGAACGAAGCGCAGAAGCAGATAGAGGAGATCGAACATGACGAAACGAGCCCTTGCTATTGCCTTCATCCTTTCTTCGCTTCCCTTCGCGGCATCTGCCGCTACAAAGAACTCTGCCCATGTTGTTCTCGACAGCCCGGTAACTATAGGTACCACCGAAGTTCCCAAGGGGAACTATAAGGTCGAATGGACCGGAACCGACGCCAACGCGCAGGTGACCTTTACCAGCGGCCAATGGACCAAGACGATCCCGGCGCATGTCGTTGCGGAGAAGAACGGTGTGGAAGCTCAGACAACGACCGTGAAGGGCGACAAGACCTTCCTGACCGCACTTGAACTTCACAATGCAACGCTGGTATTTGCAGATAGCGCGCGCGCCGGCGAGTAACTCTCTTCCACCCGAAACACCCTGAAAAAATTAACAGTCCAGTCGCCCCATTCAAACCATCCATCGGTTTGAGTGGGGCGATCTGTTTTGGGCGGCGGTTGGCCAATCAAGATCTGCGCGAGGAGGCACTAAGACTTTGGCTCAGTCTTGTGCGGCGTTTGCTTTTGCTGCACCTTAGTTTGCTGAGTGGCGTGTTTCTGCTCCAGCTGTTGCGTCTGCTGAGCATGTTTTTCTTCCATCTGCTGCTTCTGCTCGTCGCTCGAGTTTTTCTGCGTGGCTTGCTGATGCTCCTTGTCCTGTTGTTGCTGGAGCTGCTGGTGCTCTTGGGTCTGTTTGGCC
This sequence comes from uncultured Acidobacteriaceae bacterium, assembly GCA_963742015.1. GTDB lineage: Bacteria > Acidobacteriota > Terriglobia > Terriglobales > Acidobacteriaceae > Acidisarcina. The sequence goes on along the minus strand of CAVUKL010000035.1, from coordinate 85,876 downwards.
GCCAACTGGTCCTGTTGCGCCTGCAGCTTAGTGTCAGTAGCGGTACTTCCGGTGCTTGGCGCCGTGTACTTGTGCGGCTGCAGCTCGCTGGCTTCGCGTGGAGCACTGGGCGGAGGGGCCTTGTATTCGCCGCCCGCTTCTTTGGGAGCCACGGCTCCGGTCTTGAAGTCAGCGGGTCGTGAGGTCGCGGCGACGGGCGGTACACCGTGGTTGGCGGTGGCGCGCATTTCCGGATTATCGCGTGCGGCCTGAAGGTGCTCTGTTTGCGCGGCTACGGGGGGAAGGTGGCGCTCGCTGGCATAGGACGCTTCCTGCGGCGTGGCACGCGCTTCGACGCCACCCGTACCACCGTTGTAGCTGACGCGATTCACAGTGGTATTGTTCACGACGGTGGTGTTGTAGGTGTTGTGGATGACGGTGGTGTCGACGTGATTCACATTAGTGTTATAGGCGAATTGGCCACCATTCCAACGGCCGCCCTCATAGCCGTTGCCGCCGTAGCCGAAGCCGTAGTTGATGCCGCCGTAGAAGCCGACGTGCTGGCCCCAATATCCCTGATGGAAGAAGAAGGCATTACCGCCCCAGCCCCAGAAGCCTGGGGTCCACAGGAAGCCGACTTGCGGGGGCTGGATCCAGGTGCCGGGCACCCAATAATAGCCGCCTTCATAGGCCCAGTAACCGGGGGTCCATAGATAGCCCTGCGCGGGCAGGATGGGCTGCTCGTAGACCGGCAGCGCCGGAGGGCCGAAGTTCACCGAAATGCCAAGAGAGATTTCAGGGAAAGCACTGTGGGCGAAGATCAACAACATTACTGAAAGCAGCGACGAGCGAATGGCGATTGTGGAGCGCATGTTCCTCCTTCTGCCTACCCATCCTTATCTCTCGCCTGGCGCGTTGGGCCGGCACGAGGAGCGGATTAGAGCAACGACAGAGCTAATTGAAGTAAAGCCAACTGAAAGCGAGGGTGTCTGTTCTGTTTTGACCGCAACTTCTCGGGAAGGCTTTGCAGATGTGATAAAGATCGGGACGGCCCGGGGGTCGCCCCAGATGCGGAGTTATGTACCGTGATTCCAATCGTCTGATCCGGTACTTAATTGGCAGGAATATCCGAGCTGTTTGACCGCGTCTGTTCACTCTTGACCATAGAGTCGTCTAATTTCTCTATCTAATTCCTGCACACGACGTGGACGGAACGCAGCCTGCGCTTTGCCGGTTGTTGGTATCAAATACCCATGCAACGAGCTCGCTTAAGTGAGCATTTTTGTACAGAACATACATTATGAGATCGGCTAGCGTAGGTTAGTGCGGCGTTGACCGTTCGCCAACACCGTACATTGGTTTCATCGAGTAAAGTCCCTCGGCTGGTCGAGATTTTCGACTCAGCGTCTCTAAAGACGAAAAGAGGTCGACGCCATGCCACTCATGCAAGTGGTTATCACGCTCATAGTTGTTGGTGTTTTGCTCTGGCTTGTGAACCGCTTCATTCCAATGCAGTCCACCATCAAGTCCGTCCTGAACGGGGTCGTGGTCATTGCCGTTGTAGTGTGGCTGGTCAATATATTCGGTCTCCTCGGCCCACTGTGGAGAGTTCGGGTAGGTCATTGAACACTGAACCGAGGGCGTCCCGGCATTACCAGGACGATGAAAGACAGGCGAGCGCAGGGCTTCCCTCTACGAGTCGCCGTTTGAGCGATTTGCTCATCGTCAGAAGGATGGCGCAACGGACCCGATTTGCCTTGCCTGCCTTGCGACGGTGCCCTGCGCCTCTCATCCGGCAACGCTAGCGATGGCGGAGGCTGCTCACGACTGCGCCAGCGTCCATAAAACTGTAAATCTCATCTCAAGGCGAACGGCGAAAGCCTAGTTTGTGGCCCAGGCAGCAAGGCGACTCGTCTCCTGGCTGCGGCGCACCATCCGGGGGCTTTTGTCATGCGCGGGCAATTAGCCGCCTTAACGGAGTGAGCAATATCGCACAGATTGGCGCGCAAGGCCGTGTAATCCTTAATGTGGGAAATCAGCGAACTGGTGGCCCGGATCAAGCGTGTGCTGGAGATGGACTGCCGAGAACCGAGCCTTTCGCGGCCTGATCTCCAGCGTGGTTCTCTCTTACTTAGTTGGATTTGGAATCGGGCGACCCGATTCCGGTCGCAAATGGAAGCGGAAGGTGCTTTATGAACGGTACGATCCCGACTGCCTTCGATCCATCGGCGTTCCTTGCCCAAGCCGGGCTCGGCCGCAGAATTGTGCGCGTGAAGGCCGACCAACACTTCTTCACGCAGGGCACCCCGGCCAGCTGCGTTTTCTACCTTCAGACCGGCCGGGCAAAGCTCACGGTTGTCTCCGGTAACGGCAAGGAAGCCACAATCACTCTGCTCGCCGCGGGCGATTTCGTTGGCGAGGAGTCGTTGGCTGGGGCAGTTGGCCAGCGCATGGCGACGGCGACGGCCATCACCAGCTGTGTGGCACTAAAAATCGAGCGCGAAGAGATGGTCCGCGTCCTGCATGAGGAACACGCATTTTCCGACCTGTTTTTGAAATTCCTGCTCATCCGCGGTATGAAGACCCAGGAAGATCTGGTCGATCAACTCTTTAATTCCAGCGAAAAAAGACTGGCTCGAGTTCTTCTTCTCATGGCGGAGTTCGGAAAGCCAGGCGAGCCCGAGACCTTGATTCCAAAGATCACTCAGGAGAGCCTTGCGGAGATGATCGGCACGACGCGGTCACGCGTAAGTTTCTTCATGAATCGCTTCCGCAAGCTCGGCTTCATTGAATATAGTGGCCGCATCCGTGTGCACAAGTCGCTTCTGAATGTGCTCCTGCACGACCGGCTGCCCGGCGCCAACGGCGCGAGATCGTCGGCTGACGATCCGCCGCCGCCTTCCTCGGAGAGACAGAAACAAAGGCAGTAATATACTTCGCAAAACAAGGCTGTCGAGGTTAGATTTGCTGGGTGGGCGCCGTGGTTCGAGATTGCGCAGCCTCCTGCTTTTGCCAGCAATTATGAGCGGCTTCCGCAGCCGCGAGTTGAGCGTCATTTGGCCCTTGCACGACTGTCGCGAAGCAGAGGAAGCAGATTGAGTCCGTCGTACCGTCACGATTCTTGCGACGGGCAAATCCTGTTTGGAGAGATGAAAACATTTGTCGTCCTCCGATGCGCTCAGCATCCTGGGAAAGATCGGGACGCGCCGGGGGGCGGTACGTCCCAAGGGGATGCTTGTATTTATATGTTTACTGAAGTGATTGTGGGCTTGATATGAGGTGGGGTCTGTTCACTATTGCTCAGATGCCGGAGCGCCCGTGATCCTCCGCTGGCGCTTGGAGACGTGCATATCGCGAGCTTTGCCGCCAATGAGGGTCTCGTCAGCTTCAAGGTCGCCGGAAAGCAAGCCCGGGTCGATTGAAAGCCGAGCCAAAGAGTCCAAGCTTAAACGGTTAGCCTCGCCGCGACGTTGGGTCGTGGGCCTCGAGCCCAGTGCTTCCACCCGCTCTTGTGGCGGGAGATTGGATCCGTCCCACCCTTGTCGACGATGATGCCGTCGGCAAGGGTGGGCATCCTCTATCTCAAGGTCGGGCCGAGCGAGTAGACGACGGTAATGGTGGTTTTGACTTCAGTGGGATTTCCGTTGAGGAGGTAGGGCTTATAGGTCCACTGGCGGACGGCGTCGAGGGACGATTGCTGGAGTTCTTTAGGACCGGAGGCGACGGTGAGCTCTTCGACAGCTCCGTCTTTGCCAATGATGGCGTTGAGCATGACGGTGCCCTGAATTCTCTCTTTCTTGGCCTCTTCGGGATATTTTGGCGGGACCTTGGTGAGCACGTTGCCGGCCATTTCGGAGGCAGGAACATTGAGCGAGTCTCCGGATTTCGAGCTGTTCTTGTCGGTGGCGAGCGGGGAGCGCGTTGACCGACAGGCGCAGGGCGAGCGCAGAGGCGCAGGTGACGAGGCCGAGGACGGCGCAGGCGGCGATGAGGGCGAAGCGGCGCGAGGCGCGAATCTGGGTGGGCTGCTGAGTGAGCTTCATAAGTCTCCTTTCAAAGGCGTTGGCATCGAAGATTCCGATGGCGTGAGGGGTGCGGACCGGCATGCTTGTGACGAGCAGGGATGCCAGGCGCAGGAGCGAGCGGGCGTATTGGTTGCGGGCGTCAATTGGGCTGGCGACTAGGGGTTGCGATAGGGGCGGCGATCTGGTCGCAGACGATTTCGCGGGTCTCCATGATGCGGTCGCGGGTGAGCCAGAGGGCGGGGTGGTAGCCGGCCGGCAGGGAGAGCAGCTCGTAGATGAGGTTCTTGAGGAAGTCGTTGCGGCGCATGTGGGCGAACTCGTGCGCGATGACCGTGCGCAGATCGGCCTGGGGAAGGTCGGTGACCATAGTTGCCGGCAGCAGCAGGAGCCTTCGGGCGAGGCCGATGGTGACGGGGCCGCGAACACGGGAGGACGCGGCGATGGCGACTTCGCCGATGGCGAACTTGTCAAAGGTGAAGTGGTCCAGACATTGCGCCCAGTAGACGGCGGCTTCACCGGTGAGGACGATGGGCGCGGATTCGCGGCGTAGGGTTTGGAGATGGTGGCATCTCCAGAGAAATCTGGCGGCGAAATAGATGGTTGTGGCGGCGTAGGCGGCGGCGATTGCCGCGAGCAGCGCCGGCGGGATGTGGAGTGCAGTGAGCCCGGTGCCGGGGCCCATGATTATGGAGACTTGGGGGTCGCTGGGGCGGGGCGTGCCGATGAGGAAGGCGAAGAACGCGCCGATGCGGGCTGAGAACCTGCTGATGAGTTCGGGCGGCAGGGTCGAGGCAGCGGGCAGGAGCGTTTGCGAGAACAGGACGGCGACCCAGAGTCGGTGTTCGACGGCGGGACCGAGCGGCTTGAGGGCGCGGGCGGCGAGCCACCCGGCGGCGAAGAGCAGCGGGACTTGCCACAAGGAATTCAGCAGGTAGGAGAGGATCCAGGATTGGGTGGTCATGATTCCCTCGCTTCTTTATTGAATTTTTCCGTGAGCTCGGCTAGCTTTTTCGCGTCAATCTGGCGGGTCTTGAGCAGGCTCATCACGAGCTCCTCACTCGAGCCGCCGAACATGCGGTCGACGAGGTCGCGCAGCTGCTGACTGAGGGCTTTGGCTTCGGAGACCTTGGCGGTATAGACGTAGGCGCGGCCCTCGAGCTCGCGCTTGAGCTTTCCCTTGCGCTCGAGGATGTTGAGCATTGTCTGGACGGTGGTGTAGGCGAGGGGGGGGTTGAGCTCGGCCTGGACTTCGCTGACGGTGCTGCCTCCGCGCTTCCACACGGCTTGCATGATCCTTAGCTCGAGCTTGGTTAAGCCGGTCTGGCTTGGACTCTTTGCCACGCGCGTCCTCCTAACTTCTTAGGAGATTAGAGCGCAATCGAATCGCACTTGTCAACTAAGAACTTAGGAGGTCGGGGACTTTTTTTGAGCCCGATTGACGCATCAGGCGTTTTTCAGAAGGTCGTTCGCCGGCGAATAAGAAACTCGAGCGCCCCGGAGTGCGTCTTAATGCGTGCATTGTTTCAGCTTTGGCAAGTGCCGCGACGAAGGCGCTAACGCCCCGTCGGCTCGAAAGGAATCTATGCCGTCGCACACTCATCCCAGTCCGCGAAGCCTCATCTCTTTTGTAACGGTCGTGCTGGTTTATGCCGGAGCAGGTTCCGCGCAGCAGATCCCGCAGGCCACGCAACTCGCCACCGGTTGCCGATTCAGCTCGATGTGGTGGTGACGCCGAAGTCCGGCTCGCCGGTGGTGGGGAACCTGGTGCAGCAGGATTTCACGGTTGTGGACAATAAGATCGCGCAACCAATTACGGCTTTCAAGGCGATCAGCGCGAAGCAGGAACCGGTCAACGTGATTCTGGTGGTCGATGCGGTGAACAGTTCGTTCACGAACATTGGCTATGAACGTGGGCAGATTACCGCCTTTCTGAAGGCGAATGGCGGGCACTTGGCGTATCCGACAAAGCTGGCGATTCTGACCGATACCGGCGCCAAGATGTCGCAGGATTACTCGACGGACGGCAATGGAATCGACGATGCCTTCGAGAGTTCGGTCATCGGTCTGCGGAATATCACGCGCTCGACGGGAGTCTATGGGGCCGATGAACGATTCCAGCTGTCGCTCAAGGCGCTGGCGACTATCTCCGCTACCGATCCGACCGGGCCGGCGCGCAAGATTATCCTATGGATGTCGCCCGGGTGGCCGCTGCTCTCCGGGCCGAATATTCAGCTTACCGCAGAGCAGAAGGGGCGATTGTTCGGAACGATTGTAGGGGCGTCGAAGGAGCTGCGCGACGAGCGCGTGACGCTCTATAGCATCGACTCGCTGGGCACGAACGAAGGAGTGGGCCGCGTGTTTCTCTATCAGGAATATGTGAAGGGCGTGAGCAAGCCGAGCCAGGTAGAGATCGGAGATTTGAGCCTGCAGGCGCTGGCGGAGCAGACGGGCGGCATGGCGCTGAATTCGAGCGATGTTACGGGCTCGCTGAACAAGTGTCTGGCCGATCTGGACGCGTATTACGAGTTGACGGTCGAGGCGCTGCCGGCGGAGCAGCCGAATGAATATCACCATCTAGAAGTGAAGGTGGACAAGCCGGGGCTGGTGGCGCGGACGCGGCAGGGTTATTATGCGCAACCGTGATGGCGGTCTCCTCAAGTCAACGGATGGTTTGGATTTGGCACACGCGGCTATTTGACCCTCTATCCTGCGCTTGACTACACTGACGACTGCAGCTATGCGGTGTTTTGTGCGTTCTATTCGTGGCTTTCGTGGTTTAACGGCGCTGTTTCTGTTCGTTGCGATGACGGCCTTTGGACAGGACAAGCCTTCGCCTGAGCAAGCTCCCGCTCAACAGGCACCGGCGGCGAAGATCCCCAACGGGCCGGCGCCTCCGATTCCGACGATTGCGAAGCCTCCTGCGCTGGTCGATCCCAACGGGCCGGCGATCACCCTGCAGACCAGCGAACCGCTCTTCGATATTGCGGTCGCGCTCAATGAATGCGGCTACGATCAGGACCTCGAGAACTCCGATCCGCTAAGGCAGCATATTCGCGATGAGGTGAACCAGTATCTGCAGGGGTCGGCCGCGGCGCGCGATGCTCTCGACAAGGTGTGCACCTATATTGCGCAGCACCGGTTGGCGAACTCGGGTCGGGACCTGGCGCAGTATGTTTCGCTGGCGATGTATACGACGCCTCCGCCGGAGCTGGCGCCGAGCGTCGAGCTAACCGACATGCCGCCGGACTCGACCCAGGTGGTTGAGATCCTGCCGCTGCTGCGCGTTTTTGTGACGGCGACCGACCTGCATGCGATTTGGGCGGCGAACCGCGGCGCGTATGAAGACGAGCTTGCGAAGCTGCACGATCCGCTGAGCAAGATGATTCTGGCGACGAACGTTTACCTGAAGATGCCGACGAGCGGTTATGACGGGCGGCGGTTCATTGTGGTGATCGAGCCGCTGCTGGCTCCCAGCGAAACGAACGCGCGCGTCTATGGGACGGACTACGTCGTGATCGCGTCGCCGGTGAAGGGAACGATCAATATGCAGGAGGTGCGGCATACCTATCTGCATTACGAGATCGAGCCGCTGATATATGCACGGGCCACGACGATGGACCGAATGCTGCCGCTGCTGAAAGCGGTGCGCAACGCGCCGCTGGACTATACGTTCCGGAGCGACATCGTCGCGCTGGTGATCGAGAGCCTGATTCGCGCGGTCGAGGCGCGGACTTTCGATACAGGGATTGCGGAGCCGAAGACCACGTCCGATGCGCGCTTTGCGAACATGCAGCAGCAGACAAAAGAGCGCAATGCCTATCTGCAGGCGGTCGTGGCGGCACGGCAGAAAGTTGTCGACACCGACATGTCGCAGGGGTATGTGCTGACGCAGTATTACTATGATCAGCTGATCGCCTTTGAGCAGCACTCCGCCAGCCTGAAAGAGAGCATTGGCGAGATGGTCTATGGCATGGATGTGGAGACGGAGATCAGCCGCGCGAAGCATGTTCAGTTTGCCGAGACCGGCTCTTCGGATGTGGTGAGCCATGCGCCGCGGCAGTTGCATGGGCTTGATCTGGCGGAGATGAAGCTGATCAAGGGCGATACGGCGGGCGCGCAGCAGCTGGCGCAGCAAGTGCTGGCGCAGAAGAGCGGCGACCCGGCTTATGCGGATTACATCCTTGGCCAGACCGCGTTGTTAAGCGGCAATATGGATGAGGCGCAGACGCGCTTTGGCGATGCGGTGAGATTGTCGAAGGACCCTCGGACGCTGGCTTGGGCGCATATTTATCTGGGGCGCATTCATGATGTCGAGGAAGATCGCGATGAGGCGGTTGCGGAGTATAAGGCTGCGCTGACGGTTCGCGACGGGCAGGCGGATACGAAGCAAGCGGCGGAGAAGGGATTGAAGCAGCCTTTTGCTTTGCCTCATTCGGCAGGGCCCGGAGATAGGATGCGGCTCCGGCGAAGCCACAGTAGCGGTAGTCTCTCCTAACCATTCATACCGCTTTCAGGGACAGCCTTGCGGGCGTCCCGGAGCGAGACGTCGGAGGGGTGGAGACGACGGTGTTAGAGCCAGGTAGTTAATTCTTAGAGAGAAGCTGGAACCCAGGTCCCAACTGCAGGGACCTGGGCACCCGGTTCGAGTCGTCGCCGCCGGGATCGTGCGGCCAAATCAACCTAACTACCGCCGGTATTGATGGTGACCCAATTGGAGCAGGTGATTCCCGCCGTTGGGGTGGTAAAGATGGAAAGCACACCAACACGGCCGACCTTGGCCACGCCCTCCGTTTTGGTCACGCTCGTCTCAGGCTCGGTAATCGGCTGAGATACCGACCACAAGGGATGAGTCGTGTTTCCAGAGAAATGAAGCGTGTTTGCAGAGACAAGCCACACATCCCAAGTCACTGCGATCGGAGTGCCGATGGTGAAGTCCATGGTCAGCGTGTTAGTGGTCGAGTCGTAGCTGAGCGCGTCGGCGCATGCCGTTGTTGTTTGATTCGGCACCGGACACGTGCCGAGGTAGCAGGAGACTTCGATGCTATAGTCACTGCCAGGACCGTCACCTTGTCCGGTGAGGAGCAACATGTAGGTGTCGTTTTTTGGAGGGTTAAACATGAACTGGACTTCAGCAGAGCTGCCGTTCGTGCAGCCCTGGTAGGGTGACGGCTCCGGAGTCGCCGATCCCGGGTAATACAAGTAGGCGCAGGTGTTGTTATAGCCACCCGTGTAACTGACCGACACCAGGTAAGTGCCGGTTGTAGCCCCGTAGAATGTATATGTTGTCTGCTGGTTCGAAGGGGCCACCGCGGCGTCGACTGGAGTCGCCAGCTTGAGTTCTTGTGCATTCGGTGGGAACGGGTTGATACGCTCCAGCGACAGTGCGTAGTCCCCGTCGGCGCTATCGCCATCCATTCTCAGAATCATGGTGTAGTTGCCGGTGAGCGACAGCGTCTGGGAGTCGACAACGTTTGCAGATTCACCGTTTGTACAGTTGTTGGGATCATTAGTGTTGGGAAATATCGGTTTGCTGTTGGGGTCGTAAAGTACCATACACGTGTTGGGAGAGCCGCCCTGGTACGCCAGGATAATCTGCCAGGTATCCCCGGCGTTTGCGCTGAAGACAAACGAGTCGACGTCTCCCGGTGTGTACAGGACGCAGTTGGCTCCTGCGTAGTCATCGCCGGAGACAATAGAAGTGGATACCGGTTCCTGTGGACAGTTCTTGACTGCTCCCAGGCTTATGTTCGGCATAAATACTATTGCGATGGCAACGGTGGCCAATATCAGGCAGAAACGACTCTGGACTGAGCTGATGTGTTTTGACGCAGCGTTCGAATAGCACATACTTCCTCCAGGTGTGGTTCATTCACTTCGAGAGAACCGAGGCAAACCCCACAAGATTCATCTGTTTCGGATTCAGCTGGGTAAGTCCCTTCAGCCCCTCTGCATTCCGCTTTGTGTCCGGAGGAGTTGCCCCATGCGGCACCGAGTCGGATGTCAGCCGGCTTCACGTTGTTCCCAGGCCCGCTCTTGCGCTCATCTCGATAAACACGCAACGCCGAAACCGAAATTGGATGAAAATTAACACGAAATCGCGCTGATCAATCGACTAGAAGGGGATTGGCGTGAGTTGATATGAAGTTAATGTGCGGTTCGTGCCTTAAGTATCCAAATAGAGGCCCCCGCGGTAATCTGTAACCCCAAAGTGGGTCATTTGAAGTAACATCAGACCCGCCACCGGCACTGAGGGACAGCTGTCGGGTACCGGTGGGAACGACCACTTGATCGCAGAGATCAGTGAATATCGACCGTGACGAACTCGGTCCTGCATCCCACCAGGCACCGCACCTTCTGGAATTCCTTTAACTCCTCGGGAGTGAAGGAGTGGCTATTCCTCGCATTCCGGTAATACTCCCGATGAGCGTCTTTGAACAGGTCGGAGACATAGAGCGAATGGAGGGTAAAACTCCGGTCGAAACCGTACCATACCTGGCAATATGGGTTCAGATTGCATTCCAGAACCGAAACACGAATGGCCCCATTGGCAACGGCAATTTCTCCTCCCGCGTTATATTCCTCCATTTCGCGGTTAAGATCGCTGCGCGGGAACAGGAGCCGGAATCTCTCGTGGGCCGCGCCCATCCCGTGAAGCTGGAACCTGGGCTGAGCTGTCTCAGACGAGGCGCCGGATATGCGATCAGCGTCGAGCACAACAAGAACCGCCTGATGGTATCCATTGGCAACCCCACTCGCGATGATTTCCTGCCGACCATCATCATCCAGGTCAGCCAGTGCGAAGTAGAAAAGATGACCGGAATGCCAATATTCAGAGATCGTCTTGCCGTGGGAATCAATAAGGGCTATTTGCGATGGATATCGGGGACTGTGATTGCTAGCAACCACGATGCGGGCAGCCATTCCGTTCGCCGGCTTAAGAACAGCGAACCAGTTAGAGAGGAAAGTCGCGGGTTCGTTCTGAAGTTCCGGCAGCACTCTTCCAGGCATCCAACGCCATTTCTCCTCGCCCTTATCGGAGTAACAGATCAGCGTCGTTGAGTGCGCTAGCGGGTCGAGTGCAGGGTGATAGAGGAAAAGAATCTCGGTGTGGCCATCGCCGGTCAGATCTCCGAACCAGACGAGCGATGCAAGCCCTGCGCTGTAATATTGAGGCCAAAAGCCATCAGGGAAGCCCTTCCGCCACAGTTCCTTTCCCGCCGCATTGGCAACCGCCAGGGACAGGCCGTCCAGGCGTGCTACGTGGGGCCGGTCATCAGTCATCGCCGACCTGATAAAGACTCCGGCCAGAATTGCCGCGGCGGCGGCTCCGGTAATTATGGCTATAAATCTAAGTGTTGCACCCGGCCGACGCGGCTGATCCTGAGCGGTAAATTGCTCAAGCGAAGAAACAGGGGGATCGCAGGTGAGGACGCGGGACTCCGCCGTGATCCACCGCCTGTCTTTCATGCCATTCACAGCGGGCGTGGCACGGCTCGGGAGGATGATGATCGTGGGGTCGTTGCGGCCCTCCCCGTTGTAATAGGATTCCAGGGCCTGCCGCAATCTGTGCATCTCGACCGCAACATCCGCGGGACCCTTTGACCCATTCTTCTCCGGCCATAGTTCTCTGCAGATCCGATCCGGGCGCAGAGTCCGTTGCGAATCCAGGTTCGTCGAAAGTAAATCCAGCAGCTTTCTGAGCTGGTGCTTGTCGGCGAAGGTCCCACTCTTCAGGATCCTGTCGATCTGATTTCGGATGGCTTCCTGATCCATCGGGCTCGCGACTCCCAAAGCTGGATAGCCAGGGATTGTGCTGGCCAAGGCCCAGGAACGCTAATGCGAATCTCGAGTTCCGCGGCAATGGCCCACAATTTTACATCGAATTAACGATTCTTAGACAGTCGATCATGAACTTGCCGGCCAAATCGACTCTGCAAGATCTCTGAGGCGAAAAGTCCTGCCCCCGCTGCGACTTTGCTGATGGCTTTCCGCTCCGGCCGGACTCACCAACCAAATTCGCTCCAGAGAAGCGTACATCTCGCGACAGGGCCCTTCAGTAAAGAGCAAAAACTAGCTGATCTCCAGCACATCGCGTGTATTCGCTGACTGGGCGATTGCGAGTCGGGCGACTTGTTCGGCGACTTTGAAGAACTGGTCTCCTCGGGGTGAGCCTTCGCCGGCGAGGGCTACTGGTAGTCCGGTGTCGCCTCCGTGGCGGATTTCGGGGTCGAGTTCGATGGAACCTAAGAAGCCGATGCTGAATTGGCGGGCCATGCGTTCGGCTCCGCCTTTGGAGAAGATGTCGATCTCCTGGTGGCAGTGCGGGCAGTTGAAGTGGGACATGTTCTCGACGATGCCGAGGACCTCGACGTTGACCTGATGGAACATCTCGAGGGCCTTGCGGGCGTCCTGCAGGGAGACGTCGGAGGGGGTGGAGACGACGACGGCTCCGGTGAGCGGGACGGTCTGGACGAGGGAGATGACGACATCGCCGGTTCCGGGCGGGAGATCGACGAGGAGGAAGTCGAGCTCGCCCCACTGTACCTGCTGGAGGAACTGGCGGATGATCTGGTGGAGCATGGGGCCGCGCATGACCATCGGCTTGTCGCCGGGCGAGATGAGGCCGATCGAGATGAATTTGACGCCGTGGGCGGCGATGGGCTCGATCTGGTTGCCGTCGAGGATGCGCGGCTGTTTGCTGGCGCCCATCATGAGCGGGACATTGGGGCCGTAGATGTCGGCGTCGATGAGGCCGACTTTGTATCCGAGACGGGCGAGCGCGACGGCGAGGTTGACCGCGATGGTGGTCTTGCCGACTCCGCCTTTGCCCGAGCCGATGGCGACGATGTTGGCGACTCCAGGAAGGGTTTGGGGGGCGGGTGGTGCGCCGTGTGCGTGTGCGGCCATGGTGTTGCTCCTGTTGTTAGTATGCCAGTTTGTTGAGAGGGGAGGTTCGGGCGGGAGAATGGAATTCGAGATTCATGATCGCCCTCGCGTGGCCGTGCAGCGCACTCGATAATGCTGCTTGCCAGTCAAGCCAAGATCGGGCCTTAATGGGCACCCTGCCAGGGCTTCGAAAGACTCGGAATGGCATTCCATCGTAATAAACGGAAGCGGCTCAATCGAAAGTTTGAGGCGCAGTACATTTTCGTGCGATATGCTCTCTGAGCTTGGTTGAACGGCGAGATCGCCGGATTCGCATCTCCGCCACAGCCTGTGAGAATTGAAACCAGTCTCTGCAGGACTTTCCGAGGTTCTTGTGATTGTTTGTCTTTCAAGGCGGTGGGAGATTCGATCATTGAACCTGTCGGTGCGGCTTCGTCCCGTCGCGTTTATCTTCCTTCTGCTGGCTGCCTGGCAGCTTGCTGTCACCCGCCATCCCGGCAGCCTTCTGCCAGGGCCATGGAGTGTGGCGCGTGGCATCGGCGAACTACTCCAGCACGGGCTGTTGCTGAAGTATATTGTTGCCTCGCTCTTCCGCGTCACCTGGGGATTTCGTGCTCGCCGCTGTCACCGCAATCCCGCTTGGCCTGGGCATCGGCTGGTATCGCCGTGCGGAGATGGCCATCAACCCACTGGCCCAGATCCTACGCCCGATCTCTCCGCTGGCCTGGATTCCGCTCGCCATCCTCTGGTTCGGCGTCGGCGATCTGGCCGCGATCTTTCTGATTTTTGTGGGCTGCTTCTTTCCGTTGCTGCTCACCGCCGTTAGCGCGGTGCATAACGTGCCGGGCGTCTATCTGGATGTAGGCCGCAATTTCGGCCTGGGCACGCGGGACTTTGTCTTTCGCGTTCTTTATCCCGCCGTCGTTCCGCAGCTGATCACCGGAGCGCGGATCACGCTCGGTATTGCATGGCTGGTCGTCGTTGCCGCCGAGATGATCTCGGTAAACTCAGGCTTGGGATTCCTGATCGTCGACGCCCGCAACGCCGGGAATCGGTACGACCTTGTCGTTGCCGGGATGGTCGTTATCGGAATCATCGGACTCTTGTTGGACGTGGGAATGCGCTCGCTCGAGCAAATCAGATCGTTCCGCTGGGGATATTCGGAGGATTAGCTTGGTCGAAGTGGAGGTCTGTGTCAGCACCGCCAAAATTAACGCTGGATCACGTGGGCAAGGTCTTTGAGCGCGATGGAAACAGCGTTTCTGTGCTCGAAGATCTTAGTCTCGAAGTCGCCGATGGCGAATTTGTCTGCTTCGTCGGCCCTTCGGGGTGCGGCAAGTCCACGCTGCTGAATCTGATCGGCGGATTTCTTGCGCCCACGAGTGGCGCGATCACGATCGACGGCGAAGCGGTTCACGGTCCTGACCCGCGCCGCATTCTCGTTTTTCAGGAGCGTGGGGTCTTTCCCTGGCTTACCGTAGAAGGCAACATTGGCTTCGGTCTTGGAAAGCTCTCGCGCGCCGAGCGTCGCGAGCGCATCGCCCATTATGTGCAACTGGTGCGCCTCGAGGGGTTCGAGCGAAGCTATCCCTCCGACCTGTCGGGCGGTATGAAGCAGCGGCTACAGGTGGCGCGCGCGCTGGCCGTCAATCCTGACATTCTGTATCTCGACGAACCCTTCGGCGCTCTCGACTCAGTGACTCGGCTCATCATGCGCCAGGAATTGCTCCGCATCTGGCAAGCGGAACGGCGCACCATTCTCTTCGTGACCCACGACATCGACGAAGCCGTCCAGCTTGCCGACCGTGTGGTGGTCTTAAGTTCGCGGCCGGCCAAAATACAGGAAGTCGTCACCATCGACGTCCTTCACCCGCGAAACATCAGCGCGCCGCGCTACCTCGAGCTCCGCGACGAGCTGCTGAACCGCATCGGATTGGCGTACTCCGTATGAAGCCGCTCGCCAAACCCGCTGTATGGGAGAGATTCTTCTGGCCAGTCCTAGCCGCCAGCCTCATGCTCGCCCTATGGCGATACTCGGTGGTCTGGACGGGCACCAAGGTTTTTCCCTCTCCGGCGAGCGTGGCTCACGGCCTCGGCGAATTGTTGCGCCAACACGTTCTTTGGAATGACATTGCCGACTCGCTTCGCCGCGTGGCGCTTGGCTTTGGCGCCGCCGTGGTGACTGGAATTCCTATTGGCCTCGCTCTGGGCTGGTATCCCGTGCTCAACCAGGTGGTCAATCCGGTAGTGCAAATCCTTCGCCCCATCAGTCCCATCGCCTGGATACCGGTGTCGATTCTCTTATTCGGCGTGGGCGATCGTGCCGCCGTATTTCTCATTTTCCTCGCTGCAGTTTTTCCCATCGTGGTCAGTTGCGTGGGCAGCGTCTCCAGCGTGCCTTCAATCTACCGCCGCGCCGGCCGCAACTTCGGTTTGTCATCGATCCAGATCCTCGCAAAGGTTGTTTTTCCCGCAGCGCTTCCGCAAATCCTCGTCGGTTTGCGAATTGCTCTAGGCGTCGCGTGGCTGGTTGTCGTCGCGGCGGAGATGATCGCGGTCGATTCCGGCCTCGGCTACCTGGTGATCGACTCCCGAAACTCCGGTAAGCGCTATGACCTCGTCGTTGCCGCGATGCTAGTGATCGGGATTATCGGGCTCGCGCTCGATATCGCCTTCCGGCGCCTGGAAACGATTCGTTCGCTGCGTTGGGGGTTTCGCCATGAGTCTTAAGACCAAAGTTGTCGTCTTCGCGCTGGGTTGGTTGATGTTGATCTCTGGCCTTCACGCCTGGCTCAACGTGAACTGGGACGCGGTGCTCAACGACTACCGCCCCGCCGCGCGGCGAAAGATTACCGTCGCCTATCTGCCCGTGACCTGCCAGCTCACCTGCCCGGTGACCGACTATATATCGAAATATTCTCTTTCCGGCGAGCTCTTTCTGCCCCGCATGTTTCAGGGCTTTCCTGAGATGAAGGAGGCGCTGATCTCCAATCGCGTGCAGGCCGCCTTTATCGTCGCGCCTCTTGCGCTCGCGCTCCGCGACCAGGGCGTGCCGATCAAGATCGTCTACCTCGGCCATCGCTATGGAAGTGCGGTCGTGGTTCGCAAAGACGGCCCCATCAAAACCTTCGCCGATATGCGCGGCCGCACGATCGCCATCCCGAGCCGTTTCTCCGACGAGCGACTGTTGGTCTATCGCGCGATGAAGGTCTGGGGCATCAAGCCGAACGAGATCAAGATGGTCGAGATGGCCCCTCCGGATGTGAACAGCGCGCTCGCGGCCCGCGCCATCGACGCCTTCGTCATGGGCGAACCGTTCCCTTCGCAGGCTGAGATGGGCGGCTATGGTCGCGTCCTCTTCCAGGCTCGCGAATATTGGCCCGACTATATGTCCTGCATTCTGGTCGTGCGCCAGGACCTCATCGATACCAGGCCCGACGTCGTGCAGGTGCTGGTCGACGGCATCGCCCGCTCCGGTCTCTGGCTCGATAAGAGCAAGCCCCACCGCGAAGACGCCGCGGATTTCGTGGGACGCTTCTACTACAACCAGAAGCCCGCCCTCCTCCGCTGGGCGCTTACCAATCCGATGGATCGCGTTACCTACAGCCCGCTCGCCCCGCGCAAGGCCGACTTCGACATGGTGCGCGACCTTATGCTCGAGACCGGCGTGCTGCATCACAAGCTCAACTTCGAGGACTATACCGATACTCGCTTCTCTGAGAAATCCAGCACCGAGACTCCCTGGAGATACGAACCCGGCTATGCCACCGCGCAGTGACCGTTTCTGAACACGACGGAGCAACCTAGTAGAATTCCATCGTCGGGAAACTCGGCGCGCTCATGTCAGGCGATACGGAATTTTGAAGAGTAGATACAAGTTGCGAGCTATTTTAAGGACGGGGTTTGCAGTTGGCCTTGGGCGCTTTTGCGATATTCGTGGTTGCGATCGGCTTCCTCGCGCAGGCTGCGATCTCGCAAACCCGGCCCGGGGCCCCACTCACCATCGAAGGCAAGGTGTGTGATGCAAACGGCAAGCCGGTCGCCAACGCCGATGTGCGCCTGGAGGAAGCGGGCAAGCCGGCTCTGGTCACGCTGTCCGATGCGAATGGGGCTTTTTCGTTCTTGACCGTGGATAAAGGAAATTTACCCTCAGCGCTGAAAAGTCCGGAGTGCGCAGCCTGCGTAGCGCTGTGCCGGCCGGCTCGATGCCGATGCACGCCAGCACATTGAACTTGTGCTGGACCAGAAAGAAGCCGTCTCTGCGAGTGGCGTTACGTCTTCCTCTACCTCGCCGATGGAATTTGCCGATCAACCGAACTTTACCGTCGCCGGTGTGACGGATTGGACCGCGGTTGGCGGGCATGGCTCCGACGCCAGCCTGCGTACCAGTGAGGCGCTCGCGCGGGAGACTCTGACACTGAAGTCTCCGGGCGCTAATTCCGCGGCGCCCATGCCGGACACGGCAAAGCCGATCTTGAACGAGAGCGAGATCGAGTAAAACAAATGCTTGCTCAAAAGGAGACTGCAGACCTGCATCGCCAGTTGGGTGAGGTTGACGAAAAGCTGGGCGACCCGTCTGGGCGCCGTGCACGAATATGAGCAGGCTGTCCGCCTCGACCCGAGCGAGCAAAACTACTTCGATTGGGGTTCTGAGTTGTTGCTGCATCGCGCCGTCTGGCAGGCGGCGGAGGTTTTTGCCAACGGGGCGAAGGCGTATCCGAAATCTGCTCGCATGCTCGCGGCCCTCGGTACAGCGCTTTTTGCCAGCGCACGCTATGACGAGGCCGCGCAGCGGCTCTGCGAGGCCTCAGACCTGACGCCGGCCGATCCTGAGCCGTACCTTTTCATGGGGAAGATCGAGATGGCCGCCCCTACGCCGCTCCCATGCATCGAAGAAAGGCTTGCGCGCTTTGCCCAGCAGCAACCCGGCAATGCGCTCGCCAATTACTTCTACGCGATGGCCATCTGGAAGCGTCAGCAGCTTCCGCCGAACCCGCAAGAGATGCAGCGGGTGGAAGCATTGCTCGATAAAGCGGTGAAGATCGACGAGAAATGCGCTGATGCCTATCTTCAGCTCGGGGCGCTCTATTTTTCCCGCCGTGACTATAACAAGGCGATTGGATACTACGAGCAGGCGATTGCTGCAGACCCGCAGTTAGGCGAGGCCCACTATCGACTTGGGGTGGCGTATGATCGGCTCGGCGAGTCGGACAAGGCCAAACAGGAGTTCCAATTACACGACCAAATCGAAAAGGCACAGGCGCAAGAGATCGAACGCCAGCGCCGTGAGGTGAAGCAGTTTCTCGTAGTATTGCAGAGCCAGCCCGCCTCGCCGTCGTCGCATTGACGAGGCCAAGGATGTACCAGAAAACCGGCGACTGAATGCAGAAGCTTGCGTAGGTCGCCACATATTCGTAGGAGGCTTTTCTTGATCAAACTATTCGCCGTAATGCTTCTTTGCGCGGTGGTCGCCCAAGCCGATGATCTGCCGACCAAGAAATATCTCAACCTCGCGACCATCAAGACCATGGTCGCAGCGTCCGAGGCGAAGGCCAAAGAGCTGAATGTCTCAGTAACCATCTGCGTGGTCGACGATAGCGGAAACCTGCTATTCCTGGAGAAGGGCGAGACTGCGTCGCTTAACACGATTGAATTCGCTCAGAAGAAAGCGCGAGATGCAGCCTTCTACGGCAGCCCATCGAAGGACGCCGCCGACACGATCAAGAAGGGCAACGTTGAGGCGCTTGCCTTTCCGCAGTTCTTCCCGAACCAGGGAGGCTTGCCCATAAAAGTCGATGGCCAGGTCCTCGGCGGCATCTCGGCTAGCGGCGCCAAGTCAGAGATCGACGAGCAGATCGCCCAGGCCGGTCTTGATGCGCTGCTGAAGAAGTGATGAAGAGAGCTATTTCGCCGGTTTCGGCTTGAAGGAATTTACAATCCCGTCGCCCTCGCGGATGGTGAGAATCTGGTTGACCTTCACCTGCTTGAAGACCTCAAGCTTCTGCGTCGTTGGCCACTTCACTTCGATCGCATCGATGGTCGTTGCGCTGCCGACTCCGAAATGCAGGCGCAGATCGCTTTGCGACATCACGCTGTCGCCGCTGTGCACCTCATCCATCTGGGTTTGCTTGCCTGTGGTGACACGAACCCGCGCTCCAATTGCGGTGCGGTTGCACTTCGTCCCTACAAGCTTCAGCTTGATCCAGTTCTGTTTGTTGCCGCCCTCATTGCGAAGCAGCGACGGCAGGTCGTTCATATTCAGCACAAGCGCGTCGATATCTCCGTCGTTGTCGTAGTCGCCGAAAGCGGCGCCGCGGCTTGAGAATTTTTCGGTGATTCCCGGTCCCATCTCCGCGGACACATCTTTGAATCGTCCGTTGCCGAGGTTCCTGTAGACGAGCCGCGGGTTTTTGAAAGTCTGGCCGAAGTTGTAGTTATCAATTTCCGGATAGACGTGCCCATTGATCTGAATAATGTCACGCCAGCCGTCGTTATCGTAGTCTACGAAGCCGCAGCCCCAGGCCACATAGCGAGTGTTGACGCCGACACCAGCGGCAAACGTCACATCGCTAAAGGTTCCGTCGCCGTTGTTGTGATACAGGTTGCAGGTATCGTCGGCGAAGTTGGTCTTGAAGATATCAAACCAGCCGTCGCAATCGTAGTCGGCAACGGCGACTCCCATGCCTGCCTGCTCGTGTCCGTTGTCGCTGTAGGCGCAGCCGGCCATCACCCCGATATCGGTAAACGTGCCGTCGTGGTTGTTCTTGAACAAGATGCTCGGTTCCGAGTCGACGGCGACGTAGATGTCGGGCCATCCATCGTTATCAAAGTCGTAAGAAACGGAAGTGATGGAATAGCGCGGCCCTGGCTTGAGGATGCCTGCTTTTTCTGAGACGTCGGTGAAGGTTCCGTCGCCATTGTTGTGATAGAGCATGTTTGTATCGCCCGGCAGACCGCGCGGCCCGCACATCGTTGGTACTCCCTTCCACTGGCAGAAGGCGGTGTCGTTGGGCGGAGGGATCTTAGCCGGGTCGAGCTTGATGTAGTTACAGATAAAGAGATCCAAGTGGCCGTCGCGGTCATAGTCCAGAAAGGTGCAGCCTGCGCCCCAGCGGTATCGATCCTGATACAGACCGGCTTTGTGAGTAACATCGGTGAAGGTGCCATCTCCATTGTTATGGAAGAGGATGTTATGACCCCAGAAACAACAAAATAAGTCGTCCCATCCGTCGTTGTTATAGTCGCCCACGCAGACTCCGGTCTGCCAGCCGGTGACTCCCAGTCCTGACTTCTCGGTGACGTTGGTGAAAGTGCCATCACGATTGTTTTTGTAAAGCAGAGAGGTCGGCGCCTTTCCGGTTGGCCAAGTGGCGTCGAGCCGACTGCCATTGGTGAGATAGATGTCCAACCATCCGTCCTGGTCATAATCAAAGAATGCGAGGCCACTTCCCTTGGCTTCAATAATCGAACGCTTGTGATCGACGCCGCCCCACACATTAGGGATGGTCAAGCCCGCTTGTTGCGCCACGTCTACGTACTGCACAGGCGACGTTGCCGGCGTCGCAATGGCGGCTTGCAAGAGTGCGGGATCGCCCCACTTCCACAGTGGTGTGGCGAGGGCTTCCGCAAGATTGCCGCCAAGCAGGAAGAGGGAAGAGCCGAGGAAACGGCGACGGGGGAAATTCATAGCTTGCTCTGATTATAAAGAGGGAAGTAGTACTCAAGAATGGCGGATGAAAGCACCGCCCCACAGCTGACGACCCGCGTCACTTGGTTGGCACTTTCGGGAACGGATGGGGAACAATTCCCGCGCCCTCTTTGATCGCGACGATCTTGTCTACCGGCAGGTTGGTCAGCTTATCCACTTGTCCGCTTGGCCAATCGATCTCGAGCGAATCAATCTTTGTCCGCTTGCCAAGGCCAAAGATGATTCGCGGGTCGCTCGCCGACATGTAGCTCGCGCCACCCTGCGCCTGCTGCATGTGCTCGAATCCTTCGGAGGTCAGCTTCAGCACCGCGCCTATGCCGTCATGATTCGACTTTGTGCCGATCAGTAATATCTCCAGCCAGTGGTTGGCGTTGCCGCCATCGTTGCGCATGAGCTCCGGAGCCTCGCCTCTGACGTTAACGGCGAAGTCGATGTCGCCATCGTTGTCGAAGTCCGCGGTGGCGAGTCCGCGGCCCGCGATCGGCCTCACGAAATCTGGCCCGAGCGAGTCGGAAGTCTTATCGAAGTGGCCGTGGCCAAGGTTCCGAAACATGAGCAGCGGCTCTTTGTAGGAGACCTCGCTATGGTAGAGGGCCACGTTATCGAGCATCGCGCCGTTCAATTGCAGGATGTCGGGCCATCCGTCGTTATCGTAGTCCACAAACTTTGCGGCGATGCCACTCAAGAGTCTTGCCTTAGCGCCAATTCCGGAGCTGTACGTTACATCGGTAAAGGTTCCATCGCCGTTGTTGTGGTAGAGGCGATTGAGTTCAAAGTCGAGATGGGTGATGTAGACATCCAGCCAGCCGTCGCCGTCGACATCGGCAGCATCGATTCCCATTCCGGCTTCGTAGCCGCCATCTTCGCTCGCCGCTATCCCGGAGATCAGCGAGACGTCTTTGAAAGTGCCGTCGTGGTTGTTGATGAAGAGGAAGTTCGGCCAGGTGTCGTTGGCGATGGCGATGTCTGGCCATCCGTCATTATTGAAATCGGCGAGGACCACGCCCATGCCCTTAGACTCGGGAAGGCCAACACCCGACTTATCGCTGACGTCGGTAAACGTACCATCCCGGTTATTGTGGTAGAGCTTTGTCTTTTGGCCGCGGTAGTTATTGGGGTTGCAGTATGACCGATATCCAGGGCCGCGCTCGCCGCACCAGAGATTATTCTTTGGCGACCAGTCAATGTAGTTAGTAACTACCAGATCAAGCCAGCCATCTTTGTCGTAGTCGAACCATCCTGCGCTGGTCGACCAACCGCCTTCGTCGGCTACTCCGGCCTTGGCAGTGACATCGGTGAAGGTGCCATCGTGATTGTTTCGATATAGAATCGCACGGCCGTAACCGGTGACATATAAGTCGGGCCAGCCATCGTTGTCAAAGTCTCCTACGGCGACGCCTTGTCCATAGTGACCCTCGCCGCCCACGCCCGCCTTTGCGGTCACATCGGTGAACGTGCCGTCGCCGTTGTTGTGATAGAGCGCTGAGCGTAAGGGCGCTCGTGGTTTATAGATATCCGTCGCTGCCGATTGGACTAGGTATAGATCCATCAACCCATCCTGGTCGTAGTCGATCCAGGCGACTCCGGTTCCCATGGTTTCCAAATAGTACTTCTCATCGGTTTGGGTGGAATCCTGAACGAAGGTGATGCCCGCGGTCTTGCGAATATCTGTGAAGCGAACCGGAATCGATGTCTCCGGCGGCTTCACGGGCGCCTGCCCAAAGGCCCCGGGAGCCAGACCCAGAGCCGCGAGGCTAAGCAGCAGCGGCGCTGCGGTTTTCAAAATTAATCCGGCGATGCATCGATCTCTCGACATCACCCGTGGTCGATGCAACGGCAACATGCTCAGAGCGTCCGATCTGCGAGCGAGAGCGCCAGCTGAAGCAATTGCTCTCGATTGGCCATGGTCATGGGCTGGTCTCCAGTAGGAGCAGCGGCAGGGGCCTGGCTCAGGACCTGCTCTATCTTGTTCACGTCCAGACCGCCGGCGGCGCTGCTGTTCTTAAAGCGGTCGAGCACTTCTTTGGCCTTATCAATCTGCCCCGTCTCAAAGTAAAAGACGCCCAGTGTCGAATAACTGCCGGGCCAATCGGGAAGCATATCCATGGCACGCTCGAGTTCGTCGGCGGCTTTGGGCGTATTGCCCTCGAGGACGGATGCAAGCCCGAGTCCCCAGAGTATCTTTCCCGAGCCGGGCACGCGAGCCTGCCCTTTCAGCAGCGTCTCCTTGGCTCCGGCGACGTTATTTTGGCGGAACTGCAGCAGCGCCAGCGCGAGATAGTCCTGATCATTATCGGGATTGCGGCCGATCGCATCGCGATAGATTTCTTCGGCGCGAGCTGTGTCTCCCAGATGCGCATAGATATCGCCCAGCAGCGCAAGATAGGCATCGTCGGCACGGCCCTTTTCTGAGATCTGGTTGGCCGCATCGAGCGCCTGTGCATAGGCACGCTTGCGGAAGTAGGCATCCGCGAGGTCAAACTTCACCTCGTCGGAATCGGGATTGGCCTCGAGCGCCGCCTGAAAGTGCCGGATTGCCTCGTCATAGAGGTGATAGCGCGCGAGCAGCACACCGACCCCGGCGAGAGTGCGAAAATCTCCGGTGCTGAGCTTGTCGAGCTCTGCGATGGCGCTTCGAGCCTCATCCACTTTGCCGACCTTCAGGTAGGCCTCAGCGAGCAGGTAGAGGTCTTGCGGCTGGTCGGGATGTTTCTTGATTTCGTCATTCAACTGGGCGATATCAAGTTCGTTGCGTGCACCGGGTGCTAGCTTCGAACGAGTGTCCAGATAGTCAAAGAGATGCTCGTACGGGTAGGCCCCGGCGGGAGCATTCTTCGAGAGCGTTTGGAAGACGGTCAGGTCACGGTCGGCCGCGGCGGTTTCGTGCATGCTGCGCTCCACCATCGCCAATTTGTAATATCCGGTCGCCGGGTTCTTGCTCACGCGAACGAATCGCCGCAATAGTTCGACGGCCTCGGGGAGCCTCTTTTGGAGGACCCGCAGGTTGGCCAGCTCCAGCAGCGCGTCAGAGTAGTCGGGGTTGTACTTGAGCACTTCCTGAAACAGCGTGTCAGCGGTCGCCGTATCGCCCTGGCGCTCCGCGATGAAGCCCAGGTTGAAAAGGCAGGAGCTGTTGTGCGGATCAAGCTTGAGCCCACGCTCAAAGTATTGTTTGGCTTCGTCGAAGCGGCCCAGGTTGCGGTATGAGAGGCCGAGAAAAGCATAGGAGCGAGCGGATGGTTCGACCTCAACCAGCCGTTGAAATATCTCGAGAGCTTTGTCTACTTTGCCCGACATGTAGTAGCTCTCGCCGAGAGCGGCGAGCAGGTCTGCGCGCCGAGGCGCGAGTTTCAGGCCCGATTCGAGCAGTGGTATTGCGTCCTCAAAGTAGTTTTGAGAGATGCTGACCTGTGCCATGAGGTAGATGATGTCGGTATTGTCGGGCGCGATTTTGTGGGCACGGACCAGCAGGTCCAGGGCATCCAGAGGCCGCGAATCGTCGGCGTATACCTGCGCGAGTTGATAGAGGGTCTCAGGTGAATCAGGCTTCAGCTTGAGAGCCCGGCTCAAGGCGAGGTCCGCTTTGGCGTAGTCGCCCCCGCGCAGATAGGCCTGCCCGAGGTTATAGAGAATCTCGAAGGTGCCAGGCTGCAGAGCGTCGGCTTTTTCCAGCTCCAGCTGGGCCGCTTTGTACTGCTTCTCAGACGCGAGCATTGAGCCGAGCGAGAAATGCAACTGAAGGTCGTCTTTGTTCTGGGTCGATAGCTCTGACGCCAGCTGTAGCGCTTCAGCGGTGGCTTTGGTTTGGAGGTAGGCCTGAACTAAATTGAATTGCGTTGCGAGCGTAGGCGGTCGAACCCGCTGAAAGTGCGGAATGGCCTCTGCCGCGGCGCCTTTGGCCATCAGCAGAACGCCCAGATTGTAGTTTGCGTCGCGATTTGCAGGATCAAGCTGTAACGCGGTGCGAAATTCCTTTTCCGCCAGATCGAAGTTCTTCTCGGCGACATAGACGTTGCCGAGATTGACGTGAGTCTGGGTGGAGTTCGGAGCGATCTTCAAAGCCTGCTGGAAGGCCGCCATAGCGCCGGGGTAATCTTGCCGGCTGCTCGCGATAATTCCGAGCAGGTTGTAGGCTTCCACGCTCGATGGATGCTGCACGAGCTCTTCCTGAACCTTGGCCTTGGCCTCGTCCATGTGGCCTTGCTGCATCAGTGCTTCGGCCTGCTGCAGCGTAGCCGAGGCCGCCGAAGAGCTTTGTGACGAAGATGCCGGTTTTGCCGATTTCTGGGCCACGGCTTGCCATGGCATCCCGAGAAGCACAGCGGCTGTAAGGAACAGGGCGCCCCTGCCCGACCGTGCCTTATGATGGCCGATATTCGGCTGTAAAGACGCGCGTCCGGCCATAATTCCGGCACTGTTTCGAGTGCCCATCAAAGGCCTCATTCTAGCATCTCCAGAGCATGCTTCGCTGTCGCGTTTTGCGGCTGCACCGCAAGCAACTGCTGCAAAACTTCAATCGCCTTCTGCTTGTCGTTCTGCATGGCATAGAGCCGCGCTAAATTTACATAGGACTGATCGAAGCCCGGGACCAAGCGCATGCAGGTCTTGAATTGCTCCTCTGCCTGCGTGTAGTCCTTATTGCGAACCAAGAGGACGCCGAGGTTGTTTCTCGCTTCGGCGTAGTCGGGGCGCAGTTCAATCGCTCGACGCAAATAGTCAGCTGCACGATCCATCTGGCTTTGCTGGGCGTAAAACATTCCGAGACTGTAATTCACTTCGGGGTCGTCCGGCTGCAGTTCGAGCGCTTTCGTCAGACACTCCTGAGCTTTATCCATTGTGCGTTGCCGGCGATAGACGTTTCCGAGGTTGAGCAGAGCGATCGCGTAATCGGGACGCAGCTGCAACGATTGCTGAAAATCGTGAATCGCGTCGGAAGCGCGGCCCTGCTGGGCGTCCATCATGCCCAGGTTGTTCCACGCTTCAGGATAGTTCGGCTTCAGCTTCAGTGTCTGGTTGAGATACTTACGCGCCTGTTCGAAATCGTTCCTCCTCAGGCTCAGCGTTCCGAGGTTGTAGTAGGCCTCGGCGTCGTCGGGTTTGGCGGCGACCACCTCCTGAAAAGACTCTTGGGCCTGCTCCAGGTAGCCGTGTTGGAACATGGCGACGCCGTAGGTGAAGTCATTTCTCTCGAAGCCGCCCTGATACAGCGATCCCCCGAAGGGAAGCGCCCTCTGCAGACGATCAGCGGCGTTGGTCGGTGTAGCTTTTCACGTCGTCGAGCACCCGCTGCGGGTCCAGATCGCCTTGGTAGACCTTCACAATCATGCTCTCGCGATTCAGCAGGAACGATGTGGGAATGCCCAGGTCGCGGCGACGGTCGAAGAGATACCGGTAGATGATGTTGTAAATGCCGGCGACCTCTTCCGTCGCCAGGAGCACTGGAAACGAAAATGACTCTTGCTGCGCAATGAGAGCGAGCCGTCGTCAGTCTGATCCGGCTGGTCAACGTTGATTGCCACAACCTTGAGGCCAGCCGCAGAGAACGCTGCCTTGCTTCGATTCAACCGTCTGCAGCTGCTCTCTGCAAAGCGGCGCAGTCGTTGTCCAGAAATTCAGGAGCGCGAAGCTTCCCTTAAGTTCGCTGGCGCTGTGCAGAGTGCCGGCCAGATCCGGAAGCGAGAAGCTGGGCGCTTTCAAGGGATCGATCAGCCAGGTCTCGATTTGGGTGGGCGTTGCGTCCGTTGCGGGCGCGGGGCCGGGCTTTGCGAATGCTGCGGGCCGCGGAGCGAAGGCCTTGGCGATAAACGCTGCCGAACCCTCCTCGACCTCGATCCGATGATCGGCGGGCAGCGCATCGAGGTGTTGGGTTAATCCACTGGGCCAGCGAATCGTGGCCCGGATCGCGCCTTCCGGCTTGCCAAGCCCAAAGAAGACCTCCTTTGAGTGTTGTGCGAGGAATCCCGAACCAGCCTGGAGATATTTTGTCTGTCGAAGTCCACCTGCCTCGACAGTGATCGCTGCGCCGATCGCGTCGCGATTGCTCTGGCGGCCGCGCAGGCGGAGGGCGATCGACCGGCCGAGCTCGGTCATCGCGTTATGGAGAATGCGGAGCTGTGGGGCGTTGCGGTTTTTGAGGACCACCTCCAGTCGTCCGTCATGGTCGAGATCGGCCAGCGCGAACGATCGGCTGTCTTCGAGGAAATCCAGGCCGACCGCGCCTGAAACTTCAGCGAAGCTCCCGTCGCGCAGGTTGGCAAACATCACATTCCGCTCATACCCGCTCCAGGTGGAGTCGGAGCGGATCAGCTCATTCAGCGCCTGCCAGCCGCGTTCGTAGGCAGCCGATGACGTTGCATCGATTGGAGACTTTCCGACCACCTGTCTCCAAAAGAAACTCGCCAGATCGCTTCGCTCCGGCGCCGAGATATATCCGTTCGCCACGTAGAGATCGGAGTAGCCGTCATGGTCGAAGTCCCAGGCGTCTGAGCACCATGCCCACCTTCCCATCTCCGCTCCAGCCTGTGCGGCGACGTTCTGGAATTTTCCGTCACCCTGATTGCGATAGAGCGAATTTCCTCGCGCGTGGTGACGAAAAAACGCGCGAATGTCGTCGGGCGCTTTCTCCTGGAAGTTCGTTTGCATGGCGACACGCTGTCCAGCCGCCGACCACATATTCGAAACATAGACATCTTGGCGCCCGTCGTTGTTCGTGTCGGCCCAGCAAGCGCTCATTCCCGCGCCTGGATCCTCCACGCCAGCTTCGCTGGAGACTGCTGTGAAAGTGCCATCGCCGTTGTTCCGGTATAGATTGCTTCGGCCGAAGTCGTTGGCGACGTAAAGGTCGGGAAGCCCAGTCGATTTGTAGTCGCCCCACGCGCAGGCGAAGCTATACCGGTTGTTTTCCGCGTTCAACCCGGCTGCGTCGGTCTTGTCGACGAAGGTCGCATTGCCTTCGTTGTGCAGCAGAAAGTTCGGGGGGCCATTTCTGGCGTCGAAATACGGCACCGGATAGTGATACTGATCGAGTCCCAGGTAATAGCTGTAAAGGCAGAAGTAAATGTCGAGCCGCCCGTCACGATCGTAGTCGGCTACAGCAGCGTGGGTGAAGGTTCCCTGCGGCTGTTGTTTGAACTGAAACGCGTCCCGCTTGCGCACAAACGTCCCGTCGCCCTGGTTCAGGAAGAGAAGCGGCCCGCTGCCACAGACGACGAGCAGGTCCTGCCGCCCCTTGTTCTCAAAGTCGGCGAAGAGCGCGCATGCCGTGCCGTCGAGAACTCCGACGCCCGCCTTCTCGGTGACGTCTTCAAACGTTCCATCGCCGCGATTGCGGTAGAGCCGATTTGGCAGTCCGGCTGGCTGGCAGACGTACAGGTCGTCAAACCCGTCACCGTCATAATCGCCCGCGGCTACGCCATTGTTGCCGTAAACATCGATGCCGCAGGCGCCGTCGAGCACCGTTCTCCAGTAATCGACGCCGTGCATTAGCTGGTCCTGATAGGAAGCTGCTCCGCCAATCGCCTGCTGGGTCACATCGATGAATGCTGGCTGGGTTGCGACGGCGAGAGTCTCTTCGCGAGCTTGCCAGGCTCCTGCACTCCAGGCTCCGGCTTCGCTGCGCGACCACTCAGTGTGCCAGGCGCCAACCCGTTCCTCGCGCTGGCTCTGACTTTGCGTGCCAACAATGTCATACCGGAACTCTGCCCGGATTTTCAGTGGCGTTTGTTCGAGCTGCTCAATGGCCGTTATTTCGAATTCAGCCGTCTCAATCTGAGAAAGCGAGCCCAGCCAGCTTTGCACTTCCTTAAGAAAGCGCTCCCGGCCCGGGGCAGTTGCCGGCCCAAACTTCCTTCGAAGGACCTTAAGTGAGGATTCTGAACGCACCGTCGTTTCGCCGATGGGAAGCAGGCTCGAGGCCACGAGCGAGGTATCGAGGAGCTTCGCCAGTGCGGCCATGTCGCTCGGGGACTTCTTGAGCTCCAGTCCCCATGTTTTCAGCAGAGATTCGATCTCGAATGCGTATTTCTCAGTGATGAACTCGTCGGAGCCAGGCGAGACGAGGCGCAAAACATCGGCCAATGGAGACTGCACCGGATAGCGTGGCGACAGTCGAATGTCGGAAAAGCCGAATTCCTGGGCGCCGTCCGCTGGCCCCAGGAAAAGAAAGGATCCATGAAGCGGGGCCGCTCGAAAAAGCAGCGGCGCCAGAGCCATATTCTTGAGCAGAGCGCGGCGGGAAAGAGACTGATTTTCGGTTTTGGGAGGCGACATCCGCGACGGTTCCGTGTGCTCGGCTGGGTGACTGAATGCTAGCATCGCTCCGCGGCCCGGCCCAAATCGGCTGAGGATACGTGCCGCGAGCCTTGGCGAAGCCCGCATTGATTCCGATGGATCATCCCCCACCTGACAGTGGAGAGAAATATCCAACTTTTGATTGACAAAGGTTACCTGGCTACTTTAACTTTCTGGTCGCACTGGAGTAATCGTTTACTTGGCTGGTCATCATGGAATTCTTGAGCCGGGGATCGACGGTCTCGGAGCAATGCGTCAACCCGGAATTGATCTATACAACTTTCGGTCTACAACTTTTGGTTGACAACGGTTATGGCGGTGTTCTATATCTTCCTTCCGACAGTGATGTAACCGTTTACTAATTGCAGACAAGCGTGGCCGGTCTCATGCCAACGCTATCAACCACAGCATAAGAAGGCCGTGGTGTAAGAAAATTGGAGGCAACTCAAAATGGGCGGTGATCGCAACGTAGGTATTTGGTTTAGGTCGGTCAGCTATTTCACTCTGGCGTTTCTGTGCATGCTGCTAATCCCCGCACAGCGCCTCATCGCCCAGGTCGACGAAGGCTCGATTGTCGGGACAGTCGTCGATCCCACCGGCGCAGTGGTTCCCAACGCCAAGGTGACCCTCCTCAACACAGACCAGGGCATCTCCCTCGAAACGACTTCGAGCGGCAGCGGCCAATATAGCTTCTCCCCAGTCAGAATCGGTAACTACACCGTGACCGTGACCGCTCCCGGTTTTGCTACGACCACTCAGCAAAAATTAAATGTGGCGGTCGGCCAGGTGCTGCAGGTCAATGTGCAATTGAAGGCCGGCGCGGCGACCGAAACGGTCGAGGTCACCACCGCTCCCCCGCAGCTGCAGACCGATGAAGGGTCAGTCGGACAGGTGGTGAACGAGCAGAGCGTGAACAGCCTGCCCCTCAATGGGCGTAACTTTACCTTCTTGGCCCAACTCGGCGCGGGCGTGAACACGCCGCAAGCCGACACCCGCGGTAACGCGCAGTCAGGTGCATTTTCCGCCAATGGCTTGCGTCCGGCGCAAAACAACTACTTGCTGGACGGCATCGACAACAATTCCAACGCCGTCGACTTCTTGAACGGAACCAACTTTGCCGTTCTTCCTCCGGTCGATGCTATCCAGGAATTTAAAGTCCAGACGGCGGACTTCAGCGCCGAGCTAGGCCGTTCCGCCGGCGCGGTCCTCAATGCCACCATCAAATCGGGCACAAACCAAATTCACGGCGCGGCCTGGGAGTTTCTCCGCAATAGCGTGCTCGACGCCGCGGACTGGTTTGAAGATAATGCCGGGCTCAAGAAAGGGGCATACATTCAGAACCAATTCGGCGGCGCCATTGGCGGCCCCATCATCAAGAACAAAATTTTCTTCTTCGGCGACTATGAGGGTCTGCGGCGTGTGCAGGGCACGGTCTCGACCGGCGCCGTGCCGACCGCTTTACAGCGCAGCAGTAACTATACGAATCTCTCCGAACTCATCACCGGCAACTCATCGAGCTCCGCGAAGACAGACATTCTGGGACGCGTGATTCCGGTGGGCACGGTTCTGGATCCCGCCACCACGCGCTCGGTGACAGCGGGGGCGGTCGATCCCGTGACCGGAATCCTCGCGCCGGCGAGCGGCTATGTTCGCGATCCGTTTGGCCTTGGCACCTGCTCCGGAGCCGGAGCTACGGCTCCGACGATTGCCGCCTGCCCTGGCCTCAATCAACTTCCCGCCGGGCGGCTGGACCCGAACGCCATTGCTTTGCTGAATGTCTTCCCGGCGCCCAACACAGGCAATGGCGCGATCACCTCCAACTTTGCGAGCAGCCCCAACCTGTTCCAGCACAGCAACCAGTTTGACGTGCGCCTAGACTGGGACCCGAACGAAAAGAATCAGGTATTCTTCCGCGACAGCTGGGTGGATAACCCGCAGTACATCCCGGGCATCTTCGGCGGCGTCGCCGATGGCGGCGGCTTCCAGCAAGGCGATCAGACATTGCGATCCGACCAGGTCGTCGTGGCCTACACCCACGTCTTCAACCCGAGCGTGGTCAACGTGGCCCACGTGGGATGGAACCACCTTCACACGACACGCGCCGGCCCGGAGAGCAACAACCTCACCGATATTCCTGCCACTTATGGAATCCCGGATATTCCACAGACGACTTTGAACGGCGGTCTTCCAGCCTTTGGATTTGGAGGCCTAGCGACCCTGGGCAGCAACTCCTTCCTGCCCTCCGACGAAGTAAGCCAGACCCTCCAGGTCACCGACGACTTTACCAAGATTTATGGGGCCCACAGCTTCAAGATGGGCATTGAATTCCAGCATGTCAATTTCTCGACGCTACAGCCGGCGTGGTCGCGCGGGCAGTGGGACTATAACGGCAGCTTCACCGATATTCCGGGTAATAACAGCAGCACGAACGGCATCGCGCAGTTCCTGCTCCCGCCGCAGGCGGCGACCGTCCCCAATGGAGTCAATTATTCGGGAGGTTCCGACCAGGTCTACGCCTCGAACATCAACAAGACCTACGACGAGAAGGTCTACTTCGCAAGTTACTTTCAGGACGATTGGAAGGTCAATCCCAGGCTGACCCTCAACCTCGGCCTGCGCTGGGACTATTTCGGGCCGCTTAATGAAACCAATGGCGGCCAGGCCAACATTGTTCCGTATGCCACGGGACCTTTCTCCGGTCCCACATATTTGATCCCGGCAACCGGGAAGGACAGCAGGGAATTGTCCGCAAGTTTTACAACTTTGTTGGCCCAGGATGGAATTGCGCTGGAATTCACCAACAAATATGGGCAGGGACTGCAACGGGTTCAAAAGGACAATTTTGCGCCCCGTATCGGCTTCGCCTATCAAGTCACACCGAAGCTAATCGCCCGTGGCGGCGTAGGCTGGTTCTTCAACTCATTCGAGAACGAAGGGTATGGTCCGAATATCGGCGAGAACTATCCCTTCGTCTTCAACTTTAAGTACTCTCCAGTGGCGCCCCCGAACGCTCCCCCCGGGTACGGGAATGTGGCCCCAACAAGTTACAACACAGCCTATGCCGGGTGCCCGACGGCTGGCGCGGGCGGGACCGCCACCTTCGATTCCGGTTTCTCCTGCATCGCGTTGACGCCCACCGCGGTGAACGCCTCCGGTCTGGGGCTTCAAGGCCGTCAGTTCAACTGGATAACTCCTCGGACGTTGAGCGCCAACCTCACTTTCCAATATGCGATCACCCGAACCCTGTCGGCGCAGGTGGCGTATGTGCTGACCGATGGAATGAATCTCGAGTCGTTCATCGGTACCAATAACGTCACCGCGATTCTGCCGCAAGGTTCAAGTACGACCATCTCACCCTCCCTGGGTGGAATCGCTTTCCCGGATTTCTCCTCGGGGGCGAGCTATGCACAAACTGTAGGGGCCAGCATTTACAACGGCCTGCAAACCAAGTTGGAGCAGCAGTTCTCCAACGGGCTCAATTTCCTGCTCACCTATACCTGGGCCAAGGCCCTTTCCGACGCCGGCGACCTGCTCAATGGCGGCAGCAGCGTCGGGTACCGCGCGCCGGAGGTGCCGGGATTTGGTCCACGCTTCGATTGGGGTCTGGCCGATTTCGATATCCGAAACGTGGTCCATTTTAGTGGCGGTTATAACCTTCCTTTTGGCACCGGCCAGAAATTCGCCGGCAATGCGAACAAGGCCGAAAATTATCTGATTGGAGGCTGGAGCGCCAACTGGATCATGACTTTCCAGGGTGGTCAACCAATCGGTCTTAATTGCCCCACCGGAACCACCGCCGGAACCGGTTGCAACGATTTCGAGGTTCCCGGGGAGAGCCAGAAGCTCGGGATTCGTCACGTGGAAACCAGCTCGGGCATACGTCCCTACTGGTTCAATAATCCCGCGGCCTTCGCGCAACCTTGCCAACTCGGAACGAACGATGTGATTCTCTCCACACCCACCGGATGCATCCCCGCCACTGGCCGCCAGATATTGGGCGGCTATGCAACCGCAACGACCGGGCCAGGGGTTAAAAAGATCGACTTCTCGGCCTTCAAAGCTATCCCGATCAACGAGCGGTTCTCCTTGCAGTTCCGGGCCGAGTTCTTCAATATCTTCAACCATCCAACCTTCAACGCTCCTGGATTCGGCGGCAACGGGGTTGTCGCGATTTCTAACTCAACCAACTTCACCAATTCCAACTTCGGCCAGGTTGGATCCACTCGCTTCGCCCCATTTGATCCGAGGCAGATTCAGTTTGCTCTGAAGCTGTATTTCTAGAATTGGTCTGCTGAGCTAAGATGAAAACACCCCGGAATGGCCATTCCGGGGTGTTTCTCTTTCCGCACAGAGCTTTGCTCGCGCGGCGGCAACCGAGGGGTAGAGTGAGCATGAGGCCGCGGTTTTGGCAGGCGATTCTTTGTTCTCTTCTGATTTTCCCCGCGTTTGTCTCCGGGCAAGACAACCCGAACCAGAAGCTGGATCGGGAGTTTCAATCGGCGGTGGCGCAGTACAACGCAGGACGTTTCGCCGAGGCGGCCGCTCAGCTCGAAGAGCTCCTGCCCTACGCGCCGAAGAGCTTTGAGCTCCAGGAGCTCCTCGGACTCTCCTATGCCGCGCAATCGCAGGACGCGAAAGCCTTGGACCATCTCGAGATGGCGGTCCGCTTGAAACCAGATTCGGCGGCTGCCAGGACTAATTTCGCGGCAGGCCTCATTCGCTCAGGGAAACGTGAGCTTGCCGAGGAGCAATTGCGAAAGGCGCTCGCGCTGGAACCTCGTGATTTCGAGGCCAACCATGATCTGGGCGAGTCTTATATTCAGTCAGGAAAAATCTCGGACGCGCGGCCGTTTCTCGAAAAGGCGCAGCAAATCGATCCATCGTCCTATAACAATGGCTACGATCTGGCCCAGGCAGATTTTCTTACCGGACGGCTTAGCGAGGCGAAACAGCTGACCGAAGCTATGATTCAGCAGAAGAACACTGCGGAATTGCATAACCTGTTGGCCCAGGTCGAAGAAAAGAATGGAGAATTTGTCGCGGCGGTAAACGAGTATGAGATCGCCGCCCATATGGAACCGAGCGAGGAGAACCTGTTCGATTGGGGCAGTGAGCTTCTTCTGCACCGCACCTATGAGCCAGCCATCGAGATCTTCCAGCAGGGCAGCCAGCGCTATCCAAATTCGCCTCGTTTGCTCATTGGCCTGGGCATGTCACTCTATTCGCGGGGCAAATACGATGATGCGGTGAAAGCACTGGTAGCAGCGGCCGATCTCGATCCCTCCGACGCCCGCTGTTACGTTTTTCTTTCCAAAGCCTACGATGCCTCACCTACCCAGGCCGAAGATGTGATTCGGCGCTTCCGGCGATATTCGGAACTGCAGCCAAACAACGCGCTTGCGCAGTATTACTACGCAATGAGTCTGTGGAAAGGAAAGCGCGCCGAAGCCGCTACCGTCGATCTCCAGGCCGTCGAGTCTCTGCTTCAGAAGTCGATCGCCCTCGATGAATCGCTGCCTGAGGCGCACCTCCAGCTCGGCAACCTTTACGCCGACCAGCATGAGTGGGAAAAATCGATCCCGCAATATCTTCGCGCCCTTCAGCTCGATGCCGATCTTCCTGACGCCCACTACCGCCTCGGGCAGGATTACGTCCACATCGGCAAGAAAGACGAGGCGCAGGCCGAGTTTGATATCTATCAGAAGCAACGCGCCGAGCATCTCGCGGAAGTCGATAAGGAAAGGGCGGAGGTCCAACAGTTTGTCTATAACGCGAAGGCGCCTGCCACCAAGCCCTGACCACGCCATTGCGGCGGCACTAGATAGGGCGGTAAGCGAGCCAGCATGCGACAGGAAGCGAGATAATATTGGTTGCGGTTCCAGGATGTAAGTGCAATGAAGGCTAGCTACTCATTCAGCCAGGCGCTCGCGGCTGAATCATTCCACGTTGCTGCAGGCGATCCGCGCGAAATCGCGCGCCGGCTCGGTCACAGCCGCCGGGACTTTCTGCGTGGAGCGGCTGGGCTTGCTCTGGGTAGCGCGCTCCTCGGCGGCAGTCCCTTTGTCTACGGAGCCACAGCGGCGAAGAAGCGCAAAGTGATCGTGATTACCTTTGGCGGCGGTGCGCGCGATCAGGAGACCTTTGCGCCCGAGGGCCAGGAGAACATCCCGCACATGATGAAGGAGCTGCTCCCGCAGGCCAGCTTCTTCACTCAGGTGATGAACCAGGGCATCCTCGGCCACTACGTCGCGACCGCCAGCCTCGCCACCGGCGTTTACGAGACGCTGAACAACTTCTCGGCGGTTCCGCCCGACCATCCAACCGTCTTCGAATACTTTCGCAAGGACCTGAATCGCCCTCCCACCGATGCGTGGGTGGTCGCGCCGAGCAACGGATTTAACCGCATCGGCGAAAGCGACTCTCGCTGCCTATGGAGCGGGTCTCGGCGCGACCGTGGTTCTGCCGAAGCATCTGTTGAGCGCAGCAAGCGCCGGCGGGACAAGTTCGGGGACAATTGGCGACTTCGATCACCTGCTCCACGATAACTATGAGACTCCGCTCTACACGCCCCAACTCGTCGGGGGCGAATTCGAGCTGGAGCAGCTCGAGATGATCCTCAAGCTATCGGTCGACGATTTTATGGCCCACGCCCGCACCGTCTCGAGCCCCGACGAGCTCTCGGTGTACATCGTGAGGCGGCTCATGCAGCAGGAGGCGCCCAGCCTGCTCTGGGTAACGATGCATGACATCGACATCGCCCACGCCGGCGCGTATTCGCTCTATGTAGACGCTATTCGTCGCACTGATCGTCTCTGCGCCGAGCTATGGCAGGCGGCGCAAAGTGAGCCGGAATACGCCGGCAACACGACGATGTTTATTCTTCCCGATTTCGGCCGCGACGCCGATCAGGACGCCGGCGGCAACGGCTTCCAGCATCACCGCACCGGCGACGCAGCTTCACGCACCACCTGGATGCTGGCGCTGGGCGCCGGCGTCCGCCAGGGAGTCGTCTACGATCGCCCGATGCAATCGATCGACCTGGTGCCGAGCATCGGCTCGATGATGGGATTTACGCCCTCGCTTTGCCAGGGTAAACCGATACAGGAATTGCTATAGAGCGCCACAGTTATGCTGCCTAGCGATCTCAAAGCGGAATCTTTCGCCGGGTACCCGCCCGAGGCGAGAAAACTGGCAACGGCCCACCTCGCCGCGCTGCAGCAGCTTCCGCTTAGCTTTGCTCCGAGCCTTCTGCGCGAGGTCATCGAATACGACTACAAGTTTCCCGCCGAGCGCGCCTCGATCGATCGCGAACTCGACAACCTGAGCGGACTTTCGCCGCAGCAGATGAAGGATTCGTTCCAGGCGTTCGCCGGGTTCCAGCTCTCGGCCAAGCTGGAAGAGCTCAACTGGGTCGACCAGCCCGCCGTCTTCGTCGAGCAACTCGCGGCATATTTGTGGAGCACTCACCAGCTCGACGCCTTTCGCGCGGCTGCGACCGCGTACGGCAATCGCCTGCAGGCTGCCGCGCCGCCCTTGGAGATTCCAGTGCGCCGACTCGGTATTGCGGTCATCGGCCAGGGCGTCACGACCGCGAATGCACAGCTCTTCCGCAACCTGCGGCCGCATGGAACCTACTTCAACCAGATTAAGCCCGATGATGGACTCAATCTCCTGCTCGCCGCCGCGGCGGAACGTGCCAAAGCTCATCCCGTTCCCTTACGGCCACTGGTACGTCGATGGAGGCCAGGCGGCCGAACACAGCGCCGCGCTCACCTGCGTTTCGTATCGAGGGCTAGATCCGTTGCGCGCGGCCATGCTCAAGACGATCCAGAGGGACATCAACCAGCCTGGTATGGGACCTGAAGAACTCCGCACCCGGCTGGCCCGTCTCACGCCCGCCGACATCGGCGTCGCCGGCAGCGGCGATCCGGTGCTCGACCGGTTTCAGGTCAAGCTGTTCACCGAAGGCTCCGGCACCCAGATTTTCTCGACAACCTTTGCCCAGTGGACGGCCCGCGAGGTCCTGCGCCGCGCCCAGGCCTATACTCTGGTCGTGCGCTTTGCCCCGCGGCAACGGCAGCGGCCGATGAACGAGCTGCTCTCCA
This sequence comes from uncultured Acidobacteriaceae bacterium, assembly GCA_963742015.1. GTDB lineage: Bacteria > Acidobacteriota > Terriglobia > Terriglobales > Acidobacteriaceae > Acidisarcina. The sequence continues at coordinate 48,884 of CAVUKL010000035.1, read as the reverse complement.
ACACCCACGCCAATCCCGAACTTGACCCGATAGGCTCGCTGGTCGACGCTGACATGGGATCGTATTATCACTGGATCAACCAGCAGCGCCTGCCGGGTTCGGAACACTCTTCGTTCCTGGTCTGGTTCGAGGGACAAAACCAGGCGCTCGCCGTATCTCCAGCCCTCCCTCGAGGCGCAGAGTCTAACTCTGCACTCAACCTCGCTCAGTTGCTCTCGCTTGCCACCGCCTAATACCTGAAGCTCGAGACGATGGTCGCTTTCTTCGCAGCAAGACAAGGTCTCTTCACAGGCGCCTGCTTTAACGCAAGAGAGAATTGCTGGGAGGCATCCGAGATTGCTTACTGGCCATCAAATGTTCGACCTTAGGGTGCCCAGATTCAAAACTCGACTTCTAAAGACCGCGGCGTGAGAGGCCGCGTGGACACAGCCGGACGATGCCGACTTCGAGGCCCGCAATGCAACCCACTGGGAGTCTTCGATCGACGTTTTTTGTTCTCGTCACTGCTCTGATTCTCGCTGCCTGGCATCCGGCTCCTTGCCAGACTGATCGCGCGGGATTGAATGGCACTGTCACTGACTCCTCTGGACGCGTTTTGCCGCAGACGCATGTCATTGCAGTGCATAATGCCACGGGACTGCGCCGAGAAACCGTGTCCTCCTCGAGTGGAACTTTCGACATTCCCGAGCTGCCGGTAGGGGTCTACAACATCACGTTCGACCATCCCGGCTTCAAGACAGTGACGTTCACCGATGTGGAGCAGGTGATTGGGAGGACGCGCACCCTGGATGCGACCTTGCGGGTATCGGGCGGCGAGGAGACCGTAAAAGTCGCGGCCAGTTCAGAGCTGATAGACCGCAATACCAGTGCCATAACCGGCCTGATCGAGAAAACACAGGCCGACGAACTGCCGCTGAATGGCCGGAACTGGGCGTCGCTGACGGCGTTCATCCCTGGCGCCATCGACACCGGCGGCAGCAACCAGCGGTCGGTGCGGTTCGCCGGACGAGGCCTCGACGACAGCAACTTCACCTATGACGGCATTGACGCGACCAGCATCATCAATCAGACGCAGCGCGCCTGGGCGCGGATCTCCATTCCGCTGGGCGGGATCGCCGAGTTCCGTGTAAATACGCTGCTGTCTTCCGCCGACGTAGGCGCGACGGGCGGAGCTCAACTGGCCGTTACTTCGCCTTCGGGTACAAACCGCTTCCACGGTCAGCTCTTTGAGTTCTTGCGCAATAACGTTTTGGACGCGCCCGAGCCCACCTGGGCTTCCAACGGCGTGGGGCAGCAGCCGCTTCGGTTGAATCAGTTCGGCGGATCCCTGGGCGGACCCATCGTTCGCGACAAGACCTTCTTCTACGTCGCTTCTGAAGCCTACCGGCAAGTCTGGGGCTATCCGGTGAGCGGCGACGTGCCGAGCGCGGCGTTTAAGGCAACAGTCCCGACCTCATCTCCGACCTATCCGCTCGTCAACGCCTACCCGGGAGCAGGTCCGAAAACATTTCTGACGCCCTACACGCCAACCACCGGCGGCCCGAACTACGCCGACTATGATCTGTTGACCTGTGCATGTACTCAGGTGGTCAACGAGGGTGCCGCGATGATCCGGGTCGACCAGAATTTTTCGGCCAAGACTACCGGATTTCTGCGCTTCAACTACGATCGGTCGGTCGATACGCAGCCGGTCTCGACTAGCGCGACAAACGTGGAGCAGAGGGTCGCGAACCCGGTCAGCGGAGTGATCAGCTTACTCCACGTTTTCACTCCCAACTTGGTGGATCAGGTCGAGTTTGGATACAACCGCTCCACCGACAACACCTACTTCTTGAGTCCAACCGGCTCCGTCTATCAGATTGCGATTTCCGCAGGTCCGGGGCCGGGATTCGGCAACCTGAATTACGACTACAACACCGTCTACGTTGGCAACTCATTTTCTTATATTGACAATCTGACCTGGATACTTGGCCGGCAAACCATTAAAGCCGGAGTGGAGGTCCGCCACATCCAGTTGAACCAGCACTATGGAGAACACGGAACGGTTACGTTTGCCACGCTGCAGAACCTGGGCGCAAATGAAGTGGCCAAAGCAAGTCTGACCGGTGCTCTCCCGGTCAACGACTTGCGCAAGAACTGGATCGTCGGCTACGTCCAGGACGAGTGGAAGCTGCGGTCCAATTTCACCCTGAACCTGGGTGCGCGGTACACCGTCTTCCAGCTCTTCGACGAGGCGCACGGGAAGGCCAACCCATTCGATTTCGCCACCTGCGGGCCTCAGGGCTTCTGCGGTGTTGGCGCCAGCTTCGGCTTTCAGAACTATGGCGACTTCGATCCCCGCGTTGGCCTGATCTGGTCGCCTGGGGGGAGTGGAAAGACGGTCGTTCGCGCCGGATTTGGAATCTACCACGAAGATGGCCAGCTGGACGATCAGAACCTGCCCGCCAAGAACGAAGTTCCCTCCTATTCGGTGAGGAATGTGACCTATCCACCGGACCCGTATTTTACTTCCTCAACCATTTCTCCCAATGCCGAACAACGCAACCGCCTGGACTCGTATGTTGAACAGTGGGCCCTCTCCGTGCAGCAGCAGTTGCCTGCGAACTTTGTGAGCACATTCTCCTACCTGGGAAGCCATGGCGTGCACCTGCTGGAAACCAGCGTGGTGAACCTGTACCTCCCTCCGACTTACACGGTTCTGCAGTATCCTGACTTTGCTCCCGCCATCGGCTGGCGCGGCTCGGTCGGCGCGAGCTCCTACAATGGCCTAATCGTGTCACTTCGCCGGCCGTTCTCGAACGAGCTGCTGGTGGCGGCGAACTACGCGTATACGCACGAGATCGACAACGGCTCGAACGGCAGCGGGGACGGCGACAACTTAAATCCGCAGAACGCACTCTGCCAAGCCTGTGAGTGGGCCAGCGGCGCATGGGATGCCACTCATGTGTTCAATGTGAACGCGGTCTATGAGCTTCCCTTCGGTCGTGGCAAGCAGATGCTGAACCAGGGCGGCGTTGCCAGCGCCATTGCGGGCAACTGGCAACTGACCACGACGGCGCTGGCTCGCACCGGCTTCCCGGTCAATGTGCTTTTACCGAGCAGCTATACCGCGCCGGATGGGAACAACTCCGGAACGCAGCGCCCCAGCCTGGTTCCAGGTGTCTCTCTCACTCCGCCGGGAGGTAGAAATAGAGGGCTTTGGATTAACCCCGCGGCATTTACTCTCCCCGCGGCTGGAGAATTCGGTGACGCGCCACGTGATCTTTATCGCGGGCCGGGGACGTGGCAGATCGATATCGGCGCCGCCAAGACGATTCAATTTGGAGAACGCTTCCAATTGGAATTTCGCTCGGAGTTCTTCAACATCTTTAATCACCCGCAGTTAGGTCAGCCGCAGGCCACGTGTGACCTTTCAGTTTTGAATCCTACCGGCTGCCCAGCCGGCTTCGGCAGCATCATCAACACGATCAACTTGAATACAGCTATCGTAAATCCCATCACGCCGGTGGGCTCGGGAACGCCGCGTGAGATCCAGTTTGCGCTACGTCTGCAGTTCTGAGCAGCGAGAATGTCTGCGCACTTGTGATTTGGCCTCCTCCTATAAAGAGACAATGGTTCTTGGCCTGATGTCGGCTGTGCTTAACACTCCTCCAGGAACCTGTTCGCAAACGTGCGGAAGATTTCTCTCTAGGGCTTCGGATCGTCTTTCTCAATCACTGCACGCGGATGCTGCGCGTACTCAGACCATGAGCCGTCGTAAAGGCTGACTTGCTGCGCGCCCAGTATCTCAAGGCCGAGCGCGATCACGGCTGCCGTCACGCCTGAGCCGCAGGTCGTTGTGATCGGCTCATCGATCTTCACGCACTTTGCGGCAAAGAGTTCGCGCAGCTGCTCGACGGATTTCAGCCGTCCGTCCTTAACGAGCTCGGTGAAGGGAACGCTTACCGCGCCCGGCATGTGGCCGCTGCTCAGCCCCGGACGAGGCTCCGGCGTTGTACCGGAGAAGCGACCGGCTGAGCGGGCATCGAGAATCTGTCCATGCTGCGCGATCAATTGCTCGACCTGGGTAAAGTCTCTCACCGCGTCGGATTTTAACCTGGCCGCAAACGTAGCTGGTGTGGGATGGACCTCGCCGGATTCCGTGGGCAGGCCAGCCTCGATCCACGCGGGCAAGCCGCCGTCGAGAAGGAAGACGTTCTCCGCGCCAAAAGTTCGCAACATCCACCAAGCGCGAGGCGCAGAGAAGACGCTCCCCTGCTCGTAGACCACGATGTCCATCTGGTCGCTGATGCCGAGCTCCGACATGCTGCGGGAGAAATCTTCCGGCGTGGGCAACATGTGAGGAAGCGGCGTCGAATGGTCGGAGAGTTTTTCAATATCAAAGAAAATCGCGCCGGGAATATGTTGCGCGATGTAGCGGGCATGCGGATCGATCGGCGGAGTGACGCCCACTGGCGGGAGTGTGGCATCAAGAATTTTAGTGTTCCGATCCCCGAGGCGGCTGGCAAGCCATGCAGGGGTAACAAGAGGATTCATAGAGCTAGATTACTTGCCGCGCTGCGGTATGACGAGGCCGATAATCGTCGGGCAACTTCGGTGCAGCCCGTGGACTGCGCTCACTGCACGGAGAAACGATTCTCGCAAAACCCGCATCCCAAGCCATGTAAGCAATTGAGGTTCGCCAAGGAGCGAAGCAGATGAAATGCGTCAACCAGCACCAACAACTCCTGATCGGGGCGGCGACGATCTTAGCCGGAACACTGGCTATTGCCGGATGTAACAAGAATCCGGCCCACCCTGACGATAAATCCCAGGTCACAAATGCGCTCAGCAGCAACAGTCTGAGCAACATAAGCGTGTCGCAAGATCAAGATAAGGGCGTGATCACGCTCACCGGAAATGTCAATTCCCAGGACCAGAAGTCCCAGGCGGAGAGTCTCGCTCAGCAGGCCGCGCCTGGTTATACCATCGCCGATGAAATCGGGGTGCAACCCCCAGGGGCGGAGGGCCAGGCAAAGTCGGTAGCATCGAACCTGGATAGCGCCATCGAAGACAACTTCAAAGCCTCGTTGAAGGAACACAAGAATCTGGACGACCAGAGCATCGATTATTCGGCCAAAAACGGTACCTTGGTTCTAAAAGGCTCGGTCAAGACAGTCGCACAGAAGAAAGAAGCCGAACATCTTGCCAAGAAAGTGCCTAACGTCCAACAAGTTGTGAACGAGATCGAAGTCAAGCCGGACAAGCATTCCACGTCTAATTCGTAGTTACGCGGATGGGAGCCTTGCTGGCTCCCATCTCTTTTCTTGGGAGTGGAACGTCAAATAGACGAGTGATTCTCAGCTAGTTTGCTTAGGAACTCCTCGAGCAAATTCCCGGCAATCGCAGCGCGATATCGGGCTGTGCTGCGAATGTCGTCAATCGGAAGTATCTCGTTGGCCAAAGCCGCGCGCGCAGCCTTGATTGTTTCTATAGAAACTCGCTTGCCCAGCAGCGTCTGTTCGACCGTCTTACACCGCATTGGTGTCTCGCGCAGGCTGGCCGCGCCAATGCGAATGTCTTCGAGTACGCCATTTGCCATCAGCGCAAGCGCGGCGATCGCTACTTTTGAGATGGCCTGCGCATTGCGCGTTCCCACTTTGCGCGCGTGATGCACATAACCATTGAAGCGCCGCGGCAGATGTATGGCATAGACAAGCTCGTCGATTGCTAGCCCCGTTTTTTTGTAGGAGAGGTGAAAGCCGTCGTATGCGACTCGGCGGCTTCCGCGCACCGAGATGAGCTCGAGCTCGGCGCCGTAAGCCAGCAGCGCCGGTGGAGAGTCGGCTGCCGGTGAGCCGTTCACGATATTGCCGCCCACCGTGCCGCGATTTTGGTTGGCGATGGAGCCGGTCCAACTGGCAGCTTGTGCCAGCAAGGGGAAGTCGCTCGCGATCATTGGATGTTTGCGAATATCGGTGAACGTCGATCCTGCGCCGATGGTGAGCGTGTCGTCGTTCGCGCTGATAAAGCGGAGTTCCTTCAGCCCCCACAGACTAACGAGCCTTTTCGCCTGCAGGCGGCCTGCTCCGAAGGCCACCATCGACTCGGTGCCGCCTGCGATGGGCAGGAACTCGCCGGGCGATTCCGCCAAGAGCGAGAGCACCGCATGGAGCGAACCGGGCGCCACTAATTCAAATTGTTCCGCATCGGAGCGCACTAACCTTCTACTCCCAGAGCGTCCGCCTGCTGCCGTGCGGTCGCCTGCACCGCCTCGAAGATGCGCATGTATCCGGTGCAGCGGCAGAGATTGCCGGCCAGGCCTTCGCGAATCTGCTCCATCGTCGGCTGCGGATACTTGCGCAAGAGGTGCTCGGTCGCCAGAATCATACCCGGTGTGCAGATGCCGCACTGCGCGCCGCCGTATTTCAGAAAACACTGCTGGATCGGATGCGGCCGACCTTCCTCCGCCATTCCTTCGATCGTGCAGATCGTCGCTCCTTGTGCCTGTAGGATCGGCACCAGGCAACTGTTCACCAGGTCGCCGTTCATCAGCACAGAACACGAGCCGCACTCGCCTTCGCCGCAGCCTTCTTTCGTCCCGGTGAGGTGAAGGTCTTCGCGAAGCACGTCGAGCAGTCGCTTCATCGGCGGAACGTGGATTGACTTTGGCTCACCATTGATGGTCAGAGAGATTTCGGCGAGGGACATGATTAAACAGCCACCTCGCTGACGGCGTGATCGACGGCGGGAGTCGCAGCCTCGATACCATGAAGGACGCCACTCATCCGCTCAAAGATGTCTTCGGGCAGCAGAGGGATCTCGCAAAACGCCACGCCGATTGCATCTTCGATGGCGTTGAGAATCGCCGGAGCGGGTCCATCCATCGGCAACTCGCCGATTCCTTTTGCGCCGAACGCCCCATGATGACAGGGGATCTCTTCAAAGAGCACGTGGATCGGCGGAAGGTCGGCGCTGGTCGGCATGATGTAGTTGGTCATCTGGTTGTTGGCCATGTGTCCGTTCTGCCAGAAGCACTTCTCATAGAGTGCGTAGCCGATTCCCTGAGCAACGCCGCCCTCAATCTGACCTTTGGCGAGGACGGGATGCAGCACCTTGCCAACCTCCTGCAGCGCCCAGAAGTTCGTGCACTCCGCAAACCATGTAGTCGTATCGACCGCGACCTCGGCAACATAAATCGCCCAGGCATATGCGGGATACGCCTCGCCGCGGAAGCGGACATCGTCCCAATAGATGTCTCCCGGCTGCTGGTAGCGTGCCTCGGATTCGAGCTTGCCGTGCCTTGCACGATATTCATCGCACGCGCGCCGAAAATCCTCGGGAGCGTAGCCTTCGGCGAGCAGGCCGGCATCGACGAGCTTTGCGGCCAGGTGCTCGCTTGCCCGCTCAATCAGCTTGCCGACAATCATCGCGGTGCGCGAGGCAACTGTTGGGCCGCTGTTCGGAACATACTTCGTATCGGGCTGCGCCATCAGCACGTCTTCGTATGGAATGCGCAGCGTCTGCGCAGCGACCTGGCTGAGGATGGTATTCGTGCCCTGGCCAAACTCCGTCGATGAGACACAAATGACTACTTTATTTTCGTCATTCACTTCGAGCTGGACCAAAGAATTCAAACGCCTCTCGCCCGATCCTGTGAAACCAGATCCGTGCATGAAGGCGGCGAAGCCAATGCCACGCTTGATCGCCGAGGTTTCATTCTCGACGCGATAACGCTCGCGCCGCGCGTGATAATCGCTGACTTCGAGGGCACGAGTGAGCATCTGCTGCATATTGACTTCGTCCTTCACCACCTGGCCAGTGGCCGTCTCTTCACCTTGCTTGAGGAAGTTGCGGCGACGCAGTTCCTCCGGACTTAGGCCGACCACCTTGGCGATCTTATCCATGTGCCGCTCGAGTGCGAAGAGACTCTGCGGCGCGCCAAATCCGCGGAAGGCTCCGTGCGGCGGGATATTCGTTGCGACCGCCTTGGCGCGCACGCGAAGATTAGGCCAGCGATATGGCCCGCACGCGTGAATCGCGGCGCGCGAGAGCACCACCGGTGAGAGCGTGACATAGGCGCCGCCATCGATTGCAAGATCGATCTCGCAGCCAAGCAGAATGCCATCGCGCGAAACAGCGGTGCGATGCCGCGTCCGGCTGGGATGCCGTTTGGTGGTTCCGGCCATATCTTCGCTGCGGTCATAACAAATCTTTACGGGATGCCCAACCTTCATCGCGAGCAGCGCGGCATGCGAGCCAATCACAGAGGGAAAATCTTCCTTGCCGCCAAATGCGCCGCCGGTTTCAGTCTGGATCACCCGGCATTTGTCCTCGGGCAGATTGAAGACCAGCATCAGCGCGTGGTGCAGGTAATATGGGCACTGCATCGATCCGCGTACGGTCACGCCTTCCTCGGCGGAATACTCGCCGATCACGCCGTTGTTCTCGATGTAAAGCTGTTCCTGTGCGCCGGTGCGATATTCACCCTCGATGATAAAGTCGGCGCTCGCCCAAACCGAATCGGGATCGCCCTTCTCCATCAGGTAGCTCTTGAAGGTGTTCGGAGCTTCGCCCCCGTTTCCCTTGTCGTTCCAAATCACCGGGTCCGACCGCTCCGAGTCTTCAATGGTGAAGACAGCGGGCCATGGCTCGTACTCGATCTTCACCGCAGCCACGGCGGCCGGGAGCGCGGCGCGATGCGGATGGGCGAGGAGCAGAATTGGCTCGTCGGGATGATTGACGACTCCGTCGGCGAGACAGGGCTGATCTTTGGTGAGGTGGATGATGCAGTTCTCGCCGGGAATGTCTTTGGCCGTGACGATCACGAATTCGTCCCAATTGATGCTGGGAGGAAATTCGATCGAGAGGATGCGCCCGCGCGCGATCGAGCTTCGCACCGTCGCTCCGTACCACATGCCGGGCAGGCTGATGTCGTCCACATAGAGCGCACGGCCCAGCACTTTGGCTAGGCCCTCTTTGCGCTCCACCGAACTGCCTACGATATTGTTCGTCTCTGCCATCGGCTCCGGGCGAAACAGATTTTCCTGACTTATCGTTACAGAATAGAGTCAAACTTGCCCTGAACCGAGGGAATTTTGCCGGAAGGATTTTCGCCGCGCTTCAACGGGTCCAGAATCCTTCGTGCACTCGGGTGGCCTCATCTTCAAGCAAAGGCCCGACAACGATGATCTTTCTCTGCCCACGCGAAAAGACCTCGCGGCAAGGCAGATCCAGCGTGGGATTCTCCGCGTGGCTTCCGGTCAGATCCAGCAGACCGCGCTCGGAGAGCCCATAGACAAGGCGGCCGATTCCAGTCCAGTAAATCGCTCCGGCGCACATGGCGCAGGGTTCGGTGCTGGTATAGAGCGTGCATCTTGCCAGATCGGCCGCAGTGAGCTTCTTTGCCGCGTCGGAGCAGGCCATCATCTCAGCATGTTGAGTGGGGTCACCCTGCGGAGACACCGCGTTGTTTCGCGCGGCGGCCACGCGCTCTCCATATTCATTCACGATGAGCGCGGCGAACGGATGCCGGCCATCCTGCCGCGCTTCCAGCGCCAACTGGATCGCTGCTCGCAAGAAGGTAAGGTCCTTTTCATCGGCAGTCCCAGACGGCATCCGGACTCCTCCGTCTTTGAAAAAGTAGGTCGGCAAAAGCTATCGGACGCGCGGCGCGAAGTAGCCTTTGCTCACCCGCACCGTATACCGGCGCTGATTGCAGAAGAGATAGATGGGACGAAACGACCCGTCCATCTTGAAATCGGCCGGACGATAGGCCAGCGCGTACTGGCTGCGCAGCTCGTTGCCGATCTCGCGAAATCCATTGGAAATATCTTCCAGCCGCTCGGGCGTGAAGGTGATGCCGCCCGTAGCCTCGGAGATCTTCTTCAACACATCGTCGCCCTTTTCGCGGCTGGGGCTGGTGTTGGTATCGATCGTGTAGACGATCGTGTCCGCGCGCTGGCACATCTTGATGGCTTCATCGAGATACACACGGCTTTGGTTGTCGTTGCCATCGGAAACCAGCACAAGTGCCTTGCGGGTGGGCTCCTGGCCGCGGGCGCTGCCGAGCAGCTTATCGCGGCACGCCGTGTACACCGCGTCGTAGAGCGCCGTCCCTCCACCGGGACGCAGGGCGTTGACCCCGGTCTCCAGCAAGTCGAGGTCGTTGGTCCAGTCCTGTTTGAGGTCGGGAGTCACGTCGAAGCCCATGACGAAAGCCCGGTCGCTTTGCGGGTGCACATTGTTCAGAAGGAACTCAATCGCTGCCTGCTGCTCAAACTCGAAGCGCCGCCGGATCGAGGTGCTCGTATCGATCAAGAGCCCTACGCGGAGCGGCAGGTTGGTCTGCTGCTGGAAGCTGAATACCTGCGCCGGAGCCTTCTGGTCGTCGAGCAGCGCGAAGTCGCTCAACTTCAGGTCCTTGATGAACTGGCCCTTGCTGTCGGTCACGGTAAAGATCAGATAGACCTCGTTGACCGAGACGGGAATCGTGAACTCGCCGGATTTCTGGCCGTTGGTCTGGGGCACGTCTGGATTGGCAGGTGCCTGGCTTGTGCTGGTTGCGGGCGTAGTTGCCGGTGTCGAGCCAGATGGCGCTTGCGTAGTGGAGGCAGGAGAAGCTGGCGCCGGAGTCTGGGCCAGGCTTGCGGCTGCGCTGAGCAGGACGAACAAAAGGGCGCAGACAAACTTCCGTTGGTACTTCATCATGTGTGGTGTCAGTTTACAGCGGGAGAGATATCTCTGGCTTTTTGCGGGACTTCCTATGTCGATCTGCATGCAGTACGGGGTCTTCGATGGTCGGGACGACTGGATTCGAACCAGCGACCTCACCCACCCCAAGGGTGCGCTCTACCAGGCTGAGCCACGTCCCGACGGTACGTTTCTTAGTGTACATGAGGGGGAGCGGCCTGCGAGAGCTTCGCGCCGGAGCCGGGAATGAGTTTTTCTTAACCCATCCTGACCGCTGGAGGCACTGAGAATGCGTGCGTGCTCTCCCGGGGTGAACGATGCACATCCATCACAACCCGGTGATGTCAGGCAATGCGGGCATTCATTCCGCAGGCGCGGCGGAGAAGGCCGCGGCAGCCCAACGAGCCGCCGAAACCCGCCGTAAACTCCTGAAGAGCGCCGCTCAGATCGATGGCACGCTCGACGCCGGAGAGCTCTTTATGGTCGGCCGTTGGTCTGAGGAACACTCAGGTGAGCGTGAAAAGCGGTCGCACAATCAGCAACAGAGTAGCCAGCCGGATGACGGAGACTCAGGGGCGAAGCCAATCTCGGTCTGGGCGTGAGCCGAAGCGGTTGCGCTCTCACTCGACCGCGTCTCAGTGACCCGACGGCGGAACATACTCCTTCGGAAGCGCAGCGCCCTCGCCGAAGAAATACTGATTCATCTGCTCCACCAGAAATTCCTGCGACTCGCGCGTCCACGGCTGCAGGCGGTATTCGTTCAGCAGCATCTTTTGATGCTCGATCCACTCGCCCCACGCCCGCTTCGAGACGTTGTTGTAAATCTTGTGGCCAAAATCGCTGTCAAAAGGCGGCTCGTCGAGGCCTTCCAATTCCTGTTTGTACTTCGAGCAGTGGACCATGTGTGCCATGTGCGGGGAATCTCTCCTGTGGTGACTATTGTAAAGGGAGATGAAGCTGACGGCTTCAGGCGCCAGATTGCTTCAGAACATCACTTCAGCGTGACTACCCACACGTTGCGGTTGCCGAGGCAGTGGCGGCAGCGGTCAGGGCCCATCCTGCCCGTGCCTTTACATTCATAGCAGGTGACCACCAGGCGAAGATATTGGTTCTCCTCGGGTGGCAGTTCCGTGAGTTCGTGATAGACCTTCGCCCCGTGGTTCGCGATCAGCCAGCGCATGAGATTGTGTTCGATGGATGCCCGTTCGGTGACATCAAGATCATGACAACGCCCTCGCCACCACTCGGGGAGGCAGGTATAGCAGACCGAATCGCTGCCAGTCGCAAAGAGGTTTGCGGGATTGGTGTTAAGGAAAAAGGTTCCGCAAGAACAGCACGGCTTCACGCCCAGCAGGCCGAGGGCCTCCTTCAGGTTGGCCACGTCGTGCTGGAGCCGGGCCAAAACCTCTCCAGGATCATTCGGGGGCTCGTTCATTACGGCGAATTGTACCCCGCGACTCCTCTTTATGCATCGGGCCGACCATTCCGTCCCCGCTCATCCCTTCCAGCGGTTCAGAAACGCCGTGATCGCTTCGGGGCTGGTGTGCTCGAACTCTTTGTCCCGTTCTGAATACAGGAGCTTGCCGTTCGAGTCGAGAATGGCGAGCGCGGGCACGCCCTTGGCGACCGGCACGTGGTACCGGCTGGCGATGTCCATGTTGTGGTCCATGTGACCGATGTCCACGCGGACCACGACGTAGTGCTTTGCCAGCAGCTCGGCGTTCGGCGATTGCCGGTAGTAGTAGTCGAGCAGCTGGCAGTCCGCGCACCAGTTGCCCCCAAACTCGAGCAGAATTCGCTTGTGGGTCGGGCGGGCTGCCTTCTCTGCAGCGGCGATTTCCGCGGCGGGATCGGCAGTCTCGGAGTAAAGATCGCGGTTGACATGAAATTCGGACTGGGCGTGGGCGGCTGTCGATGGAACAAGCAGAAAGCTGAGCAGCAGCAGCGACAAAGCGGCACGCAGCGGAAGGTTGCGCAACTCTAGCGTCATAAAAAGAACCCCTACTCCACCGTCACCGACTTCGCCAGATTCCGCGGCTGGTCGACATCGCATCCGCGGCGAACCGCGATGTGGTACGCCAGCAATTGCAGCGGAACCACATCCAGCACCGACAAAAGCAGCTCGGGGGCGGTTGGGACATACAAAACGTGGTCGACCAGCTGCCCAATCTGCTCATCTCCTTCTGTTGCCACCGCGATCACTTTCCCTGAGCGTGCCGTCACTTCCTGGATGTTGGACAGCGTCTTTTCGTAACGCTGCTTTGACCCGCGATTGGCCTCGTCCTTGGTTGCAAGCACGACCACCGGCAGCGTCTCGTCGATCAGAGCATTCGGCCCGTGTTTCATCTCTCCTGCTGGGTAGCCTTCGGCGTGGATGTAGGAGATTTCTTTGAGCTTCAGTGCGCCCTCGAGTGCAATCGGATAGTGGATACCACGCCCGAGGTAGAGAAAATCTCGGGCCGTCGAATAGACCTTGGCAAGCTGTTCACAGGCGGGGTCGGCGCTGTGCAGCGTTTCGCGAATCTTGTTAGGCAGCTTGGCCAGCTCCTCGACCAACGCGATACTCTCTTTGTCGGTTACCGTGCCGCGGGTCTGAGCGAGATAGAGCGCAAAGAGGAACAGTGCGGTGAGCTGCGAGCTGAAGGCTTTGGTCGAAGCAACGCCGATCTCCGGCCCGGCGTGGGTATAAATCGTGCCGTGCGCTTCGCGTGCGACCATCGCGCCGACCACGTTGCAGATCGCGACTGTCTTCGATCCCTTGGCGATCATCTCGCGCTGCGCTGCGAGAGTGTCTGCCGTCTCGCCGGACTGGGTGATCAGCATCCCGATCGCCCTCGGGTCGACGATCGGGTCGCGATAGCGAAATTCGCTGGCGTAATCGACCTCGACCGGAACCCGAGCCAGCCGCTCGATCATGTATTTGCCGGCGAGGGCGGCATGCCAGCTGGTGCCGCAGGCTGCGATGTCAATCCTCGTTGCTGCGCGGAGGTCCTCGGTGCCAATCTTCATTTCGCTCAGGAATACCTTCCCTGTGTCAAGCGAAATCCGTCCCAGCGTCGTGTCCCTGATCGCCCGCGGCTGCTCAAAGATCTCCTTGAGCATGAAGTGCTTGTAGCCGCCTTTTTCGGCCTGGATCGGGTCCCACTGAATCCGCTGAATCTTCAGCGGCAGGGGGTTGGCGTCGATATCGGTGAGGTGAACGCCATCCCGGGTGAGCACCGCGACCTCGCCGTCGCCAAGAAAATGCAGATTCCGGGTGTGGTGCAGGATGCCAGGGACGTCGGAGGCGACGAAATACTCGCCCTCGCCGATGCCGATGACTGCGGGCGGCCCGTTTCGTGCCGCGACGATCTTGTCCGGCTCGTCGGCGGAGATCACGCTGATTGCATAAGCTCCAGTCAGCCGCCGCACCGCGCGCCGCACCGCCTCGTCCAGAGGCATCGTCTTGCCGGAGTCAGCCGCCGACTTGATCTCTTGCTCGATCAGGTGGGCGATGATCTCGGTGTCGGTTTCGGTGACAAAGAGATGACCCTCCGCTTGGAGTTCGCGTTTGAGCTCCAGGTAGTTCTCGACAATTCCGTTGTGGACGACGACGATCCGCCCGGTGCAGTCGCGGTGCGGATGAGCATTCTCCTCGGTGGGACGGCCATGCGTCGCCCAGCGGGTGTGCCCAACCCCCCAGCTGCCGCCGACAGCTCCGCCGCAGCTGCGTTCCGCGGGAAAGATGGGGTGCTCCCGAATCACTTCTTCCAGGTTGCGCAGCTTGCCGGGGGCGCGTCGCAGCTCCAGAGCCTGCCCGGCGCAACCGACCGCAATCCCCGCCGAGTCGTACCCGCGATACTCCAGCCGGCGCAAACCTTCGATGATGACGGGAACAACTTCTTTCGGCCCTACATAGCCAACGATTCCACACATAATTCAGCTCTCGCCGGGCAGGTTTTCCGGCCCTAATCTTCCAGCCTGAAGCTGAATTCTTCGATTACCGGGTTGGTCAGCACTTCGCGGGCGATGCGCTCGACCTCGGCATGCGCGGTCGCGGCATCGAGCGAATCGTCAAGGTTGAGGACGAAGTATTTTCCCTGCCGCACATCGTCAACGCCCTGATATTGCATCTTTTTCAGGGCAGACTGGATGGTCTGTCCCTGGGGGTCGAGGACGGTGCGCTTCAGCGTAACGTAGACATAAGCCTTCATTCTGCTTGATTATAAACGTGTAGTCCGCGCCACTTCTTCCCGCACCGCGCGGATGCCGTCTTCTGACATCACGGCATTCTTATCCTCGAACTCTTAAACTTTCTAAGGGAGCATATGGTCAACTATCTTGAACTGCCCATCGGTGAGAAAGCCCCCGAAGTAATCAATGCGGTCATCGAAATCCCTCTCGAGGGGATCAACAAGTACGAATATGACAAGAAGCTCCATGTATTCCGCCTCGACCGGAACCTCTACTCGCCGGTCCACTATCCGGGCGACTATGGCTTCATTCCCTCGACCCTGGGCGACGACGGCGATCCGTTGGACGTGCTGGTTCTTGTCGATGCGGCCAGCTTCTGCGGCTGCGTGATGGAGGTTCGGCCAATTGGCATCCTCGAGATGCTCGACCAGGGCGTTCTCGACGAAAAAGTGCTGGCCGTCGGCAAGGGGAACCCGCGCTACAAAGACGTCTGGAATTACTCCGAGATTTACCCCCACATGCTTAGGGAGATCACTCACTTCTTCGCGATCTATAAAGACCTGGAAGGTAAACGCGTCGAAATTCAGGGCTGGCAGGACGCTTCGTTCGCCCGCAACAAGGTGCTCGATGCCGCGAAACGCTTTGAAGACAACAAGAAGGGATTGCTCGAAGCGCAGCCGACACTGGTCAAGTAGCGTCTCGTCAAACAAATTGCGCAATGGACGAGAAACCCGCCCGGCGAGTCGTGGTGGGTTTTCTGTCTCATCTTCTACCGCCGCGTGACGCGAATTCCTAACAATAAATCTTCTTCATGATCGCCATAGAAAATGGTGATGCCGGAACCGAGTCTCCTCTTCGGCGATACCATTGCGATTAACCCAGAGTTAACCGATCAGAGAATGGCATGACCCTTGCCTGGGCCCTGCCCATACCCGTTTCCGTCGATCGACGACACGTCTCAAGTTCTTGTTGAAGGAGAGTCCAGATGGCCACCAATCCTGCCCCTGAGATGAAGAAGAGTCTTGGCGTTACCGGCCTGACCATGAACGCGATGGCCCTTATCGCCCCGGGCGCTTTTCTCTGGCTCACCTTCTACATCCAGGCCACGACTGGAGCGACCGCTCCCTCGATGTGGATTGGCATTGTGCTCGCACTTCTTCTCTGTCTCGCCACTGCAATCTGTTACGCCGAAATGGCAAAGCTTTATCCCGGCACGGGCAGTTCCTACTATTTTGCCGAGCAGTCGTTCCTGAACCATCACGGCGCCTGGCGCTACGCGCGGCTGTCGAAGTTCATTGTAGGTTGGGGCTCCCACCTCTATTACTGGATCTACCCCGGAGTGATGGTCGCGACCATGGGCATCGTCTGCGGCTACCTGGTAGGCACGCTGCGGCCGGACATCATGAGCGCCTCCAACCCCGGCCCTGTCTTCATGATGCTGGTCGCGGTGGTCTTTTCGTTCCTTATCGCGTATATCGCCCACCGTGGCATCTCCGGGGCGACCTCGGTCAATGTGGTCATCAACTTCATCCAGATCACCGCCTTGATCGTGTTTTCCGTGATGGCGCTCGGTTACCGCATCAACCATCCGCCCGGGACCGTTGCCTGGCAGTTCGACTCGACCAAAGGCGAAGCCTATAGCTACGAATTTCGCACCGCTCCGGTGACAACGGGCGGGGTGACCACTGACACCGTCGTTCGCGATGCCTCCGGCACGCCGCTGCCCAAGCTGGACGACGCCGGCAAGGTGGTTCCGTATCACATCAGCTATCCCACCGCCGACGACAAGGGTAACTTCCTCACCCATCCCAACGCTGCATCGGTGGTCGGCGTCCACAGTGTCGCGTGGGCGTTTATTCAGGCGACGGTCGCGATCTTGATCCTGGTCGGATTCGAGTCTGTTACCGCAATGGGCGGCGAGGCGAAGAATCCCAAGCGAGATGTGCCAATCGCAGTCATCACCTCGTTGCTGGTGCAGGGAGCATTCTGTTATCTCATCGAATATTTCTGCGCCAACTACTTCCTGAATAGCGGCTACACCATGCAAAGCGCAACCGGTTCGGCTGCGCCTATCGGCGACATGATGGTCGTGGTGGGTGATGCGCTCTTTGGTCAGGGAAATGGCCGAATCTTTATGCTCTTCGAGGCCGCCACGGTCATCCTTGCGCTCGTTGGAACCACGCTCTCCTGCATGAATACGGGCGCTCGCGTGACTTACGCCATGGGCAAGGACAACGAACTCGCCGGGCACCTTGGCAGGCTGCACAGCAAAAATCTCACTCCGCATCGCGCGATCTGGACGCTCGCCACCATCTCCGCAATCGTCGGGTGCGTCGCCGTTGCGGTTGTCTTCGGGGATGCGAGCGCCCCTACCGATGCGACGATCCAGGCGCTGCCTCACGGCCTCTTTTCAAGCGTGGGCTACTTCAATCACGACACTCTCGCTGCGTTGCCGAACACCTTATTGATGGTGACCCTTGCCTCCAATTTCGGCACTTTTGTGCTCTACATGCTGAGCTGCGTCACTTGCATGGTGGCGTTTCATCGTCATCCGAGGTTCAATCCAGTCCTGCACCTCTTTATCCCACTCTTTGGATTGCTCGCCAACCTAGCCTGCATGGCTTTTTATCTGATAGGTCCGTTCATGGGCTACGGCGCCAAGAAGGAACCGCTGCTGGCGCTCGGCATCGCCGCTGTGTGGGGTATCTATGGAGGCATCTATTTCCTGCTGTCGAGCAAGAAATCAGGCCGCACGACTCTCATTCAGGAGCGCGCGACGAACACCAGCGTCTGAACGCCTCGCAGCCTAGAATCAACTGATGCTGGATCTCGAATTTGCCGAGTTTTCCGACATTGGCCCAACTCGCGAGAACAACGAGGATTTTTGTGGCCACTTCGTTCCGGCGACCCCTGAGGCGGCACAATCCCGGGGATGGTGCTTCGCCATCGCCGATGGAGTCGGCGGCCAGGCGGGAGGCGAGGTCGCATCCCGTCTGGCGATTGAGACCTTGTTGTCCCGTCTGCCCTCGGTTTCTTCGACTGAGTCCTTGAGCGTCGCATTGCCGCGCCTCATTCAGGCCGCCAACCAGCGTGTCTTCGAGGCCGCCGCCGACGTTGTGGAGCAGGGTCATCGCGCCGGATCCATCGCGACGACGATCGTCGCCTGCGCTATCCGCTACGACCGCGCGACCGTTGCGCACGTCGGGGATTCACGGTGCTATCTCATCCGTCGCGGCGAGGTCAGCCAACTCACTCGCGACCATACTGTCGCCAACGAGCAGCGGCGTCTTGGAATGCTGACTTCGCGCCAAGCTGCTTCGGCCAGTACGAGCAATCTGCTGAGTCGCTCTCTTGGCACTGAGATGTTCGTCAACGTCGACACCAGCGATCATTTGCTGACGGCAGGCGACGTGCTGTTGCTGTGCACCGACGGTCTCTACCGGTCGGTTACCCCTAATGATATGGCCGCTGCCGCGAGCCCGAAGCATGAATTTGAGGCCGCCGCAGCCAAACTCGTTTCCCTTGCGAACGCACGGGACGGTAGCGATAATGTCAGTGTTCAAATCATTCGAATCAAATCCGTGGAAAGCGTGGGCATGTATCGCGGAAGGCTGTACAAGCTGCCGAGGTCACGCTACGAATGAACGAACTCCACGCCGGGGACCAGCTCGACCATTTTCGGCTCGACGAACTCGTCGCCCGCAGCGGCATGGCTTCGATCTTCAAAGCGACAGACCTCAGGAACGGCCGGACGGTCGCCATTAAAGTCCCGCATCCTGAGATGGAGGCCGACGCACTCCTTTTTGATCGCTTCAAACGTGAAGCCGATATAGGCCAGACGCTCGACCACCCCGGCGTGATGAAGGTGATCAAGCCAGAACCCGGCGACGAACCCAGTCAGGTCTACATGGTCATGGAGTGGGTCGATGGGCGCCTGCTCCGCAACATACTCTCGGAAGAAACCAGGCTGCCGGCCGAACGCGCCGTGCATATCACGGGAGAGATCCTCCAGGCCCTCGACTATATCCACCAACGCGGCGTCGTCCACCGCGACCTGAAGCCCGAAAACATCATGGTGGGGCCTGACGACAAAATAAAGCTCATCGACTTCGGCCTCGCCGGCCAGGAAGGCTCCCGCCGGCTCACTTTTGCCAAGCTGACCCAGGTCATGGGCACGCCCAACTACATCTCACCCGAGCAGGTAAAGGGAAAGCGTGGCGACGCTCGCAGCGATATCTATGCCGTCGGCGTGATGCTCTACGAGATGCTCAGCGGCAAATGCCCCTTTGACGGGCCAAATCCCTTCGCGATCATGAACGAGCGGCTGCTCAACAACCCCGTGCCGCCGCGGGAGCTAAACCCCGAAATCTCACCCGAGCTGCAGGAGATCATCTATCGCGCCATGGAACGAGAGCCGCAGAACCGCTATCCGACTGCGCGCGAGTTCGCCCACGACCTTGCTCATCCCGAAGAAGTCGGCATCGCCGACCGCGCCGAGCTCACCAACTGGAGAGAGCGCCGCGAACCATGGCAGAGAAAAGTCATGTTGTACGTCGGACTGGCGCTGATTCCCATCATCATCTTCGGGCTGCTAATTTGGGCAGCTGAGCGATAGATTAAAATCGATTGCAAAAAATCCAACGCAAACAGCCGCGCTACGAATTGGCAGCGGGCGGCTTCTGGAAATAAAGAAACGCGCCGCGAAACCCGCTATGGTCTGAAAACTCGACATGCAGGTTGGAACATCCTATGTCCATCAATATGCCGAAGATGCGATTCATTGAATACATTTTCGCCTGCATCAGTGGGCTGGAGAATGGACGATGTTGCAATAGATTGAGCGATCCGGGAATGAAACCGACGCGCTTCCGCATAGCCGAGCCCAAGCGATAGCGTAAATCGCGGATATCCCCATGGTGAAATGGAGCGCGCCAATACCGCCATTGGCCAGCAGTGCAATCAACTTTTTCAGGATACGTTCGCCGCGAGCCACGGGAATGTGTTGGAAGACGATTACCGAATGAATAAGGTCAAAGCTCGCGGGCGCGAGTGAATCCATTTGGTCGACATGCAGCAGGATTGCGGTGGAGATACCGTATTTTTGACAATTTTCACGCGCTTGCTCCAGCATGCCCGGGGAGACATCGATGCCAACCACCACCCTGGAGCGCCGGGCCAGGGGAAGAACAAGCCGGCCAACTCCGCAACCGTAGTCAAGCACTCGAACGGGCTGAAAGTCGGGACGAATATGGGCGCGAATAAAACTATAGACGCCCTCTATGTCGCGCTCGCCGCTGGCGAAGAATTCTTCAAGCGAATCCTTATTCAGATTCGCCGATAAAAACTCCGGATGGCTGAGAACACCATAGTACGGGTTTACTCTTCCGAGGGTCTGCCAATCTTTATCCGAATTATTCCAAAGCATGGCCATAATGTCCCTGTTGATGCAGTCCTGGGCGCCTGGGTTAGCACACGTTGTGAGAAAATCGAATGGAAGAGATGGTATGCCGCAGCCTGGGAAGTCCCCGCAAACCCAACTAGCCGGATTCCTTGCGAAATTTACTCCAGAGATTGCCTCTCAGGCAGAAGAGATCCTCATCCGCATGCGCGCCCGGTTTCCACACGCGCTCGAGCTCGTCTACGACAACTATAACGCACTCGCCATCGGCTTCGGCCCAAGCGAGCGCTCTTCTGAGGCGATCATTTCGGTCGCTGTCTTTCCTCGATGGGTCAGCTTGTTTTTCCTGCAGGCAAAAGGGCTGCCCGATCCGACCAGCATCCTCAAAGGCGAGGGCAACGTCGTACGACATATTGTGCTCTCTGCACCTTCGGCGCTCGAGGAGCCCGCGATTCAGGCGCTGATCGAAGAGGCGCTAAGCCGCGCGAGAGTTCCACTGAACTCGAACACCGCGCATCGGGTCATCATCAAGTCAATCTCTGCCAAGCAGAGGCCTCGCCGGCCGCCGGAGAATTCCGCGAAACCCATAGGTAAGTCTCGTGCGAGGAAACCCTAAGCCTACACATCCTCCTGATAAAGACCGATCACGTTTCCGGCAGGGTCGCGGAAGGTGGCTATCCAGCAATTCCCTCCGGGGGTATCCGGATGCGGGGATTTGATTATTTCGCCGCCGTGAATGGTCACCAGCGCCACAGTGTCGCGGACGCTGTCAACCCAGACATAGGGAAGCAATCCCGGCTCGCGCGCGGCCTCGCGACCAGTCACCCAGGCGCCGCTGATGTTGCCGGCGGCATCGTCGAACCGGGGACGAGCGCTGTCCCGGTCGCGAATCTTCCAGCCGAAGACGCTCTCATAGAATCGCGCCGATGCGGCCGCATCGATGGCCGGAATCTCGACATAACAGAACCGCGGGCGTGGCGAAGTGTCCAGCGAGGGTATTGCCTCCGCGACCGTGGCTCCCCACTCGTCGGGATTGCGGTTTCGCGCGTGCTGCGAGAAGAGCCAGTGGTGGCCAGCCAGGTCTTCAACGCCATATTGCCGTTCGCCATAGATAGTCTCGTGCAGATCCTCGACAATCCGCGCACCCTCAGCTTTGGTCTTGGCGAAATGGCTGTCTACATCGCTGACAAAGACAGTCAGGCTTTGTGTGCCATATCCCAGATGTTTCGGAGTCGCGTTGCCGGCAGGTGCTTTCTTCAGCATGATCCACGAGTCGCCCAAATGTACCTGTGCGCCGCTCACTGGGTCGCCATAACGGTAATGTTCGCGGAAGCCGAAGGTCCGGGCCAGCCATTCAACCGCCTCAGCAACGTCCGGATATTGAACGTGGGGCAAAACGGTGTTTGTCGGCACGGAACGGTTTTCAATCCTCATCACGCATACCTCCTCAAAAGCGCTTTGCGTTTTGTCCGGACAGCTCTAATCAGCCAGCGGGCGTCCGATCTCCCAGTGATGGCCATAAGGATCGACCACTCGCCCGATCCGCCAGCCGTGCCCTTCACTTACCGGATAGACCTCAGTAGCGCCCGCCGTACGCGCTTGCGCAAAGACCGCATCGGGGTCGGCAACAGTGAGGATTATCCGCACTGAGCTCCCGTTGAGCGTCTCCGGACTGAAGTTGCCATGCTCCGGAGACTCGTCGCCGACCCAAAACTCGGCCCCATGGATTGAGAGCCGGGCGATTACGCCGCCTCCCGCATCGAGACGGTAGACCTCGGTGGCTCCAAATGCAGACTTGTAGAATTCGACCGCTTCGCCGCTTCGTCGAACCGATAGCCAAGGCGCGATCGTATATCCAGCTGTCGTCAAATCCTGCGCCATCGGCTACTCATTACCGGGGAATGCCGTGAGTCGCAACGTGGGTCACGACATGCGCGGCCAGTAGGATCGCCGTAGCCAATACTCCGATCGCGATCGGCCGTCTCTTCCGCCAGAGTTTGATCGCGATGACGGCGAAGATGATCTCCGGCACGCCAACGATGGTCAGCTGTGCCGCAAAAGGCATTCGCGCCGGATCGGAAATCAAATGCAAGACCACCAGCAGAAGAACGAATCCGCCCACTGCCAACAAGAAGCCTGTGCCCACTCCCGTCATCACGCCTAGCACTCGTTTTTGATTGTCGTTCACTTTTTCCTCCTTGATCCCAAGTTTGTTTCCAAACGAAGCCAGCAGCTCGCGGCCAGAATGCCTGAAGATCGCCGTTGTGCTACCCAGCGCCCAAAGCAGCGCGTCCCAATCGCTCTCGATGAAGTCCAACTCGCGCAGCATTGCGCTGGCCCACTCACGGCTCTCGTCGGACGAGCAGCGAAGCGCGGCGCGCAATAACCCGGTCGCGACTCTACGCGGCGTGGACATCTACGCTTCGCTCCAAGCCGCTGCCCCAGCTTGTCTGGCGACTGGCGCAACCTGGTGTTCTCGTGCAAAGCGCAGGCCATCTGGAGTGAGCCGGTAGAGGTGCCGCGGCGGCCTGCCAGCCTCCGAGGTTTCCCATCCTGTCTCCAGCAGCTTTCGCTCCGCAAGCCGCATGAGGATCGGATACAAGGTCCCGGACTTCAGGCCAGTGTTTCGGCTGATGTCGTAGCCGTACTTCCAACCCGTCGGATTCTGCAGGAACGCGTCCAGCACCTGGAGTGTTTGTGCAGACAGTCGCATTCTCATACGAAGAACTCTACATATGTAGATTTTTTCTGTCAAGCAAGCTTGTAAAGGCGCAGTGATTTTCAAGGGTTCGCGAGGGAACCGGTGCTATCCGGCCAGGAAGTCATCGCCATGAGTGATGAACTCTGGATAAGCTCCGGCGCCCAACTCATGGATATCCAGCCCTTGGCGTTCGGCCTCAGGTCGCACGCGCATCGGGCGCACTCGATCGATGGCCCAGTTGATGGCGTAGCTCAGTGGCAGAACAAAACCCAGCAGCGTGGCAATTCCGGCCAGCTGCGCAATCCATTGGCCCGGGGTGTCGGAGGCGAAGATCGCCACCGCTGCCGCGCCCCAGATTCCGCAGACGAAGTGCATCGAAATCGCGCCGCCTGGGTCGTCCACACGCAGGCGAACCTCAAGAAACTCGACCGAATAAGTCACCAGCGCCCCGGCGACGAACCCAGTGATGGCTGCGGTGACGGGCGTCAGCGAGGCGCATCCCGCGCTGCTTGCTACGAGTCCGCCCACCATGCCGTTCATGCACAGCGAAGCGTCCGGCTTGCCGAAGCGTAGCCTCGTGAAAAAGACGGCGGCAAGGGTCGCAAACGCCGAGCTCAGCAGCGTATTCAGCCCGACCAACACCAGCGTTCCTGCGGCGACGCCGCCAAAGAGCAGGGCACCGGCTGAATTCAGACCCAGCCAGCCGACCATCGCCAGCAGGCAGCCCAGCCCAACCATCACCATGTCGTGCCCGGGAATCGCTGCCGGAGCGCCCTCTGCGCTATATTTCGCTCGTCGCGGACCAAGAATCCAAGCCACGCACAGCGCCGTCGCACCGCCCACTCCAGAGATGACGGTTGAACCGCCGTCGTCGATGAAGCCATTGCCGAGTGAGAAGTTCGAGCCCAGCTGCGCAAGCCAGCCGCCGCCCCATACCCAGTGCGCAAAGAGCGGATAGGTCCAGCCCGCGAGCAGTGCGGTCGAGATTGCACTCGCGCTCATCTTCCAGCGGCCTCCGCAAGCGCCTATTGGAATCACCGCCGCTACGCCTACGCAAAGTATCTGGAAGAACACTATCAGCGAATGCGGCGAACCATCGAAGGCTATGCCGCGGAGAAAGAAACGGCCGGCGGCGATCCAGCTCCACTCCTTCCAGCCCGCCTCAAACCAGAAGTGGGCGAGGCCGGGTGCGCCCTGAAAGGCAAATCCGCACACGAAGTAGGCGGCAACAGCGACCGCAACGACGCACAAGGAGCTGAGCATCTGATGCGCGGCATTGCGTGACCGTCCGAGTCCGGCATTCATCAGCGTCAGCCCGGCAATCGCAAACGGGACCAGCAGAATGCAGCCCAGGCAAAGGATGGCGCTGCCACTCCAGGGCGAACCCGAAACTGACTCGCTCAACGGACTCAATACCCGCGCTCCTGTCGAGAGAGGAATGAAGGCAGCGAAGTGGCTTGTGCGCGAGCCAGCAACCCCAATCCGAGCAACTCAACCGCCAGCCCGGCCACCACAAATGCCGCCAGAAAGCCCGGTCTGAGCATGGCGATCGCCGCCACAACCAGAAACCATCCCGCTACAAGGAGAATCAAGCTGAAAACCTTCATCGTTGTGTTTGAATTCAAACACAAGCAATCCTCGTTCGCACTATCTAGCTATTGCGAAGAGAGTCCATAAATTATCTCTATCGTGAATATCAGAACTATCTATATGGCTTGCCTCTCGGTAACGAGGGGATAAGCTACTCTTTGGCACTTACGCCGTCGCGGAGAAGCCATTTACCTCCACCACCATTAGGAGCAGCATGTCGACCGAACTTCGCAATTTCCTTGCCCTCACGTACGAAGAACTCGAAGAGAAAAACCTGGCGGTGAAAGAGCAACGCAAAAACCGCGTTCCCGCCGACATAGTCCAGGAAGAGCGCATAAGGTACCTCACCGATGAGAAGCGCATCAAGGCAGTCACTGTGCTGTTCAGCGACCTCGAGGGCCGCCTGCACATGCTCGACTACGACAAGAAATTCCTGATCAAGAGCTTCGATAACCTGACCTTCGACGGCTCCTCGATCCGCGGTTTTACCGCGCAAAAAGAGAGCGACCTTCGCCTTGGCATCGACTGGAGCGCCTTTTACTGGGTCCCGGCGGACATCCTCGGTTCAGGCAAGATTTTCGTCTTCGGCCAGGTCATCGACAAGCAGGGCGGCCCTTATGCCGGCGATCTGCGCAGCGTGCTGAAGGCTTACGCGGACAAGCTCTATGAAGAGAAAGGCTACACGCTCAACGCGGCTAACGAGATCGAGGGCTTCCTCTTCGCCGGCAAGGACGCGGAACGCCATTTCCCCCAGACTGGCCGATTCGATTACGTCAACACCGGCGGCTATTACCACTCGCTCCCAGGAGATCCGCTGCGCACCTTCATCGATACCGCCGCAGAAGTGCAGCGCGCGCTTGGCTTTGAGAACGAGAAAGATCACCCCGAGGTTGCGCCCTCGCAGTTTGAGATCAACTACAGCTACGGGGAGGTCGTTGCCGCTGCAGATCAGATCCAGCTCTACAAGCTGCTATGCCGTCAGATCGCGACCGGCCTGGGAATGACGGCATCGTTCCTGCCTAAGCCAGTTGTCGGCGTGAACGGCAGCGGCATGCACACCAACATGTCGATTACTAAGAAGGGCAAGAATCTTTTCTGGGATGAGAAGGGCCAGGAGCAATTGAGCAAGGCCGGGTGGGATTTCATCGATCGCATCCTCACCCGAGGCAGCGATCTCTGCCTGCCCATGAACTCCAGCGTCAACGCCTATCGCCGGCTCGACCCACACTTCGAGGCCCCCAACCAGATCAAGGCCTCGGCGACCGATCGCGGCTCAATGGTTCGCGTTCCCATTGGCAACTCCAAGAGCATGAGAGTCGAGGTTCGCGCTGTAGCGCCAGATGCAAACCCCTACCTCGTCCTCTATTCCTTGTTCAAGACTGGGATCGATGGCGAGATCTCAAAGATCGCCAACCTGCGCCAGGCGAGCCGCTACCTGCCTGACAACATCTACACCGCGATCGAGGACTTCCGCGACTCCAAGTGGATCTCGACGATTCTTGGAGAAGACGTAAAAGGACGCTTTGCCGACTTGAAGCAAGCCGCCGCCGACCGCTGCCCGAGGCTACTCGGCACCTTCGTCAAAACGCCCGAAGTCCAGTATCACCACGAGATCTATAACCAGTACCTCTGGAACTGGTTCTAGCCAGCCTCAACCGAAGTGGGTACCCATCCTTCTCACAGCGTCGTCGTGCGAAGGATGGGATCGCTCACAGAAACTGGACTCCCGCTGAACTCTCGGCTCTTAGTCTGAATTTCCCACGACTCCCAACAGCCAGCTCACCAGAGTCTTTTCCGCCCAATGGCGCTCGGAGCCGCGCTCCGGCGATAAGAACGCGCAATGCCCGCCATAGCGCGTCTCTATGAACGTGACGTTTCGATTCGCCAGCAGGGTCTCCCTCGTTGAGGGCAGCATGCGAATGAATGGATCGTCGACCGCATGAATGATCAGTGTTGGCACCGCGAGACGATCGACCCATCGCGAACTTGCCACCGTCGCGTAGTAATCGTCCGCATCGGCAAAGCCGCCGTATCGCGCGACGACGTTCTGATCGAAATCGCGCATCGACTTGATCTTGTCCAGGCCGTCGGACGAATAGATCTGAGGGAACAGCCCAACTTTCTTACGAAACCGCCGCAGCATTCCGCGCAGAAACTTCCATTCGTAGACGCGGTTGGCCGGCTCGTGCAGCGCCTTCGAAGAGGGAGCAAGATCCATGAGTGGAGAGATGCCGACCACCGCGCGCAATTCCGGTGGCGTCGTCGGGCCAGCCTCCCCGGCGTACTTTAAGACGAGATTCCCGCCCATCGAAAACCCAACCAAGGCAATGTCACGCAATCCATGCTCCCGCACAAGTCCAGCGAACACAGCGGCGACATCTTCCGATCGTCCCGAGTGGTAGATCCCTGGCGAAAGCTCGTCGGTTCCGCCGCAGCTGCGCATATTCATGCGCACGACGTTGCATCCCGCTGTCCAGGCTCGCGATGACGTTCCGAGAATGTATTGCGACCGCGACGATCCCTCCAGCCCATGCACGAGCACCACAGTCAGCCGCTCGCGCCGCACCTCGGCTGGTTGCCAATCGCAATCGCAACGCACCAGCGTCGAGCGCCGTCCCTCCGAGGCTGGTTCGACCTCGACGAACCACGGCTCCTCCGTCGGCAACGCGTACTCACGGGGAATGTAGTTGCCCACAATGGTCATCAGATGACCATTGCTGAGGAAGCGTCGTGGCTGGAACTCGCCGAGCTCTACCGCCCCGAGCTCTTTCACCTTGACTGTCTTCGTCTCTACCAGTTCCGGCAGTTTCATGCTTCTCTTAACCGTCGCAGCGCTTCGACTGCGTTCAGCGCACCTTCCGGCGTCTCTTCATGCTTGAAATACACGAATACATCACCCTCTTTTGCATGCTCCCGCATCTGCGCCACGATGCTGTCCAACTCCGCCGGTGAATATTCGCTTTTGCGTAGCCGATGGCAGCGAAAGGGCGCAGTCGCCACATCGGGAGACTCCAGCTCATCGCTCTCCGCCACGCACAGCGCCGCCTCGTGGCGCTTCAAGGTCGCGTAGGTCTCCTCTGCAAACCAGGAGGCGTGGCGAAACTCAAACGCGAGCCTGACTCCGGGGCGCGCCGCATGAGCGAGAAAACCATCCAGCAGCTCGACATCGGCCTTAAGATTTGGAGGCAGTTGGAAAAGGACCACACCCAGCCGTCCCGCCCTCTGAACTGGATTGAGCGAGGCATAGAATCCGTCGACTAACTCCTCGCAGTTCTTCAATCGGGCAAAATGGGTAATGCGCTGAGAGGCCTTGAAAGAAAAGGCAAAGTCGACCCCAGTCGCCGCCAGCCAACCCAGCAGCATTGCTTCTGAGGGAAACTGCCGGAAGGTGAAGTTCACCTCCACCGAGTTCAACTGCGTCGCGTAATACTCCAGGAATTTCTTCGCAGGCAGATTCGCGGGATAGAAATCAGGCTTCCAGCTCGGATACGCCCACCCCGATGTGCCGATATGAATTCCCATCAACGGCAGTCTATCGTGAGCATGGAGAAAGTTCTAATGGCGCGCTCTTAGGAAGCTTGCAAGGATTCAGGCAAGGAAAAAGGGCCGCATCGGCGACCCTTTTGATTTCATAACTTGGGGCGGCTAGTGGGGGTCGGACTTCTCCCGGCCTTTTGGATTCTGTAAGTTACAGAATCCAAGTTGCCACGATTGCCAAAGATGCCACCGCTGCCGTGGCGCGTTGCCCGATATTGCCCGACATATAACCCCTTCTTGGGAGGGCTCAAGACTACGATCTGCAAGGTTGGATCGAAGGACAGTATCAGAGCTCCCTGGACAGCAGACGGCGGGCGACACATCGCGAGCGACGCTGTGGATCTTCGCACGATCCGCTCGATACGCCCCGACCGGGAGCAGCAACTGAACAAATTCGGGCGCTTTCTATGCGCCTGACACGGGGCGCCTCACCAAGAGTTCTGCGACTCGCGCGCCACAGGCCACGTTATCGTAGGGGGCGCTCAAGGGTTCAAGAAGCGCAGCAATTCTTCTTCCTCGTGTTGGCTGAGCGAGGCGCGGACGCGCATGTGGCGCACGATCGTGCCGGAGATGCGCGATGAGAACCCATCTGGAGTCCGGTGGCAGCGAGAGCAGTTTTGCTGGAAGATGCGATCACCCTCATCCTGCGGTGGAGAGTTGTGTGCAGCGGCTGTCTGCCCTTTCTTTGTCGGCGCGGGCGGCTGGGACACCGCATGTGACCCATTCTCTTGAGCCGCTTGTGAATGACCTTGCGGATGCCAGAAGATTGCAACAAGGGCAAGTATAACGGCGGGGTAAAGAAGCTTCGAAGCCATGGTTATTTTCCTTTCCAAGCTGGGAAGAGAAAGCGGTAGACGATTCCCGTCTCCCAGATGTTGATGTCGCGGGTGGAAGAAAACTGCCGCGAGTAGCTGGTGAGAATCCTTGTATTGTGCGGCAGATTGTAGTCGAGGCCAAAGTCGGCGCGCTGCGTATTCACCAGCGGCAGCCCGTCACTGGCGACGGAGTCGCGGCGAAAGGTCTGCTGGATGCGGAAGAGTGGTTCGAACCGGCCGATGAAACTATCAAGACCTCCGAACGCCCGAGTCCGGTAATCCGCTTCGATCCAGTAACCCTGAGCGTGGCTGCCACGGGCATACTCTGAGCGTAGACGGAAGGCGGTTCCAATCGGCTCCCACCAGACATAGCCGCCAAAGAAGTTCTCCTGCGGGCCCTGGAGGAGGTCGGCGTAGGAAAGGCCCACCTCGAGACCTTGTCTCCGGCAGGTATACGCCGACGCGTCCCCCCGATGATCGCTGAGCGCGGAACTGCTCATTGTCTGTGCGGGCGGAGAAGTACGCAGCGTAATCGATGGAGAATTTTGGCCGGGAGATGGCCGAACCGCGAAGCATGCCGCCAAGACCGGTGGCGCTGCTCAGGCCGAGGTTCGAGATCAGCGGTCCATCCTGAAAGTTGCCGATCCAGACCGGCGATAAACGCTCATTGTAGGTATTGAAGGGAAGAAGGAAGCTGCCGCCTACAAGAGTGAAATGACGCGAGACGATGTAGTCCCCTTGGAGGTAAGTCAGTCCGATGAAGTGGCTGGAGTCGTAACCTTTCGCCTCGGGAGCGAGGATTTCGACAATGGCGGCACGCGACTCGATGAGTAGACGCGGTCCGATCGGCGCGGCGAGCAGCGGCTCAACCAGCGGTGCGCTAAAGGTTGACTTGCCTCCTTCCGTTGTGGAGAGGAATGCCAGACCGCCAGAGAGCAGCGGCGTGTCCTGGCACATCGCGTCGCGCGCAGCGCAGAGTCATCGCCAAGGTGAAGACGATGCACGTCGCCGACCGTAAGGCGTTGGAGAGAGGAGAGCTGAGTTTTCGGGCGGGGCATAGCAGGTACGTTATCCGCTTCCGTTCGCAGACGTGTCGTTGGATCGTCTGAGCATTGTCAATTGATCGTCTCTTCTGATCGCTCTCATAGACTTGGCACGCCAAGAGACGAGTTGCGACAGGCGCTCGTCTGACCTCGCATGAAGAGTGGCAGCAACAAAGCCGTG
Organism: uncultured Acidobacteriaceae bacterium; assembly: GCA_963742015.1. Taxonomy (GTDB): domain Bacteria; phylum Acidobacteriota; class Terriglobia; order Terriglobales; family Acidobacteriaceae; genus Acidisarcina. Next base: position 18,775 of record CAVUKL010000035.1, on the reverse strand, counting down.
ACAATCCAATGACGGCGATACGACAACACTCCATCTGGAGATGGTTAGAGTGAAACCAGCTCTGTGGCCCTGCCTGCCGATAAGCGATCAGTGACGTGAATCTCAATCATGCAGGCCAGCGCAAACGAGCAAGGGCTTACCCGGTAAGGGCGCCCAAATATTCCAGTAGAGGATTTTTGCGTGAAACCAAAGTTTGGATTGCTGTCCCTTCTTTCAGTATTGCTTCTTACCCAGCTGTGCTTTGTTCTCAATGCAGATTCGCAGGCCAACCCGCGCCGGATTGAAGTGACGGCTAAGCGGTACAACTTCACGCCCAACGAACTCACTCTGAAGAAAGGCGAGCCGCGTGGAGCTGGTACTGACGAGTGAGGACGTGACTCATAGCATTCGCGTCAAGGAACTTGGAATCGAACTGAAGGCGACCAAGGGCCAGACCAGCGATTTCACCTTCACCCCAGAAAAGACAGGCGATTTCGTCGGCCACTGTGCGAACTTCTGTGGCTCGGGACATGGCACCATGAAGCTGACCATCCATGTGGTGGACTAAGCAATGCGCCGCCTTTCGCTTCCCGCTTGTTGTGATGTATCAGATTGAGTCAATGGCTGTGGAGGCGTAAGCATGTTTGAGACCTTGCCTCGCCGCGATACGCGAAGGCAGCGCAACATACCCACGTTCTTTGCGCCATTGCTTGCGGCCCTGCAGTTTCAAGGCGCGTCGATGGACGCTCTGAGGCAGCTTGATACGGCGGCGTGGGAAGCGCTGCTTTCCTTCTGCGACCGGGCGCATCTTACTCTTCTGCTCTCCGACTCTTCCGGCAGGCGTGGCGCCGGCCTGGGTAGCCGCCAGGATTCGAGTAAATGTTCTCGACAATACCCAGCGCACGAACCAATATTCTTGAGCTCTATAGAAGGGTCGCCCAGGCACTCGGGGAAGCGCATCTGGAGCATCTGGTCATCAAAGGATTTACCCAGTATCCAGAGTTCGTAAAAGATGCAAACCTCCGAATGCAATCGGACATCGATATCTTTCTACCCGCAGAGTCCCTGCTTCGTGCCCGCGACGTCATTCTGAAAATGGGCTACGAAGAGCTTGACTCTGCTCCCCATGTGATATCCGACCACTCCCCAACATTGGTCCGGAAGACGGATTGGCAATGGCGGGGTAATTTTTTCGACCCGGAGATGCCACCATCCATCGAGCTGCATTTCTCCCTTTGGAATGAGGAACGGACGCAGTTTGCGATCAAGGGATGCGAACAGTTCTGGAACAGGCGCGTGACGAGAAACGTTGACGGCCTCAGTTTTGTAAGCTTCGACCCTGTCGACCATGTTGCATTTCTGTCATTTCATATTCTTCGGGATCTGCTTAGTGGCGAGTGGATTATACACCATGTTTATGAGCTCGCCTATTTTCTGCACACGCGCGCCCATGATGATGACTTCTGGGTAAGGTGGCGCCAGATGCACAGTGAACAGATGCGCTCTTTGCAGACGATTGTGTTCGTCCTCGCAGAGAAGTGGTTTCGTTGTGAAGTCTCCCCACAACTCGAACAGCACATTCGCGAGCTATCGCCCGCGGTTCGCCACTGGTTGCTTCACTTCTCCGCTTCACCTCTCGAATGGATGTTCACTCCAAACCATGACAGCGTTTGGTTGCATGCTTCGCTTGTCGACTCATTCAGCGCAAAGGTTCGGATCGTTCGCCACAAGTTGCTGCCGAATAGAATTCCTCCTCTGAGAGCCGCAAAGTTTGCGAGCTCCAAACGAAGGAGAATGGCCAAAAACACCGTACAGAGTCTGGAGCTTCGATATGTGGCGCATGTAGCGGACCGGTTACATCACTTCGCTCATGTGTTGTTTCGCGGCATCTGGAGAGGTGGGCGCTGGTGGCTTTCAACGCACCTCGATGACATTGTAAAAACAGGATGAGGACATCCTCGTGACAAGTTCTTTGACGGAAGCTCCTAACGTTAAATCTGCGCCCGAAATCACCAAACGGACGGAGCCCTCTCATGATCAATTTCCTTCGCGGCAATCATCTAGCCGCACTCGCCATTCTTATATCCGCCGTGCCCATGATCGCGCAGGCCCCTGGAACGGGAGCCATTCAAGGCACTGTGTATGACCCATCGGGGTTGCCCATTGCGCACGCACACCTTCTTGTGGTCAACGAATCAACGCAGGCATCAAGAACCGTCGACACTGCTGCCGGTGGCTACTTTGCAGTAACTCTGCTTGCTCCGGGCAGCTATTCAGTCACGGTGCAGCAAACCGGCTTTGAAAGCGAAGAGGAGCACAAAGTTGGGGTCGGGGCCGGTGAGACTACCACGCTCGACGTCAGGCTATCGATCGCGCGACAGAAGGACACAGTGCAAGTGAACGCGGTCACCGAATTGGCTCAGACGCAGAGCGCGACACTGGGTCGCTCGGTGGATAACCAGGCCATTCAGGCGTTGCCACTGGCAAACCGAAACTTCACTCAGCTCCTTTCACTTTCGCCGGGAGTCGTGGTCGCGTTGCCTGATGCGACAGCCCTCGGCCGCGGTACGCAGAACGTCACCGCGAACGGAAACAAAACTACAGCAAACAACATTCAGTTCAACGGCATCGACGCAAACAACCTCTCGCAAAACTCTGCGAGGAGCGACGGAGAAGAAGTGGGCGTTGCTGTGCCGGCGCCGGATACGATTCAGGAATTCAAGGTGCAAACCGCTAATTATGACGCTGGCTATGGCCGCGGAACCGGGGCCAATGTTGACCTGATCAGCAAGTCCGGAACGAATCAGTTTCACGGCAGTGTATGGGAGTTCGTTCGGAATGACATCTTCAACGCGAATACGTTTTTCCTGAACGCGGCGAACCAGCCGCGCCCGGTCCTGAAGCAGAACCAGTTTGGCGCTTCCCTGGGCGGCCCGATCTTCAAGAACAAGACTTTCTTCTTTGGGGCATATCAAGGACTTCGCTCCAGCAATGGCCTGGGCAACGCGAGTACCGTCTTTTTGCCTCAACTGACGGCAGATCGATCAGCTCACACTGTCGGGGCGCAATTTTGCGGTTCAGGGCCGACAAACGCCGGCGGAACACAACTGGCGTGCGATGGATCCAACATCAATCCCGTCGCGCTACAACTGCTCAACTTCAAATTTCAGAATGGACAATTCGCGGTACCTTCTCCGCAGGTGCTGCTCCCCATAACTCCGGGCCAGACGCCGATCGGAGAGAGCACGTTTTCGATTCCCGCAACGTATCAGGAAGACCAGTACACCGCAAACATCGACCAGACCTTCAGCGACAAAGACCTGGCCTCGGCGCGGTTCTTTTATTCACGGGCTCCGACGGTCACGGCGTTCTCGGCCAACGCGGCGACGGTGCCCGGCTGGGGTACCAACGAACTCGACCAGAACACGATGTTCGTCCTCGGATATACCCATGTTTTTGGCCCCAACGTGGTCAACCTCGCACGGTTCGGCTACATGCGCTTCGATGGAATCTCGTCTATCGCGAATCCAATTTCAACATTGGATCTCGGAACGGTATCTCCGCAGGGCGCATCTGGGGCGGACATTCCTACACCTGGAATTGGTGTCGACGGACTATTCACCGTGGGGGATGGCGGGACACCCTTTCAAAACCAGGTCACGAACAATTTTGTCGGGCAGGATGCGGTGTCGATTACCCGGCGGGCGCTATTCTCTGCGGGTTGGCCTTGAAGGGAAACATCAAGAGGTAAAGGTAAATCCACCGTTCGTCACCTCCGGATTTATGGAGATGCGAACGTTCAACGACTTCCTGGTTGGCCAAACCGCCGCACAGAATGGAAGCCCGAACGCGCTAAGCAACGTGGAGTTGACCGCTGCTGCGTCGGGGATCTTTCGCAAAGACGAACGCTATAACGACCTCGCAGCATTTGTGCAGGACGACATTCACCTGTCCGCGCGAGTATCTGTTTTTGCCGGATTAAGATATGAGATCTTTGGCGCCCCTACTGAGGTACATGGAAGGCTCTCCACCTTCGATCCGTCCATAGCATCACTCACCGCGCCTCCCGAGGGGACGCTTAGCGGGTTTATCGTTCCCCATAACTTTCCCGGGACCGTGCCCCCCGGGGTGATTCAGACCAACCGCGATGGCTTCTGGCCGAACAACTACCTCGATCTGTCGCCGCGATTCGGTTTTGCAATTCAACTCACCGACCAGCCGACGACCCTGCTGCGCGGAGGCTATGGAATCTACTTCGATCGCCTGTCAGCGGGCCTTGTTGAAAACCTGGTGAACCAGTCTCCGTTCGCGCAAACACAGGTTTTGTCTAACGCGCAAAACGGAGGATCGTCGGAACAACAACCCTTCATTCCGACTACTCCCGACTAATAATAGCTATCCGATGTTCTTGCCTCGGGTTCCGGGCGGAGCACAGACGCTCTATGCGGTTGATCCGAAGGTTTCTGATCCATACACACAGGAATACAACCTGAATGTGCAGACGGCGTTCGCGAATACCTATCTGTTCGAGATCGGCTATGTGGGCACGCGTTCGATCCATTTACCGGGAGGATCTGAGTTTAATCAGGCGCTGCTGGCGAGTCCTCAGAATCCAATCAACGGACAGACAACCAACACTGTCGCCAATGTCGGAAACCGGCTGCCGTTTGATGGAGTGAGTACGGGATCGATCGTGTATCAGACGCGGTTCCCCTCTAACTACAACTCGCTGCAGGCGAGTCTAACCAAGCGCCTAAGTCATGGCTTGCAGTTCCTCGGCAGTTATACGTGGTCGAAGAGTATGGACGAGACCAGCGGCACCAATGGCAGCGATGTCTTTGAGGAATGGCTGCTGTCGAACGATCAAAATAATCCCAGGCAGGCCTATGGCCCTACAGATTTTGATCGAACGAACCGGGCCGTATTCAGCGTTGTGTACCAGACGCCCCAGCTTTCTTCCGCCCCTCGGTTCACGCGAGACGCCTTGCGCAATTGGCAAGTTTCCGCAGTGGCCGTAGCGCAATCCGGCTCGCCTCTGACGATCCTCGACAACAACGCTGGCGCTGTTTACGGCAACTTTGAAAATCGCGCGGAAAGTCCTACGTCCAACCCGATGACATCGGGCTCAATGTACCAACGCGCACTGGGGCATTATCTCAATGCGTCGGCGTTCCCATCCGCTCCGATGGCTCCCTTCGGAGTGGCGCCTACGGATACCGACTTTGGAAACAGCAGCACCGGCTTCCTGCGCGGGCCGGCGCAACGCAACATCGACCTGGCCCTGGAGCGGTCCTTCCCGATCGGAGAACGGGTCACCTTTCACTTCCGCTCGGAGTTCTTCAACCTTACGAATACCCCGAACTTCGCAAACCCAAACGTCAACCTCACCTCAGGTCAGGCGTTTGGAACGATCACCGGAACTGCCAACAATCCGCGAATCATTCAGTTCGCCGGCAAGATTCTCTTTTAGAGCGCGCGGCGACTCACGAAGAAACGAGGGAGAATTAGACGGTGGCGACAATTCAAGAGATCGAAGAGGCGTGCGCCAACTCGCGGCCCTTGCCAGTAGCCGACGTGGTTTACGCCCGCATGGAGTTCCCGCTCAAGGCAAGGTTCAGCCCGCTCGGATTTCCTCTGGAGATATCGACGAACTCGCCCGAGGTACTGGAGGCTGCCGCCGAAAGCTGGGGCGCATTCGAGGAGCTCTTTCAAACTCCGCTGCTGAAGATCCAGGTCGGGGTCCTCGAGGAGCGATCCAGCGAGTGCCCTCCGGTCACGACGTGCAGGGTTCAGCAGAATCTTTTTTCGTTCATTGCGGACAGCGAAAACTACGGGATCAGCGACATGGCAAGGGGAGTTTCTTCGGTATGGCTGCAAAACGAAGCGGTCAGGCATCGCAATTACCTTCGATATTTCTTCCTGGAGTGCGCGGCAATCACCCTGATCGCGCCGCGATTTGTCACTGGCGTGCACTCGGCCTGCGTGGCGCGAAACGGCGTCGGGATATTGCTTTGCGGAGATTCGGGTGCGGGAAAGACAACGCTCGCCTATGCCTGCGCGAAAGCTGGATGGACATACGTCACGGACGACGGAAGTTACATCGTTCATGGCCGCGATGACCTGCTGGTGGTGGGCAACTCGAACCAGATACGCTTCCGCCCGTCCGCCAATTTGATCTTTCCCGAGATCGATGGCCGTGAAGTGCTGCAACGAGCGGAAACAACCAAGCCTTCCATCGAAATCAACCCCAGAGAGCTAGAGGGAATCCGCCATTCTCCCACGGCAAACGTTCAATATTTTGTCCTCTTAAATCGGCGCGAGGGGAAAATCTGCCTTTAAGGCCCTACTCGAAGGAAGTGGTTAGGGAGTTCCTCCATCAGGGCCGCTTCAGCCCTCCGGAGATGATGCCGCTGCACTACGCGACGATCGACAGGCTTCTTGAAGGACCAGTGCTGGAGCTTCGCTATCGCGACCTCAACTGGGCGATTGAGCAACTCGAGAAGCTCGTGGACGAGGGTCAGGTATGAGCTCGCAGGCGCCGACCCGCTCTTGTCTCCCCTGCTCTTGTCTGTAACGACGAGCGCGGCCTTCCACCTCATCTGCCGAACCCGAAGCGGCCAGGCGCATTGAATGGCAACTTCTGGATCCTGTATGCCTCATCATTTCTCATCGACTTCGGGCTCTGCCTCTACTTTTTCATGTTCAGCCTCTTCCTGGTGGAGCATCACTTTCAGGAACACTCCATAGGACTGATTACGGCTGCTCTGACCGTCGGCACCATTGCGGGCACGCTTCCTGCAAGCTTCCTGTCCCGACGTTTGGGATTGCGGACGATGATGCTCGCATACAGCTTGCTTGCTCCTCTGTGCCTCGCGGCGCGCACGCTATTTCTGCAAATGCCCGCGCAGATCGGTCTGGCGTTCCTGACCGGCGTGGCTATGAGCATCTGGTCGGTTTGCTTTTCTCCGACGCTGGCGAAGCTGACGACACAGGAGAACAGAGCGTTTGGATTCAGCCTATTTATCGCCACCGGAATAGGCTCCGGAGCGTTAGGGGGATTGGTCGGCGGCTACCTTCCTCGCGTCTTCGATCATCCAGGACGAGCGGGTGCTCCCATCGACGGAATCAAAATCGTATTGCTGTTGGCGTGCGCCATCCTCAGCCTGGCCAGCTTCGGGTTGTTCCGGTTGCGCCTGGAAGCCGTTGCCAGAACTGGCGGCAGAGCGATCACCGGATTTCTCGTGCGGTTTGCCGTTGCTATCGGTGTGTGGAACTTCGCGATTAGGTTTTTTCACGCCATTCGCCAACGTGTATCTGGCTACACAGCTCAAAGTTCCTCTTCCCCAGATCGGATTGATCTATACCGTCTCTCAACTGTTTCAGATCGCCGCGGTCTTGATGGCTCCGCTGCTTTATCGCAGGATAGGATTGGTAGCCGGAATCGCGCTGACGCAGATTGGAACTGCGGCGACGCTCTGGGGGCTATCGCACGCATCCGGACCGTCATGGGCGGTCGGCATCTATATATTGCTTACTGGGCTGCAATGGATGAGTGGGGCGGGCATTTCTTCCCTGCTGATGAATCGCACTCCCGATCAATACAGAAGCCACGCGGCGGCGATGCAGAACCTCGTGAACCTTGCCGCCCAGGCCGGCTCCGCAGCTTTAGCGGGGAAGCTCTTTGAGCAGTTCGGATATTCCGGACCGCTCGCGCTGAATGGAGGAATCGCCGCTCTGGCAGCAGTGCTGTTGTATACGCTGTTGGGCAAGGAAGGTCGCATGGACGGCGGATCGCCGGAGATGGAAGCGAAATGCTGACCGAACCAACGACGCACTTTGAATATAAGCCAGCCTCAACGCAATTGCTCCACTCGAGCTGAACAGAGACCTTGAACGCTGTTAAACAACCCGGGTATCAGAATCGCGCTAGACGAGGGACGCCTCCGCCGCTCTCTGCAGGAAGCGCTTTCGACTTCAAGGGCGCCGAGCAAGAGGAACGGTAAACCCTCTTTGATGAAGCTTTCTCCGGAAAATACTCCGGTTGGGGTGGTGGGCATCGAGAACGACCCGCTCTTGTCGAAGATGGAGTTGCCGCTTCGGGCGGTCTTTTACCCGCTTGGCTTTGCTGTCGAGATATCGACCAACTCGCAGGGTGTGCTCGACGCAGCCCGCGAGAGCTGGAAAGGTCTCAGCCAGAGGCACTCCAGCCCGATGCTGCGGGTAGGTATCGCCATTACCCCCGGCGAGTCTGGCGATTGCCCTCCATCTCCTGTCATACGCGCCCACCGCCAGTTGCTCACGATCGTCGCGAACCCAGAGAACCAGGCCGTCTGCAATCTGGGAGAAAGTTACGCATACGCGTGGCTGACTCATGGCACGCTTCTCCACTGCAGCTATCTCCGATACCACTACATCGAGGCGCTTGCACTTATCCTTATCTCAAACTCTTACGCGACGGCGATACAAGCCGCTTGCGTGGGTCGGCGCGGTCGCGGCATGTTGCTTTGCGGAGACTCCGGCGCCGGCAAGTCGATTTTGGCCTACGCCTGCGCACGCGCGGGCTGGACGTATATCTCCGATGATGTGTGCTACCTGCTCCGCGCCACCGGCCGGCCTCGCGTCGCCGGCAACTCGCGCCAGATTCGATTTCGGCCTTCAGCCTCAGAGCTTTTTCCGGAGCTTCACGGCCGCGCCATAACCTCGCGAGCCGAAGGGAAGCCCTCGATCGAAGTTCCAACAGGCGAACTACGCGGACTGGTTACCCAGGACGAGGCGCCGGTCGACTACATCATCTTTCTCAATCGACAAACCTCGGCTGGCCTAGATCTTGTACCCGTTTCAAAGGCGGTCGCGATGCGCCGCTTTCACCAGTCGCTCTTTCCTGTGGACGAGATCCAGCAACTCCGGGCAGCGGCCCTGGAGCGGCTCTCCGCGGCTGAGGTCTATGAGCTACGCTATCGCGACCTGCGGCCTGCGATCGAGCGCCTGGAACGGTTGGCCCTCGGCCCCAGCGCGTCGATTCGTGCGCCCAATACGCTTGCATCGGCGGTTGTTTAGATTGTGCTTCTTTGTTGCAGCTGCCATCATGCGACGAGGGTCTTGTTACAGGCGGCAAGGCCCATCTCTTTGATATCGGTCTAACTCTTCACACTGCGGTACAACTTAGAAATTGTCACTTCTTTGTCATTTTACGATTTCGTTAGGACTGGCCGTTCTTCCTAGTGGAAACTAGTAGGAGGGCTTTTGGTCGAGTGCCGCCACATTCGACCAGGCATGGAGTTTGAGCATGAGCCTTATCCTGGTCATCGAAGACGATCACCGCATCCAGCGTGCGCTGCAAAGGCAATTCGCGGCGGAAGGCTATGAAGTTAAGGTTGAGGGCGAAGGGCCGGCCGGGCTGGCAGCCTGTAAGACGCTGCGGCCCGCTACCGTAGTTCTGGATCTGATGCTGCCCGGTCTCTCCGGCCGGGCGGTTTGTAAGGAGATTAAGGCCTGGTCGACCGACATGCCGGTCATCGTCCTCAGCGCCGTTACCGAAGTAGCCGACAAGGTCCTGCTGCTCGAAACTGGAGCGGATGACTATATGACCAAGCCCTTCAGTCCGCGCGAACTTCTGGCGCGAGTCCAGGCGATGATTCGCCGGGCCGGGAGAAAGGCTGAAGGCAGGTCCCATGGGTTCGGCGACGTTTCAGTCGACTTCCTCAAGATGGAGATTTACAAGGCCGGCGCCCTCGTCCCCCTCACCGCTCATGAGTTCAAGCTCCTGCGGTTCTTTCTGGATAATCCAGGCCGAGTGATTCCTCGCGACGAACTGCTGAACGATGTCTGGGGACTCAGCTTCCACCTCACCACTCGCGCCGTTGACAACCAGATATTGAAGCTCCGGCAGAAGCTCGAGGCCGACCCCGCGAACCCGGTGCACTTCCGGACGGTGCACGGGATCGGGTATAAATTCGTTCAAGAGACGTGAAGGTCGGGAGATTCCCGCTGAGATCGTGAATCCATGAAGCATTGGCGCATGCGTACGACCTTGATGGTCTCGCTGCTGACCGTCTCCCTTGCGCTAACGGCGATGTGTCTGCTTATCATTCGAGTCAGTGTGCAGCAGGAGATCCGCAAGGGATTGGACTCGGATCTGGAGCACTCGCTCAGCACCTTTCGCAACATTGCACACCAACGCAACCGGATGCTGTCCCGCGAAGCGGCGCTCTTGGCCGACCTTCCGAGTCTCAAAGCGCTTATGACAACCCAGGACTCGCGGACTATCCAGGATGGGAGCCAAGAGTTCTGGACCATAAGTGGCAGTGACTTTTTCGCCCTGTCCAGCGCGAGTGGCATGCTGTTGACCCACTCCAACCGTGGTCCAGCGGTGAGCGACGACTTGATAGCGTCGGGTGTGCAGGTCTGCATGGCTTATTCCGAAGATCCTTGCATGATCGCCTTTGGACGGAGTCTCTACGACTCTCCATCCAGCCTCTGTACTTTGGTCCGCCGGCCAACGGCTCGCAACTGGGGTATGTAGTGCTCGGGTACGCGATTGATCACCAGGTGGCACGCGAAGTCAGTGAGGCCGCCGCGGCCGAGGTCGTCTTCCTGGTCGAAGGGGAAGTCGCCGCGACCACATTGCCAACCACAAGATTGCCGGCTCTGAGCCTGCAAACCCAATCCCTCGCCGCGACCAACGCGCTTCCGCAGCCCATCCAACTTGGAAACGAAAGGTATGTGGCGGCAGGCTCTAAGCTTTCGGCAGCCGGAGGGGCACAGGTCGAGCTTGTGGTACTCAAGTCCTTCGACCGCGCCAGCGAGTATCTCCACCGGGTGAATGAATGGATTCTGGCGCTTGGATTGTCGTCTCTGCTCATCGGTTTGTTGCTGGCCGCCGCGATTTCCCGCACCGTTACTCGCCCGCTTGAGGCTCTGGTCGCTGGCACCAGAGCACTTGCAAAGGGTGACTTCGACTATCGCTTAAGCACTGACGGCGCCATCGAGGTGCGCGAGCTAAGCCTTGCATTCGACAGAATGCGCAGCGAGTTGAAGCGCACCCAGGGTGAATTGATCGAATCCGACCGTCTCGCCACGATCGGAAGAATGGCGAACTCGGTCTCCCATGACCTGCGCCATCATCTATCCGCCATCTATGCCAATGCCGAGTTCATGAGCCACGCGCGGGCAGGGGCCGAGGAGCGCGCCGAGCTGCTCCAGGAGGTAAAGGAAGGTGTTCAAGGCATGACCGACCTCATCGAGTCGCTGCTGCTTTTCAGCCAGACCGGCCAGGTTCTACATCTGCATCAGGAGTCTCTCGCCTCGCTGATCGAGCGCACGGCGTGCACGGTGCGGCGGCATCCGGAGTGCCGCGAGGTCAAAATCCTAACGGCGAACCTCGAACCCGTAGATGCGTGGGTAGATGGAAGGAAACTCGATCGAGCACTGTACAATCTCTTGCTCAATGCGTGCCAGGCGGCCAGGAAGAACAGCGAGGCCTCGCCGACCGTTGTGGTCACGCTCTCAGAAAATGAGGAGAGGCTTCGCATTTCCATTCAAGACAGCGGACGAGGGGTGCCGGCATCCATTCGTGACACGCTCTTCCAACCCTTCGTTAGTGCGAACAAAGAGAATGGCACGGGACTGGGCCTGACTCTCGCCCAGTACATCGCTCAAGAGCACGGAGGCGAGGTGATGTTGGAGGAATCCTCCCAAGGCAGGACGGTCTTCAGCATCCTGCTCTACAAGAAGGCCCTGCAATCGCTCCGCCGCTCACCTTTCGAGGGAGCTGCGAACGCCGATGGCCGCGACTCCATCGGCGCCGCAGGCAGCAACATCGGCAATTCGTCCAGATAGGAGATGGCATGAATAGTGCAGCGAGATTCTGAGGCGGTACGCTCCACAGCAGGAGTTGTGGAGCAGGCAGGTTGCGGGCTGCATTTGCTGGGTGAGGCCGTTGGACCTCGTAAAGGAGATTAGTCAGACCTGCAACCGAAGCGTCACCGTAAGGCCGCGAGGACCTTGGATGGGAGAGTGGTGATCGCCGCAGAGCGCGTCTGCTCCACAGCGCGAGGAGCGAAGCGATGAAGCGTTATCTGGGAGTGGACCTGCATCGGACGCAATTCACCGTATGCACGCGATTGGAAAACGGCAGGACGTACTTGCGGCAGTGGCCGCTGCGGGAGCTGAAGCTGTTTGCCGCGCAGCTCAGGAAGGAAGACGAGCTGGCCGTGGAAGCCACCGGCAACACGCGGCTGTTCTACGACGCGGTAGTGGAGAAAGTGGCGCGGGTGATGGTCGTCAACCCGAGTCAGTTCAAGGTCATCAGCCAGTCGGTGAAGAAGACCGACAAGAACGATGCCGAGCTACTGGCGCTGTACCTGGCGAAAGGGTTATTGCCGGAGGTGCGGATGAAAGAACGCAACCAAAGAGAGATGAGCCATCTGGCCCAAACGCGTGATCTGCTGGTCAAACAGCGCTCCGCTTTGAAGGCCAAGATCAACAACCTGCTTTCCGCCGAGGGGATCAACCTGAAGCGCGAAGCGTTGTCCAGTAACAAGGCGCTGGAGCGGGTGCTGGCCTTGCCGCTGTCCCCGCTGATGCTGGCCGAGGCGCGTGTGCTGGTGGGTCAGATCCGCAGCCTGAACCAGAGCATCGCCGAGCTGGAGGGGCTGATCGAAGAGGAAGGGCCCAAACTCGCCGGCCACGAAAACCTGATGAGCATCAAGGGCATCGGCCCAGTCAGCGCCGCGGTGCTGCTGAGCGTGATCGGCGATATCCGGGACTTCTCCGATCCGGGCAAGCTGGCCGCCTATCTCGGCCTGGTGCCAAGAATTCAGAACTCCAACGAGACGGAACGCTCCGGACGCATTACCAAACAGGGCAACAAACTCGCGCGCACCGCTTTGGTGCAGTGCGCGCTCATCGCCAAACGCTACAGCTCATTCCTGCAGAACTTCTATCAGCGCATCCAGCGTCGCCGCGGCGGAGGCAAAGCCAACATCGCCCTGGCGCGCAAGTTCCTGGGAGTCATCTACCACACCCTCAAAAACGACTGGGTATTCGAGGACTTCCCCAACTTCGTCCTGGCCTCCTAAAACAGGCCCCAACCAAAGCATGAGTAGACAACTATTCATGGGAGTAGCTATGAGCCCATCGTTGAACTGCGCAGACATTAACCTGATGCGTCGGAATGGCCGGCGCGCCGTGCTGTTCCCGGTTATAGTTTGCCTGATGTTTCCCATGTTCAGCGGAGTTGCGGTCAGATGCCAGACGCCCTTGACACCGCGACCCGACGCGCCCAGCTCAGCCGACCAGGCCCAACGCATGGCTGAAATTGAGGGCCGCCTCGATGCGGTCACCGACGCGCTGGCCGATGCTCAACAGGCGCTCCAGAGATCCCTGTCAGAAATTCAGACGCTTCGCAGTCAACTCGATACTCTCCGTGCGCAATCCGCGCCGACCTCGGAGGGTTCGGCTGGCCTCGCTGTGCAGAACCAGCCATTTAGTAAACCAGAGGGGGCGGTCGAGATTGGCGATCCATCCAACGACGATCTGAAGAGGCTCCATGAGGAGCAGGAAGCGATGCAGGCCGAGATCAAACAGCATGAGCAGATCAAAGTGGAATCCGCCTCGAAATACCCTCTGCGGTTGACGGGACTTATCCTTTTCAACGCGTTCTCCAATGCTGGAGTTGTGGACAATGTCGAACTGCCTACGCTCGCACTGCCGCGCCAGCCAGGCCAATCGCATGGAAGCGCCGGGGCGACACTCCAACAGACTCTAGTAGGTCTGGAAGCAACGGGTCCGACATTTGCGGGCGCTCACACCTTCGGTAATGTCAGCATGGACTTCTTCGGTGGCACGACGACAAACGCCTATGGGTATACCTATTCGACGGGCGTCGTGCGCATGCGCCAGGCGCAGATCAATATGGACTGGAGTAAAACGACGTTGCAGGCAGCGTACACCGGACCGCTGATTTCTCCCTTGTCGCCTACCTCCTACGCCACCGTTGCTGAGCCTGCCTTCTCGGCCTCTGGAAATCTCTGGGCATGGTCCCCTCAAGTGCGAGTGGAACAGCGCCTGGCCCTTTCGGACGACCGAAGCATTGTCTTAGAAGCCGGCCTCACCGATCCCGAGTCAACCAGCTATACCTCCGCCCAGTTGGATAGTCCGGTCGAGGCGTCGCGCCGTCCGGGGTATGAGGCCCGCATCTCCTATCGCGCAAACAGCAGTTGGACGGGCTCGATCCATCGATTCGTGCTCGGCCTGGGAGGATACTCAGCGAGTCAGTACTATAACAGCAGTACACAGATCCACTCATGGGCTGCCACTGCGGACTGGCAAGTCCCCGTCCTGAAATGGTTTGACGTTACCGGAGAGGCCTATCGCGGCCGCGCCCTCGGCGGCCTAGGCGGTGGGTTGTATAAAGACATTATTGTAGTCACCAATCCCGTTACTGGACTTCCGCAGGTCAATGGCGTTGAGACCGTCGGCGGCTGGAGTCAGTTAAAGCTTCGATTTAGTGGAACGCTGGAAGCCAACGCGGCCTTCGGCCTCGATGACGCGCTCAGCGGAAACTTCTACGGGGTCATCTCTTCTCAGGGTACTAACCCGCTTCAACAGTACGCGCGCAACAGCTCAGTCATGGGTAACATTATCTTTCGTCCCAAGACTTACTTGATCCTTTCTCCTGAATATCGTCACCTTTTGACTTGGCCCTACAGGGGCCCCGTCAACGTCGCCAATGTCTTCACTCTATCTGCGGGATATCAGTTTTGAAAAGGATCGATGGCGGAGCAGGCGGAGTAAGTCGAGCCATGGCCTGTAAGGTGACAAGACGGCTAACGGCATATACCGGCTGCGTGGCCCTGACAATTGCTTGCGGCTTTGGCTTGCAGACTCGTGCTCAGTCGCAGGAGCTCGATGTATCTCTTCGCGCCGAAGTAACTCGTCAAAAGAGCCATACACATTCTTCGTCCAGCTCTTCGGCCGATGTAGTTGTCTGGCTTACGCCAGAGCAGAAAATGGCGCCGTTGCCGACGCCCCCTAGAACCCAGCAATACGCGCTTGTTCAAAAGGACAAGCAGTTTAGCCCGCACTTACTCGTCGTGCCTACCGGCAGCAGCGTCGCTTTCCCCAATCTCGACCCCTTTTATCACAACGTCTTCTCGCTCTTTAACGGCAAGCGCTTCGACCTCGGCCTCTACGAAGCTCACACCCAGCGCAGCGTACGCTTCGATCGCGATGGCGTTTCTTACATTTTCTGCAACATCCATCCTGAGATGGGGGCGGTGATTCTCGCGCTCAGCACTCCCTACAATGGAGTCTCTGCACGCGATGGAAGCGTGGTTCTTCACAGCATTCCGCCGGGCAGCTACCGGCTCAACGTGTGGGCTGAAAACGTCTCAGCCGATCGATTGAACGCTCTCAGCCGGGTCGTCGATATCTCCCCAGGAAACACTAATCTTGGCACGCTAGTTATTGAGACCAGCGACGACTTGATCAGCCACCACCTGAATAAGTTCGGAGAAAACTATAATCCTGTTCCCAAAGATCCGTATTAGTGGAATCATCATGGGACGACAGGCCGACGATGACCTAACGAGGCCCTACGAGGGACTCGGATTACCGTAACATGAGCATGACGGCCGGAAGACACGACCCCGGATTCCCTGAAATCGCGATCCCGCCTGAGTGCAAGATCCGGATTTCAAGAAAGTTAGGGGCCGAGTCTGTTGTCGAAACGCCTCTGGCTTAGCACTTGCGAAGGGCAGCGTCCGCGGCGGTTGCCAAGGCTTGAAGGGTGGCGAAAAACTCCTTTGTCTGGCCGTGAAAGAGTCCACTTGCGGTGAGGCCCGTAACCGCCGCCGTTGCGCCACCGAATTTATCTAATAGTGGACGGATTGTGGCACAACGGGGAAGGTCCTTGCTAATGAATTCGCAGGGCACCGGGAAGATCAGGCTGGGCTGAAGAAGCGGGTTGGGCGGGTTGGTGAAGAAGTTGGGAAAGGTGACGCCGTTGCCCGTCACCGGCGCGACGGGCTCTTGCACTCCATTACCGGCGAAATCGACCCATTCCAAGAAGTGGGCTATCTCGTCTCCGCCTATACCGAGAGTAATTCTAAGCACCTGTTCGTTGCTGGCTTTCCGGCTCATAGCCGCATAGAGACTGGAGCCGCCTTGCTCGATCGAGCCAAAGTGAAAGGCGGCGGTGTTGGCGATCGCCTGGATGTGGTTGGCACCCTCGAAATCGGCGTCCGTTCTGGGGATGGCGGTACGGTCGACGATGTTGACTGCTTGTGGAAACGTTGCGCCGAAATCGGGATTGGTGGTGCTGCGGTAGCGGACGAACCAGCTGGTGTCGACCGTGAGATGCATGAGGTTGGTGAGCCGCCCGGTGTCGGACGCTCCGGTCGCCTGGCTGCCCTGGAGAAAGCGAAACTCATCAAGGTTTACCGGGTCCGCGCCCTTGGACTCCAGATAGCCATTCAGGAAGGTAGCGTGGCTGATCTCATCCAGAGTGTTGCTGGCTATGTATTGTGGGCCGTCGCCGTCAAGGTTCGAGAGAGCGAGTTGATAGGGGTTCAACGATTGGTTCGGGTCTACTTCGATCGGTAGGTTGCTGCCGATTCCGCCCAGCTCCGCATACTGCGTCCAGAGGTCGGCCTCGAGCAGTTCTGCCGCCGCAAGAAATTGCAGGATCGCGATATCTCCCGAGTTTAAATCTGCGGCGAATGCCGATTCTCCCCTGCCAAACAATCCGACGCCCAAAGTTGCTGCGCCACCCGCCAGTAGTCCGCCTTTCAACAGGGAACGACGATTTACTGGATGCTTCACAATCGCTTTCTGTTCTTCCATGGTGTCTCCTCACCTTCGTCGGGAACGAGCTTGCGAAAACCCTCGCTCCAGATACCGACTATAGGGAAGAGCAAGACCTGACTTGTCACCGAAATGTCAGACTACTGTCTGTCCTTCATGAATAGGTTCGGGGAGTTATAGCCCTGTCCCCAAAGATCCGTACCGAGTTATTCTGTGAAGTGCGTGGAAGATGGCCGGAAGGATTGCTATGTGATCACCCAAAACCCATGAACTAAGCCGTTCGAAGTTGAGTGTTCTGTCCCCTGCTTCGCAAAGTCCCTCATCGCGCGGATATAGGAACATACGGTCCTCTGAGAGTAGTTGCGACGCTGGAGTTCTTCCAGCATCATCTGCCGAAGTTGGGTCACGATAACCTCCTGTGACCCGAGACGACACAGGCAACAATGCCCAGGGTCCAATACGCGGCAGCGTCCGTCGCGCCGGCGACTTAGTTCACACCCCATTGCGATCAGGTATTGGCCAACTAGCGCGAAAAATACGCCTGCGGCTTGGAAGCGCTCATGCGCTCCCACTTTACCGCACTACGGCGACGGCTTGAAGTTTACCCATCGAGGTCGGCATAGAAACAGCAAGGACGAAAGAACAGTCACAACGGCGTGTCCGGAGCCTGATGTCAGAATTGGTTCGAAAGAGCAACCGACCGGCTTATAAGGACAGACACGCACGCAACTCATCCTGGCCAGGAGCGCTGTGCTCCACCAAAGGCCGAATACATTTTTGCGCAGACTTGTCTTCTCGCCCTCAGTCTTTTCCTTGCAATCGCGCGGCGGACCATACATTCTCGGACACGTGACGCTGCCAAAGGCGGCGCTACGGCCTTTTATTGAGCGGCGAGAGCGCCAGCCCCTCCTCGATTATCGCTCCGCTTCTCTAGACTGCAATCACTTCCAATGAACCGAATTGAACAAGGCCAAAGTAATTGGCGAACGCGTCGTGTGCGCAGAGAAAAGAGACCGAACAGCGCGTGCGAGGGGGCAAGGAGAGGACAAGTAGAATAGGCGGTTGGGTGGGCTTGGAATTAGCTACCTTAGTAAGTTATTGATAACAAATGATATATAGGATGGGCGGCTAGTGGGGGTCGAACCCACGACATCCGGATCCACAGACCGGCGTTCTGCCACTGAACTATAACCGCCATGTGACTCCTGAGTATACCATCCGAAGCACCGCCAGATCACGCCTCGCGCCGCTGCCGGCGCGCGTCAAAGCCATCTGCCGTGCTGTACTTGAGGTAGTCTCACAAGTAGATACGAGCCTCCCATGCCGTCGCCGAAACAACCCGAAATTCTCTCTCCCGGCGCCTCATTTCCAACGTCGCGGCTGGGCTCGGGCGGACGCTTCTTCAGCAATGAGAACCTCGACATTCTCGCCCATGTGCTCGACGATTGCTTCCGTATTCCCGGCACTCAGATTCACTTCGGTCTCGACGGCATCGTCGGCCTGGTTCCCGCGATCGGAGACGTGCTTGCTGGCCTCGCCTCGTGCATTCTGATCTTCGCCGCCTGGGTGCGCGGCGTCCCCTACGTCACTCTCGCCCGCATGGCTGCGAATCTGGCGATCGACGTGGTCGTCGGCGCCATTCCGTTTGTCGGCGACGCTTTCGACATTGCGTGGAAAGCCAACCGCCGCAACTACAAGCTGCTCATTCGCCACATCGAGCAACCCCGTCGCCATACCTGGAGAGACTGGCTGTTTCTGGCGGTCCTGTGCGCTCTCCTGATGGCCATTTTCGTCGTGCCTCTGCTGGTGCTTGTATGGATACTCGATTGGCTTTTGCATCACCTCTGACCGGCTTGAATGCACCGCGGATCGCCTCGAAACCCCTCTTCGCTGCGATACAATCGAACAATCGGGGCGTAGCGCAGCCTGGTAGCGCATCTGCTTTGGGAGCAGAGGGCCGGGGGTTCGAATCCCTCCGCCCCGACCATTG
>CAVUKL010000034.1:0-125213 GCA_963742015.1 uncultured Acidobacteriaceae bacterium | reverse complement strand
GTTGATGTCCAATTGGGCCGCATCTACCAGACGCTCAAACAAAAGGGAGGATCGATCCTCATCACCGCTGACCACGGCAACGCGGAATTGATGGTCGATCCAGTCACCGGTGGCCCGCACACCGCGCACACTACGAATCCAGTGCCGTTTATTTTGGTGAGCGAGGAGGCGAACAAGTACAAGCTGCAAGGCGACGGCTCGCTTCGGGACTTATCGCCAACCATCCTCGGCATCCTGCATCTCGACAAGCCAAAGCAGATGACCGGCAGTGATCTGCGGCTGCCGAAGGTCTAATCAATCGACGTGCGATCGTTAACTTAATCGCTGTTCGAGCGCCTTGATCAGTCCCTCTTGAAATTTAGGCTGGACTGTCTGTGCCAGCCTCAGCGCCTTCTCATAATACTGCAGTGCATCCTGCGAACGACCATTCGCGTCGAGTGCTTTGCCCATCGTGGCGTTGACGCTTGCCGAATCAGGCGCGAGGGTCTCGGCCTGCCGTGCTTCCGCTAGGGCCGCCAGATCGTCATTCTCAGCCAGCAATACTCCTGCCTTCTGCGCGTGGCTCAGAGCGGCAGCGAGCGGAATGTCGAAATGCCCGTCGTAGACGAAGACGCCATAGTCGACGACCGCTTCGGGCCTGAGCTGCTTGAACTGCTCGTAGGGGTTCAACGGCGCGGGTCCAAACTCAAAGCCCGACAGCACTCCAGCGCTTATCAATACGGGGCCATCGATCGCTGGCGGCACATCATGGGGCCCGTCGAAATACAGCGAGTCCGCGGTGACGAGAGGCTTGCACGGAATGCCGTAATAGCGGTAATCCACAACGCCCTGGCCGAAGTACGCAAACCAGCAGTTCTTGATACCGTGGTCGTCCAGGTAGCGCTTCACTGACTTGAGTTGCTGGCCCCAATCGGAGCTGGAATCGCTGAGCAACTCGTGGACGTGAGCAGGCCCTCCAAACGCCTCGTTTGCATAAGAGACGTAGGCGGGAAAAGTGCGGAGCACGGATACAGCCTGAAAAACCAGCAGCGCCACGACTGCGTAAAGCCAGCGACGGTCCTTTTCAATCAGCTTCGCAGTTGCTCCACCGATCAAAACCGCGAGAAAGATGTAGATGGGCAGAACGTGGCGAACGCCAATGTTCATGCCTCCAGCCATGGCGAAGGCCATATAGACAGCGGCCGGGACCGCCATGTAGAGGACTTCGCGTCGCCCTTGCAGTCTGCCTGAGGCAACCACCCACACCATGATTCCAAAGAGAATCAGGAAACTGAGCGACGACTTGATCAGCATAGCTATGGGGAAATAAAACCAGACCGGATGCGGGTAAATCGTGCCCAGCAGGTAGCTGGTAAACGCCTTGGACTGAAAAAGTACGTGCGCGAAGCCGTAGATGTAGGACTCGGGAAGCAGGTGCAGCTTCGCCACGGCAGCGAGGACGGCCGCTTCGGCGTGGCTGGGCACGCGGGCCAGCTGCGCGGTCATCGATGGGTTCAGTTGCAGTCCGTCTGGCCTCGCAGCATAGCGGAAACCATACGATGCCCAAAGTACTCCGATCGAGAGAATCACGATGGCAACTAAGGCGGCGGCAAAGTGCAGAGCGCGCTTTTGATAGCCGTCAGCAACTTCATCACTCCTGGCTGTATCGGCCCAAACCACTTCAGCAATGGCCAACAGAAAGAGCATGGGAAAGAGCAGGACGGCGCTATGTTTGGAGGCGAGAGCGAGTCCGACCAGCAGCCCAACTACCACCAGTCGCCATAGGGATCGTGACTTCACATAGCGGTAGAACGCATAGATCGACCAGAACATAAAGCAGGCTTGTCCGGCGTCGGTCGTCATCAGCGCCGAATGCGCAAGCAACGTCGGATCGAAGGCGATGAGACCAAGTGCGATGAGGCCCGCGGCATTGCCGAACATTTCCTGAGCAGCAAGGAAGACGAGCAGCGCCAGGAGAATTGTGATGGCGGAGTTTGCTATGCGCACGCGGAAGAGGATCGCATCTGCGTCGTTATTGAAGACGAACTCTCGCCCGCCGATCACTTCCTGCAGCCGGTAAGGACGGTCATCAAGTGGCGGCATAGTCAGCTGCATGCCGAGCAGCGGAAGCGCGCCGAGATACTTGATCAGCGGCGGATGCTGCGGATTGATGCCAAAGTCTCCGCGCTCTGCCTGCATGTAAGCGGCGTAGGTATGGTCGGCTTCGTCCCAGGTAGCGGAGTTCGCTCGCGCCAGCAGCACGAGTTGCAGGAAGATGACTGCCAGCAGAGCTACGACAGCACCGGCAACGGCAAAGCGACGGAATCCGGGATCAGGTCTGTCCATCGATCTGCTTACAGGGCCAGTATCGGTCGGCCCTATCGCCTGCCTACTTCTTGATCGCGCCCCACTTGTAAACGACGCCAATCGAGCCTGCAAATTCCTTCTGGAAGGCGAGCCCGTAATGCGTCGGCTGGAAATCCGTGATCAGCCGGACAGACCACTGCGGCGTGAGGTTGCGGTCAAACGATCCGCCCACCGCCATTGCGAAGGCCAGCTGGTTGTTGTAAAGACGCAGGACGTTCGGCTCGACGCCGCTTGGGAAAGAACTGTTGAAGATCCCATAGGTACCACCGAGGAGCGCGTGCGCATCGACCGTCCACTTGGGGTCGCGCAGCAGCCGAACCTCCGGTCCAAAGAGAAACAGATGCTCAGAGATATTCGCCTGTTTCAGGTCGTACTCGTTGGGGGGTAGCGACACAGTGCCGTAATAGTTGCCGGTCGCGGCTGTGATGCCCACGATCGGGTTCAGCCAGCCCGTCACCTGGCCCTTCCAGCCATACATGTTGGTCTTCAGGTTGACGCCCAGCGTCGTCTGGAAACGGGCATAGCCAAATCCGCCGTAGGCGTCCCAGCGATTGTTGTAATTGGCGAGGTCATTGCTCAGCGGGGGAGCGGTTGCCGTCACCTGCGCCGACATTTGCGAAACGGTGAGAAAGAGAAAGGCAGAGCACAGCGACAGACGTAGAAAGCGTTCGACAGAAGACACCCGAATCAACCACCCCACACAGAAAATGAAAGCCTGAAAAGTATTGCAGCCGGGGCGAAACGCCCCACTAGCAGCAACCTTAACGATACACGGTCACTGGAAACGATGTCATAGACCGTTTTCACAATTGGTGTATCCAGTCGAGACAGACTCGGCGCGGCTTTCCGTCAATCCGGGGGCCCCGGCGACAGGTCTCCGTCGCTGGGGTGGAAGCAAAGCCGCTCTTCACATTTGCTTCGCTCGGACACGTATTTGTGAAAACGGTCTAAGCGCGTCAGTTCATCCACTTGCGGTCGTTGGGGTTCTTCCCTTCGTCCGGATCGACATATCGCCCCTCATGGTCGAAGTGCACGTCCCGGTTATGCTTTCGCATGTAGACCTCAAACTTGCGCGCCGCCCGGCGCCGCTTCCAACGGTAGTACTCGTTACGAAGGCCATAGGCTCGTTCGCTCGCGGCGAAGCTCAAACCACGCCCGCGCGCCTGCCTCGCGTAGATAAACCCAATCAATCCGCCCGCCAGGTAGACCACCAACGGCAGGATGCTTCCTCCGCCAAAGAGGCTCGCAATCGCAATCAGCAGGTAGATCAAGACAAGATATTTGGCCTTGATGCCGATTGGCAGCGGGAACAGGAAGAACTGCTGCTCGCCAAAGAGCACGGCAAACGCGGCAAGCAAACCGAAAATCCCAGCCTGTGCCCCTGACGCATAGTCCAGCGGTGAAAGTCTCGGGATCGGAGTGAAGCTTAGGGCCGTGGCGATGAGCGCGCCACCCACGACTGCTAGAAAGTAGATTTCCGTCAACCAGCGGCTGCCCTTCACCTGCTCGATATACGAGGCGATGAACCAGAGCGACAGCAGATTGAAAAGGGCTTCCAGAATGCCGCGATGCACAAAGGCATAGGTGACCAGCTGCCACACGTAGCCGTGGGTCACCGCTCGAGGCGTCAGGACGAGCAGCCCAAAGATCAGATCGCTCAGCGAGCGATTGACCGCGCCCAGCACCAGCAAGACAAAGAAGACAACCAGGTTGATCAGCACCAGACGCCGGGTGAGCCCCCGGAATGGCGGAAACATAAGCGAACTCGAACCGATACGTGCCATAAGCGCTGCGCTTATTGTCTCAGAATCGAAGGAAGGTCGGTCCGGCGCTGAACAGACCTTACCGCTCCGGAACCGGTGTCACCGCGACGCTGCGGTGTCCAGCCGCATCTGCGGCGCGAACGCCGAAGATTACGTTGTCCTTTGAAACTGGTACGGTGACCGAGAATGTGTCCCCGTCCGATTGAGTCTTGGCCGGAACGCTCCGCTGCCACTGCGGAGCCTGCGTTTCACGCCACACGATCTCATAGGCCGTTCCGGCGGGGGCGCCACTCCCCGCCGTCCATCGCAGCGAGGTGTTGTTGTCGAGCTCCTTGGTGATGATGCGAACTTTTTCCGGTGGTGGAGGCGCGGCCGCCAGCGTGGCCATCGCGGCGGCATTCAACCGGGCAACGCTCGCCACGTACTCGAAGTCGACAAATTGCAACAAATCGCCGTACTGGATTCCATTCTCGACCCGCACATTTTGATGCTGATGGTTAAAGTCCTCGCGCCACTCGGTGAATCGAACCGCTGGGAAACCCTCTTGATTGAACGAACTATGATCGCCGCCACGCAAATAGCGATCGCGGCGAAAAATCAGCACTGGATGAAATGGCGTCGCAAGCTGGTAGCTCCGGCTCACATCGGCGATGGCCCGAGCCAGCTCACGCGAAGGTGAATCGTTTTCCAACCCGAGCGCCGTGATGCGTTTGATCTCGTCCGGAGTAGCCGTTGCCGGAATCCCTTCGGAAAAAACCCTGACCTGGGACTTGTCCTGCAACGTATCGCCGGGCGTAGTGTTGCCGCCAACGATGTCGTTGTTGAGCACTCCCTCAAGTTGCCAGCCTTCGTGCTTGGCCAGCTCAGCCAGATGGCGGCTCCCATTGAGCCCCTGCTCCTCGCCCGCGACCGCGACAAAAACCAGCGTCGCCGGCAGCTTGAGCCTGGACAGCACCCGCGCGCATTCCAGGCTCACCGCGACGCCGCTGGCATCGTCGTTCGCACCGGGCGCGGCGTCCTTGGTGTTCATGGTGTCACTGTTGCGCGAATCGTAGTGTCCCGTCACCAGGATCATCCGCGCAGCCTGCTTAGGGTCGCTGCCGCGCAGCACCGCGTAGACATTGGTGATAATCGTCGGCTTGGGAATTCGCCCCTGCGGTGGGGGTTCGGCTTCCTGTGTGAAGGTATCGCGCTTTACTTCCATGCACCCGCCGCAATCAGCCGAGTAGCCCACCAGCTGCTGCGCGATCCAGTCTGCAGCCGCCGTCGCGCCCTGCCCCGCCGGTAAGTCGGTATCCATACTCGACAGAGTGCTCCGATTATGAAAGCTCACCAGTTTTTCGATCGTGCGCCGGATCTGCCGTGCTGAAATCTGGCCTAACGCAGCTTGGATTGCAGGGTCCGCAGGTGCCGCTTGTATCGGCGAGCCGGCGGCATCCAAATCGCGTTGGTTGTCATCGCAGACAGCAAGCATGGAGTTACCGAGGGCAAATACCAGACCGGCCAGCAGCCACAGACCGAACCGCTGGGGAAGTGTCACGTTGAACTCAAGTCTGGCGAGGCCGCTGGACGGGAATCTGTCAAAATTCATGCCCAATTCTAGCGCGGCGCTTTTCCTCCGCCCTGCCGATTGGATTGCTTGACGGCCCGGAGCTTCCCTTGAACACTGGTTACAGGCTGCCGGAAACTTCCGCGTCTTTCCGAATGTGTCATCATCAGTCTAATAATCCGCAAGTGTGGAGAGGGTTATGGCAATTTGTTCCGAATGTGAAAGCGTGCTCGACATCGACGTCGATGAAATAGACGAAGGCGACGTCGTGACCTGCGATGAGTGCGGCGCCGAATATGAGATCGTAGCCACCGAACCTCTGGAACTCAGCAAGGTCGACAATGAAGGCTACGAACTCGAAGATGTCCCGGTTCGGGACGAGGATGAAGAATGAGATTCACCGCAGTACCTGGTAAGCAACAACGCAAGCATCTCTTTTACGCTTTGATCGTTCTCCTAATGGCCTTCCCTTTTCTCGGATTCACTCCTTACGCCACGGCCCAAACCGGACAGAAGATAGTCGAGGGCAAAGTCGTTGGATCGAGCAATAAGCCGCAGTCGGGCGCGATCGTCTACCTGAGAAACACCAAGACCGACGACATCAAGAGTTTTATCTCAACCGCTGATGGCAGCTATCGCTTCGGCCAGCTCTCGCCAGACATTGATTATGAGATCTGGGCCGAATATCAGGGCCGTAAGAGCAACACCAAAACAATCAGCTCCTTCGATTCGAAAAAACTGCTCGACTACCAACTCAAAGTCGATACCGACAAGTAAGCGTTAGCCTTTCGGCCAGCGGCCGATGCCGGTGATCTCGAATCCCGAAGCGGTCGCCGGAATCATCGCCGAGGTCGTGCTGGCCTGAATGCCGAAGGCTTGAGTTATGGGCAAGCAAAAACGCCACCGCGAAGGTGGCGTTTTTGCTTTCAGTATTGGGTCGCTTAGCCACGCTTCCAGTTCATCAGATCGCCGAGCGTGGTCGTCGAGCTCGAAACCGGAGCCTTGTAGGACTCCACTTCTGCCCGGCTGGCTTCCTCGCCGACGGCGCGGAGGCTTAGGCCGACCTTTTTCTCGTCCTGGTTCATCTTGATGATCTTGAAGTCGTGCTCCTGACCCGCCTCAAGCTTCACCGGAGCGCCATGGGCGTCGGCAGCCTCGGAGACGTGGCAGAGTCCTTCCACGCCCTCAGCGATCTCGACGAAGGCGCCAAACTGCGCGGTCCGAAGCACTTTGCCCTTGACCACATCGCCCACACGGTGCTGTGCGAAGAAAGTCTCCCAGACATCCGGCTGCAGCTGCTTAATGCCGAGCGAGAGACGGCGATTTTCCGGCTCGACGCCGAGAACGACAGCGCGCAGTTTCTCACCCTTCTTCAAGACTTCAGACGGATGCTTGACCCGCTTGGTCCAGCTCAGGTTGCTCACATGCACCAGGCCGTCAATGCCGTCTTCGATCTCAATGAAAGCGCCAAAGTCGGTAAGGTTACGCACCCGGCCCTCAACGATAGTCCCCGCCGGATAGCGGCCGGACAGGTTCTCCCAGGGATTCTCCTGCAGCTGCTTCATGCCCAGGGAAATCCGGCGATCGGTCGAGTTGACGCTGATCACCACCGTATCGACCTCGTCGCCAGGTTTCACCAGCTTCGACGGATGCTTCATCCGCTTCGACCAGGTCATCTCCGAGACATGCACCAGACCCTCAATGCCCTGCTCCAACTCGATGAACGAGCCGTAGTCGGTTACGCTCAGAACGCGCCCGCGAACCCGCGCACCCACCGGGTAACGCTCAACCGCATCGAGCCACGGATCGGGCGTCAGCTGTTTGAAGCCCAGAGAGACCCGCTGCTTTTCCTTATCGAACTTGAGCACCTTGACCTGAATCTCGTCGCCGACATTCACCAGATCGCGAGGATGAGTGAGCCTTCCCCACGACATATCGGTGATGTGCAGCAAGCCGTCGATACCGCCCAAGTCGACGAACGCGCCGTAATCGGTAAGATTCTTGACCGTCCCGGTCAGAACGGTTCCCTCGGCCAGATGCTCGAGGGTCTCGTTGCGCTTGGCCGCCTGCTGCTCTTCCAGAATCTCTTTGCGCGAGACAACCACATTGCCGCGCTTCTTGTTGAGCTTGATCACCCTGACGTCGATCGGCTGGCCGATGTACGCGTCGAGGTTGCGTACCGGACGAACCTCCAGCTGCGAGCCCGGCAGGAATGCCTTGATGCCGATATCGACAGTGACGCCACCCTTGACGCGACTCACAACAATTCCGGTAATCGGCGTCTTGTCGTTCGCCGCCTTCTCGATGACGTCCCATATCTTGTGCCGCTGCGCCTTCTCATAGCTCAGCAGATATCCGCCCTCGGGCTCCTCGCGCTCGACCACTACCTCGACCGTGTCGCCCGCCTTCAGCTTGGGCTGGCCGGTATGGTCCAGGACCTGCTCCAGCGGAATCAGTCCCTCGCTCTTGAGGCCAACATCGACAACGACGTGCTTATCGGTCAGCTTGATGACCGTTCCAGTCACGATGTTGTCGTCAAAGGCCAGCGCGGCGGCCTCGGCGGCCTGCTCGCGATCGAAGGATTCAAGGGCCGCGGCGAAATCTTCCATTCCGGCGAGATCGCCTTCATCGGCAGCCGTTGCAGGCGCAGCTGCACTCTCGGGAGCGATCGTCTTGCTCTCAGCGACCGGTGCTTCCACCTCGGCGACAACTAGGGCTGCGGAAGCTTCCGTGGCCTCCTGCGCGCGGCTATCGGCTACGGCGTGAAGGGAATCCAGCGCGGCAATCTCCTGCGACTCGGTTTCGGGGTTAGGGGCGAATTCGGCAGACGGCTCGGCGTGCTCCGTCGCTGCATCAAGGGTCAGGGTGTCCATGTCGGTGCTCAGGGTTATGCTCTCGTTTTGTTCAGGATTTAGGACGTTTGCCATAGGGTGCAAGCTCCGGGAATGCTCGGTCGACGGTCCCGTAACCGCCACGCCTCGCCTGTTGCGATGCTCATCTCTAAGCATGGCCCAGTTCGCACGCATTTTTCTCGATTATTGCTATGAATTTTTCGCAACAATCGCGAAGCGTCGGGGCTCTGCCGTGCTTATTCTCTGCTGACGGGCAACCAGAAGGGAGGGAGTGAGGGGCCAGGGTTAAGTGGACCGGCTCTACTTCGTCTCCAAACTGGAGCATTCGGCAGGCGGGAATATGTTAGCGGCGTTCACAGGTCACGGAAGAATTCCCAGACGCAGACCTCTTTTGAGAATAGCAATCGCCGCAAATGAGTGTCAATCAAACTGTGCCTGCTCGGGCCGGTCCTCCAGCCTCTATATCCGGTTTGCGGGGCTCCCGCGCAGAAACAATGACCGGCGATCTCCACAAAACCAGCGGTACAGCTCCCTCCAGCCGCAGCCAGGCGCTCCTGATATCCAGCCACTATACTTGCCGGTATGGACCACCTCTGGACGCCGTGGCGTTACGCGTATGTCAGCACCGCTGACGGCGTTGAGCGGCAGGGTGTCCCGCGCGAACTTGCCGCCTGGCCAGACGACCACCATTGCGTCTTCTGCAACCTGATCGCCGCGGTCGAGTATGCCGAACGGCATGGGACCTCGCCCGAAGACGCGGAGCGCGCTGCCGGCATCGTCTTCCGCGCTGAACACAACTTCCTCTGCCTCAACGCCTATCCGTACGCGAGCGGCCACGTGATGGTCGTTCCCTATATTCACGCCAGCACTCTCTCTGCGCTGGATACCCGGGTCACGCACGAAATGATGGACATTGCCCGGCAGACCGAGTCGCTCTTCAACGAGCTCTATGCCCCGCACGGTATGAATTTCGGGCTCAACCTGGGAAAGGCAGCGGGCGCTGGAATCGCCGGGCATCTGCATCTCCACGCTCTGCCGCGCTGGACCGGCGATACCAATTTCATGACCACGGTCGGCGAAACCAGGGTCCTGCCCGAGTCGCTCGAGATCACCTGGAAGCGGATGCGCGAGTCTCACGCGTGGCAGTCTTGGAACTCTGGTAAAAAACCTAAGTTGAAAAGGTGAACAATTCGCGCCGAATTGAGCATCCAAGCGTCTAGTAGTCAGTTACGATTCCTTAGCCGGGAAATGCATGGGGGCAATCATGCCAACTCACTCAGCGACAAGCTCGAAGACGGGTCCCGCTACGATCGATCAGAGGGGCGATTCAAGAACGAAAGCCAAGAGCGTCCCCGCCTCCGCGCGAACCTCAGAGGCCGCGCTTGAAGAAAAGGCCGCCAGGACCCAGGCGCCCACTTCGGTCCAACCAATTGAACCAGAGGACGCGTACCTCACCGGCGTCAGCCGCTCCCTGCAGCGCCGTTTGCTGGGTCTCAACGTAAGCCAGGCGAAACCGGTCCCCGGCGCTTCCACAGCAGGAATTCATTCCACCGGCTCTTACACCGAACGCCACGGTGTCAAGCCGGGTGAGTCGCCAAAACCGGTCAGTCACAGCAAGAAGAAATAGACGGTACGGCTGTCTTAAGGCGTCGCTCAGGCGTCATCCCGGTTGATTGCCGGCTCTGGCACTTCCTGCGACGGCTCTTCACCAAACTCCGCTGCACCTGCAGTCAATTCCGGCGGCAAAGACTTCCTCGCTTTCACTCCCATCCCCTTTCAGCAGCTCTGCCTGGCGGACAAGATTTCCGCGGCCGGTGCTTAACTTCCCGTACGCCTCCTCGTAAGAGTCTTTCGCCTGGGATAGACGCATGCCTACAGCCCTGAGATCTTCCATGAAGCCCACAAACTTGTCATAAAGTTCGCCTCCACGCTTGGCGATCTCCTGGACATTTCTGGTTTGTTGTTCCTGCTTCCAAAGATGCGCGACCGTCCGGATAACAAACAGCAGACGTGCTCGGACTGACCAGCAAAACATTCTTGTTCCACGCTTCGTTCCACAGGTTGGGATCACGCGCGATTGCCAACATAAAGGCAGGCTCGATCGGCACGAACATGATGACGAAATCAAGTGAAGTCAGCCCATAGAGAGACTGATAATCGCGATCCGAAAGGCTTCTGAGATGAGCGCGAACCGAGGTCGAGATGTCGCGCCAGAGCCGCCTCGCGCATCGCATCCGATTCATTGCTGCTGTAGTCGCTGTAATCGCCGAGCGAAACCTTGGAATCGATAATCAGGTGCCGCCCGCCGGGAAGATTTACCAGTACGTCCAGCCGTGCCCCCTTGCCGTCTTCGCGCTTCAAACTCTCCTGGACTAGATATTCGCGCCCCTTATGCAGACCACAACTCTCCAGCAGACTCTCAAGAATGTATTCGCCCCAGTCGCCCTGTACCTTCGAAGAACCCTTCAAGGCGCTAACAAGATTGGTCGCATCTAGCGAGAGCCGCTCATTGAGCGTCTTGAGGTGTCCGATCTGCTCCTTCAGCTCAGATCGCCCCGCGATCCCCTCTTTCTGCACCTCTTCGACCTTCGACTGGAACTCTGTGATCTTCTCGCGCAGCGGCAAAAGAAGCTGCCCGATGTTCTCCCGGTTCTGCTCAGTGAAGCGCTTCGACTTCTCTTCCAGGATTTCCCCGGCCAGCAACTTGAACTGATTCGACATCTCCTGCCGCGCCTCATTTAGCATGGCGAGCTTTTCCATGGATTGCACCCGCTCGTCGGCGAGCGCGGTTTGGGCCGAGGTCGCCGCATGCTGCGCCGCCTCCTTTTCGACGATAAGTTGCCGTCGATCTTCCTCCAAGCGCTCGGCACGTTCGCGCTCCATGACGGCAATGACCTCGGCCGCCTTTGCGTCAGCGGTGGCTCGACCTGCCTCGGCCTGCAAGCGTCGATTCTCGGCCGACAGCGCAGATAGATCCTCCCGCTGTGTGGCTATCTGCGCACGCCGGCTCCACCAGCCGAACAGACCTCCGGCAATCAACGAAATCAGGGATGTTACCAGTAAGACTGACGTGGAGACAGGCATGGGCTATATCTTTCCACAGTCCACGGTCTTGCGGGACTTGCCTTTGTTCCTCACACGTCCGCTCCTCCCAAATCCCGACCATCTGGTAGCCTTAGACGGATGTTGCCGAACCGCAATTCCCTTTTCCTCGCGCCCTTCCTTTACACTGGGTTTGGTGCTCAGTAGACTTGGAATTTCGGGATAGGCTGCCCGAGCGGGCCGGATCTTCGTGCCTGGCGCCGTTCAGCTTTCGCGTTCGCAAGTGGGTTATCCGCTACGCAGACATTGCACTTATTTTGACAGGAGAAGACATGGCAGCAGTGGAAGAAAAGGTTAAGCAGATCATCGTCGAGCAGCTTCAGGTGGATGAGGCCGAGGTGACCCCCAGCGCCTCGTTCCAGGAGGACCTGGGCGCCGATTCGCTCGATGTCGTCGAGCTGGTGATGCAGTTCGAGGAGGCCTTCGATCTCGAGATCCCCGACGAAGATGCCGAGAAGATCAAGACTGTCAAAGACGCTACCGAATACATCGAGAAGCACGCGAAGGCAGGCAAGTAACTTTGTCAAGGCGCGTCGTAGTCACCGGCATCGGGCTGATCTGCGGAGTTGGCAACACCACCCCCGAAGTCTGGAATAACTTGCTGGCCGGCAAGAGCGGGATCGCTCCAATCACAGCCTTTGACGCCACGGATTTTCCGGTGACCTTCGCCGCTGAAGTCAAGAACTTCGACCCCCTCCAGTTCATCGATAAGAAGGAATCGCGGAAGATGGCGCGATTCATCCACTTCGCACTGGCCGCCACGGCGGAGGCCATGGCCGAGTCCGGTCTGAAGGTCACCCCGGAAAATGAGGAGCGGGTGGGTGTCCACATCGGTTCCGGCATCGGCGGATTTGACGTCATCGAGCGCGAACACAGCAATATGCTCAAGGGCGGCCCGCGAAAGATTTCGCCGTTCTTCATCCCCGCCGCAATCGTGAACCTCGCCGCCGGCAATGTGAGCATTCAATACGGAGCCAAGGGTCCCAATGAGGCGACGGCGACCGCCTGCACCACGAGTGCCCACTCCATCGGCGACGCGTACAGGCTCATCCAGCGCGGTGACGCCGACGCGATGATCGCCGGCGGGGCCGAGGCAGCGATTACCCCCATGGGCGTCGGTGGATTCGCCGCCATGCGCGCTCTTTCAACCCGCAACGACGATCCCGAGCACGCCTGCCGCCCTTTTGACAAGGACCGCGATGGCTTTGTCGTCGGCGAGGGCGCGGGAATCCTGATCCTCGAAGATTTGGAGTTCGCCCAGGCGCGAGGCGCAAAGATCCTCGCCGAAATTATCGGCTACGGCATGAGCGCCGACGCCTTCCACATCACCGGAATGCCGCCCGAAGGCGAGGGCTGCTACCGCGCCATGAGAAACGCGGTCAAGAGCGCTGGTATCGAGCCTGGCCAAATCCAGTACGTAAACGCCCATGCGACCTCAACACCGCTCGGCGACGCTCTGGAAACCGCCGCGCTGCGCAAGCTCTTCGGAGAGCACGCCACCAGCCACAAGCTGCTCGTCAGCTCCACCAAGTCGATGACCGGGCATCTACTCGGCGGCGCCGGAGGCCTCGAAGCCGGCATCGTCATCCAGGCGCTTCTCACTCAGACGGCGCCCCCTACTGCCAACCTCGTCGATCCCGATCCGGAATGCGATTTGAACTACGTCCCGAACACTCCGCAGAAGGCGGAGATCGAGATCGCGCTTTCTAATTCCTTCGGATTCGGCGGCACCAACGGCTCGTTGGTCTTCAAGCGCTGGAGCGAATAAACGCGGCTTGCGTCTGGCCCCCACTCAGCCGGTAATCGCCGCGTAGCCCACCTTCACGATCAGCAATAGCAGCCACCACCCGAAGACAACGGTCAGGCCCGCGGACCTCTTCACCTTGGCCACGATCGCCAATCCGATTCCGACTAGAGCCATAGACCACAGCCAGATGACGTCGATGGAAGTGGCCAACTTCAAGACCCACTGTGGACTCTCTGCCGGAAGATAAAACCCGATATTTGTCCCCACCGGGTTGTTGAGGTTGAATGTGTCCTTGTCCATCCCCGCAAACAGCGTGACGATGGTCAATATCGTCAATACCAGCAGCGGCAAAGTACCATACATCCAAACCGCGAAGACCGTGCCAAAGGTGGCGCGTCCGCCAAACAGAAAGTTGACCGTGCCCCATAAAACGAGCGCCGCCACGGCGGCGAAAAGCAACGCCAGAAGCGGCGATGCATAGAAGACGTATTTGACGATTGCCAGCGTAATCCGCCTTGTCTGCGCTTGCTGCTCAGCAGTTTGGCTGGCCATGCGCTCAACGGTCTTGGGATCCTGCTTCAGTGTGTTCTCGACTACCGTGTCCCATCCAACCTGCTTTTGGATAGCGAAAAGATATCCGTAGGTGAAAACGATGCTGAGCAGGAACGGCAGCCACCAACTCTGACTGCGCAAAATGTCGGTGAAGGTCTTGGAAGGGGCGATGAACGTGTCGAGGACCCGCTCACCCTGGCTGAGGGCGGAAGTTGCTGAAGCTTCTTCGGGAGATGGGGAACCAATCTCAGTCATAACGCTCCTGGAGAACCGATTTGGCCGCTCTGCGGCGCGCGCGAGCAGCATCAATGGCGCGATTGTACTCTGGGGCCGCTGAATTGTGCATCGAAAAATCCGGCCTTACCGGACCTGCTCAGCCAGCAACGCAGCTGAAGATGCGTGATGCAAGCTTCCTTTTCCGGCGGGCGACTCCGGCCGGTAGGATCGGTAGACCGTGATGTGGAAGCACGCCTGGTAAAACTCCTCCTCGACGTCGATCTTGCCCGCCGCCTGCAGTGGCTGCAGATACGCCCGCATCCAGCCGATCTCTTCCATCGATAGGCCCTTCTTCGCAATGTCGATCGTCGCGCCCGTCAGGTGTGGAGAAGCGTCTTCCCCCTCGGCCGGCGCTGCGTTGCCGTTCACCAGCTCAAGGTGGCGCTGATACTCGACCGTCCGCACCGCTGAGTTGACCTGCAGCGCCCGGTGAAATCGCCCGTAATGCACACGCGACAAGTCGGAGAGAAATTGCGCCGTCCACGCCCGGCAGTACCGCCGGTTCGGCGGCAGCCGCTCATCGACGACCAAGGCAGGGCTCGTTGGCAGACCGACGAGTTCTCCCTCCCGGCGCATCGCCTGCAGATCGGCGTCATCCTGGATTCTCGTCAATCCCTCTTCATCGGAACGCACGTTTTGCCGCACCAGAGATTCGTGCGACCCCTTGAGCGGCGGTGGCGCCACAAAGTGCCCCCGCGGCACCGGGTCGATAAGGGCGGTCATCACTGGCTGCGTCGTCTGCAGGGCCGCCGACCCGCTTCGAGCTCCGCTCTGTACTCTGCCTGGCGCAGCTTTGTCAGCGCTGCGGGCCCCAGGCGGACTGGAGTGGCTCCCCTTTTGGTTGGTCGCATGTCCCGAGTGAGCATGGCGGGATTTTGCCGCCCTGCCACCATGCGCGGCAGCCGACGCATGCGTTTTTTTCGTATGAGAGTGCGTTTCCGCGGCGAGCAGCGCGGATGGCAACAAGAAACCCTGCAACATGGCGATGCACAACCAGCGTCGGCGCATGGTTGGAGGGCGGAGTAGTCCAGAGCCTTACTAGAATATCGCCGGATCGCGAACACCAAAAGTGTCGAAGCTGGTTCGGCTTCATCGCGCTGGTTCACGCCGGCTCCCAGGGGCTAGGGGATTCCCGTTGTCTCTCTGATTTATCCTCAAAGAGACCATGTTGTTAGACCAGATTCCTAACTTGGCCGGCTTCGGCGAAGCCGACCTTGACGCTGCCTTCGCCAAGCTGGCCGCAGAATTTGAAGATTCCGCGAATAGCCTCCTCGATGCGGGCGCCGAAGCACGTCGAACAATTTCGCTTGCGCTGGCTTGGCCGCAAGCAAGGCCGGCTCAAAGCCATCAGCGATGCCTGGCTAAAAACCGCGCCTCCAGAAGCCAGAAGAAGCTCATCGGCAAGCGCTTCAACGAATCTTAAAGGAGCGATTGAGCATCGTCTGTAGACTCAGCTAGCGCCAGAGGCCCAGCCCCGGCCCAACTCGCCGCCGAGGCCATTGACGTAACTCTTCCCGGAACCCGCCGCCCTCTCGGCGCCGAGCATCCGCTCATCCGCACGATGAACGAGATCGTCTCGGTCTTCCAGGCGATGGGCTACTCGGTCGGCGTCGGCCCCGAGGTTGAGACCGACTACTACAACTTCGAGTCGCTCAACTTCCCGCCCAACCACCCCGCCCGCGACACTCAGGACACGCTCGTCATCGCTGGCCAGGAGCGCAAGCCGCTCCGCGACCGCTTGCTCTTGCGCACCCACACCTCGCCGGTGCAGATTCGGACCATGGAGCGGCAGCCGCCGCCGCTGCGCATCGTCATCCCCGGCAAAGTGCATCGCAACGAGGCCGCGGATGCGACGCATTCGCCGATCTTCCACCAGGTTGAGGGCCTCTGCGTCGACACCAACATCACCTTTTCTGACCTCAAAGGCACGCTCGACCACGCCATGAAAGCTCTCTTCGGATCCAGCGTGAAGACGCGCTTCTTTCCGTCATTCTTCCCCTTTACCGAGCCCAGCGCCGACGTGCAGATCAGCTGCATCTTCTGCGGAGGCAGCGGCTGCCGCAAGTGCAAGCAATCCGGATGGATTGAACTGCTCGGATGCGGCATGGTTGACCCAGCCGTCTTCGGATTCGTGCGAGGCAAGCAACCCGGCTACGACCCAAAGAAGATCAGCGGCTTCGCCTTTGGCATGGGCGTCGACCGCATCGCAATGATGAAGTATGGTATCGGCGACGTCGGTCAGCTGTATTCGGGAGACGTGCGGTTTCTGGAGCAGTTCGCATGAATATCCTCACGAACTGGCTTCGCTCCTACCTGCCGAAACTACTCTGTCGATGATCAGACATCTCGCCGAAGGTCTCACTCTTCGCGGCATAGCGGTTGAAGGCATCTTCGATCTTGGCTCGCACGGCTCCCGCTTCGAGATGGACATCACGACGAACCGTGTCGATGCCATGAACCACTACGGAATAGCACGCGAAATCGCCGCGATCTACAATTTGTCGCTTACGCCGTTACAAATTGACCTTGCCCGCCGCGAGCCAATGGCGGAACGTCCTTACCCCGTCAGCATCGAGGCCCCCGAGCTCTGCGGTCGCTTCACCGCACGCGTCCTTCGCAACATCAAGATCTCCCCATCCCAAGGCATCGTCGCCGAACGCTTTCGCCTGCTCGAACAAAAACTCATCTCCAACGCCGTCGACGCGACCAACTACGTCACCCTCGCCATCGGGCAGCCCACGCACACCTTCGACCTCGACAAGATTGAAGGTGGAATCATCGTTCGCCGTGCGCGTAAGGGCGAGAAGCTCCGCACACTCGATGGCATCGAGCGCAGTCTCGATCCAGAAGACCTCGTCGTCGCCGATCACTCCAGGCCTCTCGCCATCGCCGGAGTCATGGGGGGTTGGGATTCGATGATCACGCCCGAAACAAAGAACGTACTCGTCGAAGCCGCATGGTTCGACCCCGCGACCGTCCGCCGCAGCTCGCGCCGCCACGGCCTACACACCGACGCCTCGCACCGCTTCGAGCGCGGCGCCGACTTCAATGCAGCACCCGTCGCCAACGCCCTCGTCAGCCAGATCGTCCTCGAAGCCGGCGGCGAAATCGAAGGCGAACTCGTCGACGTCATCATCCCCGAAGCCCAGGCCCGCACCGCGAATCGTCTGGCGATCAGCCTCGAGGTCAGCGAAGTCCAGCGCATCCTCGGCAAGACCGAAGCTCCCGAAGGCATCACCACCGAGACGGTTGAGTCGGTCCTCACATCGTTGGGCTGCAGGCTGCAGAAGTCCGGTGAAGGTGCTTACGCCGTCACCCTCCCCAGCTGGCGTCTCGATCTCGAACGCGAGATCGATCTCATCGAAGAAGTTGCCCGCGTCTACGGCTACAATCGCTTCGCCAATACACTGCCGTCGTTCGCCGGATCTGTCGTCGCACTGCC
Source organism: uncultured Acidobacteriaceae bacterium (assembly GCA_963742015.1). Lineage (GTDB taxonomy): Bacteria > Acidobacteriota > Terriglobia > Terriglobales > Acidobacteriaceae > Acidisarcina. Next base: position 107,584 of record CAVUKL010000034.1, on the reverse strand, counting down.
CTTTGCCGAGAAGGAATCGACCCTCCGCAGAACGCTGCTCGCGCTTGGGTGGAACGAAGCCGTCTATAGCACCTTCTGCTCCGCAGCCGACGCGATTTCATTTGCTCCGCAACCCGACTCCGCCGTCAAGGTTGGCAATCCGCTGAGCGAAGAAGCAGGCATGCTGCGTCCCTCGCTCCTCCCGGGAATGTTGGCCATGCTCGCCGAGAATCTCAATCGCGACGCCAACGATGTCGCCCTCTTCGAACTTGGCACAGTCTTTTCTGGCAGCACCGACCGGGTGGACGAGCGCCCGTCGCTAGCCTTCGGCGCGACCGGCTCCACGGGCGCGAAGAGTGCTTTTCAGCAGCCGCAACCCGTCGACTTCTATCTACTCAAAGGCGCCGTAGAAGAGCTGCTCTGCAAATTCTCAGCCCGCTCAAATTACGTCGACACCTTCCCCGTTGATTCCGGACTGTTGCCGCAGTGGCTGCATCCCGGCCGGGCCGCTCGCGCCGTGATCGATGGCCTCACCGTCGGCTACTTTGGCCAACTGCACCCCGCAGGAAGCACAAGTCCGCAAGCTGAAACAGCCGGTTTTCATCGGGGAACTTTATCTCGATCGCCTTTACCGTCAATCGCTACGCCAACCGGCGGCGCGCGAACTCTCTCGTTACCAGGCAGTCCAGCGCGATTTCTCTTTCATCTTCCCCGACTCGGTCCAGTGGGCTGAGATCGCCGCGGCGCTCGACGCGCTGGCCATCCCCGAGCTGGTCTCATACGAGGCCAAAGAGATACTGCGCGACCTGAAAGGCGAACGTGTTGCAAAGGGCCACTACTCGCTGCTGCTTGGCACGGTCTTTCAATCTGAGACCCGCACCCTTCGCGAAGAGGACTTGCAAAGTTATTCCAGCGCAATCGTGCGGGCTCTGGAAGCTCGAGGCGGTCGCCTGAGAACGTAGGAAAAACCAGCGCTCACGCACCATTTCCAGCAATAGTCCCCGGTTTTCCTCATCCAAACTCACGCTATACTTTGAGCATTGAGAGGGGTGATTTGATGTCCACCTTCGCGTTTCAGGCAACCGAAGCACCGGTCGGCGCAGATGATTTTGCGGCGCTCGAGCAGCGAATCCTGCGCGCCGTCGATCTGCTCAAAGCGGAACGCAGCGCCCGCATCGCCGCCGAAGATCAGCTGGCTGAGCTACAGCAAAGGCTCGATACGCAGATGGCGGCAACGGAGGAAGTCGCGTCGGAGATCGAGGCTTACAAGAGCGAACGCGACCTGGTGCGCACCCGCATCGAACGCCTTCTCCGCCAGCTCGACGAGCTCGCCGTCTAATTTTTCATGAGCGAAACTAACGCGACAACACGGCCCTCCTCCTCAACTGTTACAGTTGAGATCTTCGACCAGAGCTATCGCCTGCGCGGTCAGGATGCTGAATACATTCACCAGCTCGCCGCGATCGTCGACAGCAAGATGCGCCTCGTCGCCTCGCAAGGCAAGACCGTCGATTCGCTGCGCGTCGCGGTGCTCGCCGCATTGAACATCGCCGACGAACTCGCGCGCGCCGAAGAAAAACTGAACGAGCTCAATGGCAACCTGACAGCAACTCGCAGCACCATTCACAACCGCGCCAGCTCACTCAACGGCATTCTCGATTCCCTGCTAACCGAAGATCGCCGCATCAGCTGATTGCGCGGCGTGGCCCTCTGGAAACGCTTGCGCCCAGTCCCATATCGACTCTGCGCACCTAAGTTTCGTTAAACGAGGAAGTTTCTCGCCTTCTTCTCTTGCAATGCGGCGCGGCTCCCGTTAGCATCCAACTCAGAAACCGGCCTGCAAAGCAGGTAGGTGGTCAACTCTGGTTGAACCTTTAATCATCGAACAGGGGCTCGACTCGATAATCGGTTCTGTGTGCCGCGTCCGCCAGTCCGGAATGCCTAATGAACCGCGGAGAGCCCCACCGTCTTAGGACGGGTTCACCAGAGTACTTACCTACGGCCCAGTGGGTCGGTTTTGTTGTTTAACCAGCGCCCCTGTGTATCCACGCCTCTTCCAGCTAGGCTCCATGGCAATCCCCACTGCTGGAGTCATCACTGCCATTGCCATCGTCGTCGCGCTCTTCACCGCGCGAATCACCGCACAACGCCTTGAACTCAATCCGGAAAAAATCTGGGACCTCGGCATCGTCGGAGTGCTCACCGCTCTCATTGCCCCGCGCTTCATTCTCATCTTCGCAAACTGGAAAGACTTCGTCGCCCATCCGCTATGGCTGATCGGCGTCCTCCGCGTTCGGTCCGACGCGGCAACGATCGGAGGCGCGAGTGTTGCCATTGCCGGGATGGGCGCATTTGTGTTTTTCACTCGAATGCCATTGCGCCGCACCCTCGACGCGCTTGCGCCGTCCTTGGCTCTAGGCTTCGCCATCGCCAGTATCGGCGCTTTCGCGGGAGGTTCCGACTTCGGAACTCCAACCAACCTGCCATGGGCAGTCACCTATACCAGCCGCCTCGCTTCGTTATGGTACCGTGCGCCGCTCGGCACGCCACTGCATCCAGTGCAGATCTACATGGCGCTTGCGGAACTCGCTATCTTGGCGCTTCTGTTCGCAATGATCGCAAAGCGACCCGCATGGAAGATTCGCAGTGGTGAGATCATGGGCGCGTGGCTGTTCCTTCACGGAGCGGCAAGCTTTCTTTTGAATTCCCTGCGCGGCGATCTCGTTGCAACCAATCTTCTGCCTTCCCAATGTATCGCCGCAGTCATGGTCCTCGCGGGCGGGCTGCTCTGGCTCCTTTAGAATAGGAGTAGGGACATGTCATACACCGAACAATACGAAGTAGTCGTAGTCGGCGCAGGACACGCCGGTTGCGAAGCAGCCATCGCCGCTGCGCGCATGGGCCTGCGCACGGCGCTCTTCACGCTCAACCTCGATCTCATCGCGCAGATGTCCTGCAACCCCGCCATTGGCGGCATCGCCAAGGGCCATCTCGTCCGCGAGGTCGATGCGCTCGGCGGAGTCATGGGCGAGGTCGCCGACGCCGTCGGCATTCAATTCCGCCTTCTGAATACCTCTCGCGGCCCCGCCGTCTGGTCGCCTCGCGCGCAGTGCGACAAGCAGCAGTATCGCGTGAAGATGCGCCAGGTGCTCGAGTCGCAGCCTGGACTCTTCATCAAGCAAGCCGAAGTCGTCGACGTTCTGCTCTCCGAAGAAGATTCCGGCGAGCGGAAGAAGGTCATTGGTCTCAAGCTCCGTGACGGACGCAGCGTCTTCGCCGGGGCCGCCGTCATCACCACCGGGACCTTCCTCAACGGCCTAATCCACTGCGGCGAGCAGCAATACTCTGCCGGACGCAGCGGCGAGCCGCCCAGCATTCTCCTCGGCGAAGCGCTCAAGCGGCTCGGCCTGCGCGGCTGCCGGCTCAAGACCGGAACCCCGCCGCGCCTCGACGGGCGCACGATCGATTGGGCGCGCTTCGAGGAGCAGCCCGGCGACACTGAACCAACGCCCTTCAGCTTTCGCACTCGCGAGCTTCCGCAGCGCCAGGTCAGCTGCCACATTGCCCACACCACGCCGGAGACGCTGCGGATTATTCGCGAAAATGTTTCGCGCTCGCCGATGTACTCGGGGCAGATCCACGCCGTGGGTCCGCGCTACTGCCCGTCGATCGAGGACAAAGTCGTCCGCTTCCCCGACAAGGAGCAGCACCAGTTCTTCCTCGAACCAGAAGGCCTCGATACGCATGAGGTCTATGTCAACGGAATGTCCACGTCGCTGCCGATGGAGGTGCAGTCCGACATCGTCCGCTCCATCCCCGGCCTCGAAAACGCCGAGATGCTGCGCCCCGGCTACGCCATTGAGTACGACGCAATCGATCCGACCGAGCTTGACCGCTCCCTCGCCGTCAAAAGCTTCGAGAACCTCTACCTCGCCGGTCAGATCAACGGGACCTCAGGCTATGAGGAAGCTGCATGCCAGGGCCTCATGGCGGGTATCAACGCCGCGCTCAAGGTCAAGGGCGAGCCGCCGTTCACCCTCGATCGCACCGAGGGCTACACGGGAATCCTCATCGACGATCTCATCAGCAAGGGCACCAACGAACCCTACCGGATGTTCACATCACGCGCTGAATTCCGCCTGCACCTGCGCATCGACAACGCCGACCGCCGCCTCACTCCCCACGGGCGCCGCCTCGGCCTCATCAACGACCAGGCTTGGGCTGATTACGAGGCCAAGCAGGCCCGCGCCGTCGCTGTCGAAAAGCTGCTCGGCACTCGCAAAGCGGATTTTGGTCGGTTGGCTGAACTGCTTCCCGAAATCGCAGGCGCACTCAGCAACGCCGCCGGACAAACCTACGCGCAACTCCTCAAGCGTCCCGAGATCACCATCGAGTCGCTATTGCCTGTGTTGCGTGAAGAATTCTCCAGGGTGGAAGAAGCTGCGACGCTCTTCGTCCCACTGCTCCAGGCAAACCAGTCGAAGCTGATGTCAGCCCAGGTTCGCAATGAGCTCAAGGCCATCGAGACCGAGATCAAGTACGCGGGATATTTAGACCAGCAGCGGAAGTCGATCGACAAGCTGAAGAAAGCGGAAGGCCGCACGATTCCCGAGTGGTTCGACTACACTGCGGTAAGCGGTCTCTCCCGCGAGATGCAGGAAAAGTTCGCTCGCGTCCGTCCGCAGACGCTCGGCCAAGCCAGCCGAATCCCCGGAGTCACCCCAGCCGCGCTCTCCTTGGTCAACGTCTACATCGAAATCCAAGGCAAGCGTTTGACGACCACCTCGCCCTAGGAAATTCGGGTGCTCTAGGTTCGCGTACCTAACCTGGGTTCGTCCGCTACTATTGCTGCGGGTTCGCCTGTTGAGTGTCAGCCGCAGAGTTAGTTTGCGTCTGCGTCTGAGACTGCGCCTGAGGAGCAGGCTCCGCACCCTTGTGGAACAGCGGAATATGGAACGGCAACTCGGCGTTGCTCGTCTTGGCGGTCGTCGTCGTCTTCGTCTTCCCCTCCGCCTCCTCGACCACAATCGTTCGCTGTGCGTTGATGCACTGCCAGTTCGAACGCGAGCGTTGGAAGACATGGCTAAAGACGCCCTTTTCATCCACCGGATGCCCATTCACCCGCCGCTTCAAGACATACGTGCCGTTCACCAGCGCGACATCGCCCAGAGTGCGCACGCTGATCACCGTCTGCTCCAGCGAAATCATGTCGGGAAACTTATTGAGAACGTAGGCGATCTCCTGGTTGCGGGACCGCACCGTTCCGTCGGCGGAAATGTTGACAAACTGCGGCGACAGTACTAGCTCCAGACCGTACTGGTCTCGCTTGGCGAGCGCGGCGCTCCAGGAATCCTCGAGCTTCTGCATTGCCTGCAGCTGGGTTGGTGGCTTGGCAGTCTCGTCGGTAGCTGCCTCTTGTGCGTGGGACACCAATGCCGCGGGAGCCAACCCCGCCAGCAGAAACAACAGACTTCTAAGGTGCATTTTCATGGGGACACGGCGTACGTCATTATTGTAGTGGAATTGGGTTCCTGAGGCGCGAAAACACGCCCTGAAACCTATTTTCTTAGACGTACCCGCCGCCGCCCAGGAATCAACGATGCACACAGCCAGGCGGTTTTCCTCATGGCTTCACTCCCTAAACTAAGAGGGATGGCCACCACCCCCGACATCGCCTTTGAACGCGGCCTCCCTGCCAGCATCGATGCCGAACGCTCTATCCTCGGCGCGATCCTGCTCGAAAACACCGCCTATAACGAGGCCGCCGAACGCATCAAGCCCGAGGACTTTGCGCTCGACTCCCACCAGCGCATCTTCGCGCGCATGGGCGAGCTCATCAACTCCGGCCACCCCGTAGACATTGTCACCCTGACCGATGAGCTCGGCCGCCGCAAAGAGGTCGATGCAGTTGGGGGCGTCGCCTACCTCTTCTCCCTGACTGAAGGGCTTCCCCGCCGCCTGAGCATCGAGGAATACGTCCGTATCGTCAAAGACCGCTCCCTGCTGCGCCAGCTGATCAAGCACTCCGCTCTGTCGATCAGCGAGGCGCACGACCAGAGCGAAGACGCGCTCACCATCCTCAACCGTATCGTCAGCTCGCTGCTTGAGGTCACCGAGCAGGGAGTAACTAACGGCTTCGCTAGCATCCCCGAGATCGTTCGCGATTCTTTCGGCACCATCGACAACCTGTACAAGCAGGGCAAGCAGATCACGGGGCTTCAGACGTATTTCGACGAGTTCGACCGCAAGACCAGCGGCCTGCAACACTCGGAGCTGACCATCATCGCCGCGCGCCCATCGATGGGCAAAACCGCCTGGGCGATCAACATCGCGCAGAACGCGGCAGTGCGTGGCGGTAAGGTCGTCGCTGTCTTTTCGCTCGAAATGTCGAAAGAATCGCTGCTCCGCCGTATGTTGGCGTCGGAAGCCCTTGTCGATTCGCAGAAAATCCAGCAGGGCTTTCTGCTCCGCGAAGACCAGCAGAAACTCACCTCGGCCCTCGAACGACTCACCGAAGCGAAAATGTTCATCGACGATACGCCCGGCATCTCGCTCGCCGAGATGCGCGCCAAGGCGCGCCGCCTTCGCCAGACGCAAGGCTCGCTCGACCTCATCGTCATTGACTATCTCCAACTCATGTCGGCGACGCAAGGCACAGGCAAAGCATCGAGAGGTTACGAAAACCGCACCCAGGAAGTCTCGGCCATCTCACGCGGTCTCAAGGCGCTCGCAAAGGAGCTGAAAGTCCCGGTTGTCGCGCTCTCGCAGTTAAGCCGTGCCTCCGAACAGCGCGCCGGGAAAGACAAGCGGCCGATGCTCTCCGACCTGCGCGAATCCGGCTCGATCGAACAGGATGCCGACGTCGTCGCCTTCATCCATCGCGAAAGCTACTACAGTCGCGACGAAAACGGCCAGCCCGACCCGGAGACCGAAGGGAAAGCAGAGATTATCATCGCCAAGCAGCGCAATGGCCCTACCGGGACCGTGCATCTGGCCTACATGTCGAAGTGCACGCGCTTTGAAAACCTCGCCCACGGCGGCGAAGAGGAATATTAGGCAGTCTTCGATCCCGGCAGCGCCCGCGCAATCAACGATGCGCCGAAACAAATCAAGCACGCAACGAATCAGCAACTGCGCGTCGTAGTTCCACGCGAAGACCAGGAAACAGAGCGCCATCCCCAGCGGGAAGACCTCCCCTACAGCCGCCGGAAGCCAAGTCGGTCGCTCGTGTGATGACCGACAATCGCGGCGAAATACTCGGGAGCCATCGAGGAACACTACGGCAATACTCAACATAGGCGTCGCCGATCTTGGCTTCAAAAAGCTTCTTCGCCCAAGACCAGCCGCACAACAAAAATCGGGAGCGCGACAACGAAAAACAACGCCCCGCTAGCCGGCATCAGAATGCTTACCGCTAACGCGGTGAGCACTGACCCCAGATACAAGCGGGTTGCGCATGTACCGATAAGGCCCAGCAGCCACGACCTCGCCGGCCCGCATCGTCTTGTCAAAGACTACGGTACGGCCCAGGTAGGCCGTTCCCCATACTCGAAGACCCGCTCCAAGCGCGGAGAACCCCACGGCGATAACCGTGATCGACAAATAAGCTGTTTGAACGGGGAGAATCCCAAGGCGCGACAACTGAATCGCCAGCCACGACCAAAGCCGCGTCGGAGTCGCCCGTACGAAGTACTGCCATGGCGCCAAAAAGCCAATTACATAAATCGCCGCGCTGATGGCCTGCCGGAAACGAAACTCGAATTGGGTGGCTCTCACTTCGCGGCAGTCTCGCTCTTGCCGGTCTCGTTTTTGTAGACAACCCCCGCCTTCATCACAAACGGGACACTCTGCAGCGTCTTAATGTCCTTGAGCGGATCCTCATTAACAGCGATAATGTCGGCCCATTTTCCCGGATCGAGCGCGCCTGTCTTGTCCTTCCAGCCCAGCAGGTCGGCCGCATTGATCGTGCCCGACTGCAGCGCCGCCAGCGGAGTCATGCCAATCTGATTCACGTATATATCGAACTCATGCGCGTTCAAGCCATGCGGATACACCGCCGCATCCGTTCCCAGCGCAACCTTTACGCCCGAATCCACAGCATGCTTGATGTTCTTCTTCGCCACGAGGATCGTGTCCTTCATCTTCTGCTGATAAAACGGCGGAAGATGACCGTATTGAATCATCCAGTCTTCAAGGTAGAGTGTCGGCACCAGGTAGGTCCCGTCCTTCTTCATCTCTGCGATGCCAGCATCGTCGATGTAAGAACCATGCTCGATCGAATCCACACCCGCCTCACTCGCCCAAAGAATTCCCTGCGCCCCATGCGCATGCGCCGCGACCTTCCGTCCCAGCCGATGCGCGTCAGCGACAATAGCCTTCATCTCTTCGAGCGTGTATTGCGAAGCCTGCGGGTCGTCCCCCTTTGAGAGCACACCACCGGTCGCGCAGATCTTGATCAGGTCCACGCCATACTTAATGTTCTGCCGGACTTTATGCTGCACTTCAGCGATGCCATCGGCGACACCGTCGGCGGTCACGTGGTACTCAAACGGAAGCAGGTTTTCATCGCAGTGCCCGCCAGTAATCCCCAGCGGCGGCCCGGAGACCAACATATGCGGCCCGGGAAAGTGTCCAGCATTGATCTCGTCGCGCAGCATCACGTCGGAATAACCGCTCGCGCCCACGTTCCGCACAGTCGTGAAACCCGCCATCAGCGTGGTCTTCGCGTTGATCACGCCGTTGAGCGCTTCTTTCATCGGGGTCGTCGTCAACTCGACATATGGATCGAAGTCGGTATTCATCGTCAAGTGAGTATGCGCGTCGATCATCCCCGGCAACACCGTCAACCCGCGGAGATCGATCTCCTTGTCACCTACTTGCGCCGGAGTGGACGCAGTCGCCGCAATCGCCGTGATCTTGTCTCCGGTGACAATGATCGTCTGATCGGCTGCCTCGTTGCCGGTATGCACATCGATCACATGTCCGGCGCGCAACAGTGTCCGCTGCGGTTGCTGCGCTAGAAGAGCCATTGGGACTAGCAGGAAAATGGAGAGAAGAAGATGAGAACTCTGGGACAGACTTCCCGGTTTGGCTTTCATTGGTACCTGGCTTTCACTCACGAGATTTTCGCAAGTGTAGCAGAGGCCCCACAAGCTCGGTCGTCAGGATTCGCCAAGCGCTCTACGAAGATTCCCTCCTACGGATGCAAGCCGCCCTTCAGCAACCACCCGCCCGACGTTAAGCTTCGCCATCACCACCGCAGTCTTCACCGAGCCAGCTTCTCCGAGCAGCGCGCCGGCGCGCTCACGATCGAGTCCAGTGATCGCGGAGATGATTCTCCCCGCACGATCAATCAGCTTGGCATTGGTCGGCTGCACGTTCACCATCAGGTTGCCGTAGACATACCCGGTGCGGACCATCACACCGGTGCTGAGCATGTTGAGAACCAGCTTGGTCGCCGTTCCCGCCTTGAGTCGTGTCGAGCCGGTGAGCACCTCGGCGCCAGTCACCGGCGAGATGGCAATCTCGGCCGCGGCGCCAATTGCCGAATTCGGAACGCAGCTCAGCCCAATCGTCAGCGCACCCAGCAAGTACGCATACTCGATCGCCCCTACCACATAAGGAGTCCGTCCGCTCGCGGCAATCCCTACCAGTGAGTCTTTCTTACTAAACCCAGCAGCGATCAGGTCCGAAGCGCCGCGCGAAGCGTCATCCTCCGCGCCCTCCACCGACGTGCGCAGAGCTGCATCACCGCCGGCCATAATTCCCTGCACCAGATCAGGAGCGACGCCGAAAGTCGGCGGACATTCTGAAGCATCCAGCACTCCCAAACGCCCCGAGGTTCCCGCACCAATGTAGAAAAGCCTTCCACCCTTTGCGATTCGCTCAGCGATAGCATCTACGGCCGTGGCAATGTGAGGGATCTCCGCAGCGATCGCATCGGCAACCTCGCGATCGGCGGCATGCATAACGCCGAGCATCTCCACCGTCAAGAGCTCATCGAGCCTTTCGCTGGCTGGGTTGCAGGCTTCCGTCGCCAGCGCCGCGAGCGAGTCAGCGTCGAACTCTTTCATCAGGCAATCGTCCTTAGCGCCGGTCTTACGAGTGAGGCGGGTAGACCAACACGTTTATGGATGTGGCGCAGCGGCCGGAGGTGCAGTCGCCGGCGCAGAGCTTGACGGCTGGCCTCCTGCATCCGGCTTCGCGTTACCGATGTCCTGCCCGTCATAGGTAATCTTGACCGTCGATTTGAACTGTTTGTAGTCGGTATACTTCACAAACTCGCGGATGTGCACATCCTGGCTGATATATCCATTGCCGCCAGAGAAGTGCAGGATCCCGTCGCCCTTCGTATACACCGGAAACCAATATTTACCGTCGATCTGCTCGCGGTAAGTCACGAACGGCGGCGATAAGTCTTCGTGGCCCTTGCGCGTGTCGTCGGGGACGTTCTTTCCGTTAGTTACCACGATGAGCAGATCCCGGTTGTCGACCCAAATTCGCCCTTGAAAATACCGGTGCTTCTTCTCGATGACCTTAGGAGCGACATCAAAGACATACGTATCCAGCTCGTCGACCTTCTGCTTGCCGACATACGTAATGTTGTATTGCGCGGCGTCCTCGGTGGTCAGCACGAACGGCAGCCGCTGCTGAATGTCCTGAAAGTCGGCCGGACTCATCATGATGCGTTCGAGCGTGCTCGCCGGCGCCAGAACCACGTGCTCGGTGCGCCGCCCTGTCGAGTCAAACGAGACATCGGTCACTTCGTAATACTCGCCGTCAACCTTGCCGTCGTCATCAACAGTCTGCACCTTCACGCTGCGGCGATATGTGTAGTTGTTCAGCGCCTCGCGGAAAGCGCTTTCCTTGGCGGTAAATTTGGTGATGACCTGCTCCGGCGGAATCGGCGGCTGCGACTTGTCCAGCGGGCCAAATCCCTGGTCGAGCGGCATCGGCGTATAGGACACCTGCCCTAGCGCCGCCGCGCTCGCCACCGCCAGCAGAACCGCGGCGAGCCATCCCCGCCGTGCTCGCGAAATACCGACCGAAATCCCCATACTCATAAGTCTATCTCCGCTCAGCCAGTCGCCGCTCGCTCACCCTATGAATAGACGTTCGCCGGATGCTGCGCGTCTCGTTTTCGCAGATCAGACTTCAGGCCTGGCCGACAACACACGAGGTCCTTCACCGCCGCCCGGCCTGTGGAAGATTCGGAGACATCTTCATCAACCCCAATAAACCCAGTACACTAGGCACCAAATGAAATCCATCCAAAGACTCTCGACCGCCATCTTCGCTTTCGCACTCGCGGTCACTCCCTCCCTCGGCCAGACCCGACGTCCCATGACTTTCGAAGACATGATGAAGATGCGGCGCCTCGGCGACATCGATCTCTCGCGCGACGGTAAATGGGTGCTCTTCTCCGCTACCGACGTCGACCTCGAGAAAAACACTCGAACCTCGCACCTCTGGATCGTCCCCACGGCCGGCGGCAAAGAAACCGCGCTCACCGCATCTGAGGCCGGCGAAAGCCGTGGCCGCTTCTCGCCCGACGGCAAACAGATTCTCTTCCTCAGCCTTCGCGACGGTGGCCAGCAAATCTACCTCGCCGACTTCGACAGCGCGGCGGCCACTATAGGAGAGCCACACAAGCTCACCAGCATCTCGACCGAAGCCGACGGAGCCACATGGTCGCCCGACGGGCAAAATATCCTCTTCACGTCCTCCGTCTATCCCGACTGTTCTGATGACACCTGCAACAAGCAGCGCGATGACGAACGCGCCGCCTCCAAGGTCAAAGCCCGCATCTTCACCACACTCCTCTACCGGCACTGGAACGCTTACGTCGGCGACAAGCGCAGCCATCTCTTCCTCGTCCCTGCCAGCGGAGGCGCTCCCCGCGACCTCAACCCCGGCGACACGCACGAGGTCCCGCCATTCTCCCTCGGAGGCCCCGACGCCTACGCCTTCGCCCCCGACGGCAAAGAGATCGCCTTCGAAGAAAACCTCGATCCCGTTCCCGCCATCAGCACCCACGTCGATATCTTCACCCTCCGCCTTGACGATCCCAGCGCCAAGCCGGTCAAAATCACCACCAGCCTCGGAGGCAACTTCAGCCCCGCCTATTCGCCCGACGGCAAATACATCGCCTTCCGCTCCCAGGCCCGCGCCGGATACGAGAGCGACAAGTTCCGGCTGATGCTTTACGACCGGCAGTTGAAACAGATCAAAGACCTGCTGCCAGACTTCGACCGCTGGGTTGATGAGCTTACGTGGTCGGCTGATTCACATAAGCTGTTCTTCACCGCAGGCAATTGGGGCGAAGAGCCCGTCTTCAGCGTCAATCTTGAGGGAAAGGAGCTTTATTCCCTGACTCAGCTGCTCTACGAGGGACCCACTAATTATCTGGGAAAGGAGAACTTTGGTGAGTACGGCGATTTACATGCCTCCTCCGACAGCAAGCTGCTCGTTCTCAGCCGCATGACGGTGCGATCTCCTGCCGACATCTATGCTCTCAAGCTTGACGATCCCTATCCACAAGATAGCGTGCCAGAAGACTCGAAGGCTGAGGAGCAAGCTACTCGGCGTGAGATGTCGCGGTACAAGCTGACGCACGGTTCGATGCCGGCGGCGGACGAGGTCATGGTTTACCAAGACCAACTCACTCATCTGAACCACGCCATCCTGTCGCAGCTAAACTTGCCGGGCTTGAACTCCTTCTGGTTCCCATCGCTCGGCCTGGTTCGAGTCCAGGGCTTCATCATCAAGCCACCCAACTTCGATCCCAACAAAAAATACCCCGTAAAATTCCTCATTCACGGAGGCCCGCAAGGCGCATGGGGAGACTCCTGGAGCTACCGCTGGAACGCCGAACTCCTCGCCGCCAACGGCTACGTCGTCATCATGATCAACCCGCGCGGCTCGACCGGCTACGGCCAGACCTTCGTCGACGGAGTCAACGGCGACTGGGGCGGCAAGCCCTACATCGACCTCATGCGCGGCCTCGACTATGCCGAGCGCAGCTTCCCTTACATCGACAAGTCCCGCGAGTGCGCCCTCGGCGCCAGCTATGGCGGCTACATGACCAACTGGATCCTCGGCCACACCGACCGATTCAAGTGCATCGTCACCCACGACGGCATGTTCAATCCGATCTCCGCCTACGGCACCACCGAAGAGCTTTGGTTTAACGAGTGGGAGTTCAAAGGCAAGCCGTGGGACTACTACGGAAAACCTGCCTCGCTAGATGCTTATAGAAAATGGTCGCCCGCGCTGGCGGCGAAGAACTTCAAGACGCCGACGTTAGTCGTCCACGGCCAGCTCGACTACCGTCTCGACGTCTCCGAGGGCTTCCAGCTCTTCACGACTCTACAGCGGCAGAACGTCCCGTCCAAGATGCTCTACTTCCCCGATGAAGGCCACTGGGTGTTGAAGCCCCAAAACTCCCAGCTCTGGTACAAGACGGTCAACGACTGGGTCGACCAATACACGAAGCCGGCCCAATGAGCTTCCGGAAACTACAGATCGTCATCCTGAGCGGAGCGCCGAAAGCGCGGAGTCGCAGGACGTGCGGTTTTCATTCCTTTAAGAGGCCACCGTTTTGCGATCGCTAAAGAAAAAACCCGAACCCCTCGATGAAGCCCGGCTCTACGAGTACGCCATCGCCGCGCTCGGCCGCCGCATGAGAACGGTCGCCGAACTCAAGCGCCTCATGCGCACTCGCGTCGAAGAAGGCGAAACCGGCGCCACGAAAATCACCGCCGTCATTCATCGACTCGAGGAGCAACACTATCTCGACGACCCCGCCTTCGCCGCGACCTTCACGCGCCTGCGTCAGGACAACGAGAAGTTCGGCAAGCGCCGCGTCCAGCAAGAGCTCGCGCGCAAGGGAGTCAACTCCGCGCTCATCTCAACGACCCTCAACTCCGCCTACGAGAACGTCAGCGAAGAAGCCCTCGCCCGCAAACATCTCGAGCGCAAACGCGTCACGCAGCCAACCAATGAGAAGGAATCGGCGCGGGTCGTGCGCCTGCTAGTACGCGGAGGATTCTCCACCGGAACCATCTTCAAGATTCTCAAAAGCTGGAATGTCGCAGACGAGACCCTCGCCGCGCTCGAAACCATCGACACAGAAGAAAACGCCGACCCCGAATAGGCCGGCGTTTTCACTTTCTCGTCAATTAACTAGAAGTGCCAGATAAGGTCCGCCGCCAGAGTCGCGGCATACGTTTTGCCGGTCTGGTAGTTGCCGTTCTGCAGGTTCGCGACCGCCGACCCGGGAGCAATATCCAGCGCCCTCAGTCCCCACGGGCCGTAGTATTTGGTGAAGCTGATCTCCGGCCGGAAGGTCACCGTCGATCCGACCCAAAAATTGAACCCCACCATATGCTCCTCATACCTGCCGGGAGTGCCGATGCGCTGGCCCTTGATGTCGTCCACAAACTCGTTGCGGATGTTGAGCGACGCCTGGTTCTTCCAGAAGTTATGCTCCAGATAATTAGTGATCGCCCATTCCGGGGCGTAGCATCGCGCCGGCTGTTGCGATGCCGGCAGCCGCGGGTCGACGCAGACCGCGCCAAAATTCAAAGTCGACGCTCCGCCCCCGGGCCTGTAGTTCTGCGCCTCCGGCCAGGGCGTTTGCGGCGTGTTCGCGTATTGGATTCCGGTATTCGGATCGGTCCCGTTGTACCAGTACATATTTGGCGTTTTCCGCATGTACTGGTACCACCCCTCGGTCGCGGTGTGCCAGTGGGCGTTGAAACGGTGATACCAGGTCTCGTAATAGGCGGTCAGGTTGTTATACGCGTACTTGCCATCGTTGATGGTGTTGTCGCAGGTATAAAGATCGTCTCCGCCATTGCTCCAGGTGTACTGCACGCAGACATTTCCGGTCACTTGGGCGTCGGTCGTCCACGGCATGACGTCGCAGCCGGGAGAAATCCCGCCCTGCACCGTCCAGTGGTCGTTGATCTTGACGGTCGCGTTGATGCCCAGCTGCGTATAGCAGTCGTAGGTGTAGAGAATAGAGTGGGAGTAGCTATAGTTGTTCGGGGCAAGCTGCGCCTCAATATCCGGCAGCGAAATATAGCGTCCAATCCGGATATTCATCCCATCGGCCACCTTGGGGAAATAAAAGTCCAGGTAGAACATCACCGGGTCCCAGCCGTACTGCGCATTCTTCACTAGCAGTTGTTGGCTGAGCATGCCCTTGGACGTGGTATAGCGGTAATCCTGCCCGTAGAGGCTGGTGACCCGCCATCCCCAGTCGAAGTGGTCCTTCTGCGCCTCGTCCGGAATCCGCTCGTAGTAGACGGCGAACTGGTCGAGCACGATCGTGTTCGGGTACTCATCGTACCCCGAGGGGACGTTGGCCGGCACATCTGGCGCGTGGCCCTTGTTGTTGGTGGAACCATTGGCGCCCACGTCCACCCACCCGTACCATTTTGTGCGGCTCTTGTTCTCGTTCACCGCCTGCATAAGGACATACGTCTGCGTGTCCGGCGCGCCGATCAGCGGAGTTCCACCGATAGGCCAGTCGGTTGACGGGAACGGCGGCGAAAAGATCGGGGGTGGTGTGCCACGGCGCTTCGACACCAAAGAGGGATCCGTCCCCGGGGAGTTGCCGCTCCAATCAGCGACATAAGCCTTGCCCCAGCGGGTAAAGAATCCTGGTTTGGAGGCAAGCGGGGGGACCGTCCCAGCCGGAGCCGGAGCCTGCGCCTGCGGATCGTCTGCCGGCTCGCTCTCACTTCCGGTTGTTGGTTGATCGGGTACGGCAGCCGTCGTGGAAGAATTCGCGGCGCCTGTGGAGTCGTCAACGGCAGCCACGGCCTGCGCCGCAGTAAATCTGGGCGCTGTCATCATGGTCGCGCACAACAAGGTAAAAAGTCGGAGTCGTTTCAGAGAAACCAGCATGCGATCGTCCTGTCCGGCATTTTGGGCGCAGCGATAGTCTCTCCGCGCGCAAATGCTCACAGATTCAAGGCTAGGAACAAACCGCTAAAGCGCGTCTAAGGAATACATAAGGGATTCATAAGTAGACGGCGCCTTTCCCAGGATTTGTCATCCTGAGGGGAGGCCGCGCGGCGGCCGCAGTCGAAGAATCTACTGTTCGCCTGAAAGGCGCGCCGCAATGCCGGGCTCCCCGGCGAGCGGTCGCTGCTCGCTGGGTGAGGAGGCGCATCCGAACCGCCTCTAACGTAAACTGAAAGTCCGTATGCGATACATGTCCGGCAATGAAATCCGTGAGACCTTTCTGAAGTTTTTTGAAAGCAAGGGACACCGCCGTGTCCACTCCTCCTCGCTCGTCCCCCATAACGACCCGACGCTGCTCTTCACCAACGCGGGCATGAACCAGTTCAAGGACGTCTTCCTCGGCCTCGAGCACCGCGACTACAACCGCGCCACTACTTCGCAAAAGTGCGTCCGCGCCGGAGGCAAGCACAACGACCTCGAAAACGTCGGCTTCACCCGCCGCCATCTGACGTTCTTTGAAATGCTGGGAAACTTTTCTTTCGGCGACTACTTCAAGCGCGAAGCCATCGCCTACGCCTGGGAACTGGTGACCAAAGTATTCGAGATTCCTGAAGACAAGCTTTACGTCACCATCTTCGAGGGCGCGGAAGGCGTACCCCGCGACGACGAAGCCGAACAATTCTGGATCGAGGTCGGCGTCCCCAAAGAACGCATCTTCGCCATGGGCATGAAGGACAACTTCTGGTCGATGGGCGACACCGGCCCCTGCGGCCCCTGCAGCGAGATCTTCTACGACACCGGCCAGGGCGCTTCGGAGACGCCCGACAAAGACCTACCCTTTCCGGACGATGAAGCACGCTACGTCGAGATCTGGAACCTCGTCTTCATGCAGTTCGATCGGGACGCCGTTGGACAACGATTAGATTCGTCGCTACCTCTAGACTCTGAGCCCGCGCTACCGCCTGGATCCGTACCAAAACCATCGATCGACACCGGCATGGGCCTTGACCGCACCGCGGCTGCGCTTCAAGGCAAGACTTTCCATTTTCGAATCGGATATCTTCATACCGCTGATAAAGCGCGCATGGGAACTTACTGTCAAGGTCACGGCCGACAAGGGGTTCGGGATTCCTGAAGACCCAACTCAAAATGCGTCACTGCGAATCATCGCTGACCACTCCCGTGCAGCGACATTTCTTATTTCGGACGGAGTCCTTCCCGTCAAATGAAGGCCGCGGTTATGTACTGCGTAAAATTCTTCGCAGAGGCATTCGTCACGGATACATGCTGGGCCAAGAAAATCCGTTCATGAGCGAAATGGTCTATGCGGTTCGTGATGAAATGCAGTCTGCTTACCCAGAACTAACTGAAAGTGCGCCTCGGGTTGCAAAGGTCGTCGAAGCGGAAGAGCGTCAGTTTGCACGAGCGCTCAAAACAGGCTTGTCAGCATTCGATGCGCTCGTGGCAGAGGCACGCAAGATCGCCGCAGACCAAGACGCATCATTACCTGCATTCGGTTCCAGATTTCCATCCCAGCCAGTGATACAGGGAGACAAGGCATTCAGTCTCTACGAGACCTTCGGGCTTCCGCTCGATTTCATGACGGAGACAGCAAGAGATGCAGGGCCTAGATTTTGATCTTCCTGGCTTCGAACTGAAGCCGCGCCGCCGAACAAGCCCGCGCCCGCGCCTCCTGGAAAGGTGGCTCGCAAAAATCCGCCAGCCCCGTCTACCGCGAACTCCCCAAGACCGACTTCGAAGGCTACCGCCAGCTCACCGTCCAGGGGGCCGAAGTCCTCGCCATCATTAAAGATGGAATCGGAGTGCAGGAAGCCAAACCCGGCGAAGAAGTCGAGATCGTCCTCGACCAAACCTCCTTCTACGCCGACTCCGGCGGACAGGTCGGCGATATCGGCTGGCTCTACTCCGACGACCACAACTCCGATCGTCGCCGAGGTCAGCGGCGCGACGAAACCTGTGCAAGGAGTCTTCGCCCACAAAGTGCTCGTGCGTCAGCCCATCCGCATCGGCGACAAAGTCGACACCGTCGTCGACGCCGACTACCGCAACGCCACCCGCCGCAACCACACCGGAACCCACCTGCTCCACGCCGGCCTGCGCGAGGTGCTCGGCAAGCACGTCAAGCAGGCCGGATCGCTCGTCGACGACCATCGCCTCCGCTTCGACTTCTCTCACTTCACCGCCATCGCCGACGAAGAACTGCAGGACATCGAAGACATCATTAATAAAGAGGTGCTCGCCAACACCAGCGTCGTCACCCTCGAAGACGTGCCCATTGACGTCGCCATCAACGAGTACCACGCGATGGCGCTCTTCGGCGAAAAGTACGGCGAAAAGGTGCGCGTCGTCAAAATCGGCGACTTCTCCACCGAGCTCTGCGGAGGCACCCACACCGCCGCCACCGGCGAGATCGGCACCATCAAGCTCCTCGGCGAAGGCAGCGTGTCGTCCGGAGTCCGTCGCGTCGAAGCCGTCACCGGACTCGGAGCGCTCAAAGAATTCCGCCGCGATTTCGCCGTGGCGCAACTCGCGAATCAACTCGCGCCCAGCATCGACTCGTCGCCCGCCGACGCCCTCCGCCAAAAGATCGCCGCCAATGAAGAAGAGTTGAAGAAACTCCGCCGCGAACTCGACGAAGCCCGCATGAAATCCGCCGCGTCGTCGGTAAGCTCCGCCGCCGATCAAGCCGTCGAGATCAAAGGCGTCAAAGTCCTCGCGCAAAAAGTCGGCGCCCTCGATCGCGGACAACTCCGCACCCTCGTCGACAATCTCCGCAACAAACTAGGTTCCGGGGTCGTCGTGCTCGGCTCCGTTCAAGAAGACGGCAAAGTCGCGATTATCGTCGGAGTCACCAAAGACCTCACCGCCAAGCTCCAGGCCGGCAAGATCATCGCCCCCGTCGCTAAATACGTCGGAGGTTCCGGCGGAGGCCGACCCGATATGGCCGAAGCCGGAGGCAAAGACGCCAACCAACTCGACGCCGCTCTAGCCAGCGTTCCGGAGGTAGTCGCATCGTTGCTCAACTGATTGGCTCGTCAACAAAGTGCGGCTTCAGCCACCATTCTGAATGGTGAGCGGGCGGCGAAGCTGCGTGTGCCTGGACGGCCAGTCCTCCCGTTGGGGTTCAGGTTCCTTCCGTGAATTGACAGGCCGTTTCCGGGTTTTGCCGGGTGGCGCAAACCTATAATGAGAGAGTCTCTGGCGGGGAGTCTCTCCAGCATTTATGGCGCGTTTCGTTCGCAATCGAGCATGCACCCGCCACCTCCACCCCGAGGCCGCAACAGCGCGCGTCTTCCTCCATTCGAAGAGGTTGCAGACCCCTCTGGCCATTGCCCTGACGGCCCTTTTCGCCGTCGCAACCCTCGCCGCGACAGCGCCGGCCCATAAGACCGTCGAATCTCCTTATGCCGAGGCGCAGCGTGCTCGCCAATCGCTCGAATCCCGCCCCGAAGACCAGCGCACCCGGCGCGACTACGAACGCGTGCTCGATCTATATCGCACCATCTATCACGAAGATCCCGCCTCGCCAAAAGCGGACGCCAGTATCTTCGCCGTCGCCCAACTGCTCGCCGAGGAGGGCCGCATCCTCAACGATGAAAAATCTCTGCACGACGCGATCGGCCAATATGAATTCCTCCGCCGCGAATATCCCGGCAGCCGCTATCGCGCCGACGCCCTGCTCGCCGAGGGAGACATCTACCTTCACGGCCTGAGCGACAACGCGTCGGCTAAGGCAATGTATCAGGCCTTCTTGAAGGAGTACCCACGCAGCGCGGGGGCTACCGAAGCTCGCGCCGACCTCAAAGAACTGCACTCCGCTGAAACGGCGGCCAGGCATTCATCCAATCCGCCCACTGCGACAGTGCCCCGCCCCGCGACGTCGACCGCGACTTCAACCATTCCCCCGCCACATCAGAAGCATTCGAACACCGTCCTGACCGCGGCGATCCAGTCGCAAGCCGCCGAGCCGCCCCCGACGCCTGCGCCCGACCCTGTGCCTACGACGCACACTCCGGCCACAACGCCACCGGTGCTCGCAGCTTCGAAGACTGTTGCGGAAGACAAGTCATCAACCCAACAGACAAAGACACCGCCGGAAGCGTCACCGACCCAACCCGTGGCGCCTGCGAGCTACTCCGAACCGCCGCGCCACAAAGGCAAGTTGGTGCAGGTGAGCGGAGTGCGCCATTGGTCAACCTCGATCTACACCCGCGTCGCCATCGATCTCGGTGATGAGGTGCAATACGAAGCCGCTCGCGTCCCCGACCCCGACCGCATCTTTTTCGATCTTCACGGAACACGGCTCTCGCCCGAGCTAATCGGCAAATCGGTGACCGTCATCGACGACGGCTTCCTCAAACGCATTCGGGTCGCACAGTTTTCAAATGACGTGACCCGGGTCGTACTCGATGTCAGCGATGTAAGCGACTACTCGGCCTTCTTGTTGCCGAATCCTTATCGGCTGATCATCGACATTCACGGCCGCAAGCCCGGGGCGGCAGCCACTCAGCAACTCGCGCAAGGGTCGACGGCTGTCAGTCCGCCAAGTACAGCATCAAGGTCACAATCAATCAACGGCCCAACCTCGACACCCGCACCCTTAAGGCCGCAGCCCGCGCCGTTGCAGGCGACAAAGCCGTCTGCAACAGTCGCAGTTACAAATAAAACTCTCACGCCCGGCGACGCCAGCACCAATCAGGATATCGCGGGCCTAAGTCATCAACCCGACCGTGTGAAAGCGACCAGCTCACCCCACAAGCGCGCCGATCGCCGCCTCAGTCGCGGGCACGACTCCCGCCTCGCAGCCAGATCTCACCCAGACGAAGTCCACCGCGACCTCCAAAACAAAAAGAAGCAAGTCCCCGGAAACCACCGCGCTCTACAGACAACTGCTTCGTCGACCATCCACGAAGCCGAACCGACCGCGGACGGTGGCCGCTCTATGGTTCGCGCTCTCGGGCTTAAGATCGGACGCATCGTGATCGACCCCGGTCACGGCGGCCATGACTCCGGCACGCTCGGCCCCGACGGCATCGAAGAGAAGGATGTGGTCCTCGATGTCTCTCTGCGGCTCGGCAAGCTGCTCAGGCAGCGTCTCGGCGCGGACGTCATCTTCACCCGCAGCGACGACACCTTCATCCCGCTCGAGACCCGCACCGCGATCGCCAACAAGGCCCAGGCTGACCTCTTCGTCTCCGTCCACGCAAACTCCAGCGCCGACCCTAGCGCCCGCGGCGTCGAGACGTATTACCTGAACTTCACTTCCTCGCCCGAATCGCTCGAGCTGGCGGCGCGCGAAAACGCAGTCTCGCAGCAATCCATTCATCAGCTCTCCGACCTGGTGAAGAAAATCGCGCTCCACGACAAGATCGACGAGTCGCGGGAGTTCGCCTCTGATGTCGAGAAATATTTATATGACGGTCTCGATCAGGGCAATCCTGGACTGAAGGACCGCGGCGTCAAGCAGGCGCCATTCGTTGTGCTCATCGGCGCGAACATGCCCTCGATCCTCGCCGAAATTTCCTTCCTCACCAATCCTGACGACGAGCGCCAACTGCGCGACCCAAACTATCGCCAACGTATCGCCGAGTCGCTCTATCGCGGAGTTGCCCGCTACGTGAGTGGATTAAGCGGAGTCCGCATCGCAGAGAACGCCGCTCATCTTCCGGGGAACTGAAGATCGCGAGTTAGGGATGCGCCAAAGGCATACTCTCCATTACAATTGGCCGAGTAAACGTTTCCGCAACTACGAGGCTACTGACACCATGCTTCTGTCTCGCTCCCATCTCAGCACTAAAATCCTTTCGGTCGCGTTGACGTGTGTCACGACTGTCGCCGTGGCCCAACAATCTCCCACCGCGTCGCTTCAAATTCAGACGGACAAGCCAGTCGGCAAAGTGAGCCCAACCCTTTACGGACTGATGACGGAAGAGATCAACTACTCCTACGACGGCGGCCTTTACGGCGAGCTCGTCAACAGCCGCGTAATCGGCGCTCATTGGGGCGCGCTTGAGCACTGGGTCGCGGTGACGCAAGGGGACGCACAGGCCTCGATCGAGGTCGATCAGAAAGACGGACCCAGCGCCGCACTGCCGCGCAGCCTCAAGCTAACGGTCAAACAAGCTGGCAAATCCGAAGAGGCCGGCGTCCAGAACGACGGCTATTGGGGCATTCCCGTTCGCCCCGATACGACATATCAGGCGTCGTTCTACGGCAAGGCTGATTCATCCGCAATCGGCCCAGTCAAGATCAGCATCGTGAAGGATTCAACCGGTGAAACGCTTGCCAGCGCCACCGTCCCTTCCGTCGGCACGGACTGGAAGCAATACAGCGCCACGCTCAAGACCGGACGTGCCCAGTTTCCGCGGACGAACCACCTTGTCCTCTCCGTCGAAAGCCCTGGCACCCTCTGGCTCGATCTCGTCTCACTCTTTCCGCCCACATATAAAGGTAGGGAACACGGCTTTCGCATCGATCTAATGGAAAAACTCGCCGACATGAATCCGGCATTTCTCCGCTTACCCGGCGGCAACTATCTCGAGGGCAACCACATCGCTGACCGCTTCGACTGGAAAAAGACCATTGGCCCATGGGTCGATCGCCCCACGCATCCCAGCCCCTGGGGCTATCAATCTTCTGACGGCATGGGCCTGCTCGAGTTTCTCGAGTGGTGCGAAGACCTCAACATGCGGCCGGTGCTCGCCGTCTACGCTGGCTACTCGCTGGCGCAGGATCATATCGAACCCGGCCCAGCACTTGAGCCCTACGTTCAGGATGCCCTCGACGAACTCGAATACGTGACCGGAGGCGTCGACACGAAATGGGGCGCCGAACGCGCCAAAGACGGCCACCCCGCGCCGTTCTCGCTCACCTACGTCGAGATCGGCAACGAAGACGAGTTTGACCACTCGGGGAGCTACGACGGCCGCTATGCCCAATTCTACAAAGCGATCAAGGAGAAATACCCGCAGCTGCAGCTCATCGCCACGACCCCGGTCAAGAGCATCAAGCCCGACGTCATCGACGACCACTATTACAAGCAAGCGGAGCAGTTCTTTGCTGACGTCCATCACTACGACAAGACCGACCGCAGCGGCCCAAAGATCTTCGTCGGCGAATGGGCGACACGGGAAGGTGGCCCCACGCCCAACTTCGGCGCGGCCCTCGGCGACGCCGCGTGGATGACCGGCATGGAGCGCAACAGCGATATCGTCGTCATGGCTAGCTACGCGCCGCTGCTCGTCAATGTCAACCCCGGCGGCATGCAGTGGCGCACTGACCTGATCGGCTACGACGCGCTCACCAGCTACGGCTCGCCGAGCTATTACGCGCAGGTAATGTTCAGCAACCACATTGGCAAAGAGATCGTGGATTCCACCGTCACCGGCGGCGGTCCGCGATTCTTCTACTCGGCGACTGAAGATCCCGACAAAGGCATCCTCTACCTCAAGCTCGTCAACGCCTCGTCGATCCCGCAACCGGTCGATATCCAGCTTGCCGGATCGAAGTCCGTCGGCGGCAGCGCCCGTGTGATCAGCCTAAGCTCCAAGACCACCCAGGACACCAATACTCTCACCGACCCCAAGCACATCATTCCCGAAGAGAAGACAATCCCGGGCGTGAAGGACAGCTTCAAATACACTGTGCCGAAGTACGCAATCCAGGTGCTCGAGATCAAGCTGAAGTAGCTGTATCGCAGTCGAGTGCAGTACAGCGAACATTCTTTGCGCACCCGAGCGGGCGAACCATCCCGCTCCGGTGGTAGTCTCATGAGCAAATGGGTATGTTTCACCGCACACTCCTCCGCGTCTCTGCACTCGCGCTCACGGCGCCCTTCTGCCTAAGCGTCCTTGCCAAGACCGCCGAAAAGAAGCCGCCGCCGCCGCAAATATTGCCCACCGATTTCGCGGGATGGCAGCTCGCCGCGCCAGCTACAACGAGCCTCGCACCGGAAGCGGCGGACGACGCTAATGCCGATCTGCTTAAAGAAGATGGATTTGCCCAGTTCGCATCAGGAACCTACACACGCAACGGAGACAAGCTCAGCGTGCGAGCTATTCGCTTTACTGACGCCTCGGGTGCCTATGCCGCGTATACCTTCTATCGCCGACCCGGCCTGCCAAAGCAGGAGGTTGGCTTCGGTGGCGTCTTCGACGGCACGCGAGTCCTCTTCTGGCAGAGCGCAACCTTAGTGGACGCCACCTTCGATCACCTCACTGGCATGTCCGCCGCGGAACTGCGGGAGCTCGCAGGCTACCTGCCCAAAGCCGATGGCGGCGAAGGTGTCCCACCGCCGCTTCCAGGCTATCTGCCGCAGGAGGGCCTCGATCCCCAATCGACCCGCTATGCGCTGGGTCCAATCGGATATGTCCGCGGAGGCGGACTTTTCCCGCCGTCGTTGGTTGACTTCGATCGCGGCGCAGAGGTCATCACCGCTCAATACTCAATCCACGACGGCGGAGACGGCTCTCTCACACTGATCGACTACCCAACTCCGCAGCTAGCCGCTAATCGCGCCAGCGCCGTAGCCGCCTTTCTCGCCGCCGGCAATACTGCTGGCGCGCAATGGGCTACCCAGCTGGCCGCAAGCAGCTCCGCAGCCCTGCAGAGCCGCCGCAGTGGGCCATTGCTGGTAATGAGCAGCGGAAGCTTCTCCGCTGAAGCGGCACACAAGCTGATCTCCAGCGTGAACTACAGCGCCAACGTTACCTGGAACCATCCTCAGGGCTACGTCAGTGATGTTTCCAAGACGGCGAAGCTGCTCGTTGGAATCATTACCCTCACCGCGATTCTGGGAGGAACGGCGTTACTTCTGGGCATCTTCTTCGGCGGCGGACGAGCGCTCTACCGCCGCCTGCGCGGCAAACCAGTCTCGAGCCTGGCCGATGCGGAATTCATCAGCCTGCACCTGCGCGAATGACAAAGTTGAACGAAAAACGGTGCAAAAGTAGGACTAAATCGCTCATTTGTCTCGCCTTAGTGTAAGCATAAGGGTTTGACATGCGAATATAAGGCGAAAGTCGATTTCCTCAACCTGCTTCTCTTCCCTGCCGGAACCCGCCCCAAATCAGTGAGTTGCAGAGCGCCGGATTTTGCCTTGACACTCGGTTTTCCCAACCATAGTATTTCGCCAGAAAGTTCTGATGGCTTTGCCTCCGTTGGAACTGTTCTCCCTAAGAGAAAAGGCCGCCCTGTTGCCGGGTGGCCTTTTCGTTGCCGTTGGCGCAGTTTTACGGCCTCTCCGTCGGCTATTCGAACAGAACAACCGCGCCTTTACTCGCCGATGCACAGGACGATACACTAACCAAGGTCAGGCCGACGTAGCTCAGTTGGTAGAGCAGCCGATTCGTAATCGGCAGGTCACCGGTTCAAGTCCGGTCGTCGGCTCCAGCGGCTTGATCGCGCTTTCCGCGCAAAAATTAACACCTGTACCCCTTCTAGTACCGCTTTATCCACTACATTTTGATCCCGCGCTATTGTGTGCCGGTGCGCCCCTCCGCATAATCGTCTTTAGAGTCAGATCGACGGTTACCGAGCACCCTGTGACCCGAATTCACCGTCAAGCCGTTCTCCGCTACCTGAAGATTCGTCCGGCCCTCCTACGGGCCTGGGAGCAAAAGGGTCTGATTCCCCGCTCCGACTCGTACAGCCTCGAAGAAGTTGGCCGTCTTCGTACCCTCCGCGATCTCTCCGCCCGACTATCCGCATCCAGCATCAGCGCATCGCTCGGCGCGATGAAAATTGTCGCCGGAATGGAGAATCCCTTGCTCGACGCCCGCGCTGTGGTTGGTGGTTCGCGAGTCCATTTCTGGCACCGCGGTTCGGTCACCGAGCCAATCGCCCGCCAGTTCGTCTTCGACTTCGACGGCGAGGCCACCGCAACTGCTGGATCGGAGGTCGGTCCGCACGGTGCGATTGAGATCCACCAGCCGAACACAGAGGGCCGCGTGGCGGACATGTTCCTTGTCGCCATCCGCCACGAGGACGCAGGTGAAATCGACGCGGCCGTGCGGGTCTACGAGCGCATTCTGGAGCGAAACCCGGAGCACCCTGCCACTTGCATCAACCTCGGCACCATCTGCTACAACCGCCGCCAGTTCGTCCGCGCCGAGCAGCTCTACAAACGCGCCACCCAGGCCGATCCCGGATATGCGCTTGCCTTTTTCGACCTCGGCAACGTGCTCGACGAGCTCAAGCGTCTGCCCGAGGCCATCGCCGCCTACCGGAGCGCCATCCGTCTAGTGCCCACCTACGCCGACGCCCACTATAACCTGGCGCTTGCCTTTGAGCGCACTGGCGAACGCCGGAATGCCCTCCGCCACTGGACCGCATATCTGAAGGTCGACCCCTCCAGCCGCTGGGCGGCGCATGCCCGCAAGCAGATCAAGTCGATCCTCGACCGCGAGAGTCTCGCCATCGTGCATCGTTCCGCGCGAGCCAGCCAACCACGCAATCTGCGCCGCACCGCCCGCTTCGACACCCAAAACCGCACCGTCCCCACAGCTGGCTGACTCCGGGACGACCAGTCCCTCATATTCCTGTTAGACTCGCGTGTTTGCCTGATTGCTATGTGCCCGGCTGATTCCGGTTCGAGGTTTCCCATGACTGAAGTTCTTACCCAGGCGCCCACGCCACTCACTCAACTCAGCGAAGATGAAGAGCTCTTCCGCTCCACCGTTCGAGATTTCGCCATCGAAAACATCGCTCCGCTCGTCCGCCAGATGGACGAGGAGCAGCACTTCGCCCCCGAGCTCATCCCCCAACTCTTCAACCTCGGCCTCATGGGGATCGAGGTGCCGATCGAATACGGCGGCTCGGGCGGCACTTTCTTCGAGGCGATCCTCGCCGTCGAGGCCATCTCCGCGGTCGACCCCTCGATTGGCGTGCTCGTCGACGTCCAAAACACCCTATGCGTGAACGCGCTGCTGCGCTGGGGCACCGAGGTGCAGAAGCGCCGCTTCCTGCCCCACTTCGCGACGGATCTCGTCGGCGCTTACGCGCTCAGCGAGGCCGCCTCCGGCTCTGATGCTTTCGCCCTCCAGACCCGGGCCGAGAAGCGCAGCGACGGCTACGTCCTCAACGGCCAGAAGCTCTGGATCACGAACGCCCGCGAGGCCGGAATGTTCATCGTCTTCGCGACCCTTGACCACACCGCCGGATATAAAGGGATCACTGCCTTCCTCGTCGAGAAGAACACCATCGGATTCTCCATCGGCAAGAAGGAAGACAAGCTTGGCATTCGCGCATCCTCGACCTGCGAGATCATCCTCGAAGACTGCCATGTACCCACCGAGAACATCCTCGGTGAACCCGGCAAAGGCTACAAGATCGCGATTGAAACGCTCAACGAAGGCCGCATCGGCATCGGAGCGCAGATGCTCGGCCTCGCCCAGGGCGCCTGGTCCCACGCTGCCTCCTACGCCAAAGAGCGCAAGCAGTTCGGCAAAGCGATCGCCGACTTCCAGGCAGTCCAGTTCTCGCTCGCCGAGATGGCCACCGAGATCGAAGCCACCCGCCTGCTCGTCTACAACGCCGCCCGGCTCAAAGACGCCAAGATGCCTTACGTTAAAGAAGCGGCAATGGCAAAATACTTTTCGTCACAAGTCGCCGAACGCGTCGCCAGCCAGGCCGTCGAAATCTACGGCGGCTACGGCTTCGTCAAGGATTACCCTGTCGAAAAGTTCTACCGCGACGCCAAGATCGGCAAGATCTACGAGGGAACGTCGAATATGCAGCTGGCGACCATCGGCAAGCTGGTGCTGGCAGGGTAGGTTGCAACGCGTCTCAACAGCAATGTTGGTTGTGTAAACTGATCTCGCCTCTGAAAGACGCTGAGGTCTCGTTCCCACGGACACACCCATGCTTCAGCGCCCCCGATTGACTCTGCCGCGCCGGCTTCTTCTCGTTCCTTTTCTCGTTCTGCCCGCGCCGCCGCTTCACGCCCAAACTGCCGTCCCCGACGCCAGCGGCCGACTCGTCTTCAAGGCGAATGTCCGCACCGTCGTCCTCGATGTCGTCGTGACCGGCCACGATGGCAAGCCCGCAAAGGGTTTGCACAAGGAAGACTTCCAGGTCTCTGAAGACGGCCATCCCCAGGCCATCACCTTCTTCGAGGAGCATTCCGGCGCACACCCTCTTACCGCAAGCGAAGCCAGCCTGCCGCCGCTGCCGCCCAACATCTTCACCAACATTCCGCGCGTCCCGCCCAGCGACGCGGTTACCGTTCTGCTGCTCGACTCAATGAACACTCAGCTTCAGGATCAAAGCTTCGTCCACGCGCAGATGCTGAAATACCTGAAGAACATTCCCCCCGGAACCCGCATGGCGATCTTTACGCTCGGCAACAGCCTAGGGTATGTTCAGGGATTTACCGACGATGCGTCACTGCTCTCGGCCGCGATCCGGGACCCGAAATTTGGCGGTGGCCCAGTGACTTCGCCGCTGCTGGCATCTTCGGGAGATAAAGCCTCCAACCAGACGCTGACTTCGCAGATGGCAGAGGCAATCGGCGCCAACCCATCCACCGCCCTCTCTGGCGCCCTCGCCGCCCTGCAGCAGTTTCTGGCGGAACAAAGCGCATCTCAAACCGACCTCCGGGTAAAAAACACCCTCGAAGCCTTCCAGGAACTCGCAGGCTATCTCGCCGGAATTCCCGGACGCAAGAACGTCATCTGGTTCTCCAGTGCCTTTCCGCTCGTTCTCTTTCCGAATACTGACCTGAGAGATGCCTTCGCGGTGAGCCGCGAGTACGATCCACTGGTCCGTAAAACCGATGCGATGCTGGCTCAAGCACAAGTGGCCGTCTACCCCGTTGCCGCCGAGGGCAACTCAACCGATTCGCTCTACAACGCTGACCAGAGGTTCGAGGCAAAAAGCAGCGCGCCGGCGCAGGCTACTCAGACCAGCGCCACCGCCGCCGGGCCGGAGTCGAAGCAGCAGATGGCGCAACAAATGGAGATCGGCAGTCTGCAGCAGGACTCGGTCCAGCGCAATGCCAACCATACCGCGATGCAGGTAATCGCCCAGGACACGGGCGGCGCGGCCACAGTCAATACCAACGGATTGTCCGAAGCTGTCGCGCACGTCATCGACCAGGGCTCGTACTTTTACACCATGACCTACACCCCGACGAACACCGCCACCGACGGAAAATACCGCAAGATTCAGGTCAAGCTCACTCGCGAAGACTCCGGCGACAAACTGGCCTACCGCCGTGGCTACTATGCCGCGGATACCAAAGAAGCCAAGGCGGAGGCGGCGAAGCCCGCCGGCGACCCGCTCCATCCATTCATGGGTCCGGGTATGCCCAACACGACCCAGATTCCGCTGGCGCTCCGAGTGCAACGAATCACTGCCCAGCCGGTCAATGCCAGTTCGGCTGCAAAGCCGGCCGGCGACAACCCCAACCTCAAGGCTCCCGTCACCCGTTACCGGGTCGATTTCGTGATTGCCGCCAGCGGACTTGAACTCGACCCCAACCCTGACGGCTCGCGCCACGGCAAGATCGAAGCTACCATCGTCATTTACGATCACGAAGGCGTCGCCATGAACTGGATGGTCAGAAGCCTCGACCTCGATATGGACGCTGCCCGCTACGCGCAAGTAAAGGCAAACGGCGTTAGTTTCAACCTCGATATCGATGTTCCCAACGGCGGCGTCACGCTGCGCAGCGGCATATTCGATCTCAACGCCAACCTCGCCGGAACCCTCGAGATCCCCCTCAGCAGCGTCGTCAGCTCGCCGCAAAACAGCCATCTATAATTCAAGCTTCGCCCCATCGCAATCCAAACCCTGTCAAGAGATATCGATGAAACCTTTGCAACTGCTCTTGTTATTTGCGTCTTTTCTATTGCCATGCGGGACAGCTTCTGTGTTCGCTCAGTCGCTCAGCACCGACTACGCCCGCGATCCCGCACAACCGATCGACCAGCACTACACCGACCAGATGCGGAAATACACCACCGACCCCTCCTTCACTTCCCCCCTCGTCGATTACCTTCCCGCCTCAACGACCGTCCCAACACCGGCCAAGGTTCTCGGCGACGTCTCCGGCGCACCCGACATGCTGCCCTACGCCGAGGATGTCTACAAATACTTCCGCATGCTGGAGTCCAGTAGCCCCCGCGTGAAGGTCTTCACCATCGGCCACTCCGAAGAAGGCCGCGAGATGATCGCCGCCGCCATCGCCGACCCTGAATTGCTCGCGAAGGCGAAGGAGAACAGCGCTCGCCTCGCTCAGCTCGGAGACCCGCGCACCATCAACTTCGACGACGCCAAGGCCCGAGAACTCATAAGTCAGTCCTACCCCGTCTACTACATCACCGGAACCATCCACTCACCCGAGACCGGCGCGCCCACCGCGCTCATGGAACTCGCCTATCGTCTCGCCGTCGACGACGCGCCATACATTAAATACATCCGCTCCCACATGATCGTGCTCATTACCCCGGTCGTCGAGGTCGATGGACGCGACCGCATGGTCGATATCTATAAATGGCACAAAGCCAATCCCGGCAAGGATTGGCCACGGCTCCTCTATTGGGGCCATTACGTCGCCCACGACAATAATCGCGACGCCATGGCCATGACCCTCGACCTAACCCGCAACGTCCTCGATACCTATCTCGATTGGCACGCCCAGGTGCTGCACGACCTCCACGAGTCCGTGCCGTTTCTTTACGACAACACCGTCGGCGACGGCCCTTACAACGCATGGGTCGATCCCACACTCGCCGACGAATGGGCCGAACTCGGCTGGAACAACGTCGCCCAGATGCAAAGCTTCGGCATGCCCGGAGTCTTCACCCACGGCGACTTCGATACCTGGAGCCCGGGCTACCTGATGTTCCTCGCCGGAATGCACAACGGCATCAGCCGTCTCTACGAAACCTTTGGCAACGGAGGCGCAGACACCGAGAAGCGCATCCTCGATCCGGAAGAATATTCGCGCACCTGGTATCGGCAGAACCCGCCATACCCCGTAGTCACCTGGTCGCAACGCGATAACAACAACTACGAAGAGAGCGCGCTGCTATCCACGATCTCCTACTTCTCGCACCACACCGAACACTTCCTCGACAACTACTACCTCAAGAGCAAGCGCTCGGTGCAGAAGCCGACCCTCGAAGGCCCCGCAGCCTACGTCATCCCCACCGACGCAACCAACACCAATCGCGAGATCGAACTACTGAAAGCGCTGAAGCGGCAACATGTCGAGATGCAAGTGCTCTCCGCGCCGGCCACCGCAAACCTCCCGCCGGAGAAACGCGGAGACAAACCTAAGCCCGAAACCTTCCCCGCAGGAAGCGTCGTGGTCCGCATGGACCAGCCCTACTCCCGCGCCGCCGACGCCCTGCTCGACAAGCAATTCTGGGCGCCCGACGACCCACAGAAGCATCCCTACGACGACACCGGATGGTCCTTCAGCCAGCTCTTTAACGTGAAGACCGTCCGCATCACCGACACCGCAATCCTCAAAGCGGAGATGAAGCCGCTCGAGGATCCCGCCACACTCGCCGGAAAACTCTCCGGCTCGGGATCGGTGCTCGCCATCGCCAACAACGGCCAGGTCTCATTGCTCGGGGCTGTCTACAAATTCAAGGAGGCAAAAGTCGAAGTCGCCGACAAAGCCTTCGACGCCGACGGAAAGAAATTCCCCGCCGGCTCGCTTGCTCCTCACCGGCGCGGCTGACGATCAAGTCGCTGCGACGCTGCAAGGTCTCTCGCTCGACGCATCGCGCCTCGCCGCTGCGCCTTTGGTCGCGACCCACGCCGTGACCGCGCCACGCATCGCTTTCATGCACACCTGGCTCGCAACCCAGACCGAAGGCTGGTGGCGCTATGCCTTCGACGCCGAGGGAATACCTTACGACTACATCAGCACCCAGACCGTCGCCAAACAAGACGATCTCCGCACAAAATACGACGTCATCATCTTCGCCCCAGTCGGCCGCGCCTCGTCTCTCGACATCCTCAACGGCACGCCGACCTGGAACAACGCCATGCCCTGGAAGAAATCCGAGCTAACACCCAATTTAGGCGTCATCGACAGCACGGCAGATATGCGCCCCGGCCTCGGCCTTGACGGACTTGCGCACCTCAAGAACTTCGTCGAGCAAGGCGGCCTGTTGATCACATGCGAAGACACCGCCCAGTTCGCCATCGACAACGGACTCGCCCTCGGCGTCAGCGTAGCGCCCGCAGGTGACGCCCGCGTCGTCGGGTCGGTGCTCAACACCGTCTTCGTCGCGCCTAACAATCCGGTCGCATTGGGTTATAGCGCAAGCGTCCCAGTCATCAGCGCCAGCGGCCTCGCCTTCAACATCAGCAACACCATCAACCGCGCCTCCGGCCGCGTCCTGATGGACCCATATTCAGAAAGGCCGACCGGGCGCGGCACCGTCGACGATAGCGACGATGTTCAAGGCCGCAAACCCGTCGAGGCCGAGCCGCTCGTCAAGCAACAGCCATGGGAGGCGAAGGCGCTCAACGAGGAGCAGACCCGCAACAACCCGCGCGTCATCCCCGCGCAGTATCGGCCCGACGTCATCCTGCGCTTCTCTGACGCGAAGACCATGCTGCTCTCCGGCCTCCTCGACAAACCATCCTCCATCGCCGAACACGCCATCGTCGTCGACGCCCACCTCGGCCAGGGCAACGTCCTGCTCTTCGGCAACAACCCCATCTACCGCGGAGAAACTATAGGTAACTATGCGCTGGTCTTCAACGCCATCCTCAACTACCAGCACCTGGCGCATGAACCGGCAGCCCCGAAGACACACTAGACTTACGAGGCAGGCTTCGTCTGCGCCGGATACTCTGGATTCAGGCTGAACGCGGTGCAAAAGCACCCAGAATTCGGTTCAACATGAGCACCGCCGAAAGGTTGGTTCACGGCGCCCGATCGAGCGTCATGAGCCTATCGGGAGTTCTATCAATGACGCAAAACTTCGGCAATCGGCCCACCGGCCCCGGCGAACAGCCACCGTACGGAATGTATCCGCCGCCGAACCCCAGTCTATCCGACCGTGCGAATCGGTTCTGGCTGCGCGTCACCGAGGGCATGCAACTCAGCCAGCTTTGGAACCAGTTTCGCACCGACGCCAAATCCAGCTACCGCCTGTATTCAAAAGAAGTCGATTCCACGCGAGCCGCAGGCGTACGCCCCGGCCAGCATTTTCTCAGCGTGGCTGGCCAGTTCTTCTGGGCGATCATCGAGAAGCTCACCCCAGCGCGCCGGGTTTTGTTACTCATCGCTCTAGTGCTGGTTGTTCTCCCCGGCGGCGAGTGGACCTGGTATACAAAATCGGAAACGGTAAAAGTCTTCGCCCTTGATTTTCATTTCTACGGCGGCATGCTGATGTTCGCCCTGTTGATCCTGGAAGTTGCCGATCGCGTAGTAATGAAGCGCGATCTCCAGATCGCCAAGGAGATCCAGACCTGGCTGCTCCCCGCCAACCCGCCGCAAATTCCCGGGATCGAGATCGCATTCACCACCCGTCCCGCTAACACCGTCGCCGGAGACTACTACGACGTCTTCGCTCGCCCGCGCGAGTCGAGCGACACGTTTCTAATTGCGATCGCCGATGTCGCCGGGAAGAGCATCCCCGCCGCCATGCTTATGGCGACCTTTCAGGCCAGCCTGAAGACCCTCAGCAGCACCCCCAGTTCGCTCACCGTTCTGGTAAGCCGGATGAATCGCTACGCCTGCGGCAACAGTCAGAACGGCCGCCGTTTTACCACCGCCTTTATCGCCGAGTATGATCCCGCGTCGCGCCGGTTAACCTACGTCAACGCCGGACACAACGATCCGATCCTGCGTCGTCAGGCAGGCGCTATCGAACGCCTTGGAGTCGGCGGGTTGCCGCTCGGAATTCTGGAAGATGCCCCGTACCAATCGGGGGAAGTGACAATTCAGCCCGGAGATTGGCTGGCGATTTTCACCGACGGCGTCATCGAGGCGGAGAACGGCTATCAGCAGGAATACACCGAAGAGCGTTTCATCACTATGCTGCACGCTGGAATGATGCTGAGTCCACACATGCTACTAAATACCGTCATGGTCGACCTGGATCGCTTCGTCGGTGATGCTCCGCAGCACGACGACATCACTTGTATGTTGTTACACGCGACCTAGAAGTAATCCTTTTGCGGCGAGGCTCAGTAATACAAATACTTCCGCCACTTCTGGTCGGAGTGGCCAATCATCCGCATAATATGCCGACTGGTGTGCAGCGAGAACGGGCGCGGCTCGCGCATCAGCTTCATCGTGTCCAGTTCATGCAGCAACTGGTTGCCTTTGCGGCGGTTGCAGCTGTGGCAACAAGCAACCAGGTTTTCCCACGTCGACAGACCGCCACGCGAGCGCGGAGTCACGTGGTCCAGCGTCAGCTCGCCCGCCGTCAGCACCACCCCGCAATACTGGCAGGTGTTTCGGTCGCGCAACAGAATATTCTTTCGCGACAACGCCCGCGTCTGGTGGGGGATGCGGCGATATTCGAGCAACCGGATCACCGAGGGCATCGGCACGCGCATCCGCGCCGCGTGCAACACCGTGCCATGCTCCTCTTCGGTCTTCGCGACGCCTTTCAACACCAGAACCAGCGCTCGCCGTGCACCGCAGATGTTGATTGGCTCATAACTTGCGTTCAGCACAAGCACCGGCTTTTGCATCACGCTCGGCGGCTGCAGGCGCAGGTCTTCGCTCGTGCCCGGACCAGCCATGGCGTGGCACTTGACCAGCGACTTCTGTTTCCGCGCGTGAATGGTCGATTTGGCCGTCGATTTGCTCAAGGACATTTATCCCCCAAACCCTCTGTGCTGTTGAGTTGCCGGTTGCCGACTTGCCGCCGTCGCCACGGGCGGCACTGCTTCTACCTCTTTTGGTCCCCAAAAAGCCACGTCCTGCTCCATGGGAATCTCTTCGTCCTCAAACTGTAATGAAGCTGCGTTCTCGCGCTGCGGCCGGGCGACCGTTGCAACCCACACAGAAGCCGCACCCGCTCGGCGCAACACCTGGCTGCACGCGCGAGCCGTCGCACCGGTGGTGTAGATATCGTCGATCAGCAGAATGTCCCGTCCCGCAACTACCTCCGGCTGCGGCACAAAAAAAACGCCGCGCAGGTTGGCGCGGCGCTGGTGCGGACTAAGGCCCGCCTGGCTGAGGGTCGCTTTTCGCCGCTCGAGCGTGCCTCCCGTCATGGTGAGCTTCCAGTCGGGTCGCCGCTGGCGCAGTTCGCGAACCGCCGCTTTGGCCAGCAACTCCGCATGGTTGAATCCACGCTGTTTCTGCTTCACCGCATGGAGCGGAACCGCAACCACCAACAACTCGCCAAGAGACGCTGCCGAATCCCCGTCCAGCTTCAAAATCGCATCAGCCAGCAAACTCCCCAGCCGCTCCGCGACCGGCAGAATGCCGTCATATTTCAGCGCATGAATCAAGGCCCTCAATGTTCCGGTATAGCCCCCATAAGCGACCGCACGTTCAAAAGGTGGAGTTGCAAGCCGGCATGGCTGGCAAAGCCGGTCCGAAGGGCCCGATTCCAAACCCCCGACGTGGGTAAAGGCCGAAACTCGCAAGTCTTCGCTGCATCGCGCACAAACCAATCCCGTCTGCGGGGCAACGCGGTTCCAGCAATCATCGCAAATGGGGGTGCGGCTAAGCCGCAGGAGAGGGTTGCCGCAGACACGGCAAGGGGAGGGGAACAACACCGAACATACATCGTGGAGTGGACTTCGAAGCGCATCCGGGAAGGCGGGCGGCCAACTTCGCAGGTGGCGTACCACGGCGCGCCATGCCGAGGTCTCGGATGACGGAACTTCGAGCGTCAGTGAATCACTCTGACTGCAGAAGGCGCACCTCACAGATCGCCGGCGAGTCTACCTAAGCACGCCGCCAATAACCAGAGTATACGGAGAATGGCCACTACGCGCCAGTTCCCTTTTTTATTACCCCCGCTTCAGTTCCCTCACCGCAGACCATAATTCACGGCGCTCACTCCTACTGCGACACTGTCAGATTCAGCGTGGCGGTGTGGCTGATCGTTCCCGAAGTCCCAGTGATGGTCACCAAGCTCGTACCAGGCATAGTCCCCGGATTGCTCGGCGCCATCGAACCGCCCCCACAAGCACCCAGTCCGAACGCCATAGTCAGGGCAAGGATCCCCATCCCCAGCAATCTTCTTGACGCGGGAACTCCTTTCCGTAGATTCGAAAGACCCAGAAGCGCCCCAAGCCCCGGCAGCACCAGCGCCATAAAGCGGCGTCCCTGGATGAGACGACAAAGGATGAAGAAGGGAAGCACTGGCTGCTGTGGTCGTCACCGTCATCGAGGTCGTGATCGCCTGTGTGCCATTCGGCGTCACCGTGGTGGGGCTAAACGTGCAGGAGGCTGCGTTCGGCAATCCCGAACATGAGAACGTCACCGCCGCATTGAAACCGTTCAGCGGGGCAATGGTAATCGTCGAGGTTCCACTAGCGCCCTGAGCCACGGTCAGTGTCGCAGGGCTCGCCGCAATACTGAAATCGGGCGGCGGCGGCGCATTCACTACAACGGTCACAGCAGAAGACGCCGAGGCGGCGAAAGAGCTGCTGCCGGGATAGGCGGCGCTAACGGAAGCGCTCCCGACCGGCAGAGCGGTGGTGCTGTATGTGGCGGTCCCAGTGCCATCCAGCGTGGCCATGCCAAGCGTCGCAGTGCCATTGTTGAAGGTCACCGAGCCCGCCGGAGTGCCCGACGTCCCAGCCGCTCCCGCCACCACCGCAGTGAAAGTCACGCTCGCCCCGGTACAACCGTCATCGGAGAGGCGGTTAGCGAAGTGGTCGTTGAAATCAGGTTCACGGTAATTGGCACCGCGGTCGACTTTGAGGCTGCGAAGTCCGCATCGCCGCCATAAGATGCGGTGATCGATGCATTGCCTGCAGGCAGCGCATTTGTTGTAAAGGTGGCGACACCCGAGGTGTTCAACGTCGCAGTGCCCAGCGTTGCCGTGCCACTCTGAAATGTGACGCTGCCAGAGGGCGTTCCGCTGCCGGCAGGCGTCGCGGTCACAGTCGCGGTGAAGGTCACCGTACTGCCCACGGTGATGGTTGCGGCAGATGAAGTCAGCGCGGTGGTTGTGGTCGCCGCCTGCACTGCCACCGGGACCGCGGCGGATGTCGATGCCGCAAAGGAACTATCCCCTGCGTATGCCGCTGTGATCGAGGCGTTCCCCGCTGGGAGCGAAGTCGTCGTATAGGTGGCGACGCCGGACGCATTAAGGGTTGAGGTTCCGAGTGTCACCGAGCCGTTCGCGAACGTTACCATGCCGGATGGCGTGCCCGTTCCCGCTGCTGTCGCAGTGACAGTCGCGGTAAAGGTGATGCTCGTCCCGGGCGTAATCGATGCGGCCGACGATGTCAGCGTCGTCGTCGTTGTCGCCGCCGTCACGGTAACGGTCAACGCCGTCGCAGTTGATGAAGCAAATGATGTGTCGCCCGAATAGTTGGCGGTTATCGAATTAGTCCCGATGGGGAGCGTTGTAAGGTTCAGCGTCGCAACTCCGGAACTATTCAGCGTGCCTGTTCCGAGCGTGGTGCTCCCATTCAGAAACGTCACCGTGCCTGTCGGCGTCCCACCTCCCGCGGCCGGCGAGACAGTCGCAGTCAGAGTCACGCTGGTTCCCGCAGAGGCCGTTGACGGCGATGCAGTAAGCGTTGTCGTCGTCGCCCCGGGTAATACTTGAATCATTCCCATCATCCCCAGGTCTTCATGCGAGAGGATATGGCAGTGATAGACAAACGTCCCCACGATGTTCGGATCACGGAAGTCCATCATTAGGGTCACGCTCGGGTAAGGATCCGATGCGTTCCCGCTCCAATGCGGAACATTGATAGTGTCCCTTCTCGTTGTATCCGTAACCGGCGTTCCATTAATGGCCAGAGTTTGGAAATGCAATTGATGAATGTGAAAATTATGGTCCATCGTCGAACGGTTCTGGATCGTCCACTGCTCAACCGTCCCTTCGGTGACCGTGATGTTGGGGGGGCCATCCATATTAAAGGGCGCCGGTGTCTGACCATCGACGGTGATGTAGAAAACTGAGAAGTCGGGAGCCACCGTGAAATACAGTGTCCTCTGCGTGACCGGCGTAGTAGAGTCGAGCGCCGCAAATCGCGTCACCTGCCGCGCCACGGTGTGCGCCGGAAGCCGCTTGACCGAGGCCGCGGCCGAACTGCTACTGACTGCAACAATGTTTGCGATCGGGCGCCCTGGATCAGGGTCCCCCGTCGGACCGTTATCCCAGGTCTGGGTCACGAGCTGTGCCGTGGTATCGCCTGCCGCCGGTGTAGTGACAATGAACTCCACTCGAGACGCCGGGCTCAACACATAGCTCGTCACCGTGGATGTTGTCGCATTCCCGTTGCTGTCTGTCAGGGGCACTCCATCGACCGAGACAATTTGCAGCGGTTGAGCTACGCCGTTGTCGACTACCTCGATGTTGAGCATAGTGTCCGCCGAAGTATTCAGGACCCGCCAGAACTCCTGTTCTGAAACGCCGGTTTGAATCACTGCCGGCGTATAGGACGGGTAAAGGATCGGCACGTAGTTGATCGAGAGATCGGTTTGCGGTATTCCCGGATCGTTGGACTCCGAAGCCGGCAGGTCCTGGTCGCGCATGACAAAGACCCGTTCAGGGAGACCCGCAACGACCGGATTCACGTTTTCGATTCCTTCGACGAGAATCACACCGGTTGCTCCGCCAATAACCTGAGCGTCGCTGAAACCATGAGGATGCGGATGATACCAGTAGGCCCCCGGCGGCTCGTTGGCCGGGATCTGTACAACGTAATCGAAGTTAGTCTGGGGCGGAATGATGGTGTGTACAACCTCATCCTGCTGGCACCCTGAGGCAACGTTTGCCGCGAAATGTGGTTCGTGCTCGCTGACGTCACACTGGTTGCCGAACAATCGCTCGGCGCGCCACTCGCCGCCGGATGCATCTTCATCCCACTCATGGCATGGGATGACGCGTCCGACGCCGCTGCTGCGGAGAGATCGTTATAAAAATGAATGATCAGTTGATCGCCGGGATTTACTTCGAGCGTTGGCGCTTCTTCGGTCTGGCCGGAGGCAGTCGTGTAGACATAGCAATACCGGGTGAGCCCGTTTTCATCAACGGTGGTTTGATATTGGAAGGTGACTTCAAGCACACCATTCTGACTGCTGAGCGACGGTGGATCGGAGACCACAGCTCCCGTTATCGAACGGGCGCACACAGCATCTGCCGGGTCGGCGGCTGGGGATGTTAAATCAGAAAAACTCTTTCCGGAGGAATTCGCCTGTCGTGACGGAAGAGACTTGCCAAAATGAGCGATCTGCCCCTGGCTGTAAAGAACGAAAAACGTGAAGAAAAACAGAAGAGCGCATGTAGGCGTGCAAAATCGGCGGGATAAATATCTCATAGCGGGGCGCCCCCTCGGTCAGTTTTGATCGATAACTGCTACGCAGAAGCTGGCAACGGAGAGAATTGTTTCCGCGCGGACACGTGGCTCAGGTATCTTCCTCCTCTTAGAAAAACACTGATATTAGGGCAGAAGATTTGACAAGTAGAACGCTAAGCGCGGAACGACAATGAATCCATCGTCATGTTCACGAGCGCCGGATGACTTTGATCCGTTATTCTGCTCAAGGGTTGCCTCAGGCGGAGAAACACGATGCTAGACGGTAGGACGATATAGGGATAGGAGGACAGCGTCGCTAGGTTTGACATACACTCAGTGTAATTTATCCGGCCGCGCCGCGGCGTTATCTCGACGAAGGGCTCGCCGGAACGCGCCTTTTCGTCGGTTCAGTTGACTTGTTCCGCCGGTGCCCAGCTATCGTCCGGGTTGTAAGCAGTCATCGCTTTCGCGACATCCGCCGTGTTGTCGCCCAGGTCTTTCTGCAGTACGTTGCCATCCTGATTGACCATAAAGGTCATGACTCCATTCACTCCATAGCTGGCCGGATACGCGAGCAGCGCGAAGCCGCCCGAGAGCTTGCCGTCGACCAGGTAACTCTTGGCGCCACCATCGGCTGCGGGCCCCTGTTCCTTCAGCAGTCTGTAATAGTAGCCGTGATAGGGCTCGGGGGTTCCGGGAGTGTATCCCTCGGCTGAAGCATCTGCGACCGCCGGCCCCATTGGACTCATGGGCTTGCCAGGGACCTGCGGCCAATAAAGGCCATTATGCTTCCCTTCGTCACTGACCAGCTTTTGCGCATAGATGCCTGCGGGCAGGCCGTCATGACCCCGCGAAGCGTATTCCTTCTGCGCTGCGACATACCCCTCGCAGACCGCGATCGCGCCCAGTTCGTTCGCGCCGATGCGACGGTTGATGATCTCATCGTGTCCGCGCGCCGAGTCGAAGTACCACCGCTCTCCATCGCGAACTATGGGAATCGGCGTCGGCCAGTCATCGGCCCCCACCACCAGCGTCTCAAATCCCTGCGCTTCGGCACGCAGCGAGTGCTTTACGGTATACGACTTTACGAACCCCTGCTGCGACTTCTTGTCCGCAACTGGATCGCCCGACGAGATCAGGTCCTTGCCCGCCGGCCCCAGGATCTTCAGCAGCTCATCCTCGTTCCCCGATCGACAGGCAGCGACCAGCGCGGCTGCGGCAGCCGATGCGCTTGTGAAGGTCTCCTGCCCGGGAACGGCCTGGGCAAGGGCGACTGAAGGCGCGGCAATCACAAATCCGGCGACGACGGAGCCAGCCAGGAAGTATCTGCAAAGCAGTCGGTGAAGCAATTGGTCGTTCCTCATTTCTTCCTCCCGGCATTGCTCGCCGCTCCACGCTGACTGGCCGCCTGGGCGGACTTACCCGACTGTCCCCCGCCCGAGAAAGCCGGAGCTTGCTTGGCCGGAGCCTGCGCGGGCCTCGCCTGCGTGGGTCTTGCCTGAGCCTGGTTGCCACCACCTCCAGGCCGGGATTGGTTGCCGCCTCCCGGACGCGCCTGCGCCTGGTTACCTCCTGTCGCGGGTTTCGCATATCCGCGGTCCGGGGCAGGGCGGTTCGCATTGTTCGTTGTCGGACGCGAATTCCCGCCGTTGTTACTCAGACGATTGTTGGCGTTATTCCTGCGCCGTTGTTTGGGCGATTGTTGGCGTTGTTCCCGCCGTTGTTACCGGGTTTGTTATACCCGCCGTTGCCAGCGTTATTGTTACCCCCGGGGCGATTGTTCCCGGCGTTGTTGTTTTGCCGTTGCCCGGCTTGTTATACCCGTTGTTATTCCCATTACCGGGGCGATTATTGTTGTTATTGTTCCCGTTCCCGGGTTTGTTATACCCGCCGTTGTTGCCAGGACGGTTGATGTTGTTATTGTTTCCGGTGTTGATGTTGACCGTGTTGTTGCCGCCCCGATAGCTGTTGTTATTACCGCCGCGATAGTTGTTGTAGTAATTGTTGTTGTAGTTGTTCCGGTGATAGGGATAGTTGGCCGGTGGCCGATAGTAAGCGGGTGGCCGCCAACCCGGGCCATAGACAGGCCGATACACATAGTGGGCCGGGACCCATGGGCGTCCGCCGTAGTACACTCCGCCATATCCCCACCGCGGATAGTAATAATTGTTATTTGAAAACATCGCGCCGACCGCAACTCCCAGACCAAAGGAGATGATTGACGCGGCCACCACATCTCCTGTGCTCGGTCCCGATGACTGCACATAGACTGTCTGCGGATTGTATTGCGGCACATACACAACCTGCGGATTCGCCGGCTGAATCACTATTACCTGCTTGCCGTTGTCCGTCTGGGTCTCTACCTTCTGCTGCTCGGAGCTCTTCAGGTTGCCATACTGCACCGCCTGAGCGCGCAGTCTCTGCACCGCGTCCAGCACTCCGGCCTGATTTTGGGTGAAGGCCACGCCCAGTTGCTTGGTCCAGTCCAGCTGGCTGCACATCAGGTCGACAACGTCGGGAAAGTGAAGCAGCGCAATCGTCGCCGCGCCGAAACCCAGCTTCTTTGCCGCGTCGTCAATCTGCGTCCCTTGAAGGGACTTGTTATCCAGCAGCCAGTTTCCTGCGTCAAGCACCTCCTGGCTGTTCACCGACGCCGCGAGCACCTGCATGAGCAGCGCATCCGGATACAGCGCGATCGGGGCCAGCAGGTGGTCAAGACCCTCCGGAGATGTGTCGACCTGGACGCTATTGGCGTCCTGCGCCGCCAACGCCTCGGCGGGGTATCCCGTGACGGCAAGTGCCAGCACTAACAGAAGCGCCATCGACCGATGAAGCAGAGCCATCGGTCGGAATAAGTGGAGCGGAATTTTGTTGGCCAACTGAGGGCCTCCTTGCAGCCTAACGTCGGACAAAACACACCCTCTGCCCAACCGCACCGATTATACGCAACGCAACGCGAGACTTTACCTGTCAAAAATACGTATGACGCTAGGCCGGCCGCGTCTACCTCGGGATCCAAACGGGACGCTCTTCCGGACAGACATGGGTTAGCGTTCCCGTTCCTCGCAACGCCAACAGATTGCACGCTCCGCGACGCACGGATACCGCATCTACATGTCAGGGATCAGATCAATGAAAGCTGCCGTCTTCATACCCCCGCATTCAGCGTCCGGTGACTTCC
The DNA here is from genome assembly GCA_963742015.1 of uncultured Acidobacteriaceae bacterium. Classification (GTDB taxonomy): domain Bacteria; phylum Acidobacteriota; class Terriglobia; order Terriglobales; family Acidobacteriaceae; genus Acidisarcina. The sequence continues at coordinate 65,007 of CAVUKL010000034.1, read as the reverse complement.
TCCAAATCGAGGACGTACCCCGTCCGCAGCTTGCACCCGGCCACGTCCTCCTCCGCGTCGTCGCCTGCGGAGTCTGCCGCACCGACCTGCACATCGTCGAGGGCGATCTGCCCCCGCTCCAGCCTCGCCTCATTCCCGGGCATCAAATCGTCGGTGAAGTCGTCGAAGGCGCGACACCTGAACTGCCTCTGGGGACACGTGTCGGCGTCTCCTGGATGGGTGGCGTCGATGGTACTTGCCGGCACTGCCGTCACCAAATGGAAAATCTGTGCGACAACCCGGTCTTTACTGGGTACACGGTCGACGGTGGTTACGCCGAATACGCTCTGGCGCGGGCCGACTTCGTCTATCCGCTGCCCGCCGGTCTCGATGACGTCCACGTCGCGCCACTTTTGTGCGCCGGGATCATCGGCTTTCGCAGCCTGCGCGTCGCAGGGGTCGAACCCGGCGAACGCGTCGGCCTCTTCGGCTTCGGCAGCTCGGCCGGCCTCGCCATTACCGTCCTCCAATCCTGGAAGTGCGAAGTCTATGTCGTCACCAGGGGAGAATCCAATCGCACTCGCGCCGCTGCGCTCGGAGCAACCTGGGTCGGGAAAGAGGACGACCGTCCCCCGGTAGAGCTCGACCGCGCCATCACCTTCGCGCCCAGTGGCAAAGTGGTGGTAGCCGCGCTCGGCAGTCTGCGCAAAGGGGGTGTGGTGGCCATCAATGCCATTCACCTCGACCAGATGCCCGCCTTCGATTACGACAAATTACTCTGGGGCGAGCGCCAGATTCGCAGCGTGGCCAACATGACCAGGCAAGACGCTCGCGACTTCCTTGAGACCGCCCGCGACCTCAACATTCGCCCCGAGGTTACCGTCTTTTCGCTCGCCGAGGCCAACCAGGCCCTCCAGGCAGTGAAGGAGGAAACCAAACAGGGCTCCGCCGTCATTGTTCCCTGACGCCACCTGGATAGGCTGCGCCACAAGCGCGATCCTGGAGCCTTTCACCGATACGATCCGCGCGTTTCTATACTGTTATCCTTGACACATTGAAAGGCACACTGAAATTCTTGCTGCCAAGTCGAGCTGCTTGCCAACGCTACGATACGTAAGGCTCTCTTCTCGAATGAAGACTGCATAGATCGTGCCAGCCTTGTCAGCGGCGGACGACAACCGCGATGTTCGCCCAGGGGGATTGGGCGGTAAGAACCAACCATGTCGCAAGTCTTGCCTAAACTCGAAGGCGCTGACCGCTTCACTCTGATTAGCAAGATCGGCGAGGGCGGTATGGGGGTCGTTTACGAGGCCTTCGATCAGGACCGCGGCATTCCGGTCGCGCTCAAGACGCTCCGTCGAGTCAGCCCCACCGCCCTCTATCTCTTCAAACAGGAATTCCGCAGCATCGCCGGCATCGCTCACCCCAACCTCGTCGCGCTGTACGAGCTCTTTGCCGGCACTCCTGAAAACTGGTTCTTCACCATGCAGCTGCTCCGCGGTCCGGTGTTGCTGGACTACCTCCGCGCGGACTCTTTTCCTCCAGTCTTCGAGATGAGTGGATTTGCCGAGAGCGATCCGGATTCGCCAACGAGCGCCCCAACCAGCGATCCCACCACTGCGCTCACCAGCCCCTTCGCGCAACCCACGTCCGGCCATCACACGCTCGGCAACTCAGCCTCGATCAACCAGGCGCGGGTGCTTCTGAGAAAAGGAACGGCTCCTGACCCGTTAGTGGTGCGCGAGGTCATGCGCCAGATCGTCGAGGGCGTCTCGGCCCTGCACACCGCTGGCAAGCTGCACCGCGACATCAAGCCGACCAACGTCATCATCCACACCGGAGGCGAGGCGAAGGTCTTGGATTTTGGCCTCGCCGTCGACGAATTTGCCCTCAAGGAGGCGCGCCGGTTCGATGTCGTTGGAACCTCTGCCTATATGGCGCCCGAACAGGCTACTGGACGACCGCTCTCTCCGGCCTCCGACTGGTTCGCAGTCGGCGTGATGCTATATCAGGCGCTCTGTGGAGAATCGCCCTTTCACGGTTCATTCCGCGAAACCACCGACGCCAAACTGAACCGCGCCTTTCGCCGACCGAGCGAAGTCGCCGACGACGTCGACCCGGCCCTGGAAGAGCTCACCCTCGCGCTGCTCGAAGTCGATCCCATTGCTCGTCCCGACAGTACGCGAATTCTTTCCATGCTCTCTACCGGGAGTCATAATGGGCGCGCCCCGCACCGCGATGCGCACGTAGCCGTATCCTTTTACGGCCGCAACCACGAAAAGGTCCGCATCGAAGAAGCGATGATGGCGAGCCTCTCCGGCAACGTCGCCTTCGCTCTCGTCCACGGCGCCTCCGGTGTCGGCAAATCGACGCTCGTCCAACACTACGTGCAGCAACTCGACGCTGGCGAGCTTATTTTGCGCGGGCGCTGCTACGAACAGGAGTCCGTGCCTTACAAGGCGATCGACAGCGCCGTCGACGCCCTCTGCGAACATCTCCTCACACTCCCCAGGAAAGAACTCTCCGAATATTTTGCCCAGTGACATCTCACTGCTGGCGCAATTGTTTCCCAGTTATCAATCGCCTCAACGAGCGAGTGCTCTTTCCCGCCGCAAGTACCGGCGCAAGCGATGCTCGCCGCATCCGTCGCAGAAGCGTTCAGGCGATGCGCGAACTTCTCGGCCATCTGCGTCGCGGCCGGCCCGTCATCCTCACCATCGACGACCTGCAATGGGGCGACATCGACAGTATCGCGCTTCTCGGCGAAATCTTCGCGACCTCAGACCCTCCGCCGGTCCTCGTGCTCTGCACCTACCGCCGCGAATATCTCGACCGCAGCCCATGCCTGGCTGCGCTCTTCGAGTTGCAAAAGACAAACCCGGCCATCCGCTGGTTCGATATCGCGGTCGAGCCCTTCTCGGCCGAGGAGACCCACGACTTCGCGCAATCTCTGCTCGGCAACGCGGCAATCTCCGATGTCGCCTCCCGGATCGCGAAAGAATCGGGCGGCAATCCCTACTTCGCTGTCGAACTGGCGCGCTACGCCAGCCGATTCTCCGCCGAGGAAGCGCGGGCCTTCCGCGCCGACAGCCTGCGCATCGATAACTTGTTGCGCGACCGCATCGCCGCTCTGGAGAATGAGAGCCGCGAGTTGCTGGAAGTCGTCGCCGTGCACAGTCAGCCGCTGGCTCAGGCCGACGCCTATCAGGCCGCTGGATTCACGAGCCGCGACCCAGCTCCCCTCAACGCCCTGCGCCTCGCCAATCTCGTCCGCAGTTCCGGCTTCAACCAGACCGATCAAGTGGAATCCTTTCACGATCGAGTGCGTGATGCGGTGCTGGAGGCGATTCCCTCTGAACGAAGAAGACTTCTTCATGGCGCACTTGCCGAGACCCTCGAGGCCTCCGAGCGCGGTGACGCCGAATCCCTCGCCCTGCACAACGAGCGCGCAGGCAACCTCGCCAAAGCCGTCCACTACCACGAACTCGCCGGCGACCGCGCCGCCGCCGCGTTTGCTTTTGATCGCGCCGCCAGCCACTATCGCAGCTGTCTCGAGCTTCTAGATCCGGGCCCGGAAAAGCAATCCAGCCTGCGCTCCAAACTCGCTGAGGCCCTCGTGAACTCCGGCCGCGGCGTCGACGCCGCACGGGAATTCGAAGCCGCCTCCCATGACTCTCCCGCCCAAATCAAAATCGAGCTGGAGCGTCGCGCCGCCTTTCACTACGCCGCGAGCGGATACATCCTCGAAGGCAATGCGATCTTCGAGCGCGTCCTCGAGAGAGTCGGTCTCAGCTTTCCGACCACCAAGCGCGCCGTCCTGTTTTCGATTCTTTCCTCAAGCCTCCGCCTGCGCCTGCTGGGCACACGATTCCGCGAGCGTGACTTATCCAAAGTCTCGCCAGCGACCCTCGCGCGCTTCGATGCCGCCTCCTCTGTTGCCAAGCCCATGACGCTGACCAACACCGCACTCGGCATGAACTTCGGCTTGCTCGCCCTCCTTATCGCAATGCGCGCCGGAGACCCAGTCCGTTTCGTCTATGGATTGGAATGCGCCTATGTGCTCGCTCTCCAGGGTCGCGAGCCGCGCCGCCGCGCCGAGGCTCTTATCGAGATCGCGCGCGAGATCGTCGCCCGGCACGATGACCCCAATCTCAAAGGCGCCTTCCTACTGACCGAGGCCGGCGTCGCCTATGTTCAGGCAAAGTGGAAGGAATGCATTCGTCTTCTCGACGAAGCGGAAGACACTTACATCAATCACACTCGAGGCACCTACTTCCATGTCGCCCAGGTCCGTTCCCTTCAGCTCTATACGCTGTGGTCGTTGGGAGAATTCCTCGAACTATCCGCCCGCTGCGATCCATTCCTCGAAGAAGCCGAGCAGGTCGGAGATCTCTTCTTCTCCGCCAATATCCGCACCTTCAGCCGACCCCTGGCGTATCTCGCCGCCGACCGCCCCGGCACCGCGAGCGACAGTGTGCTCTCCGGCCTGCGAGCGTGGCCGGCGCCGGGATACCAGCTGCAAAACGCCATGGCAGCGCTCATCCTCGCCTGGATCGCTTTCTATGAAGGCAAGGCCGGGCGCAACCTCGACTTTGTGGAGGAGCAGTGGCGGCTGATTCGCGCCAATCACATCGACAGCTTCGACAACATGCGTGCCACCACTCTCGACTTCCGCTGCCGCACCGCGCTGGCCGCCGCCAATCGGCACAACAAGACTTCACCACAACGAATGAACGCACTAAAGATCGCTCGCGAATGCTCCCGCATTCTCGAGCGCCAGACCAACCCTTGGGGCCGCGCCAGCGCCGGAGTTGCCCAGGCCGCACTGCAACAGTTCGAGGGAAATGTCGACGCGGCTTCGGAAACCTTCGTTGCGACGGCAAAGCTTTTTGAAGATATCGATATGATGGGGTACGCTTGGTCGGCGCGGCGACGCGCCGGGCAAATGATCGGTGGCGACGAAGGCCGTAACCTCGTCGAAGCCGCCGACCGCTGGTTTGAATCGCAGTCGATTCTGCGGCCCGAACGCTTCGCCGCGATGCATGTTGGAGGGTTTGCCGCTCACGAGCTCGACTAGTCTGACAAGGGGAGGGACCTACGCATGCCGCCTACACCCGGTGAACCATCCAGGAATCCGTTTCTACAATTCATAGTCTGGCTCTACGACCAGACCTGGTTTCACTGGGTGGTTTCCTTCCTTGCTCAGCCCATCTACTCCCTTATGGGTCTGCTCTATCGCCTGGAAAATCTCATCCGGCCCATCGACCTCTGGAAGGACTGGCAGAACCGCCCCGAACCAAAATACCCGATCCCGCTGACTAAGAACGATCTTCCTGTGAAAACCCGCCTCTGCGACGATTGCGGAAACTACGTGGGCACCCTGATTGGCACCTACGTCGACGCTGAGCAAGTGAAGAAGATACTCCCTCCCGGAACCTCCCTCGATCCAGCTCATATTCACAACGGCCAGCACGCAATGATCATGCTCTTCGGGTACACCGAAGACCTGCATTTTGGCTGGTGGCCATTTCGCAGCATGAACTATCTCGAGTGTGGCGTTGCCGTCCCCCATATCCGCATCGACGACAACGTGCAATATGTCGAGCGCTTCTTCTACATCCCCATCCTCCACCTCAATCGCTTCTACCCGGTGCTCCTTGGCTGGATGGTCGGCTATCGCAAGAAATGGAGCCGTGTCACGACGACCTTCAACACCTACACGATCAAGTCGCTCTTCACCGGTAGGAATATCCTCCACGCCGAGTTCACCCCCGGCAAGGTTGAGGCAAAGGAAAACTCCGCGCACTGGAAAGAACTTTGCGAAGAGCCCCACCTGAACCAGTTCGGGGCAGACAAGCTCTTCCTTCACTTTCATTGGGATTGGAAGAGCGCCCTGTTCGAGTCCGTCGACGCCACCGTCACCCTCTACGAGGATTTCCCCGGGATCAAGGCCGGAACCTACAACTTTAAAGGCCTGGACCAGGGCAAGTGGGACGACGGACGAGCGCCCATGGGCGCTGTAAGACTAGCCTCGCCCTTCGAGCTCTTGCTGCCGTTTTCACTCAGCAAGCTTCGCGCGCATACAAAGAAGCAAAAGGCCAATTCACCACCAGCCGCACCAGCCGAGTAGGTTTATTCTTGTGAACTCCGCCATCACACGGAACACTGGCACAACCGCAAGCAGGGTCTGACTAAGAGTCCGCCGGTTCAGCCTTCCACGGACAATGCCGGCAGCCGGAACCGCAGCAGTACCCCCGTTTCAGGTGATACTTCTCGGTGAAGACCATGTACGGTCCATCGAAGTAGTAATCCTCTCCCTCGACCGTCGGCTCACCGGTCAACGCCCATTCGGGCACATCAGGCACCCGCACGCTCCATACCCGATTGTCTCAAGATGTCGGGCGAGCCAGGAAACAGCCCAGAAAACACGACTTCATCCGATGCAAGCGGAGCATCATCGATCTGCGCTGGCATGAGCTGACCACCGGCTACTACTCCATTTACGAATGCGACGGTCTTTCCCGGCACAGCAGCCACCCGCTCGCCCGGAACCACAATGCCAACCAGATTCATCGGATCGGCTGCCGCAACAGTGACTTCGTCGCTGGACTCCGGCCGCCGTCGCATCTCCCGCAGCGACTCGACCGCCTCCGGCAACGCAAACTGCTCTCCTCCAAAGCCCGACAAAAACCGCCCACCGCGAACCTCGCCACGTGCTTCCATCCGCCGAAAGATCCCCAGCAACTCGCGCCAACGCGGCATCGTCTCCTCCCGCGCCAGCAGATCGCGAAAGACCACGCCATAGCGTCGCAACAAAACAGCGCACGCAGATTCCAGCTGCGCCTCGCGTTGCGCAGGAGTTGCCGCAAGGGCATCCGCCGCTCAGCAAACTCCACCGGCCTGCGGCATGACTCACCTTGCCACGCGGCCTCAGTCCGCCATTCCGTTTTGGATCGATCAGGATTCGCAAACTATCAAAACCATCCGCAGTGACCAGTCCCGCTGCCACCAACTCCCACAAGGCGCGCTGCAGCTCGGCCACAGGAACAGCAAAGCCCCGTGCCAGATCACCCGAAAACATCGCTCCGCGCTCGCCCAGAAAAGACCGAAGCCTCCCCGCAAGCTCGCTCAGGCAAACATCGAGCACAGCCGGAGATATTTGTCGCTGTTGCAGGCACAAATCCATCCAAAGAGCCTCTTCGCGTACGAAAAACGTCACCGGCGCCATGCTAGTCGGCACGACCCGCCGCGCCGACGACTTGCTCCCGCCTGTTTCGACGCTGTCAAACGCTGGATGCGGCGAAACCCGCCCCCATCCCACCACGCCGGCCATGCAGAGCGCATCCAGCCAGCGCGGGTCGTAGCCAGCCACCCGCTGCGGCAAAAGCGACCTCTCCCATTCAACTGCCGGTGCCTCAAATCCTTCCAGTCCACGAATCGCCTCTAGCACGCCATGTTCCCCAGCAAGCTGCGCTTGCGGCGCGACATGCTGCCATTGCAGCAGCCAGCGCATATACACCGCGGGAGCTACAGGCTCAATCTGTTTCCGTAGCGCGCCGAGCGTCCGCTTGTGGATCCGCTGCAGTAAGCGCCGCTCACACCACTCTACATCTTCATCTGTAACAGTCCCTGTGCCATTTGCCTCAAAGACACCGCGAAGGATCGTCCCATTCGCCTCCAGCATGAGCATGGCCTTCCACATTTCGCTTGCTGCCAAGCCAATCCGCTCACCCAGAGATCGCGCCGTCACCGGCCCCAAAATTCCCAGCCAACCCAGCACAATCTTTCGCAGCACTTCCTCGCGAACCAGTTCCTTCTTCTCCACAGGTGCAGCCAACTCGCGCGCAAACTTCATCTCCGGCCATAGCAACCGAACGACTTCGATCCGTTCCGCCGCGACTGCATACTCAATCCGATCAGACTCACCGACCGTCGCACGGCCATGCTGAGCTAACCGCTCCAGGAACAGTCCCCAGTGGCGAGTCCTTGAATCAGTCAGCATCCCTTCGGGGATCACTCCAAGTGAACAGAGCAGATCGTGAAACTCATGTTCATCGCGAACATCCGGCCAGATCTCTTCACGCACCGCAGCAATCGCAGCCGGATCCAGCCTGCCCGCTTCGCCAAGCACCGAATCCGGCACCGTGCCGCGCATCGCAACCGCCCGCGCGCGCCGCTCCTCCAGTGGGGCATCATCGAGAAACGCATAAGGATTGGCATTTAGCAGCTCATGCGCAAACTGCGAAGGAGTCGTAGTGTCCACTGCCAGGCAGCGGACCACGCCAGTCTGCATCCCCACCAGCAATTGCTTCAAACCCTCGAGGTCCATCGCCTCGCCCAGCACGTCCTTCATGACTTCGCGAATCAGCGGATGGTTCGGTATCTCGCGATCCCCCTGAATATTCTCCTGGCAAGCGGCGACCTGCGGAAAAACGCTCGCGAGCAGATCGTCTGAACGTGTTCGTTGTATCTGCGGGGGAATCCTCTTGCCCTTTTGGAACCGCAACAGTTGCAAACTCCTCCCCGCGTCCCACTTCCAGCGTGCTTTGAAGATTGGCGAATCAAGCGAGGCCTGCTCCAGCAGTTCGGTCACGGTGTGGTCGTTGATGAAGTGAAAGACATCGCTCAACGGAAAGCTATGTTGCTCGGCCAGCGAAATATTCAGACCATTGTCGGTAGCCGCGGCCTGCAGCTCGAAATTGAATCCCCGACAGAAAGCGCTTGCGGAGCGCCAATCCCCACGCCTTGTTGATGCGGCCTCCGAATGGCGCATGCAGGATTAACTGCATCCCACCGCCCTCATCGAAGAACCGCTCCGCTATGATCGTCTTCAGCGTCGGTACCGCCCCCAGCGCCGCGCGCCCCGCAACGATGTAGCCAATCATCTGCTCCGCGGCGGAGTCATCAACGCCGCACTGCTCCTTCAACCATGTAACTGTCGCTGCTACAGAACCATTCGTCTGGCTGACATAGCCCGGCAAGAGGTCCTTGGTGCGCTCATCGATCTCAGACCGCAGATCGGAAACAAACTTCGATAACTCCATCGTCCGCTGCGGAGCCTCGCCACGCCAGAACGGCACATTCGGCGGTTGCCCATGCGCGTCCTCGACCAGCACGCGACCCGCGCTCTCCACCCGTTGCACTCGCCAGCTTGTATTGCCGAGCAGGATTACATCTCCAGCCGAAGAGTCGATCGCAAAATCCTCATCCAGGGTCGCAATCTGAATCCCCTCCGGTTGCACGATTACCGAATAAAGCGCGGTATCAGGGATCGTCCCGCCATTTGAAATCGCAATCGTCCGCGCACCACGCCGCGCCTGCAGACGCCCTTGCACGCGGTCACGCAACAAATAAGCGCCGTATCGCCCGCGACTCGCTTCGATGCCTTCGCTCAGCAAACAAAGCAATTCTTCGAATTCATCACGAGTGAGGTCACGATACGGATGCGCCCGCCGCATCACATCGAAAAGAGCATCTTCCTCCCACGGCTCCGCCACACAGGCCGCAACGATCTGCTGCATGAGGACATCCAGCGGCTTGTCGGGAATCTCCAACCGGTCGAGCTCCCCGCTGCGCATCGCCCGAACCAGCGCCGCCGATTCCATCAAATCGTCTCGCGTTGTCGCAAACAAACGGCCCTTCGGAATCGCACCCCGCCAGTGTCCCGCCCGGCCCACCCGCTGCATCGCCGCTGCGATCGCACGGGGCGAATTCACCTGGCAAACCAGATCGATGCTGCCGATATCGATGCCCAACTCCAGCGAAGCCGTCGCCACCAGCAGCCGAATCTCACCCGCCTTCAGCTTTCGCTCCGCCTCATGGCGCAGCTTGCGTGAGAGGCTTCCATGGTGCGCGGCGACGTTCTCCTCGCCGATCCTCGCGGCCAGCGCAAAGGCCAGCCGCTCCGTCATCTTCCGCGTATTTACAAAGACCAGCGTCGAGCGGTGCTCCATCGCCAGGACCGCCAATCGATCGAAGATCGAATCCCAGATCGCATTCGTCGCAACAGAGCTCAGCTCATCGTCGGGAACCTCGACCGCAAGGTCCATCTGCCGCCGCTGCCCAACCTGTACGATCGCGACCTCGCCACCGCGCTGACCACCAAGAAACTCCGCTACCAGCTCAATCGGATTCTGCGTCGCCGAAAGCCCAATCCGCAGCGGAGCTTCGCGTCGGCCACTGATCCACTCGCCCGGCATCAGCCGATTTTCGCCGCGAACCAGCGCGTCCAGCCTCTCCAGCGTCAACGCCAGGTGCGAACCGCGCTTGTCATCGGCGATCGCGTGAATCTCATCCACTATCACCGTCTCTACCCGGCGTAGATTTTCGCGGCTCTTCTCCGCGGTGAGCAGAATGTACAGCGACTCCGGAGTAGTCACCAGAATATGCGGCGGCCGCTTCAACATCTTGCGTCGCTCCGCCTGCAGCGTGTCGCCGGTCCGCACCGCAGTGCGAATCTCCGGACACAGATAGCCTCGCTCCAGGGCCAGGGCCTGAATCTCCCGTAGCGGCCCATCCAGGTTTTTCTGAATATCGTTCGAAAGCGCCTTCAGCGGCGAGACGTAGACCACCTCGGTTTCGGACTCAAGCGTGCCGGCAATCGCCTTCCGCAACAGCCGGTCGATGCAGATCAGAAACGCCGCCAACGTCTTACCCGAACCAGTTGGCGCGGAGATCAGCGTCGGCCGCCGCTCCAGAATCCGCGGCCAGCCCTGCTCCTGCGGCTCCGTCGGCGTGCCAAATCGACCGATAAACCATTCCTGCACCACGGGATGCGCCCAGCGCAAGCCCTCTGGAGCGAAGAGTGGCACAAAGTCATCCTGCTGCGGAATCGTGATGACTGGCATAGAACATTCTAGCGCGACCTTCTCCACTTGTTCGCCTTTTGTTGGCGGCCTCTGCTCTGCCTCTTTACGAATCATTACGCCTCCCCAACCCATCATTTACGCCCCGTGCACTCTAATCAAAAGAGCCGGAGATTTCCGGCAGAGGCATATTTCTTATGAGCGCATTTCGCACCTGCAGACCCTTACTAGTGAACGCCGAGCAGTGCCAGCATCCCCGCACCATCACCACCGATACCGGCTTTCGCCACGTGAATCGGGGTGAGTGGATCATCAACGGCGAAGACGGCGAATGCTACGTGGTCGACGACGCCTTTTTCCAACGCACCTTCGCGCCAATCCAAAGCTATCCATGGGAAGTCCACGGCGAAGAAGGCCGTAGCTACGGCTGTTAATGGACAAGCTGGCTCGCGCCGGAGCAATCGCCGACCGGAAGCTCACCGCTACAATAAGGAGATGACGACTAGCCGAGCGAAGCACTTCGATCGCTCCGGCAAGACCCTGTCCATGAGTGTTGGGCCCAATGCCGGCTGAGACGCGCAAACTCGTAAAGCTGTGGAGTGACGCCCGCTTAAGAGGCGAAGAGTGCGCCCTCGCCACAGTCGTCCGCGTCGCTGGTTCGTCCTACCGCAAGCCCGGAGCGCGCATGCTGCTCACTCGTAGCGGCCAGCGCGTCGGCACCGTCAGCGGAGGCTGCCTCGAAGGCGAAGTCAGCCGCAAGATCTGGTGGCTCACCGAACAAGGCCCAACCGTACAGGACTACAGCACCTCCTACGACGACGACTCGCAGCAGTCCTACGGCCTCGGCTGCGACGGCGTCGTGACTCTTCTGCTCGAACGAGCTGCTCAGGCCAATCAGGTCTTCGAGGCCTTGCAGAAAGGCAGTCCAGGAACGAGTAGCGTCGGCAATCGTGACCGTCATCGGCGCCGAAGATCAACGCATCCTCGGCAAGCGGCTCGCACGCGCCGACGATACGCAACCCAAAAATACAAATGGTCATCTGGACGACTTAGAGCAATTGATGTTGCCCATCGCCCACGAAACCCTGCGTTCCCGGCAATCCGGATATGAATCGGTTCTCTTTCAGGGCCACAGCGTGGAGCTCTTCGCCGAATACGTCGCGCCTCCGCCGGCGCTCTTTGTCTTCGGAGCGGGAGACGACGCCCGACCACTCGTTTATCTCGCCCACTCGATGGGCTGGGAGATCACCGTCGCCGACGGCCGCTCCAACCTCGCCACAGCCGCGCGATTCCCGCTCGCTCATCGCGTCGTGGTGCTCACTCAAAGCGACGATCTGCAAAGCCTGTCGATTCGCCCCGGCGATGCGGCTGTTGTTCTCACTCACAGCTACGTTCAAGACCTCTCGATCCTTAGTGCGCTCCTGCCAATAAACCTCGGCTACCTCGGAGTTCTGGGCCCCAGGCGCAGAACAGAGCGCATCATCGACGAAGTAGCGCCCTCCCTCGGCCTCGCTCCTGTCGCTGCTCTCGAATCTCTGCGGTCGCCAGTCGGACTCGATCTCGGCGCAGGATCTCCCGACGTCATCGCCTTATCGATCGTCGCCGAAATCCAGGCTGCGCTCACCCAAAGAAGTGCCGCGCCGTTGAATCTCTCCTCCGCTCTGGCGCCAGCGATTCATGGCTGATCCAGTGACTTGTGCGGCGATCATCCTCGCAGCCGGAGCGTCAACTCGACTCGGCCAGCCCAAGCAACTCATCAGGATCGATGGAGAAACCATGCTGCGCCGCGCCACGCGACTCGCTGTCGAAGCCGGAACTTCACCCGTGATCGCCGTGCTCGCTAGCGACGAAGCGCAGCTGACCCGCGAATTGGCCGGCCTTCCCGCATCCATCGTCATCAATGGTGAGTGGCAGACCGGCATGGCATCGTCGTTGAAGTGCGGCCTACGGGCCGTGCTGGCGGCCGATCTAAATCAGGAGAACGTCATGGTCCTAGTCTGCGATCAGCCTGCACTCGACGCATCGATCTTGAAAGATCTGCTCGCCACTCACGCCACGCGCCGATCGGAGATAACGGCTTCGCGCTACCGCGGAACGCTAGGCGTGCCGGCAATCTTTTCCCGGACGATGTTTCCTGAGTTGATGGAGCTCACCGGTGACCAGGGCGCCCGTCGCCTTCTGCAGCGCCATCCCGAACAAGTCGCCTCAGTCGACTTCCCAGGCGGCGAATTCGACCTCGACACTCCCCAAGACCTGGCGAGATTGCATTTGTAACAGCGTCAGTGACCATTCGCGCCGGTCGCCAGCGTCACCGCGTGAATCAGCAACATTCCCACCGCATCCAGGCTCTCGCTCACCCCTTTAGGGCTGCCCGGAAAGTTGACAATCAGACAAGCGCCGCGCAGACCGGCAACTCCGCGCGAGAGCCACGAGCGCGGCTCAGATTCGCTCCCCGCGATCCGCATCTTCTCCACAATGCCCGGAACTTGGCGCTCAATCACCTGCATCGTCGCCTCGGGAGTCACGTCCCGCGGCGCGCATCCCGTCCCGCCCGTCGTCACGATCAAGTCCACACGCGCCGACCACTCCAGTAATGCCGCCGAAATCTTCTCAGCCTCGTCCGGAACCACAACGCATGCCGGCGATCTCAAATCCCAAGCCTCTTTAAACCAGCTACAGCGGCCGGCCCGGACTTGTCCTCATACACTCCCTTGTGCACGCGGTCACTTACAGTAATCACCGCAGCGCGAAACGCAGTCGCGCTCACGGCTTCGCACCCGCAGCTTTCTTCGCGGGCGAGGTCTTGCGAATGTAAGTCCCGCTCCGTCCACCGCTCTTCTTCAGCAAACAAATGTTCTCAATCGTGATGCCATGCCCGGCCGCTTTGCACATGTCATAGACAGTAAGCGCCGCCACGCTCACCGCCGTCAGCGCCTCCATCTCAACACCCGTCCCGGCAGTCGTTCGCACCTTCGCGCGAATCCGCACCACCAACCCACGCACCGCGATATCGAGATCGATCCCGGTCAGCGGCAGATTGTGGCATAGCGGAATCAACTCCGCCGTGCGCTTCGCCGCGGCGATCCCGGCAATCCGCGCCACTTCGAGCACGTTCCCTTTGGGATTGTCCTTGAGCGCCCTCAAAGCGAAGCGCCCCAGCCGTACCTTCACCTCCGCCTCCGCCTCACGCGTTGTCTCCGCCTTCGCTGATACATCCACCATCCGCACCGAGCCATCAGCACGAACGTGGCTCAGCGGCCCGCGCCTGGCCCCGTTTCTTCTTCACATCTGCCATCCCAACAGCATATCGGCCCATGGCCATCAGGGTCATCCCGAGCCTGGTTCCTAGTCCCTGCCCCCTATTCCCTAGTCCCTACCCCACATGCCATACTCGCCCCATGCGTCTCCGCGTGCTGCTCTTCGGACCCTTGGCAGAAATCTACGGCACCCGCGAGGAGTGGCTCGAGCTCGGCAACTCCCCGACTGCCGTCGACGTCTATCAGCACTATCGTCAGCGCGACGCGCGCATCGGTGAACTCGAAAAGGCCCTGCACATCGCCGTCAATCAGACGATCGTGAGTTCCGACCACCCGCTCGCTCCCAACGACGAAGTCGCCCTACTTCCCCCGGTCTGCGGAGGTTCCGACGCACCAGACCCCTCCGATCCCGACCTCATCGACCTAATAGAAACACCTCTCGAAAGCTACCCCTGGCGCAAACACCTCACCGAAGCCGCCAAAAGCTTCGGCGCAGTGACCTCTTTCGAAGGTCTCGTCCGCCAGGAGAACGCCTCCGACCCGGTCATTGCCCTTGCCTTCGACGCCTATCGCCCCATGGCAATCGCCAGCCTTCGCGCTCTCGCCGCCGACGCCCGCCAGCGTTGGCCCATCCAAAGCATCGTCATGCTCCATCGCCTCGCCACCGTCCCCGCCGGAGAAATCTGCGTCGTTGTCGCCGTCGCCACCGGCCATCGCGAAGAGGCCTTCGCCGCCTGCAAATATCTCATCGACACCCTCAAGGCAACCATCCCCATCTGGAAGAAAGAGATCACCGCATCCAGCTCGCACTGGGTTGAGGGAGTGCTCTTGCCGACCGCAAAGAATCCATAAGCATCTAACGGTTTGATACGTTAGTCTGTGGACGATACTATGCGGATTCCTGTTGTCTCGAAAAAGCCATTGCTGGCTGCGGTCCTCATCGCCTCAGCCCTCATCGCCGCAGCCCACGCGCAGTCCCCACAAGTCGTCATCGTCGACCGCGCCGCGACCCTCACGCTCCCCTTCGACGCCCTCGCCAAGAGCCTGCCAAATCTCGAGTGCCGCCAGCGTAGCGCCGGCTCCCGCTTCCTGCTGCAAAGCGACGTCGACCTGAAGCAGCCCGTCGACGTCCTCGCCCTCGCCGACGTCTCGCTCTTTGAGAAACCCGTCAGTCCCGCGCAGACAACCCGCTTCCCCTGGTGGTCGATCTTCGCCGGCAACGAGATCGGCATCGCCTATACCGACAAGTCCAAGGCAGCGAACAAGATCACCGCCACAAACTGGCCCCAAATCCTCCAACAGCCCGGAGTCCAGACCGCCTACGCCGACCCCGAGTCCGACCCCGAGGGCTACAACACCGTCATCGCCTGGACCCTCGCCGAGAGCTACTACCACCTGCCCGGATTCGCCGCCAAGCTCCGCGCCGCCATCCCGCAAAAGAACATCCGCGGCGACTCCACCCAACTGCTCGCCCTGCTCTCGGCCGGCGAGGTCGACTACGCCTGGGAATACCGCTCCGTCGCCGAGCAGCACCACCTCAAGTTCCTGCGCCTGCCCAAAGAGATCAACCTCAGCGACCCCGCGCTCGCCGCCACCTATAAGACCGCCTGCATCGACCTCCACCACACCGGCCCCAACGGCGAAAAAGTAGTCCAGCCAAAATGCGGACAGCCTATTCTCTACGCCGTCGCCATAGCCGCCGACGCCCCCCACCCCGAAGCGGCTGCGGAGTTCGTGAAGGCGCTATACGGCGAAGCGGGGCGGAACGCCCTGGAGTCAGCCTTCCAGCAACCGCTACCCGCGCAAATTGGTGGAAATGTGATCGCAGCGCCGAGCTGGCTCAAGGCGCTCGCAAGGTAATTTGGGCCTCGGCGTACTCATCTCGCATGATGGTTCGTTAGGTAGTAGCATTTTCGGGATTGTGGCGGGCATTTCGAAATGAGAGTCGCAGAAGAGATTAGGACGCGTGAAGAAGTCATTCGCTTTTACGCCAAATATGATCGGCACAAGAAGGGAGGCCGAGATCTACCTTCTGATATCCAACTTTGGCCTTGGGACAATCCGGAGGCTCTGGATAGGAAGCTGAGAGAAAACGGATTGAAGGACGGCGTCCTGAGCGCCTATCGGACGTGGCAGCTTGTTGAGCTGACTGTAACCGACCTTCTGGAATGCGCCATCGTCGATAGCATCTTTCCGGGTGAGCCGCAAGCGATCAGTCGCCTACTCTTGCGGGGCAAGCTGGCCGAGTGGTTTCCAATCGGAGCACCTCACTGGTGGCAGCTGATTGGTAACGGTTCTTCCCTAGATCGCGAGTCAGCTCTGATAGCTCGCCCAGCGGTGAGCAGCGAGGCACCAGCCAAGTGGTATGTCGAAGACGGCAGCGGTCGGGTTCTTGCGTTGCTCCAAAGAATTCTCAGCTATGGAGAGACTGAGCGAACCGCCTGGGCTTATCTCGGTAGGGAACCAGACGATCGAAGCGCCTTCATCAAATCGCGGCCTGAATTGAAAGAAGCTACGCGCTGTCTCAATAGTGCGTGGCTGCCACCAGCGCGAAACCACAAGGAGTAGAAAAGCATGGCCTCTTCATCCGAAGCATTCTCGAAATTTAAGATGTGGGAAGTGGCCAAGACGCCCTTAAAGGTTACGGTTGTGCATGGCGGGAAAACTGTAGATGTCTGGATAGGACGAATTGGGGCTATCGACCCAGTCGCCGAACAGGTGGCAGTGGCGATAGATGAGTTACGGAGATTCGCTAGTTTCGACATAGATGAATCGGATTATCTAGTCGAGTCCTCCCGCGTGGTTGCCACTAGAAACGAGGCCGACTGGCTCATTTTTGAAGAGTTGGATTGATCTTGCATTTGGGTACACTTCCATAGAAGAGAAAGACGAATGGAGCGCTTCCCATACAGAATTGCATCGGTGTTGCTCCTGTGGGCTGCGCTCTGGGTGCTCGACGTCCGCGTGGGGGTTCTTCGTCTTCTGGCGGGAGGCATATTAATTTGCATTTCTCTTGGAATCTGGGACGCTGCCGGGAAGCAGAAATAGTCGACAACCCACTCTTCCTCGACATATGTACGTGCGCACCCGAATGCAACCAACTCCCACGATAGACTGGCTCTGTGCCCAACGAAATAGTCCAGCCAGTCACCCTCAAAGGCCGACACGTCGAACTCGTCCCGCTCTCCCTCGACCACGCCGAAGCCCAAATAGCCGCCGTCCAGGACGGCGAACTCTGGAAGCTCTGGTACACCTCCGCCCCGGCTCCCGAAAAGATGCTCGAAGAGATCGAACGCCGCCTCGCGCTGCAAGCCGCCGGCTCGATGCTGCCCTTCACCGTCATTGATCCCGCCACCGGCAAAGCCGCCGGTATGACCACCTTCATGAACATCGACGCCCCCAACCGTCGCGTCGAGATTGGCTCAACCTGGTACGCGAAGAGCGTCCAACGAAGCGGACTCAACACCGAAGCCAAACTCCTCCTACTAGCACACGCCTTCGACGCCCTCGACTGCATCGCCGTCGAGTTCCGCACCCATTTCATGAACCACCAAAGCCGCCGCGCGATCGAGCGCCTCGGAGCCAAGCTCGACGGCATCCTGCGCAGCCATCAGATCGCCGCGAACGGCACCCTCCGCGACACATGCGTCTACAGCATTATCGCGCCCGAGTGGCCCACCGTCCGCGCCCACCTCACTTGGCTGCTCGAAAGGCCCCGCTGAAGCTAAGGTCCAGACGGAAACACCGGCGCAACCAGCTCAATCCGCCAGATCGGCCCACCCTCATAAAACTGCCCTTCACCCCGGACGAACGCGGGAGCGTCGCCCTCCAGAATCCAGATGTGAATATCGGAGGGTTGCTTGCCGATGATCGGGGCGACAACTCCGGCGATGCCGCCCAGTTCGATCCGGAGACGAAAGTTCGTCGCCTTCTGGCGAACTCCCCCGATCGACAGCGGATCTTCGCTCTCCGCCGAAAACACGAGATGAACAAGGCGAGGTTTCGGCGTGGCCACCACCATCGGCATCCGAATCGGCGCACGCTTGGGATCAATGTTCATCAGCAGCGGGATGAAAAGTCCATTGCAGTCGTCGGGGCCAGGGTCAAGATGCTCGACGCTCGTTTTGCCGTCCTTATCGCGGTACGTGACCTGCCCGGTCGCGACACTCACGGACATATCCAGCGGCTGCGGAAACGAAGGCCCGCGCTGGATGTGATGGTCGCTGATCAGATGAAATACCTTGCGCTGTGAGAACACCGTAGTCTCATCGTCAAGTGAGCCGTCGCGAAAGTGAAAGACAAGCCGCGATGTCACACGGTCCCCATGGCCGATCTGAATCAGATCCCCAGTCGCAATGGTCTTCCCCTCCATCGTCTTCAGCAGCAGGAAGCCGTGAAACGTGCCTTGCATATGTCGAACCGGAACAGTGTCGGCAGCCAGTGGTCTCGCGACAAGCACCGTTAAAACAATAATCAGAAGAGCTATATAGCGACGGCAACGCCTTAAGATGGAAATAATGCTCTCCTGAGCTGCAAATCTTTCGCATTATGACGGCGGAAAGACCCGAGAGGATGTGTCAGAAACAAGCGCCGTGCTCAAAACGATTCGACATCATTCGGTAGCATGAACAAGTGAAACGAAGCCCCGCCGACCGCCGTCTTCTCGCCTTCGCGGCCACGCTCGGCGCAGTGTTGCTCGCCTTTCTCATCGTCCCTCTGGTGCGGCTAAGCTGGGTCTCGCCGCTCGCCATCCTTCGCCTCTTCACCGTCGCCGAAGTCCGCCACGCGCTCATCCTCACGTTCGCGTGTGCGACGGCCGCCGCTTCGCTCGGCCTCATGCTCTCAGCCGCGCTCGGCTATTGGCTCGCACATCGCCCCGTCTGGATCTCCCGCCTGCTCCTGCCGCTCGTCGACATCCCGCTCCTCATCCCTCATCCGGTCGCGGGCATCGCGCTTTTGCTGCTCCTCGCTCGCCCCGGCCTGCTCAACCACCTGCTCCAATCACTCCATCTAAGCCCCGCATCAGGCTCTCTGCTCGGCACCCCAGCCGCCATCATCGCCGCCATGCTCTTCGTCTCCGCGCCCTACCAGGTGCAGATCTGCCGCCAGGCGTTCGCCGGACTCGACCCCGCTTACGCCCTCCGCGCTCGCACCCTCGGCGCAGGCCCGTGGCGCACTCTGCTCCAGGTCGAACTCCCGCTCGTCCGCCGTAGCCTGCTCGGAGGAGCCGCGATGGCGCTCGCTCGCTCGGCCTCCGAGTTCGGAGCCATCCTCGTGGTCGCCTACTTTCCCCGCACTCTGCCGGTACTCATCTACGAGAAGTTCTCAAACGAAGGCCTCGACGCCGTCCGCCCCCTCGCCGCTCTCATGATCGTCGTCGGATTATTGCTTCAGGCCATCATTCACTACCTCCAGCCCAGCGAGGCCCTCGAACATGCCTAAGTCCTCGCTGCCGAGCTCAAGCCCAAAAGTCTCCTCGCTGGAAGTGACGGCGCTGTCGCTCTCCGGCGGGGCCAAGGCGCTCGGCCCCGTCAGCTTCACCCTTCCTCACGCCGGATGCTGGTGGCTCGCCGGAGTCAGCGGCTCAGGAAAGTCTCTGCTCATGGAATCGCTCGCCGGCTTTCACGCCGAAGCTCAAGGCAGCATTCGCGTTAACGGCAATGAGATCAGCCATCACGCCCCGGAACGCCGCTCCATCGCCCTTATGCCCCAGCGTTGGAGACTCTTCCCTCACTGGACCGTCGCCCGCAACCTGCGCTTCGCCGCACAGCTAGGCGGCGCTCACAGAGATCGCATCGAATCACTGGCGAAATCTCTGCACGTCGCCGAACTTCTACATCGCCCTACGCGCGCGCTCAGCGGAGGCGAAACGCAACGCATAGCCCTGATTCAGACCCTGCTCTCCCCGGCCAAGGTCCTCCTACTCGATGAACCCTTGTCCGCCGTCGACTCGGCACTGCAATTCGTCGTTCTCGATCTCGTGAAAGAGGAATCCGAGAAAGCCCACCGTATCTGCCTGATCGCTGCCCACAGCGCCGCATCCGATTATCCGATGCAGGGGAAGCTTCTCCTGGAAACCGGCCGATTGGTCGCGAACGCCAATTTGGGACAATCCATCTGAATTGCACCGGAGAAAGAAGAACAAGCGCCGCGCCTGGTATAGACTGATAGAAGTTTCAGCCGGGGGATGCGAACCCGGCTGAAACGCTGACCTACTTCGAATAGAAGGCGATCAGCGCGGCGATCCATGCCCTTACCGGCACATGAACCGCGAAGCGAAACTGCAACATGATGAACATGCAGCATCACCACCTTCCGTACCAGAGTGACTGCAAAGGCCCCGCCTGAACGGGGCCTTTGTTGCTTTGGCAAGCAACATTTGTCTACCCCATCTAACGGCTTGCCTGAAGCGCACTTCGCACGATACGGAAACGTGCGGCGATCTTAAATTGCCGGACGCGGATTGATCCAAGGCTTTTGCGACTTTTTCACGATTGCGTGACGCTTGCGCATCCAAAACAGAACTTGATGCCCCTGACCGACAAACACGGACGCAACATCACCGACCTCCGGGTCTCGATCACCGATCGCTGCAATTACCGCTGCGTCTACTGCCGCTCCGGCGAAGACGGCATCCCTTTCTCCGAGTTGCCGATGAGCGACTACATCCGCATCGTCCGCGTCTTCGTCTCGCTCGGCATCGAAAAGGTCCGCATCACCGGCGGCGAACCCCTCCTCCGCAAGGAACTTCTCTCCATGGTCGGCGAACTCGCCGCCATGACCACCATCTCCGGCAAGCGCCTCGACGTCGCCATCACAACCAACGGACACCTGCTCGCCAACCTCGCCCAGCCGCTTAAAGACGCCGGACTCTCCCGCGTCACCGTCAGCATGGATGCGGTCGACCGCGACAGATTCGCTCGCATCACCCGCGTCTCCAATGGCTACGACGCGGTCCTCGCCGGAATCCGCACCGCCAAACGCGCCGGCCTTGAGCCGGTCAAGGTCAACGCCGTCATCCTGCGCGGTTTCAACGAAGATCAGATCGTCCACTTCGCCCAATTCTCCCGCGACGAAGGCGTCGTCGTCCGCTTCATCGAGTTCATGCCGCTCGAAGAAGACCGCATCTGGTCACCCGACGTCGTCGTCGGCTACAACGAGATGCTCGACATCCTTAACAGCTTCCGCCCGCTCGTTCCGCTGCCCGCGACCGCGCACGGCGAAACCGCCATGCGCTACACCTTTGACGACGGCCTCGGCGAAGTCGGCATCATCGCGCCCGTCTCCCGCGCTTTTTGCGGAGCCTGCAGCCGCGTCCGCCTCACCTCCGACGGCAAGATCCGCACCTGCCTCTTCTCGCAATCCGACCACGACCTCTACGCCGTCCTCCAACGCGGAGGCACCGACGCCGACCTCGCCGCCTTCATCGAAAAGACCATCGAGCAGAAAGAAGCCCGCCACCACATCGGCGAACCCGGCTTCCTCAAACCTTCAAGAAGCATGGTCCACATCGGCGGCTGATCCGGCAGTCGCTCTTCATTGACTACCCTGATACTGAGCATCGCGAAGGGGAAGGGGATGAAGAATCCCGGCGATCTGGAATATCACTGACACTGACGACTGACCACTCCATGAAGGACTATCATTCCACCTCATGGCATTCACCATCGAACAAATCGACCACGTCGTCCTCACCGTGGCCAACATCGACGCAACCATCGACTTCTACACCGAGGTCCTCTGCATGGACGCGGTCACCTTCAACGGCCGCAAAGCGCTCAAGTTCGGCGAACAGAAGATCAACCTCCACCAGCGCGGCCACGAATTCAACCCCAAAGCCGCTCACCCCACACCCGGCTCAGCCGACCTCTGTTTCATCACCCTCGACCCGCTCGAAGAAGTGATCGAATACTTCACCACCCTGCGCGTCCACATCGAGGAAGGTCCCGTCGAACGCCTCGGCGCCGTCGGCAAGCTCCGTTCCGTCTACATCCGCGACCCCGACCACAATCTCATCGAGATATCCAACTATCTATAGAGGGAAACTTGTCATCTCGACCGGAGCGTAGCGGACTGGAGAGATCTGCGTTTCCAACGATCCACGCCATCCCCCGGTCTTTCAGAAACAACAAGGGCCGCTCCCAAAGAGCGGCCCTCAAGAACCAAGGCCAACAATTACTGCTCAGGCGGAGGAGGCGGCCCTTCACGGTCACCCATCGGTCCGAACCCGCGATGCTGTGCCAACTGCGCCTTCTGCGTATCGGTCAGAAGGCCGCTGATTTGTGTCCGAGCCTGTTCATGCAGCGCCTTGGTCTGCGCCAGCCACTGCTGATGCGTAATGGTCTGGTTCTCGTTGAGCGCCTTCATCTGCGCCTGCTCATTGGTCAGAATGTTCTGCACCTGGGTCTGCTGCTCTGATGTCAGGCTGAGGCGCTTCGCCATATGCGCCGCCTGCGCCGCCGGATCCATCGGCCCGTGAGGACCGTGCCCCCACTCGCCGCGCGGCGGAGGTGGAGGCGTCGAATCGGCGGTCTGCGCCGTCGCCAGATTGACCGCAAGCGCCAGAAAAGCACCCATCACGATCCCGCAAAGAAGCTTCCTCATACAGTATTTCCTCCAGAAGTCCAGACCGGCGGCCGTTCCTGCCGCAAACCGCTCTACTAAACAAATAGACGAGGGTTTTTCGCTTACGCCGCAGTTGCCGGCGCAAATCCTGAGGCCGGAGCCAGATTTCGAATTAGCGCGTTATTGCCACACCCGCGGACGCCAGAATTTGCGGATGCTCCACGTTCCGAAGCGGAAGGTCACGAACAAGAGTGCTGCGCCAAGAACCAGGCCAATGGGAACCAACCACCAGCCGAGCACCTCGCGGCCCGGCGGCGGCTGCGTTGCATATCCCGAGCCAAACCCGCCGCTTGCCGACTTGGGACTGCCATCCGGGTAAAACTCCATCCAGAATCCCGTCGCGCGAGGCCAGATTAGCTTGAGCACGGCGATGATTACGAGCCCTCCGCCCAGGCTATAACCGAAAACGGAAATCAGGAAGACGACCAGGCCGACGAAACTAAGAGTGGCCCAGCGAAAGAGGCTGTGCAGGCTTAGGAGCGGGGAGCGGGTGCCTTGCGCGCGCTGTAATAAGTCGTCAGTCCGGTAGCGGCTGGCGAGTTCCTCCGGTTTGCCGAGCGAGGCCAGCGTCGCCGCAAGGGCGTCGGGCGCGGCACTGAGGGAGGTTTTGTCGAGGATGTGGGCGCGGATTTCCTCCACAATGTCTTCGATATCTTCATCCATCGGACCGCGAAGCTGCCTGCGCAGCGCCGCCAAGTAAGATTCGATGGTCTTTTGAGATTCGGCCGTGATGGTCATGGTTTTTACCTCCTCGCTTCCTGCGCTATTCCTTCTTTTGTTTCCGTGCTCACTTCCTTTTCGAGTGGCGCCAGCAGGCTCGTCATGCTGGCCGAGAATCTCGCCCAGATGCGGGTCATCTCTAGGGCGCGTTGGCGACCGGCGGGAGTGAGCCGGTAGTACTTGCGCGGATGTCCGAACTCGGACTCGACCCACTCGGACGCGACCAGTCCCATCGTCCGCAGGCGGTTGAGAAGCGGATAGACTGTGCCCTCGACGACGATGAGGTCGGAATTGCTCTCAAGATGGCGCAGAATCTCAAGCCCATAGAGACGGCTCTTCCACAGTGCGGCAAGGATCGCCAGCTCAAGCGAACCCTTGCGCAGCTGGACTTCCCACTTCTCTGCACTTTCCGGCGTTGGTGGCGCTGCTTCTTTCACGACAACATACTATGCATTGCATAGTATGTTGTCAACCGCTTTATATGGATGACGGTTCAAGCCAGGAAGAATGATAGCCGCTGATGATTCCTCTCCTCGACAGGCGGAGCGGCTTATGAGTCCTGTCGGAGTGGCGCAAACCTCGCCGTAAAGTGCCGGAGGGCCGCCGGCTCCCACACAATCCTGTACCCCGGAAGCTTTTCCTTCTCCGCCGCAATTTCCCCAAATGTTTCAACCACATAGTCGGCATGCGACTGCGTATAAACCCGCCGCGGCATCGCCAGCCGAACCAGGTCCATCGCCGCCGGATTCTCAGTCCCATCCGGCGAACGCCCGAACATCACCGTCCCGATCTCGCACGCGCGCACCCCGCCAAATTCATAAAGTGCACAAGCCAGCGTCTGCCCCGGATACTCGAGCGGCGGAATGTGCTGCAGCCACGCCCGAGCATCCACAAACACCGCATGCCCACCAGTAGGCCGCACCACCGGAATCCCCATCGCCATCAGCCGCTCCCCAATGTATTCATTGGTCCGAATCCGGTAGGCCAGATATGCCTCATCCACAATCTCAGTCAGCCCCTGTGCGATCGCATCCAGATCGCGCCCGGCCAACCCGCCGTACGTCGGAAACCCCTCCGTTTGAATCAGCCGCGTCCGCGCCCGTTCAGCCAGAGCATCGTCATTCAGCGCCAGCCAGCCACCGATATTCGCGAAGGCGTCCTTCTTCGCGCTCATCGTCATGCCATCGGCCTCGGCGAACATCTCGCGAACAATCTCAGTTACCGTTCGCCCCGACTGGCCCGGCTCCCGCGTCTTGATAAACCAGGCATTCTCCGCAAACCGGCAACCGTCGATGATGAAAGGCTTGCCATGTTTGTGCGCCAGCGCCGCTACCTCGTGAATATTCTCCAAACTTACCGGCTGGCCGCCGCCCGCATTATTGGTCACCGTCAGCATTACGCACGGCACATCGTCGCCATGTTCGGCAAGAAACTCCGCCAGCCGCCCGACATCCATATTTCCTTTGAACGGATGCAACGCCTGCGGATCGCGCCCTTCCGGGATCACCAGGTCAATCGCCTCGGCGCCCGTCGCCTCAATGTTGCCCCGCGTCGTGTCGAAGTGCGTATTCGAAGGCACTTTACGCCCCGGCCCACCCAGCAGGTGAAATAAGATCGCCTCGGCAGCCCGCCCCTGATGCGTCGGAATGATATGCCGGAACGGCATCAGGTTCCGCACCGCCGCCTCAAAGCGCAGGAACGAAGGCGATCCCGCATAACTCTCGTCGCCATACATCACCGCAGCCCATTGCCGTGCGCTCATCGCCGAGGTGCCGGAGTCGGTCAGCAGATCGATCAGCACGTCCTCCGATTTCAGCCCAAAGAGGTTGAAATGCGCCGCAGCCAGTAGTTCACGCCGCTCGTCGCGCGTAGTCATTCGAATAGGCTCAATGGATTTAATGCGGAAGGGTTCAATGATCGTCTTCAAGGGGGCATCCTTCTGCCCCGATCATGTTTGACGAACCGGGGCGATGCGCCGCGGTTGCCGGCCCCCGTGGCCTGCCGCGCTCAGCGCCCTGATAGCGTTGATGATAGGGGAAAATCCCCTCGCCAACAAGCGCTCTAACCTCCCGGCAATCGGCAATCAAGAATAAACTGTGTTCTGTCGAGAAGGAGTTCCCGGATGCAGCCAGGCCGACCACAGAGCGTGACTGCCGTTTTAGTCTGTGCCATGATCGCCTCCTGTGTCCGCTCTACTGCGCAACAAGCACCGGCTCCCACAAATTCGCCGCCCACGATCACCGTCAACGTCAATCGAGTGCTGATTCCGGTCGTCGTCCGCGACAAGCAGGGTCGCGCAGTCGGCAATCTCAAGAAGGAAGACTTTCAGATCTTCGACAACGGCAAGCCCGAACCAATCACGGGGTTCATGATCGAAAGCAGGCAACCGCCGCCAGCCAAAGCCGTTGCCGGCAATGGGTCGCCGGCCCCGCAATCCGCGATTCCGCCACCAACCCGGCCGCGATTTATCGTCTTTCTCTTCGACGACATGCACCTCGAAGCGGGAGACCTACCCTACGTCCAGAAAGCCGGGGAGAAGGCTGTGGCCGAGTCTCTCGGCGAGTCGGACTATGCCGCCGTTATCTCGATCTCTGGCAAAACCAACACCGGCATCACCCGCGATCGCGCCAAGTTGCAAGAAGCGATCACGGGCCTGAAACTGAACGGTCTTTACCACACCGTCAGCGCCGATTGCCCTTACATTCAGTACTATCAGGCCGACCTCATCGAGGATAAGCACGACAGCGGAGCGCTCGCCGAGGCGGTGCGGCAAGTCTTTAATTGCAACCCAGGTATGGACCCGCAGCGCGACATCGATGCCGCCGAGAGACTGGCGGACTCGGCCGCAAGGCAGGTGGTGATGGTTGGCCATCAGGATGTGCAGGCAACCTATGCCGTAATCCGGTCTTTGGTCCGCGCCATGGCCAATCTGCCGGGACAAGCCACACTGGTCCTGGTCTCACCCGGCTTCCTGTCGGTCGAATCCGACACTCTCTCCTTCGAATCGCAGATCATTGATATCGCCGCAAGCGCCAACGTCATTATCAGCACACTCGACGCCCGAGGTTTATATACGACCTCGATGACCGCCAGCCAAGACGACAGCAGGGACCCATACTATCAATCCGAAATCCGCCGTCGCACCCTGGAAGCCGATGAGAACCCCTTATCGGAACTCGCCGACGGCACTGGCGGAACCTTCTTCCACAACAGCAATGACCTGGACACAGGACTACAGGAACTCGCCGCGGCACCAGAGCACCTGTACCTGATCGACATCTCACCCCCCAACTTCAAGCCGGACGGCGTCTACCATCGCCTGAAAGTAAAAGTGGCTCAACCCGGCCTGCAGATCCAGGCGCGGCATGGATACTCCATACCCAAGCCACCAAAGAATAAGAAATAAGACGGATCTCCTCGCACGCAGAACCGGAAAGGCGGCGCTACGCTTATCGCGACTTCAGCCCGGGAGCTTTTCCTATCAAAATGCTACTAAGAGGAACCTCCAGCGTCCCAGTCAGGCTCGATTGAAGGTCGTAGACGCCGCTGCGCAGCGTCACCGCCTCTTTGGGCAGGTCGATATCAAAGCGGAAATTGACGCCGTTCTGGCGGGCGCTCGCATACTGCGCCGCGTCCATATTAAGGTCGACCTCGCGCGCCAGCCAGTTCACCGGCCTTCCTTCGCGGTCATAAGCGACCAGCGCGGACTCTATCGCGCCGTGGCGGCTTCCATTTGCGCCTGGGTCAAGTTCGAGCCCACTTGCCATCACCACGAAATCTACGCTGTAACGGGTGAGCTTTCCTTTGAGCTTAGGGTTATCTCCGGCGTGGGCGGCAGTGCTGTTTTCGAAGCCGGGCACCACATCGGTGTGGGTTGTCATCTGGATCTTGCCCCACGCATCAGTACCCGCCGGAGCAGAATGCTGCTCCATTTGCGGAGTCGCCTCCAGCGTAGATGACACCGGTCCCGTTTTCACCCGCAGAGCAAAGAGAATCTGCGTGGAAGCCGGCATTCCGGGCCCCATAAACGGATGCAGCGGATCGTTCCCGGGCTTGATCAATGCTGTGTCCATCGTCTTCGCATCGGCTGCGAAATACCCTCGCCGGTAGTCAAGTTTAACCCCTTCCGAGTTCGGCGCCGACACTTTCACCGCGATCTTCCGGTAGCGCCCATCGCTGGCGGAATTGGTGGGCGTATACGTGACGGTATAGAAGCGCGCGCCGTGGTCCAGAACGCGGGCGACCGCATTCTGCAGACCATTGTTGTTATAGAAGGCTTCGCCGCCCGTGTTATGGGCAATTACGTCCATCGCCGTGTGGTCGGCGTTGCGCTGCACCGAGTCCTTTTGCAGGCTGTCAATCTGTGCGTTCACCGCTTGCTCGCCGAACGATTGCGTCGTGGGCTGGCTGGGGTGAGTGATCACCGTATTGACGGCCTCTTGCATGTTGATCTTTCCGTTGAAACCGGCCTCGTTGTTATAGAGCGAGTCGGTCGAAGCACCGCCAGCAGTCCACCGGATAAATCGCCACCTGCGCCGAGCTCAGCAGCGCGTCCGCGTGTTGTACCTGCCGCTCATATTTCCGCTCCGTAACGAAAGAATCCTGCAGGTCGGGATTGGGAAATAGATTCAGCGGGAAGCCGCCCGAGAACCAGACCAGGTTCTTGCGGCCCGGAATGCCAGCCAGATACCGCGAAAGCTCTTCGAGCGCCTCCAGCGTCAAATGCACCCGCTCATCGACCTTGAAAGTCGCCTGCTCCGCTTGAAACTGCATTACCGACTGCATCGACAGCAGGTTGACAGAGGAAGGATTTGCCGCGAAATTGCCGTAAATCACTCCGAGCGATTGCTGGTTCGCGTCGTTCTCGCTGCTCGAGAGCAGCAGCGCCGACTGGCGCGGATTTGAGCCATTCTGCGAATTATTCAGAGCCGCGGCCAAGACCGCCGGATCGTCGCTAAATCCCTCGACAAAGCGCAATCGCGTTCCCAGCGAAAAGATCGCGATCCGCCGTCCGGGCTGCACCGTCCTCAGGAACTTCAGCATCTCCGCACGCACAAAGCTCTGGTCTGCAAGCGGAGTATTCAGCGAGTCGAACAGCAGCACCGTCACCGAATCCACCGGCTTCACCCTCGGAATATTCGTGAAGATATTCGGCGGAAGATCAGGTAAAGCCGCGGGCATCGTCGGCCCCGCATCGTGCTCTTCAAAAGAGGTGATCTGTTGCGGGCTGCCATCTTCCGAGATCGTGAAGTCTGCCCTGCTCAGTCCCTGCACCGGTTTGCCGTCACGGTCGGTAACCACGACGTCGAGAACGACAATCCGCGCGTTCGCTTTGAAAACGAGGCGGCCACTTGAATCCGGGACTGCGGTCTGACTGACGGCGCGAGGAGCAGTGGCCACAAGGCAACTAAGCATAATTACCGAAGCTGAAGAAGAGAAGGTGCGCTGGCGCACAGAAACCTCCCTTAGACCGTGAACTCACCAACCCAAAGCGCTTCTCCTCTAACCTTGCGCCGACATCGATAGTCGCTGTGCTGTTCCATCAAAAACCATGCAGATCTTGCGGTCTTTAAGAGCACGGGCGAGAGGAGCGATGCATTCCGCAGACGAGGTAAGGGTACATCAATTTAGCGTGGGTTGGGCACACTCCTGTTGAGATTGCTTCAAATCTTCAGATAGCTTGAAACCCATTTCGGATACGTTCAGAACCCGCCGGGAAAACCGCTCACCTTGCCAAGGTAGTCCGGGCTCAAAACGGCCTCGAGGCCCGACTAACTTGCTGGCTCCTCAACCTTGAGCACCTGGTCGGCGGCGACATCATGCAAGGTCTGCACCCTGCCCGAAGGCCAATGAATTTCAATCGAGTCGGCGCGCGTATCCGGACCAAGCCCAAAATGCACCGGCCCATAGCTCGACGATGCGTAACAGACGCTGGTGGTCATATGGTTGTATTGCGCGCCGCTCTTGCTCACCACCTTGATGCGCGCGCCAATACCGTCACGATTGCTCTTCGTGCCGCGCAGTGCGATGTCGAGCCAATGTCCGGAGTTCGGGCTGCGGTTCATCCATATCTCCGCATCGGCGCTGAGAGCTGTGGCCACCGCATCGACCCGTCCGTCGCCATCCAGATCGCCGAAGGCGCAGCCACGATGTCTCGCCGCCGGAACTGCGGCCAGACCCGCTGCCTCAGTGAACGGAATCCACTTCCCCCCTTTGTTCACTTCCGGGCCGGGATTGCGGAAGACAGTATTGAACTCGTCGATCTCCGCGCCGGGCAGCGGCATCGACTCCACATGCCCGCGGGTGACGAATATATCTTTCCAGCCATCGTTGTCAAAATCGATAAACGCCGCGCCATATCCGGCCATACGCAGCGTCGCCTCCCGCATGCCGCTCGGCGTCGTGACCTCGCGAAAGTCTCCCTTGCCCGTATTTTGCAGCAGCGGAAACGTCTGGTTGTTCAGCGCCACATAGATAATGTCGGGATAGCCGTCGTTGTTGTAATCGTTGAAATCCAGCCCCATGCCGGAGATGAAATTGCCATCCTCCGGTAGAGCGACCCCCGCCTCGAAGGCAACCTCGTCGAACTTACTGCCCGTGTTGTGGAAGAGCGAGTTGTACGACGCGTCGTTCGTCACAAAAAGATCGGGACGGCCATCAAGGTCGTAGTCTGCCACACCCACGCCCATCCCCTTGCCCGGGTGCTGTCGAATCCCCCACTCTACCGAGACGTCGCGAAAGGTGCCGTCGCCATTATTGAGAAAGAGCTGATTCGGCTGCGGCTTATAAAACTTTGGATGGCAGTAATCGGCCACGCCGCGATACGAACACAGCGGCTGGTCCGAATACTTCCACTGCATGTAATTCACGATGAAGAGGTCGAGCAGCCCGTCATTGTTAACATCGACCCACGCGGCCGTGATCGACCAAAGCGGCCCGAACTCGGGATCGTTCGAGCGGTTGAGGCCGGCCTTCACGGTCACATCCGAAAACGTTCCATCGCCGTTGTTGTGGTAAAGCGTGTTCTTATACACGCCCGCCACAAATAAATCCGGATGGCCATCGTTGTCATAATCCCCGACGGCCACGCCGATGTCATAGCCCGTTCCCGCCACGCCCGCGGCGTCCGTCACGTCTGTGTAGACGCCCTTGCCATCGTTGCGAAAGAGGCGATTGCGGTACTTTGGCTCGTCCTTCTTGAGCGTGGCGATATTCGCGCCGTTGGCGAAGAAAATATCCGGACGCCCATCGCCGTTGTAATCGAAGACCGCGACACCGCCGCCCATGGCCTCTGGAGCGTTCTTCCCCGGCGTCTCGTCATTCTCCAAATGGAAGGGAATCTTCTGCAGTTCGAACTGAATTGGAGATTCTTTCGTTGCGGGATGCGCTGCTTGTTGCGCGCCGGCTGCGACGGCCAACAGAAGCGCAGCGCAGACTGGCGTGATCGCTCGGTTTAGAAAATGCATAGTCACAAAACAAAGGGCGGCGCGAACGCCGCCCCTTGGGCTAATACTACTGGATTCTTGCTTAGAAGTAGTACTTCAGCGCGAGGGTTACGAAACGTGATCCGGTTTTGAATGCCGGAGCGCCGGTAGTTCCCGGATTGGTGTTGCTTGGCGCAATGGAGACTATGCCTCCACTGCTTTGCTGGAGGTTTGGCGATATATCGTTGTTGTTCCCGGTCAGATTGAACTGCCCCAGCGGATGGTTCAGCCAGTTGGTGGCCGAGGCCTTGAACTGAATGCTCTGGCTCTCCGTGATATGGAAGCTCTTGTAGATACCCAGATCGCTGTCCCAGTAATTCGGATACCTCATATACGGCAGGACAAGGGGACCCTGCTGACCATAAGCCGGAGTTGTGAAGCAGGCCGGGTTGAACCTCATCTTCTGGCCGCCGTCGCCGGTGTGGACGGAATGGAGCCCGCTCAGTGGATTACAGGAGAGCGCCGGAATCAGCACGTTGTACGCGCTGGAACCGAACCAACTCGACGTGGTGACAGAAGTCGAGACCAGGCCATTGGGCAGCTTGATGCTGTTGTCGGGAAGGGTTGGGTTCCCTACCGTCGGGACAGTCAGCCCGCTGGCAAAGCTGGTATTGAAATTGCCGCCTGCGTTCGGTTGGATTGGCGAGCCTTCCTGGAAGGTAGTGTAGCCTGAGATCTTCCAGCCGTTGATTGTTCCCCCTAGGAGCTTCATTCCCACGCTGCTCTCGTCCTTAATGAAGTTGGGCAGCGACCAGTTGTAAGTCAGGTTCATGATGTTGGTATGGTCATACGCCAGCGGTCCGTAGTTATTGGACAGCACGAACGGATCGACGCCAGTTCCGTTGCCATTGCCGTTATCGGTGGTGCCATCACGAGTACCCAGAACCTTGCTGAATGCATAGTTCGCGATGAATGTCACGGGACCGGACTGCTTCTGCCACGAGAGTTGCACGCCATTGTATTTAGCGTACCCGGCATGGGTCTGCATATACATGTTCTGGTAGACGACGTAGGGCCGGTAATTGTTGGAGTTATAGCCCGTGTAGGCCTTCGGGTTGGCCGCGCAATACAGGCTGCCGGTTGTTCCGCCGCACGCAGGTGAGTTTGGAGAAATCGCGTAGCCCGTCGTCGGATCAGGCCCAAAGATGCGGCCGGTTGGGATGTTGTTCAGGTTAAACAGGTTGCTGTTCGCGCCGTTAATGAACTCGTTGGCGCTTCGGTTGCCGATATACGAGATCTCAAAGACGGAACGCCACGGCAGCGCCTGCGAGACAGTCGCATTCCAGTTGGTCGTGAAGGGCGAACGGTTATCTCCTCGTTGATCGCCCGAGACGTTGTTGGTCGCCCCGTTCTGGTAAACAGAGTTGGAGGGAGCCGAAGTCGGGCCGGTGAGGTTGGCGTATCCTTCAAAGCCGTTGCCCGGGGTCGTATAGCTAACCACGCTCAGTGGCCCTCCAGCCGCGTTCGAGGCGTCGTTGACAGCGATTGGGTAGTAGTAGGTCCCATAGCCGCCGCGGAAGACGGTTTTGCCATTGCCGAAGACGTCGTAGGCAAACCCGATTCGAGGCGCGAAGTGGAAGAGTTGAGACGGGAAGCCCGAGTTGGGGATGGCTGAGTCGGTGGCATGCCACAGCAGACCGGTATTCGCTGGCGCTGTGGAACTGTTGACGAAATTGGTCAGATCAAAGACCTGGATTCCGGGGTATGGCGACGGCGAGTAGCCGTACCAGTTGCCCATGTGGTCAAGTCTGAATCCAATGTTGACGGTCAGCGATCGGGCCGCCTTCCAGGAATCCTGTCCATAAATCGACCACTGATGGAATTTCTCCCCATATACTGGGTTTTCGCTTGCCTGTCCATAGTTGTCAACTCGGCCTAGCTCGAGGTCGGCCACCAAATTGGTGGTGCTGTATTGGCTATATTGGGCGAGGTTATAGGTGCCGTTATCAGCGTTGGTATTGTTTTGGATGTTCTCGTTGAGGTCCCAGTAGAAGCCGGTCTTCAAAGTGTGGGTTCCGATGATCTTGGTGAAGTTGTCATAGAACGCCGGGACCTGTTTGGTGGCGCCGAAGGCGCCGGTCGAGAAGGAGTACTGCGAAAGGTTCGCCAACTCGCCGCCCCATGGACCTTCAAAGTTGGGGATCTGCTTGGTGGTGTGGCCAAAGAGTCCGTTCACGTTGAAGCCCGTTGTTGCGCGGGAAGCCAGCGAGGGGTTCTCTAGCTTGTATGGATTCGTAAAGTGTGACCAGGTGAAGACGAACTCGTTGGTCGTCGTGGGGCTGAAGACGTGGGTGTAGTTGGTATTGATCACGTAGGCGTTGGTCGTCGAGGCCGCCGCAGTCGGATACGGCAGCGTCCAGGCGGGCGACCACCAGATCGAGATCGGAGCAATATCCGATTCTCTCTGATAAGTATAGGAACCAGTGACCTTGTCGTTGTCGCTGATTGCGTAATCGACCTTGCCGGTAGCTTCCCAGCGGTTCTGAGGGGTGGCGTTGGCATAGAAATAATCGTTGTATCCATTGGTGGAGCTAGGCGTCTGGAAGTGGCCCGCGCTTCCGCCGGGGTTCTTGTAGAAATTCAGAATGCCCGGAATATTCGGGTCGAATGAGCTGACCGGAACCGAGGTTGCTGTCCCCCCGGTCGGGAGGTTCTGGGAGAGTGGGTTGTAGAAGTTTTGCTGGGCGTTCATCGTGGCCGCAGATACCGGGCAGGTCGTGTTGCTGAAATCGCCAGCTAGCTGACAGCTGTTCGGCACGTTGAAGTTGAAGGCCGTACCGGCTGGTTGCTGCTTCATGTATTCATAGCCGCCCCAGAAGAAGAGCTTGTTCCGGTGTTTGTTGTATCCGAAGTGGGGGAAGATGATCGGGCCGCCCACATTGCCACCCATGTAGTAGTAACTCTCGGCCGCGTTGGTCAGACCCTGACTCTTTTCATAAGCATCCACAGAGTCAAGCACGGCGTTGTGGACGTACAGATATCCTTCACCGTGGAACTGGCTGCCACCGCTCTTGCTGAACGCCTGGAAGATCACCGGCCCCTTGGCATAGTCCGCGCCGTAGTTCGAGATCAGCATCTTGATGCTCGACACCATATCCTGGTTGATATTGGCGATCTGGGTTCCGGCGTTGCCTGGGTCGACCAGGTTGGCGCCGTCGAGCATGTAAGCCATGGTGCCGTAGGGTTGGGTGCCGTTGGAAGAATATGCGCCGACCGGGCCGTTGTTCGTGCCCACCAGCTTGTCGTTGAAGCCGGATCCCTGGCTGCCGCCGTTGTTGAGCGCCATGCCCGGCATGATCTTGATCAACTCGCCGGCATCGCGGCCCTGGAGCGGGAAGTCGTTGATCATTTGTGTATTGATCGACTGGCTGATCTCTGCGGTATCGGTCGGCACGATCGCGTCCGCACCGGCTACCACATTGACCTGCGTCGAGTTTCCGCC
The DNA here is from genome assembly GCA_963742015.1 of uncultured Acidobacteriaceae bacterium. GTDB lineage: Bacteria > Acidobacteriota > Terriglobia > Terriglobales > Acidobacteriaceae > Acidisarcina. The sequence continues at coordinate 30,695 of CAVUKL010000034.1, read as the reverse complement.
GACATTCAACTTGATGTTCGGAACATCACGGCTGTCACCGGTGTTCATGACAATGCTGTTTTCCTGCCAGCTCGAGAATCCCGTTGCCGAAACCTCGATCGAGTAGCTCCCCGGCTGCACGGCAGTGATAACGAAGTGACCATCGTTGCCGGTCACCGTATCGCGCTCGTCGCCGCTGGCCTCGTTCTTGAGCACTACTTTCGCCTTGGGCACGACTGCGCCGGACTGGTCATACGCCGTCCCGCTGATAGTGCCTGTGAGTTGTTGGGCGTTGGAACTAAGACCGGAGAGAGCGAGAACCGCTCCGAGTAGCCATGCAAGCGCATAGAAAAACGGCAGCTTGCGGCTGCTTCTGCTGTGTTGCTTCATGAATTGCCTCCCAAAAAAATCCTTCAGCGTTGCGCGTCAAAACGATAGTTAAGCCACTGCAAGCGCTCGTACGTCTCAATCCGGCATGAAATATCGGCCGGAAAGTTGCTCAAATCTACTGCGCCATCTGACTATTTCGGCGCCCTTGATACAATCTTTAAATCGCTTTAAGTCCTGTTTTATCTGTGCTTTATATCGGTTTAGTCCGGGGGACCCAAATCAGACACCCCATGGAAATTCCACGGCGTAGATCGATTTACTTGCCCCTGATATCGTTATCAGATACATCGCATTGTTGATACGCTTGCTCGAACACGGCTGTCAACATTTTTTTTGGGGAGAGATAAATCGTTATCAAATTAACAAACACCGTTGACCTTTTTTGAGCCCGAAATGCGAATATCCCCCTCAAGGGCAGCCGCAGACAACGAGATCGATACTATCACCTTGCGAAACTCCTCCGCGACTCATTGAGACATTGGCCCGGCGTCTTTGGTATCGTCAAGATGCCGCCGGGCTCCCTCTCGCAATCGGCGAGACTCTCTTGAAACCGGTGCATAGATTGCGTCATGGGCCCTCTTTCGTTATCGGCGATGTCTGAGCGGTTGTGCGAAGTTTATCGGGATCTGCCAACCTCACTCGGTTCAATACTGCGCAAATCCGTGGATTCTCTCTCGCGTCCCCCCTCGTTCGCGTTGGCCTTGGCTGCCGTTCTTTGCATGACCACTGCGGCGCAAGGCCAGCAGCCTCCGCCGAATTTCGACTCAATCGTAGCCAGCGCCACCGCGGCGCGGAACCAGGGAGACACCGCCTCTGCCATTCAGCTCTATACCAAAGCGGTCGAACTTAACCCACAGTGGCCAGATGGCTGGTGGTTTCTCGGCGTCCTGCAGTACGCAGCCAACCAGTTCGCTCCGGCGCGAGACGCCCTCACCCATTTCATCGAATTAAAACCGAATGGCGGTGCGGCGCTGGCCCTCCGCGGCCTCTGCGAGTTCGAGACTGGCCAATTCAACGAGTCGCTTGGCGACATTCAGCACGGCATCACCCTCGGCGCAGCCGCACAGCCCCGTAACGCGGAGATTCTTCTCTATCACGAAGCGCTGCTGCTCACCCGGCTCGGCTATTTTGAAGAAGCGATAGGGAAATACACCAACTTCGTCAAGCAGGGCAAGCAGAACCCCGAACTCACCACCGCTATCGGCCTTGCCGGCTTGCGGATGCCGGTCTTCCCCCAGGATGCCGATCCAGCCCAAGCGGAGCTGATCGCCATGACGGGCGCGGCCGCGGCCAAGGTCATGGGCGGCGATATGGATGGCGGCCACGACGCCTTTCAGCAGCTCTTCGCGCGCTATCCCAACACTCCCAACGTTCATTACCTCTTTGGATATCTGCTCTTCGCGACTCACCCCGATGCAGCGATCGCCCAGTTCCAGCAGGAGCTCACCATCTCGCCCAACAGCGCCGTGGCAAACGCCATGCTGGCCTGGGCCTATGGCATTCAGGGCAACTACGGCGATTCCCTTCCGGTCGCGCAAAAGGCCGTCGCCGAAGATCCAACGCTCGCCATGGGCCAACTGGTGTTAGGCAGGGCGATGGTCGAGGCCGGAGATACCACTGCAGCGCTGCCGCACCTCGAAAAAGTCTTGCAACTGGAACCGGGAAACCTCGAAGCCCACCTCACGCTGGCCAAGGCTTACTCCAGGCTCGGCCGCAAGGACGACGCCCGTCGCGAACGCCTGCTCTGCCTGCAACTTTCCACCGGAGGGGCCGCAACCAGTGCCACTCCGTAGTGCTCTTGCTAGCAGTCCCTTTGCCCCTAAACCCCTTGCTGGTTATTTCCTTACCGCATGCTGCCTTCTCGCTTTAGGCTCAAACGTCGCCCTCGCACAGACAAAGCCAACCACCATTACCTGCGCCACCTGCCACACCGACCAGGCTGCTGGTCAGGCCGACACACAGATGGGCCGCGCGGCTGAGCTGCCCGGCAACAATCCGACTCTCACTGACCACCCCAAAATGACCTTCAAGAGCGCCGGCTACACCTATACCGTCGAGACCCGCAACGGGCAGAGCCTCTACACGGTCAGCGACGGCACAAACAGCATCACCATTCCGATCCTCTGGGCGCTCGGCTCCCAGGCGCAGACCTGGGTCCTCGAGCGCAATGGCAAGCTATTTGAAAGCCAGGTGAGCTTTTACCCCTGAGATCAACGGCCTCGACATCACCACTGGCGACGATCTATGGCGCCCGAAAAACCTAGAAGAAGCCGTCGGCCGCCCGATCGGCGACGAAGAAGCAAAGGTCTGCTTCGGTTGCCACACCTCCGGCGCCGTCGTCGACCACAAATTCAACCTAGCCTCCGCCAAACCCGGTGTCACCTGCGAACACTGCCACATCGGCGCCAGCGCCCATTTCGCCGGCGTGGTCAAAGGCGACATGAGCACCGTGCCGAAGAAGCTCGGCAGCCTGACCACCGAAGACCTGTCGAATTTCTGCGGACAATGCCATCGCAGTTGGGAGACAGTGGTGCGCAGCCACTGGCATGGCCAGGCCGATGTTCGCTTCCAGCCCTACCGTCTCGCCAATAGCAAATGCTTCGACGGCTCCGACCCCAGGATCAGCTGCGTCGCCTGCCACGATCCGCACAAGAAGCTGGTACGCGATTCGCCGGCCCACTATGACCCGAAAGTGCCTTGCCTGCCACGCACCTTTGCTGCCCACAAGCGCTCCCAGCGAAACCCACGGCAAGGTCTGCCCGGTCGCAAAATCGAACTGCGTCAGCTGCCACATGCCCAAAGTCGCGCTGCCCAATGGCTTGATGCACTTCAGTGACCACCAGATCCGGATCGCGAAAACAGGCGAACCCTTTCCAAACTGATCCTCATGTCATCAGGTAATTACTGCTTACGCGGCATCTGCGTCTGCTGCTCGGCTGTAAGTTTGTCGACGATCGCCCGCTCTTTCGCGCCGTCAGCGGGGCGATGCAGGCGATAGTAAACCGTCGCGAGCTCAACATGAGGCTCCAGCCAGTTCGGATCTTCCTTCTCGACTTCTTCGAGATCTTTAGCAGCCTCCTCATACTTGCCCGAGTTGCTCTGCCACATTCCCTCTTCGTAGCGGGCCATGGTTGACGAGGGGTTGAGCGCCATCGCCTTATCCAGATAAGGCTTCGCCTCTTCAACAGCGCGGCGTTTCAGCAGCTCCGCCCCGAGATACAAGTTGGCGTCAAAGTCATTAGGATCGATGGCCAGCGCCGCGCGAAACGCCGGCTCCGCCGCCGTCGGATCTCCGGTCCGGTCCCTCGCCATGCCCACCAGCGTGTTGATGCGAGGCAATTTTGGATTCAAGGCCAGCGCAGCCTCAAGGTCTTTGCGCGCATGCTCAAACTCATTCAGCGACATGTAAGTCGAGCCGGCCAGAAAGTAAGCATCCGCGCTATTGGTCGCCTGCGCCACCTTCTCGAGTCGCGCCACGCCATCACGGCGATTCCCCGCAGCCACCAACGCCGTGCCCATCACATATTCGAAATCAGGATTGCCCGCGTTTTCGGCCTCGAGTGGAGTCAGCATCGCCACGGCATCCGCACCCTTGCCCGACCGCACCTCGCTGTCGCCCAGCAGGATCGCTAGCTGCGGATCGAGCGGGCGCGACTTCTGCACGATCTCGAACTCACGAATGGCATCCGCAAGATCGCCCTTCTTGTAATAGGCGAGCCCGATATTCATGTGCACCGCGTCTTTGTCCGGAACGTCGGGAAGCGCGAGCTGATATTGCGCAATCGCGTCATCGAATCGCCCAATATGGGCCAACGCCGCGCCAAGATTCACGCGGGCCTCGACCATCTTCGGACGAAGCTTCAACAGCTTCTGATAGTCCTCAATGGCAGTCGAGTAATCGCCGCGCTGCTGCGCCTCAATTGCACTGCCGAAAAGCCGGTCGGGGTCTGGCTGTTGCGCAGAGGCAAGCGCAGAAGAAAAAAGCAGAAACAGGACAACGATGCGCATCGATTCAAGAATAGCGCACCACTCCGGCGATGAAGCTCTCTACGGATGCGACACCGGCAACTCCTTTTTCATTGCCAGTGCCTCGGCATTATGTGGATCGAGCCGCAGCGCATGATCAACCGCCTGTTGCGCATCGGCAAAGCGCGAAGTCGAAGCCAGCGTCGCAGCCAGACTCACCCACGCCTGCGCGAAATCCGGATTCGCGCGGATCGCCTGACGGAAATGCTCTTCGGCGCTCTCATATTGGCCGCTCTCGTAATAAAGATACCCAAGCTGGTTCTGCGCGACCGCTAGATTCGGGTCGATCTGAATCGCCTGTTCCAAAGCCGTCCGCTCGCCAGTCTCATCGCCCGCGCGATCAAGCGCAATCGCCAGCTTGTATTCGAGCAAGGCGTCCTGTGGCGTAGCCTCAAGTGCCTCCCGATAGAGCGAGACCGCTTTTTGCGAATCACCTTTATCCAACGTCTGCTCGGCATCGGCGCTCTTGCTCGCCGCAATCTCGCGGTTCGTCTTACCCTGGATCGCCTGCTGATAAAGTTTCAACTGCTCATCAGCCGCCGCCGTCTCACCCGAGGTTCGCAAAGCCTTCGAAAGCTCGAGGTGCGCCTCCGGCTCGATCGCGCCAAGCTCAATCGCCTTCTGCAACTGCACCTTCGCGCCTGCAGGGTCCTGCAACCTCGCCAGCACCACGCCTAAATCGAAACGCGCTTCGGCATAGTCAGGAGCCAGCGCGACAGCCTGCTCGAAATGCTCCTTCGCTTTGGCATAGTCACCGGCCTTTTGCTCGAGCACCGCATTCAGATACAGCAGTTCGCCGTCATGCGGATACGCGACCAGCAGCTTCCGCGCCAGCGGCTGCGCCTGCAGCGTCTGGTTCGTCGCCACCAGCACCCGCAGATACAGCTTCTCCGCCTCCAGATCATGCGGATGCGCCTGATAGAAGTGCTCAGCCAACCGGTAAGCGTCGTCGAGCTGGTTGTTGCCCGCTAGCAGAACTACAAGAGCGCTGGTGAGCTTTACCGAAGATGGATTGGCCTTCACCGCGCGGACCAAAGTGTCAGAGGCCTCGTCCGCCATCCCCGCCTTGCCATAAGCAGTCGCCAAATCGAGGGTCAGATCTTCATCACGTGTCGCGGAATGCAGCAGATTGATCGCCGCGGAATAGTCTCCGCTCGCGATAAGTCCCTTGGCCATCCGGTCGATCGCCGGACGGAAGTGCGGATCGATCTTCAGCGCGGCGCGATACGATTCCACCGCGCAAGCGGACTGTGCATGCTGCACAAACCAGTCGCCCAGCTCTGTTTGAGTTTGCGCGTCGGGATGACCGGCAAGCCGCGCCTCCAGCGCCTCCGGCCCCGTGCACGAGGCGGCTCGACCAGCAACGCTCGCGCCCACGAATAACACAGCCGCCAGAGCCGTCTTCACCAGCTTCGGACGCAGGAACATGACCTCGATTCGCCTCCACACTCTGGCAAATAAGAGTGTGCACGACCAAAGCGCAGCCACGCAACCAAGCTCATCGGCAAGCCGCATCCCGCCGCCCAGTATAAGCTGTTCTCAGCGATCTACGATGCCTTCCGGGATCTTTCAACCACGCGCAGTTAAGAGAATCTCCAGGTCACTCTTCGCGACCCTCTCCACAATACGAGCGGCTTTCGCTGAAGCGTTATTTGGCGTGTTAATCTCCGCTCTGGCGGTGCCCGTCATCGCTCCAGCCCAGGGTCACCACACTGCCTCGTCCGTTACCGACAAGCGGCTGCCCTCCCGCGAAGACTACATCGGCGACCAGGCCTGTCGCTCCTGCCACGCGGAAGAGTTCAATAGTTACCAGGCCACAGCCCACCACCTCACCTCTCGCGTAGCCGACGCACACTCCATCGCCGGCAGCTTCACCCCCGGAACGAACCTCTTCAAGACCGCCAATCCTTCCCTCTATTTCAAAATGACCGCCGACGCCGACGGATTTCATCAGACCGCCGTCGACGAGGTCTCGCCGGGTAAGAACATCGAGCTCAGCGAACGCTTCGACATCGTCGTCGGCGTTCGCAAATCGCAAACTTACCTCTACTGGAAGGGCGACGAGCTGTTTGAGCTGCCGGTCTCCTGGTGGAGCGGGAGCGATCAATGGATCAACAGCCCCGGCTACGAAGACGGCGCGGTTCGCTTCGACCGCCCCATCTATCCGCGCTGCCTCGAGTGCCACGGCAGCTACTTCAAGTCGCTGGCGCCGCCGCCCAACAAATACGACCCCACCAGCCTCACGCTCGGCATCGGGTGCGAGCGCTGCCACGGCCCCGGCCGCGAACACGTCGCTCTCTACAGCTCAACCACCCCGCCCCCCGTTAATCCATTAAAGACGAGCGCGCCAAAGGCCATCGTCAACCCAGCCTCGCTCCCGCGCAACCGCCAGGTCGACGCCTGCGCACTATGCCACGCAGGTTCGGAAATACCCTTCAGCCGGCGCTGTCCTTCCAGCCCGGAGACGCGCTCGACAAATACCTCCAACTCCCCGACATGGACGCCGACCTCGCCGTCGACGTTCACGGCAACCAGGTCGAACTGCTCAGAAAAAGCCGCTGCTTTCGTTCGAGCAACATGACCTGCATCACCTGCCACAACGTCCATCAGGTCGAGCGCGACGCTGCCTCATTCTCGAAGCACTGCCTCAACTGCCACAAGGCCCAGCAATGTGGCAAATTCGCAAGCATGGGCCCGCAGATCGCCAACAACTGCGTCGACTGCCACATGCCGCTAAAGAAGTCGCAGGCGCTCTTCTCCAACTCCAATAACCAGACGATCCAGCTCCCCGTCCGCGACCACGACATCGCCATCTACTCGGATTCTGGAAGCGCGGCGACGCACTAATTCTGAATCACCGAAACGGCCTTCCCTTCACAATTCCCTGGCCCTCGCGAATCGTAACCAGCTGGTTCGCCGCCACTCCCGGAAAGCTCTCGCTCTTTCCATCGGGCCAGCGCACCTCCACATCCGCTTTCGCGTTTGCGCCCAGGCCAAAATGCAGCCGCGGATCGTTCGACGAAAGGTAACTCGCCTGGCTCATCACCTCTTGCGCCTGCGCCTTGCCTCCGTAGCGCACCACCACCCGCGAACCGATCGCGCTTCGGTTGCTATGCGTCCCCTCCAGTCGCACTTTCAGCCAATGATTATGCGGGGGAGCGTCATTTCGTAACAGTGACGGTGGCTCATTCTGGTTCATGATCACCACATCCAGGTCGCCGTCATTATCGAAGTCGCCAAAGGCGCATCCACGGCTCACATAACGCGCGGAGATGGCCGCGCCGGTCTCCTCCCCGAGCTGAGTAAAGGTGCCGTTCCCATTGTTGCGAAAGACGATCCGGGGACATCGCCGCGGGTACTTCGGATACCTCGCCTCCAACTCGGGATAGACAGTCCCGGCGACGAGCAAAATGTCGGGGTTGCCGTCGTTGTCCAGGTCGGTCAAACCCACTCCCCAACTAATGAAGCGGGTCTCCAGGCCTAGCCCGGCAGGTAGAGTCACGTCTTGAAAGTCACCCTTACCGTCATTGCGATAGAGTCCAGTCGCCTGGTTCTGAAAATGAGTTTTTGCAAAATCGATGTGACCGTCGAGGTTGTAGTCTCCTGGGCCGATGCCCATACCCGAAAGCAACTGTCCATCCTGGCTTACCGCCAGGCCGCGGATAAGCCCCTCCTCGCGAAACGTGCCGTCGTGGTTGTTCATGAAGAGAAAGCTCGGCGTCGAGTCGCAGGCGACGAAGATGTCAGGCCACCCATCCTCGTCCACATCGCAGGCCACTGCGGTCATTCCGTAAGAACCGCGCGCGGCGGCGATTCCCGACTCCGTCGACACGTCGGTGAAAGTTCCATCGCCATTGTTGCGATACAGGAATTGTTGCGTCGCGGGCAGCCCTTTCGGCCCGCATTGGACGGCCACTCCTTCTGTATTGCAGTTCGGTGTTTGCAGCGAAGGCAGCGGCGCGGTCTTGATGTCAAACTCAACATAATTTGCCACAAACAAATCGAGCAGCCCATCCCGGTTGTAGTCGACAAAAGTACAGCCGGTGCTAAAACGGGTATCGGGATGCAGCAGTCCCGCCTTCGCCGTCACATCGGTAAACGTGCCGTCGCCGTTGTTGCGGTAAAGCTTGTTCTGCCCGTAGTAGGTGACAAAGAGGTCTTCAAAGCCATCGTTGTTAAAATCACCAACACAAACTCCGGTGCCCCAGCCCGCATCAGTAAGGCCGGCCTTCGCCGTCACATCTTTAAACGTGCCATCGCGATTGTTGTGATAGAGACGGTTGCTCGCGCCCGTAGGAACACCCTCCAGTTCGCGCCCGCAAATAATGAAGATGTCCATCCAACCATCGTTGTCATAATCGAAAAAGGCGCATCCACCACCCATCGACTCGACGATGTATTTCACAGTGGTCGTCCCACCGTACGGCATAGTCTGGGTAAGCCCGGCCGCCTTCGCTACATCGGTGAACTTCGAAAAGGGCGCGATAGGCTCGGCAACACCAGACTCAGCACCCAGGCTCCGACCTAAAGCCCCCAAAGAGACCAGGGCGGGCGCCATCAGGGCGGGCGCGCTCCGCAGCACCTCGCGACGGGTCCACTCCCTGATTTTGTGTCGGCTCATAGCCGAAGTATGCCTGTCAAAGAGTAGAGCAGTCCATCCACGCGGTGAACCCGCTACCCGCAATGCTAATGCGGCATTGCCGCATTCAGCTGCTGATTGAGCTGCAGGGCATCCGCATTTTTCGGATCAAGCCGCAACGCCGTCGCGACGGCATCCTGTGCTTCGGCATAATGCGCCTCGGCGCCCAGCGTAGCGGCTAGGTTGATCCACGCCACGGTAAACTCGGGAGCCGCCTTCACCGCCAGCCGGAAATGCCCCTCCGCCGCCGCGTTCGACGCCGCGCTGCCTTGGCGCGAGAGCAGATACCCCAACTCGTTTTGCGCCACCGCAAATGTCGGATCGATCTTCACCGCCTGCTCCAGAGCGCTGCGCTCGCCCGCTAGGTCGCCAGCCTTATCCAGAGCCATCGCGAGTTGGTAATTCAGCAGTGCGTTGTCAGGAGTTGCCCCGACGGCCTCTCGATACAGCAAGATCGCTGCCTGCGTATCGCCAGACGCCAGCTTCTGCGCAGCCAGCTGCGATTTCGTATTCGCCTCCGAACGCGCCTCACTGGCGCGGTTCAGCTGCTGATACTGCTTCAGCTGGTCCTGCGCCCCCGCGGTATCGCCAAGCGCCCGCAGCACCGAGGCCAGCTGGAAGTGCGCCTCGGCCTGTGACGGATCGAGCGCAATTGCCTTCTCCAGTTGTTCCTTCGCTCCAGGGGCGTCATTCAGGTGCGCCAGCGCCGCACCCAGGTTGTAGCGGCAGTCATAGCTCTGCGGCTCGAGCGCAACCGCCTCGCGCAGGTGGTCGCGCGCGGCCGCATAATCCCCGGCTTGTCGTTCCAGCATTCCATTCTGCAACAGCACGTCGAAGTTGTGCGGCATCGCCGCCAGCAGCTTCTTCGCCAGCGGACGCGCCTCATCCGTATTGCTGTTCAGCACCAGCGCCTTGAGGTAGAAAACCTGCGCATCCAGATCGTCCGGATGCTGCTGCACAAAGTCATGCAGCACCTTCGCCGCATCCTGGTAACGATGCTGGTTCACATACACAGTCGCCAGTGCATTGGTCAGCCGCAGCGACGACGGATCAGTCGCCAACGCATCTTTAATGGTCGTCGCAGCGTCATCGAGCATTCCGGCCTGCCCATAGGCACGGGCCAGATCGATATTGAGGTCTTCGTCGCGCTGTGCCGGCTTCAACAGTGCGACCGCAGCCATCGGACTCCCGCCATCTGTCAGTAGCGTCGCGAGTCCATCTAACGCATCAGTCGAGGCCGGATCAATCTGCAACGCCGCCTGCCACTGCGCCTCAGCATCGTCCTTGCGTTCCAATGCCGTGAAGACTGTCGCCAAAAGAATCCGCGGCTGGATCGCCTTCGCATTCGATTGGATTGACTGCTGCAGCGGCGCGACCGCCGCCTCCGCCTGGTGCGAGGAAAAGAGGCTGAGTCCAAGAAAGTAATTTAGCTTCGCCGAGGTCGGGTCCAGCTTCAGCGCCTCGCGAAACGCCCGGTTCGCACACTCAAACTGTTGCTGCTGCGCATACCACGTACCCAGGTCGGTATAGGCGCCTACATCGGGATTGTCATGAATTCGCGCCTCGAGTGCCGGAGTCGCGGTACACGCCGCACGCGCCAAGGGCTCTCCGGCCAGAGACATGCCAAGGAGCACTCCCAAACCCGCAATCGCAGCACCAAACCGAATCGGAATGCTTCTGCGCAAGAGCTGGACCACTATATACATCTCTTTCGTAAGTGTTACATATGAGACCGAATTACGGCACAGTCCACACCTCCCTTGGTCGAATCGAAAGACATAGCGACCGAGAGCGTCGTCGCAGCATCTACCGAGAGTCTTGTTCAGAGACTCAGATCGAGGAAAACTCCTAAGTGACTAACGAAGAACTCATGACAACCACCGCGGTCAGCACCTGGAAGCTCATCATCGGCCGCTTCAGCAAAGGCATCGCGCCGCTCACCGACGAACAACTCCAGCAGCAGGTCGCCCCCGGCCGCAACCGCCTGCTCTATCTCGTCGGCCACCTCACCGCTGTCCACGACCGCATGTTTTCGCTGCTCGATATCGGAGAACGCCTGCACCCCGAACTCGACGAGGTCTACATCACCAACCCCGACAAAACCCATCCTGACCCACTCTCCCCCTCCGACCTCAAGCAGGCGTGGACTGACGTTAACACGAAGCTCACCGCTATCTTCGAGAAACTCACTCCGGAGGAGTGGCTGCAAAAGCACATCGCCGTCTCCGACGAAGACTTCGCCAAAGACCCCACCCGCAACCGCCTCGCCATCCTGCTCAGCCGCACCAGCCACGCCGCCTTCCACACCGGCCAGGCAGTTCTCGTCAAACCTTAGACGCACAAACGCCCCTCAAATCGTTCCTTGAGGGGCGTCGATACCAGACTGTAGGGTGAACGTATTAGATCTGCGCCGTACCGCCGTCCACAAACAGTTCCACACCATTCACGAAGCTCGAATCGCTCGACGCCAGGAACAACGCCACCGTCGCAATCTCCTCCGGCCGGCCAATCTCACCGCGAGGAATCAGCGTCTTGAAATACTCCTTCGCCTCCGGCCCCAGCGGATCAAGAATCGGAGTGTCAATCGTTCCCGGGCTCAGAATATTCACCCGAATCTTTCGCTCCTTCAGGTCGACCAGCCACGTTCGCGCAAACGACCGCACCGCTGCTTTGCTCGCGCTGTAAACGCTGAACGCCGGAAAGCCCTTAATGCTGGCAATTGATCCGTTCAAGAAGATCGAGCCACCATCGCTGAAGAGCGGCAACGCCTTCTGCACCGTAAACAGCGTACCGCGCACATTCAAATCGAACGTCGCGTCAAACTGCTCCTCGGTGATTTCGCCGATCTTCACCATGTCGCCCCGCCCGGCACTCGCAAAGAGCACATCGATCCGGCCCTTTTCCTTCTTCACCGTCTCATATAACCGGTCTAGATCGGCAAGGTTCGCCGCATCGCCCTGAACGCCCGTGACGTTTCGTCCAATCGCCTTCACCGCCTCATCCAGCTTGTCCTGCCGCCGCCCGGTGATGAACACATACGCGCCCTCTTCCACAAACAACTTGGCCGTCGCCAGCGCCATCCCCGACGTCGCCGCCGTAATCACCGCGACCTTCCCTTCCAGCTTTCCCATTGGAACTCACCCCTCCGCATCGATGTGTAGTTGCACAAGCCCAAGCCTGCCGCTGCTCACTTAGATGGAGATCAAACTATTTGGGATTCACAGAGGTTGAGATCGGAGCTAGTCTCAGTACTCCGTTGAAAGCCACCGTGCTGGCGAGGCCTTTATCCAATCCACTAAGGAACAGTAGTCAAACGAGATCGTATGCGACCATAGTTCAAATAGACGTCTCCCAATACCTTCCATTTGCGAGGTCCATTTGCTACCTGTCCGCCCTCCGCGCCGATGCTATCGTGTACCCTTTGCTCTCCTGCTGGCGATGGCGCTGCCTCACACTCCGGGAGCACAAGCGCAGGCGACCACTGCGACCGCGTCGACCGCCGGCTCAATCCCAGAGTCGACCTACGATCCACGACTGACCTTCGCCCCGCTCACCCTTCCCGATCCCGTGAATGTCTACCGCTCCAGCAATGGAGCGCCCGGCCCGAACTACTGGCAGAATGAAGCCGACTACGAACTCCACGCGACCCTCGACACCGCGGCGAAGCAGCTCCACACCGACGAGACCATCACCTACACCAATAACAGCCCCGACACGTTGACCAGCCTGTGGGTGATGCTCGAGCAGAACATCTACCAAAAAGACTCTCGCAGCCACTACGCCTTCAACTTCGGCAGGCGGCGCCGACCAAACGCCGACCCCGCCGCGCCCAACCTGCGCCAATATTCACCGAAGGCGACATCCTCGACTCCGTAGAAATCGTCTCCGGCAAGAACACGACCAAGGCCGACTACATCGTCAGCGACACCCGCATGCAGATCCGGCTCGCCGACCCACTGAAAGGCCACGGCGGCCAACTGAAGATCCACATCAAGTACCACTACCAGATCCCCGGCGAATGGGGCGGCCGCACCTCATGGGGAACGACGAAGGATGGCGAGATCTACGACATGGCGCAGTGGTACCCGCGCATGTGCGTCTACGACGACCTTCGCGGATGGGACACGCTCCCCTACGTCGGCAGCGAGTTCTACCTCGAATACGGCCACTTCGATTACTTCGTCACCGTGCCCTCGAAGATGATCGTCGCCGGCTCCGGCGAGCTCGTAAATCCCAAAGACGTCCTCACCAAGACCCAGATCGCGCGCCTCGAACAGGCCAGTAACAGCGACGCAACCATCTACATCCGCACCGCCGCCGAAGTCAACGACCCCGCAAGCCGCCCCAAACAAGACGGCACCCTGACCTGGCACTTCCACATGGACAACACCCGCGACGTTGTCTGGAGCGCCTCGCCTGCCTTCATTTGGGACGCCGCCCGCATCAACCTTCCTGACGGCAAAAAGTCGCTCGCCATGAGCGTCTACCCGCCCGAGAGCGCCGGCCCCGACGCCTGGGACAAGTCCACCGAATACACCAAGGACACCATCGAGCGCTTCTCCAAACACTGGTATCCCTACCCCTGGCCGGCCGCCGTGAGCATCGCCGGCTTCTCCAGCGGCATGGAGTATCCCGGAGTCGTCTTCGACGGCGTCACCGACAAAGGCCCATTCTTCTTCTGGCTCACGGCCCATGAATTCGGCCACACCTGGTTCCCCATGATCGTCGGCTCCAACGAGCGCCGCCACGCCTTCATGGACGAAGGCTTCAACACCTTCATCGACATCGAAGAGTCGGCCGAATACGCCGGAGGCAAATACGGCCCCAAGCGCGACTCCGAATACTCTGCCGGAGGCGAGCCCCCCGACACGATCCTTAAAGTGCTCGACGACCCAACCGCTCCAACCATCATGGCGCCTGCCGACTCCTACCCCATGCAACTCGGCCATCCCGTCAGCTACTTCAAAGGAGCCTACGGCATGGTCCTGCTCCGCGAGCAGATCCTCGGCCCCGACCGCTTCGACTGGGCCTTCCGCAAGTACATCCGCGACTGGGCCTTCAAACACCCCTCCCCCTCCGACTTCTTCCGCGAAATGCAAAGCGAAGGCGGCGAAGACCTCGGCTTCTTTTGGCGAGGCTGGTATCTGAATAACTGGAAGTACGACGTCTCCGTCGACAAGATCGATGGCCAGCAGGTGACCATCACCAACCGCGGCCAGCTAGTGCTGCCCACGACGGTAGAAGCAGTCTTCACCGACGGAACCAAGACCCGCATCAGACTACCAATAGAAACGTGGCTCTCCAAAAAGAGCTACACCTGGACGCTCGAAAGCAAAACCCCAATCGCCTCAGTAACCGCCGACCCCGACCACGTCCTACCCGACGACGACAGAAGTAACAACACGAAGAAGCAAGAATGAATTATTTGAGGACAAGACAATGTCCGGTTTGCAGAACCGATCGAACCGCTGCGACTGAGGAAGAGGAAAAGGAATTCGAGGAAGACGCAGCTGCCCGACTTCGGGCCTGCATCATTGCTACGCTCAAAGCAACGGCGGCTTTCGCAGCGATTGTCTTGAGCATTGTCCCGTTCTCGGCGGGTCATCAACTGAACAATCATTGGCAGACTGCTAGATACCTTGTCTATGTTGAATGGCATTATGGCTGTGGTTTCTCTACAAGATCGCCTTGATTTGGGCGTCATGGTAGAGCTCACGAGAAACAAGACGCGAATTCTCAGAATTGAAAGAGAAGGCGTAAAGAACGATCACTTGTGGAGCGGGCCTTCGAGCGCTTCCAGCACCTCTCCGCTTTGCCCAGATTGAGGCCATGGAAGATACGCAAGGTCGCGCGGTCCCACCTCGAATCTCCCCCTAGGCCGCGTTCGGTGGCAGATTGAGCCGCTTTTCGACCTCAAGAATCCGGGACTCAAGCGTGGTCATCCGGCGCTTGATCGCTGACTCGCTATCATCACCCTCCTTGAAACGATCCTGGACAGTGTGCGAAAAACCGTAGAAGGCCTTGAGTACCTCAGTTTGGCTATCGCGGATCGCCTCGACTAGCTCGTCCTTCTGATTCGCGAGCTCGCTCTTAAGCTCCGTTGTCAAATCAGCGAGGTCGCCTTTTGTTGCCGGACTGTTGCGGTCATCTACCATTGCTATTCCTTTGCCAAATGGTATCTCCACCAGCGTCGAAATTCACTAAATTCGATTTGAGACTTCAATGGAATTGTCCCAAAACAGAAAAGCCCACTCCGAAGAGTGGGCCTTTCAATATTATTCCGGCGATCACCTAATCTCCCACGCACCTGCGCGCGCAGTACCATCGGCCCAGCGAGGCTTAACTTCCGTGTTCGGGATGGGAACGGGTGGGACCCTCGCAGTATGGTCACCGGAAACTTGAGGCGTTTTGAAAGCGTGAGGCGTCTTGCGCCGGGAGCTTTCAGCCGAAATCCTGAGGCATTAATGCCGAAGGATCTGGGTTCGCCTTTGTAACTTGAGACGGCGCTTGGCGGGAAGTTCCCCGCAGCCACATTCCCATTCTGGTTTCAGCTCTTCGGGTGGTTTCTCCCGGGCGAATACCGAACGATGAAGAGGCAAACTGGCGCCATTCAACCTTTGATTTTTCACAACGAAACCGATTGGGTTGGATCGTGACCGCTTACTCTCACGATCCTAAAGTCAATTACTTGGCTGACCGTTGAATGTTCTCCAGGCGGCGGTGATTTGCTGCGCAGAGTTAATTCTATGGACAAGCCGAACGGGCGATTAGTACTGGTAAGCTACACACATTGCTGCGCTTGAACCTCCAGCCTATCAACCAGGTGGTCTTCCTGGACCCTTCTTGACCCTTTTGGGTTGGGAGATCTCATCTTGGGGCGTGCTTCCCGCTTATATGCATTCAGCGGTTATCACAACCGAACTTCGCTACCCAGCCGTGCCTTTGGCAAGACAACTGGAACACAAGAGGTTCGTCCATCCCGGTCCTCTCGTACTAAGGACAGCCCCCCTCAAATCTCCTACGCCCACAGCAGATAGGGACCGAACTGTCTCGCGACGTTCTGAACCCAGCTCACGTACCGCTTTAATAGGCGAACAGCCTAACCCTTGGAACCTTCTACAGCTCCAGGATGCGATGAGCCGACATCGAGGTGCCAAACCATTGCGTCGATATGAACTCTTGGCAATGATCAGCCTGTTATCCCCGGCGTACCTTTTATCCGTTGAGCGATGGCCCTTCCATACAGAACCACCGGATCACTAAGGCCTGCTTTCGCATCTGCTCGACTTGTAGGTCTCACAGTTAACCACACTTATGCCTTTGCACTCGACGGCTGATTTCCAAACAGCCTGAGTGTAGCTTCGCGCGCCTCCGTTACAATTTAGGAGGCGACCGCCCCAGTCAAACTACCCGCCTTACTATGTCCCTCTCCCGGATCACGGGAGGAGGTTAGATTCACAACACTCACAGGGTGGTATCTCACCGGTGGCTCCACCAAGCCCAAGAGCCTGGTATCAAAGCCTCCCACCTATCCTGCGCAGTAAGAGTCATAAATCATAGTAAAGGTGTAGTAAAGGTGCACGGGGTCTTTCCGTCTAGCTGCGGGTAACCGGCATCTTCACCGGTACTACAAGTTCGCCGAGCAACTCGTTAAGACAGTCGTACGATCGTTACACCATTCGTGCAGGTCGGAACTTACCCGACAAGGAATTTCGCTACCTTAGGACCGTTATAGTTACGGCCGCCGTTCACTGGGGCTTCAATTCAAAGCTTCGCCTTGCGGCTAACCTCTCCTTTTAACCTTCCAGCACCGGGCAGGTGTCAGCCCCTATACGTCGTTTTCGACTTAGCAGAGACCTGTGTTTTTGTTAAACAGTCGCCGTACGCGTTTCACTGCGGCCCACTTGCGTGGGCGCTCCTTCTCCCGAAGTTACGGAGCTAATTTGCCGAGTTCCTTAACAAGCTTTCACTCGAGCGCCTTTGGATATTCTCCTCGTCTACCTGTGTCGGTTTGTGGTACGGTTCCCATCTCTTCTCCTTAGAGGTTTTTCTCGGCAGCGTGGAATCAGCAGCTTTCAGCCATACGGCTTACTGCTTTGCCCCTCAGTGTTATGCACCAGCGGATTTGCCTACTGGCACCACCTTACGAGCATCGAACCCCATAGCCATAGGAGGTCCTGCTTATCCTTCTGCGTCACCCCATCGTCAAACGAAAATATGGGAGGTCCGGAATATTAACCGGATGTCCATCGGCTACGCCTTTCGGCCTCACCTTAGGGACCGCCTAACCCTGAGCGGATTAACCTTCCTCAGGAAACCTTAGACTTTCGGCGTGAAGGGTTCTCACCTTCATTATCGCTACTTATGCCGGCAGGGTCTCTTCTCAACGCTCCACCAGTCCTCTCGGTCTGGCTTCATTGCGGTTGAGAATGCTCTCCTACCACGCACACTCAAAGAGTGTGCATCCGCTGCTTCGGTATACAGTTTTAGCCCCGTTATATTGTCGGCACCGGACCGCTTGACCAGTGAGCTATTACGCTTTCTTTAAAGGATGGCTGCTTCTAAGCCAACCTCCTGGCTGTCTGGGCGTTCCGACTTCCTTTCCCACTTAACTGTAATTTCGGGACCTTAGCAGGCGGTCTGGGCTGTTTCCCTCTCGACTGTGAAGCTTAGCCCCCACAGTCTGACTGCCGTACTGGTTGTCACTGGCATTCGCAGTTTGGTTGGATTCAGTAAGCCGGAAAGCCCCCTAGTCCATCCATTTCTCTACCACCAGTGCAAATCATACGACGCTAGCCCTAAAGCTATTTCGGAGAGAACGAGCTATCACGGAATTTGATTAGCCTTTCACCCCTACCCTCAGCTCATCCGAGCTTTTTTCAACAAACACCGGTTCGGTCCTCCAGTGGATGTTACTCCACCTTCAACCTGGCCAAGGGTAGATCATCCCGCTTCGCGTCTATTCCTGCCAACTTATCGCCCTATTAAGACTCGCTTTCGCTTCGGCTCGCTTACGCTTAACCTTGCTGACAAGAATAACTAGCCGGCTCATTATGCAATAGGCACGCGGTCAGACATTCCCTTGCGGGCATAGTCCTCCCACTGCTTGTAGGCACACGGTTTCAGGTACTTTGTACTCCCCTAACAGGGGTGCTTTTCACCTTTCCCTCACGGTACTGGTTCACTATCGGTCAGAAACGAGTATTTAGCCTTACGGGATGGTCCCCGTGGATTCAAGCAGGGTTTCACGTGCCCCGCCTTACTCAGGTATCCGCTTCGAGTCTGGATAGTTTTCGCCTACGCGCCTGTCACGCTCTATGGATCCCCTTTCCAGAGGATTTGGCTAACTACCAGATTGGTAACTCTACTGTTGCGGACCCTACAACCCCGGACACACCGAAATGTGACCGGTTTGGGCTATTCCGAGTTCGCTCGCCACTACTATCGGAATCGAGGTTTCTTTCTTTTCCTTCAGGTACTGAGATGGTTCACTTCCCTGAGTTCGCTCGTACCCGCCTATGTATTCAGCGGGCCGTACGGCGGTTTTGCCGCCGTGGGTTTCCCCATTCGGAAATCTTCGGATATAACGCCTGTGTGCGGCTCCCCGAAGCTTATCGCAGCTTGCCACGTCCTTCTTCGCCTGTTTCTGCCAAGGCATCCACCGTGCGCCCTTAGTAGCTTGACCATAGAATTAACTCCAGCGCAGGAACTCATCCCAACCTCTAACCTTGATAAGAGGATCGAACGCGGTTCTTGTCGTTTGAGCTCTATGCCATTAAATCGCCGCCATGTGTCGCCCATGTTCAACCAGGATCGCTCCCGGCCTCGCATGTCGCACATATCCTAAAGACACTCAACTAAACAACCTCATGTACTCCGGAATACGAATCCAGGTACAAGGTGTTGCTCAGCCTTGTAATTTATTTACCCAATCGATTTCGTTGTCAAACATCCAAGTCGCCAGCTTTCACCGGCGCCCACCCTGAGGTGGATGAACCAGTCAACAGCAATCTCGCGATCACCATCAACCTGCTCAAAGATCGGCACCCTCCGACAGGGTGACCAGCTTCGAGCAGACTCTATCTATCAAACAACGCAGGAATTTGGTGGAGCTGAGGAGGATCGAACTCCTGACCCCCTGCTTGCAAAGCAGGTGCTCTCCCAGCTGAGCTACAGCCCCATAGTTAAGGAGTGGTGGGCCTGGGTAGATTCGAACTACCGACCTCACCCTTATCAGGGGTGCGCTCTAACCAACTGAGCTACAGGCCCGTCATCGTTGCCGAACCATCTCAGTATACCAATCCTGAAACGATCCAACCGCCTGGCGTCCGTAAATTCCATCTTCCGACCATGAACCTATTGAAACAAACGTAACAGACAGGCCCAGGCCGATAGAGTTTCGAGGACCAGGTTGAACATGCAGAGCAGCTACGCCGCTCTTGACCGTCGTGATGGAATCCAAAGAAGCAGAGATGGCTTGATTCAGGCTCTCTCGAGTCACCCTTGCGAGCTAATCCCGAGAGGTTGTGGACGCCTTGAATGCGCTAACCTCGAAGAGCTCAGTCCGCAATCGCGGAGGCATTCAAGCGCCACTTGTTCTCTCTTAGAAAGGAGGTGATCCAGCCGCAGGTTCTCCTACGGCTACCTTGTTACGACTTCACCCCAATCATGAATCACACCTTGGACGGCTGCCCCCTTGCGGTTGGCTCACCGGCTTCTAGTGCAACCCACTTTCGTGATGTGACGGGCGGTGTGTACAAGGCCCGGGAACGTATTCACCGCGGCGTTCTGATCCGCGATTACTAGCGATTCCAGCTTCATGAAGTCGAGTTGCAGACTTCAATCCGAACTGAGCCCGGCTTTTTCCGATTAGCTCCCCCTCACGGGTTTGCGACGGTTTGTACCGGGCATTGTAGCACGTGTGTAGCCCTGGACATAAAGGCCATGAGGACTTGACGTCATCCCCGCCTTCCTCCCCGTTATCCGAGGCGGTCTCACCAGAGTGCCCAACTGAATGATGGCAACTGGTAACAAGGGTTGCGCTCGTTGCGGGACTTAACCCAACATCTCACGACACGAGCTGACGACAGCCATGCAGCACCTATATAGCAGCCCATTGCTGGGAAGGGATATTTCTACCCCGGTCCACTACATTTCGAGCCCAGGTAAGGTTCTTCGCGTTGCGTCGAATTAAACCACATGCTCCACCGCTTGTGCGGGCCCCCGTCAATTCCTTTGAGTTTCAGCCTTGCGACCGTACTCCCCAGGCGGATCGCTTAACGCGTTAGCTGCGGCACGGCGGGATTGGGTACCCGTCACACCAAGCGATCATCGTTTAGGGCTAGGACTACCAGGGTATCTAATCCTGTTTGCTCCCCTAGCTTTCGTGCATCAGCGTCAGTTATGGTCCAGTGAGCCGCTTTCGCCACAGGTGTTCCTTCCGATATCTACGCATTTCACCGCTACACCGGAAATTCCACTCACCTCTCCCACACTCAAGCCCGGCAGTTTCTCGTGCAGACTTCGAGTTGAGCCCGAAGATTTCACACAAGACTTACCAAACCGCCTACGCACCCTTTACGCCCAATAATTCCGAACAACGCTTGCCCCCCTCGTATTACCGCGGCTGCTGGCACGAAGTTAGCCGGGGCTTCTTCTATCGGTACCGTCATAATCTTCCCGATCGAAAGGAGTTTACGTCCCAAGAGACTTCATCCTCCACGCGGCGTTGCTGCGTCAGGGTTTCCCCCATTGCGCAAAATTCCCCACTGCTGCCTCCCGTAGGAGTCTGGACCGTGTTTCAGTTCCAGTGTGTCCGTGCGCCCTCTCAGGCCGGATACAGATCACTGCCTTGGTGGGCCATTACCCCGCCAACTAGCTAATCTGCCGCGACCCCCTCCTAAAGCGAATTGCTCCTTTGACCCGTAGGTGTTATGCGGTATTAGCTAAGGTTTCCCTCAGTTATCCCCCACTCCAGGGTAGGTTAGTCACGTGTTACTCACCCGTGCGCCACTTTACTCATGGATTGCTCCACTTTCTCGTTCGACTTGCATGTGTTAGGCACGCCGCCAGCGTTGATTCTGAGCCAGGATCAAACTCTCGTTTGAAACTGTTTTGCTGGAATTCTCCAGGACGGAGGTCCGGGAATCCCAGCGCATCGCGACCTCGAAAGTCCGCGATGCTCAATACTAGTGAGAATGATCAAACCAGACTTCTTTGGTCATCTCACGACTGGCATGTTCAACCTGATTGTCAAAGATCCACGCCGGACACCGCCAAGGCGGGCCGCTTTGGATCAAGGCTTAACACCGCTAGAAGCGGTGCGTCCTCGAACTTGTTGCGCTGTGTTGCGGCGAGTGTGCATCGTACATCCTGCATCGCTCAAGCCGCGTTAGGCGAACTTTCTGAGAGTATCGAAGATTAATCCCCATGTCAACAGGAATTGTTGATTACCCTGTGGATTCTTCCACTCTGCCATCCCCGTCCACTTTGTCATCCTGAGCGGAGCGAAGGATCTGCAGTTTCACTAATGGTCGCTTCGCGCAGCCCCTGAGGGAAACTTCAGAAACCACCACACAGCACTAAATCTCAAACATCATCCGACCGACATAGTCGATCGCCGGGCCAAAGCCCTTCACGCGGATTTTCTCCGCTCAATCTTCCCTATGGATTGTTCGCGCTGGAAGGCCTTGCCTTCTGGGAGACGCCGTCTCCGTCGAACTACCACCGTTTCGCCTTACTTCTTGACCACTGCGGGCCCTGTCACTTCAAAGGCGCTCGCCG
Source organism: uncultured Acidobacteriaceae bacterium (assembly GCA_963742015.1). Classification (GTDB taxonomy): domain Bacteria; phylum Acidobacteriota; class Terriglobia; order Terriglobales; family Acidobacteriaceae; genus Acidisarcina. The sequence goes on along the minus strand of CAVUKL010000034.1, from coordinate 8,878 downwards.
GCGAAACGCTCAAATTTTCAGTCGCGGCCAACCTCACCGCGACTCTCTAAGAGTACCACCGTTCGAAGCATTCCGCAAACCCAACGCGCTACCAACAAACCGAGCAAATCAACATCATTACGGCCTCGTTAACAGTAGCAACGTCACCCTCCAAAGACAATGTTGAAAACCCGCCGAAGCTGTTGAAAACGATCATCTTTCTTTAAAACTCTTAAGCTAGCGGGCCGGACGAGCCGAAACGCGGAAGCCGATGTCGCAAAAAAGCGGTCTTCCGAGGAAGAATCCGCTTCGAAGATCGTTGAATCAATGGTTTAGCTTGTGCACGAGGACAACAAAGAACAGTTTGCTCATACCGCTTTATCTGTGCCCGTAATCCGTGAAAACGTAATCTTTTGTCTTCACTGCCGTGTGGCACGCGAACCCGCACTTGGCGTCGTTCCCTTGCGGTGGCTTGTCTTTCAAGGTGCCGGGCGTGAACGTGTCCGACGCCGCGTCATAGTCGAACGTGCCGTAACCCCATCCGCCACTGTCGGCGAACCTCTTGCTGTCCTTCATCATCAGATCAACGTCATGCTGGGGACCCGGCACTGTCGGCGCACCAGGCTCACCGGGATCCACCTTCGCGTTCCAATGCACCTTCACCATCTTGGCGCCATCCGGAAAGAGCTTGCCGTTACCGGGAATGCCCGCCTTATAAGCGTCGATCATCACGGCATTCCCGAGGATTGCAGCGACATGATTTCCGTTATGACTGATGGCGATCACCGGCCAGCTTTCGTATCCCCGGAACTCAGAAAACGCGAGACCATTCGGTATCTTGAGGGCGTACTTGTCCTGCTTGGAAACGGCGGCTGGTGCCGATGACGGTACTGCAGTGGAGGCGGAGGCAGTGCCGAGGCGGGGAATCGTGCGGATGAAACGTGCAAGCTTCCAGGTGTCGGTATCGGAAATGCTCGACTTCCAGGAAGGCATGCCTGTGAGGCGAACTCCGTTCTGAATGATCCAGAACAGTTCCGCGTCGTTCCAGTGCTGTACATGGGCCGAGCTCAGGTCCATGGCGGGTGGCGCCATGTTGCGCCCAACGGTAGTGTCTCCTCGCCCATCCGCACCATGACATTGGGCGCAAGACCCAAGAAACACTTCCTGGCCCTGGCTCACGACCTCATCCGTCTCCGGCAGCGGATTCTTCATCTTCCCCGCCTCCAATGGAATGGTGACGTCTTTGGCCGCATTGGCCAGACTGGTTTCCTCCTGGGAAGGATGTTTGTCCGCTGTGCAACCTGGAAGCAAAGCGCCCAGCATTGCACCGATCACGCCAAGCATCAGCCTGTGTTTCAGCGCCCCGCTGCGATCTCCTGCGCCCCACCTGCTAACCCACGGCAAACCCACATGTCCCCTCATAAGTTCAGGCATGGCGTGTTCTCCTTCGCAAAGAAAGCTTTCTAAGCCCGATCTTGGAAGCGCTTCTCGAACGATAGTGATTAGACAGAGGTGAAGGGAGTAAAACAATTAGACGAAGGTATCGACGATACCTTCGTATCAAGTGGAGGCCGTTCACTCATCGCTAGACTAGTTGCGGGACGCGCGAGATACTGCCGAGTGTGACCATGACCGAATCCTCTGATTTTCGGAATGCGAGAATGCCGCTCCACAACGGAGCCGGCCAGATGCCCGTCCTCGGCTTTGGCACCTTGATTCCCGATCCCGCCGTGACAAAGAGTATTACCAGAGACGCCCTGGAAGCTGGATTTCGCCACTTCGATTGTGCCGAACGATACAAGAACGAGCGTGAAGTGGGCGATGCGTTAGCGGAAGGACTTGCCGCTCAAAGCCTCGCACGCGAAGACATCTTCGTTACGACCAAGTTATGGAACACCAATCACCGTCCCGAGCGCGTCGAACCCGCCTTCGAGGCGAGCCTGGAGAAACTCAAGCTCAACTATCTCGACCTCTATCTCATTCACACACCCTTCGCGTTTCAACCCGGAGACAATCAGGATCCGCGCGACGAAAACGGCAATATCATTTACGACCGCGGCGTGACTTTGCTCGATACGTGGAGAGCGCTCGAAAGTCTCGTAGACCACGGCAAATGCCGAGCCATCGGAATATCTGACATTACCCTGGACGGATTGGCGCCCCTCTACGAATCGGCGCGAATCAAGCCGGCCGTGATCCAGGTCGAGGCACATCCGTATCTTCCCGAACTGGAGCTTCTGGAATACTGCAGGCAGAAGGACATTGTGTTCTTGGCCGGCGCGCCATTGGCTCACGGAATGAAGCCGGGGCCACTTGAGGATCCGGTCATTTTGGCAATCGCCGCGCGAGTTGAAAAGACGCCGGCGCAAGTGCTGTTGGCATGGGCGGCGCAGCGTGGCACGGCTTTGCTGGTCAAGACCACGGCTGCGGCCCGTGTGAAGGAGAACTTCAACATCTCCCCTCTGCCCGAAGACGCGTTTAACGAAATCAATCGAATTCAGACCAGAAAGCGGTTCAATGCAGTAACGAAGACCGGCATGCCGGGTTTCATTCCACAAGGCAGATAATCATCGAACCGCACCCGGAGGCAGTCCATGCCCGACGAACAAATATTTGGCAAACAAACGTCTGACGAACAAATACTCGAATCCCTGAACGCGCATTGGCAAGCGTCGGCAGCCGGCGATGCAGAGGCGGAACACGACATCTACGACGACGATGCCATCTGTGATTACCCCCAGTCAGGCGAACGAATCCTCGGGCGAAGAAATTTGCAGGCATTGCGGAGTCATCATCCAGGCAAGCCATCGGGTTTCACCGTCAAGCGAATTCTCGGGAAAGGCGATCTCTGGATCACGGAATACACCATCACCTACCAGGGGCGCCCAGCATTCACAGTGAGCATCATGGAGTTCCGCAACGGCAAGGTCGTCCATGAGACACAGTATTTCGCGGATCCCTTCGACGCCCCAGCCTGGCGGAGCCAATGGGTTCAGCGGCCCGCATCGTCGTGACTTACCAAAGCAACAACGATCAGAACGGTCGGGTGCCCCATTCAAGCCTTCCGTTGGCTTGAGTGGGATAGCTAGGGTCGGTGCCGGCCAACCGCGAACGGGCTTTCGCGAACGAAATGATCGTCAGATTAGTCGTCCTGACTTGCTAACGCAACAACGATCAGGACCGCACAGGCAGGAACAAGCGCAAGCCTCCCAAGCCAAGAAGCCGCTAAACCTGAAAGCACTGCTCCGGCTAGAAACCCCATCCAAACGTAGGCCTCGAGCAGCGCCCGACGCAGATGCGTATCCCCCGCACCCTCGGCATCTGCGGGACGCTCGCGCCGCGCCGCCAGCGCGAGATGACCGCCAATCTTGTTCAGAGTGCCGGTTACAAAGGTCAGACTCAGCGACTCCTTCCCAATTCGCGAGACCGCGGGATTCAAAAGTCCCATCGCCGAGCTAAGCATCACAAGTCCCGAGGTTCGCGTTGAGAGAACTATGGAAATTCAAAACGATGAAGACCGCCAGCAATCCGCCAGAGAGCGCAAGCAACGATCGCCCGGCCTGCCGATATTTGGAGTGCGAGATCCAGCTTCCGGCAAAGCTGCCCGCCAGAAAACCCGCGATCGCCACGCCGGGAGGCAGAGCCGCCATAAGCTTACCTTGCCCCGCTTCCAAACCGGCAAACGTCGTGTTCCCGCTCATGAACGAGACATAGTTGTTCAGAACCCGCAAGCCATAACCGTCAACATACCCAGCCACCAGTGCCAGGCAAATCGCCGTCCATTTTCGATTGCTCCGGCTGGAAGCCGCCCGCTCCATACAGCAAAAGTACACTGTCGCTGGCTACCGGAGAGTCCCGGGTGTGGCGCCGCCGCTTTCTTCCGGCAATCAAGAAGGAAGCCCGGCGTTCAGAAAATTGGACGAATGGAGCAGTATTGCTTGCCTTGATTCCTCGTTGCTTGCTTTGATTCCTCGACTTTTTGTAAGCAACTTAAAGTCTTGCCGGGGTTATCAGCAGCGGGATGAGGATGGGCCCATGAATACGACCACCTTTTCCCCAAAAATCTACCCCCAGATCAAAAAGTCCGCTACGAATTACTGGAAAGGCTTGCTTACAGCAAAGATCACCTTTCCAAGAAAAATCTCTCCCCAGACCAAAAAGTCCGCTAAGAATTACTGGAAAGTTGGGCTGATTGGAAAGCCGGGCTGTCTATAGCGAACTTTGTGTTTGCGTTGTTCTTGATCCGATATGGAAAGCTCTTCTCTGATGCGTTCACCGTTCCGTCCTCGATCTTCGTCATCAGCGTGTTTCTGTTCGCGGGCTTTACGCGACTAAGGCGTGTTTGCGACGGAACTCGTGTTAAGGCGTATATCAAAGAGCACGAAGCGTTGGCGTTGATCTTACTCACTATTTTTCTGGTTGTAGGCACAATCTTCTACGTAGCCTTCCAATCACGTATTGACGCCGGAACCTTCGGGATCCCAAAAATAGCGCGTTCTTGATTAGCTGGTTCCGGACAGAAGAACCCCGTTCGCCCAGCAAATCGCAGCGAACAGCACATAGCGACTTGTCAAACTGTCTCACTCCAAAGGGTTCACCCCAAAAATGCTGTCAAGCCCCCAAACCCGGCCGAATCGCCTTAAACCAAACATTCCAATGGCGATAATTATTTTCAAAACCTGGCGCAGTGAACATATCCAACTTGATAAACTGGATATAGAGATCAGGGAAAAAGAACAAGCCAGACCCCGGTCAGCCAAACCACTTCCCCGAACCCTCGTCCGTCCCGTAACCCGTTTGTTTTGCAGGACTCTGTGGCTAAACTCGGCAGCATGAAGACTTTAGCGGCCGAACAGGCGCTAAGGTGAGGAAAACAAACAACTTCCCTACAGAGATCCGGGGAGAGGGGGTACCACAGGGAAACTATCGGGAAGAGGGAAACTCAGCCCGGGCCGCGAAACCGACAGCTGCCCCAGGTCTCGATTTCGAGACCTGGGGCGATGACGAGCCTCGCTTACTGCTTAAAGACCAGCGGAGGCCCGCTGACGCGCTTCGCCTTCAGGTCGACATCCACCTGCAACGCGGTCGGCGATCGTGACGAAAGGAATGCTGCCATTGATCCCATAGTCCTTGCGGTCAAAGTACATGCTTCCCTTGACCTCGCCCGAGCCTGTCCCCTTGCCGGACAGCGTCAGCTGCAAAGTCTGCGGTTTCGAGACTCCGCGGATCGTAAACGTTCCCGGTACGTCGAAGGTATTCGGACCCGTCTGCACGCCGTGGTCGGACTTGAACGTGATCAGCGGATTCTGGTCGACATCGAAGAAGTCTTTGCTCTTCAGCTTGCCGTTCTTCATGCCGCTGCCGGTATTCACGCTGGCTGCCTGGACCTCGATGTCCAAAGCGGCCGTCGTGACATCCGGGCTTGTCATCGTAAGAGTGGCTTTCCACTGGTCAAACTTGCCGACGATGGAGACCGAAGACTTCACGTCGAACGTGACCGAGCTTGATACTGGCGTAACTTCGAAAACAGGAACTTGTGCCCAGCCTAACGGCGTGAGCAAGGCGGTGGCTACGAGGCAGAGCATTATTTTTCGCATGGAGGAAGTCTGGCTGTTGGGGACTGCGGTGTCAACTGGTAAAAATGCCAATCGCCCAGCCCTAGTCACCCTCTTACCCCGCCACCTGTCTCGCGATCACGCCCAGATCCGTCAGCCCATTCACAAAGAACTGCACCGCCAGCGCCATCAGCAGCAGCCCCATGATCCTCACCAGAATGCGAATCCCCGTCTCGCCCAGAAGCTTCCTCACCTGGTCGGCCCCGTTCAGTACGAAATAGCTCGCCGTCGCGCTCAACGCGATCGACCCCAGAATCGCCGCCATCTCCCACGCCCGCTGCGCCTGCCCCACCAGCACCATCACGCTCGAAATCGCGCCCGGCCCGGCCAGCATCGGAATCCCCAGCGGCACAATGCCCGCATCTTCCTTTGCCGCGCCTTCCTCGGCTTCGTCTGAAGACTCCTGCGTCGGCGAGCGCTTCGCCTCCAGCATGTCGATGCCGATCAGCAGCAGAATCAGCCCGCCGGCGATCTCAAACGCCGGCAGCTTGATGCCGAACATCTTGAAGATCGTCTGCCCGGCAATGGCAAACGAAGTCAGCATGATGAAGCAGGTTAGCGACCCGCGCAGCGCCATCCGCCGCCGCCGCCGCGCATCGGCGCCTGCGGTAATCGCAATAAATGTCGGAATCGCCGCAAACGGATCGACCAGAAAGAAGATCGAACTCAGCGCCAGCAGCGAGAAGCGCACATAGTTCGAGTGCGGCAGGTCCATGATCGCGTTCGCCGGGTTGAGCATCGCCGTCAGCATCTATCCCACTATATCCGCCGCGCTTTCCTGCGACTGCCCACGAAACGATCGACCGCCCGATAACACCATAGAGTTAACGGCAGGACGACGATAACTCGCGCGCATGAGACATGACTGACCTCTAACACTTTGTGGGACTGCGCTTTTGAGCAATCAGCGCTACGCTAAGGCGTAGTAGGTGTTGTGTGACCTCAGCGCAACCAAAAAACGGCCAAACTCATCCCCCAAATCGCGTCTATCGGTTCGGGCGATTCGAACTGGACACGCGCTCCGGCGAACTGCGCAGGAACGGCTATCGCGTCCGCATTCAGGAACAGCCGCGCCGTATCCTCGTCCTATTGCTGGAGCATGCCGGAGATATCGTCACCCGCGAAGAATTGCACCGCACGCTCTGGCCGGACGACACCTTTGTCGACTTCGATCTCGGCCTCAACGCCGCCATGCGCAAGCTGCGCATCGCCCTCGGAGACCGCGTGAAGCATCCCCAGTTCATCGAGACGGTCTCGCCCGTCGAGGCTATCGCTTTCAGGCACCGGTAGCCATGTTTGAAGTCGATCCCACACAACCACCCTCGCAGTTATTTCCCGCCGGACTCTGGCTCACCGCCATCGAGACAATCCAGAGACCAGACATCGCCGCCGGGCCTTAACCCCATTCGGTATCCGAGCTAAACCTATGCTTTTGAAGGCGCACGGCCTCAGCCGTGCCATGAAACGGCTCAATATCAATGCGGCTTCAGCCGCGGCGGGATCCTTCTCAGATTCATCGATGAAGCCACAAAACAAGCTGCCGACCCTCCCCCGCCAATGAATTTAGTCATTGGCGCGAGAGGGCCCGCAGGGTTAACGTGGACAGCGACCAAAGGGAGGGCTGTTCACGCTCAACGTGTTCCAAGGGCAGCCACCTCGACAGTTTGTTCGGGGATGGAGGCCTCGAGCTGTCTGTGGGTACGCTTGCTGACCACGGCCTTCAGCTCCGTGTTGCTCCCGGCATGTTCTTGATCTGGGCCAGAGCGTATTCGCCGTCGTTGACGTTGAAGGTCAGGCTCGATTGAGTCGCCGGCTTCGACATGTACTCGTTGTTGGTCAAAGACGTTCGCCGTCTTGCCGTCCTGCGATGTCAGCATGACGACCGGACCAGACTGCCGAACCGTATACGTTCCAGCTTCCAGGTTGGTGTGGCGGACGGTGAAGTCAAAAGGAATATTCACCTTCCAGGATTGAGGGTTCTGCGGGTAAGCGGCAACACCTACCGACATGACTGCTACTGCGAGAATGCTGCGCATGATTTTCATGGTGGATCTCCTTTGATCGCGTCTTAAAACTCCCGCGAACACCCTCATAGTCGCTCCATACGCCACCCGGCACAATGAACTCGCGTGATCTAAAATTGCCTATTTCTGACCTGGTAAGGCCCAGTGATTCATAGGTTAAGGCCGACTCCATCCCCTCTCATCATCAGCGGGCGCGCAAGCCTCGGCACCATCCTGACCCCAGTAGTCGTGCTGGGCGTCGCGCCGCGAACGATGATGCTCTTGCTGTTGAGCACAGGGACCTGAAGAACAATCGGATAGCTAAAGCTGTGTTGATAGGCTGCCTGAGCGAGGAAAGCCTGCATATAAGGAATGAGGGTGTCGGCGGTGGGAGTGTAGGCGGTGTTGAAGGTTCCCGGCACCGACGTTGCACCGGCCACGATTTGCGCGTAGTCCTGCGCGCTAAGCATCCCTGCAAGGTCAGGCAGAATGTACTGCAGCACCAGGCCCCAGGCCACGTACCACTGAAGATCCATGTTTATGAAATTCAGATTGGGCTCATAAATGGAAAAGAGGGGAGATGATGTCGGACTCGCCGAGAGATCGGACGAGATCCAGGCCATCGGAGCAACATCCAAATTGCATCGCACAGCATCGCAGGTTGTCCCCAGGGTCGAATCCCAATTCGGCGGGTAGGGCGCTCCGCTGAACCTCGAATCAGAGTAAGTGGCAAAGGTGGCGTTGCCGGCGGTGGGTCCGGCGAAAGTGATACAACTGACATTCGACTGAGCCGAGGTATCCCAAAGCGAGGGGTTGTCCTTCAGGTACAACGCAAGCGTACCGGCAAGGCATCCGCCCAGACTGTGGCCGGTGACGCAAAGGTTGATCGCACTTGTCGTCTTCGTGAGCAGGAAACTCATCAGCGACGTCGCCGAGCTGGGAGCTCCGTTCATCGCAAAAAGAACCTGCAAATCGATACTCGTAGATTCCGACATCATGGATCCCGCCGGTGCGGTACCACCCGAGCCGGGAGGAGGCCAGGGCATCGTCTGGTGCACGTCAAAGTCGTCCATCAACCAGTCCAGATCGGCGACGAAGTTGGTGCCCCGGATGGCGATCACGAACTGTGTCGGGTCGGATTGATTCTGTGCGACAAACATCATGTTGTTTTGATACAGGGCCCCCGGTGTCGTATACACCGCCGGTCCCCAAACCACTTGCCACTTGGGGTTTACAAGCGGCGGGATATATGGCATCGCTGTGTTGATCAGACTAAGGATC
>CAVUKL010000033.1:0-46833 GCA_963742015.1 uncultured Acidobacteriaceae bacterium | reverse complement strand
GCATAGCGGAAACCGTTGTCAAGCCCCCAAAACCAGAGAATTCCCCTCAACCCGCTGATTCCATTCGTCAAAAGAAATCCCAAAAGCTGGCGTAGTGAATAGGTCGAACTTGTAAACTGGTAATAGAGAGTAAATAAAAGAAGCAGGCGGCGAAAGCCGCCTTTTCCTTTGCGCAGAAGAGCACCGCATCGAGGGGAATTTAGAATGATCAATCAACAAAACAAGGAATTTAGCTCGATCACCCTTACCCAACTCGCTGAAAACAAGGAATTAACCAGGAAATCCTAGGGGGAGGGGGGTCGGCCACCTTTTCTTCGTCCCGTGCGAAAGCGAATCGATCCTGCAAAATCGGCCGCAAGAGCAATTGAGGACGCGCCCCGCCAACCTCTGTTAGGCTTGCAGCGAAATCGCAATCCGCCATTCCGAAGGAGAATCCCATTGAACCTGCGCTGTCGTCTTTCCAACCTCGTTCTCTGTTGCAGCCTCTCATTGCCCATCGCCGCTGTCGCCCAAATGCCCATGTCCGGCTCCGCAACCTCACCCGCCCAGGTCTACGGCAAGCTCATGTCCGGCATGGAGAAGGAAATCACCAGCGCCGCCGAAGCCATGCCCGCCGACAAGTACAACTTCGCGCCAACCCAGGGCGAGTTCACCGGAGTCAGGACATTTGGCGGCCAGGTCAAGCACCTCGCCGAAGCCAACTATGAATTCTTCGACGACTGGAACATCGGTTCCGCGCCCAAAGAGGCTGACATCGAGGCGCTCACCAGCAAGGACGACATCGTCAAGGCGCTCAAAGACTCCTACGTCTACGCCCACAAGGCGATCGACACCATCACCGCCGCCAACGCCTTTGACTCACTCGGCAAAGACAAAGGCACCCGCGCCGGAACGGCCGCATTCTGCATCGCCCACGCCATGGATCACTACGGACAAATGGTCGTCTACCTGCGCATGAACGGCATCATCCCGCCAGCCAGCCGCAAGAGCGGAAGCTAGTTGGCCGCGATCCGTAAAGCTCGCTGAAGGGGCACGGGTTCCAGCCGTGCCATCTGCTGTAAGGAATAAAGCGGCTTCAGCCGCGGAGGGTCGCTTTGCCCGCCGGCTTCCTCATCGTTTACTGTAGCGTTACCGATGAAGCCGCTGCGCATCGCAATTCGTTCCTTCGCGGATTTCCAATCAGCGCTCGCCGCCCAGATTGCGCTCTACCAGAAAACCAATCCCGCAGTCGAGGTTGTAGTTTCGGCCCTCGACCTTCGCAGCCTCGAAGACGCGATCCTCGGCAGCGAAGGCCTCCGCACCGGCACATGGGACCTCGCCATCTTCCCCACCGACTGGATCGGCTCGGCAATCAACAGTGGCGCGATCGAAAACCTCACACCGTGGATGCACTCAAATCCACTCCCCCAGTGGCCTGAAGGCTGGCCAGCCAGCCTCCGCGAGCCGCTCCGCCACGGAGACGACTTCTACTGCATCCCCTGGCACGACGGCCCCGAATGCCTCATCTACCGAAAAGACCTCTTCGAAAACCCTGAAGAAAAGAAGGCCTTCGCCAGCCAATTCGGACGCGAACTCAAGCCTCCAATCACCTGGAAAGAGTTCCACGAAACAGCCCGCTTCTTCACCCGCCCATCGCAATCCCTCTACGGAACCCTCTTCGCCGCCTATCCCGACGGACACAACACCCTCTACGACCTCGTCCTGCAAGTCTGGAGTCGCGGCGGCGAACTCTACACTTCCGACGGCGTTCCCACGTTGAATGATCCAACGGTAATCGAGGCGCTCGACTACTATCGCACCATCATCAACGATCCACGTGCCTGTTATCCGAACGCCAACAAGATCGATTCCATCTCCTCAGGAGACGTCTTCCTGTCCGGCCAAGTCGCTATGATGGCGAACTGGTTCGGCTTCGCCGCTCGCAGCACCGGTTCCGAGTCACCTCTACGCGGCAATCTAGCGCTCGCGCCGATCCCAGGTGGAAAGCCAGGCCAAACGGCGTCGCTGAGCAACTACTGGGTGATCGCAATCGGCACAGGGAGTCGCGCCAAACCAGCCAGCTACGAACTGCTGCGCCACATCGCGAGTGCCCCAAGCGATAAGCTCACCACGCTTCACGGAGCCGTTGGAGTCCGTCTCACGAGTTGGAACGATCCCGAAGTCATCGAGCGTGTGCCGATCTACGCGCAACTCGAGCAACTCAGCGCCGCAGCCCGAACGCTTCCCTTCTGCGAAGACCTGCCGAAACTCGCGGAGATCGTCAATCAGGTGACCGTCGAGGCGTTGACCACCAACGAGCCAAGCGAAGCGATCCTCAACCGAGCGCAGACCATCGCAATCAGCCGCGGCCTCCGCCTCACACAGCAATCAAGCACTCAACTATCGACCGTTGGCAAGCTCACTGCCAGAAAGGACTGCCAATGAAGGCAGTCGTGCTGCGCGGTCCCGGAGAGATCGTCATCGAAGATCGCCCAGAACCTAGGCTTTCCGAAGGCCACATCCTGCTCAAGGTCAACCTGGTCGGGCTCTGCGGTAGCGACCTGAACTCCTATCGCGGCAAGAATCCCATGGTCAGCTTTCCCCGCATTCCTGGCCACGAGATCTCAGCTACCGTCGTCGAGAGCGTTGCCGGATTCAAGACCGGCGATCAGGTCACGCTTTCGCCTTACACCAGCTGCGGCCAATGCGCAGCTTGCCTGCGCGGACGCCCGAACGCCTGCCGGAACAACGAGACGCTGGGCGTCCAACGCGATGGTGGCCTCACCGAATATCTCGTTGCTCCGCCCGAGAAGCTCTACGTTGCAAAACTCAACCTCAAGGAACTCTGCCTCGTCGAGCCGCTCACCGTAGGTTTCCACGCCGTCGCTCGCGGACGCGTGACCAGCAGCGATACAGTGGCGATCATCGGCTGCGGAGGCGTTGGATTGGGTGCGGTCGCTGCATCAGCCTTTCGCGGTGCTTGCACCATTGGCGTCGACGTCGACGACTCCAAGCTGGAGATCGCGCGCAAGGCCGGCGCGACCGAGCTGATCAATACCAGTCGCGATGATCTCCATGCGAAGCTAGCCGAGCTTACGAACGGACTTGGGCCCGACGTGGTTATCGAGGCGATCGGTTTGCCGAGCACCTTTCGCGCGGCCGTCGAGGAGGTCGCGTTTACCGGGCGCGTTGTCTACATCGGTTATGCGAAGGAGCAGGTTGCTTACGAGACGCGGCTCTTTGTCCAGAAGGAGCTCGACATTCTCGGCTCACGCAATGCGCTTCCGGAGGATTTCCGCGAGGTCATTCGGATGCTGGAAGAGCGGCGCTTTCCAGTTGAAGATGCGGTGAGTAGGATTGTTCCGTTGGAAGAGACTCCGAAATTGATTGCTGAGTGGAGCGCCAATCCGGCGCGCTTCACCAAGATCATGATTCAGGTCGGATAAAGAGCTCTCAGCGATAAAGGAAGTACTACATCGATGGCTCAGATTTATATTTCACCGAATGCGGCAACCGCAACGTACGATGACGGCACAAAGCCGGCGATGCTGCCGCCCGGAAATCTCTTGCCGTTTTTCTTGGTGACCGCGCTTTTCTACCTTTGGGCGATCCCGAACAACATGAACGACGTGCTTATTCCGCAGTTCATGAAGTCGTTCGAGCTGTCGCGCTTCCAGGCCGTGCTGGTGCAGTCGGCGTTTTACATGGGCTATTTCCTGCTCGCCATGCCGGCGGCGTTTATGATGAAGCGCGCTGGCTACAAGGCCGGCATCGTCGTCGGACTGCTACTCTTCAGCACTGGAACGCTGCTCTTCTGGCCGGCGGCATTGGCGCAGAGCTATCCGTTCTTTCTAGGTGCGCTCTTTGTCATTGCCAGCGGGCTCGCCTTCCTTGAGACCGCGTCCAATCCGTTCATCGCTCAGCTTGGCGATCCGCGCTCCTCGGAACGGCGGCTGAACTTCTCTCAGGCTTTCAATCCGCTCGGCTCGATCACCGCCGCGCTGGTGGGAACCAAATTCATCTTCTCCGGCATCAGCCTGACTCCGGCGCAGGTGTCGGCGATGCAGGCTGCCAACACTTATAAGACTTACCTGCAGCAGGAGACGCTGCGGGTCAAAGGCCCTTACATCGTACTCAGCATCATCACGTTTATCTGGGCGGTCCTGATCATTCGCACTAAATTCCCTGACATTAAGAGCGAGCACGAGCATGCTGGTCATCCGGAAGAGAGCAGCTTCCGCCATTTGCTGGAGCAACGGCACTTCGTCTTTGGGGTGATCGCACAGTTTTTATATGTCGGCGCTCAGACCGGCATTTGGAGCTACTTCATTACCTACGTCGAGGACTATACGACGGTATCCGAAAAGACGGCCGGATACTTTCTCACCGGCACGCTGGCCATGTTCCTCATCGGGCGGTTCAGCTCGGCGGCGCTGATGAAGTATGTCCGGCCGAACGTGCTCATGGGCGTCTATGCGGTGATCAACGTCTGCCTCGTGTCACTGACCGTCTTTCATCCCGGCTGGATGGGGCTTTGGGCGGCCTTTGCTACCAGCTTCTTCATGTCTCTGATGTTCCCAACAATCTTTGCGCTGGGCATCAAGAACCTCGGACCGAATACGAAGATCGGCGGCTCGGTCATCATCATGTCCATCATTGGAGGAGCGGCGCTACCGCTGCTCATGGGACTCATCGCCGTACACGTCCACAGCATGGCGCTGGCCTACCTGGTTCCGCTCGTGGCGTTTGTGGTGATCGCGATCTATTCGTTCTACGGATCGCATGTTCGGGAGACGGTTGGCGGTTAAGCCACCCCCCTCCTCCCTAGTTTTCCGGTATTATCTTTGATTTCAGCGGCTTACGGTGGGGGTATCAGCTAAGTTCTTTGTTATCAATGACCCACTCCCCAAAATCTCTGTAGTGCGGCGGTTTCCGTGTTTATTCATTAACGTCACAACGAGCCTGCCGGAAACAGCTTTGAAAGCTGGCGATCTTGACTTGTTGGAGTAGGTCTTAGTTTATTCCTGTGTCAAGGATTCGCAGCAGAAATCGTCTCGCAGATTTCGTCGCTTTCCCGAATTGGGAAGCCGGGGCAGTTTCAGCAGTGCTTGCTCCGCGACGTTATGAAACTTCTTCGGAACCGTTTTCGCGTTGCCAGCAGTTAACGTTATTCGAATGCCAGATTATGTAGGATTATTCAGCATATAGTGTTAAACTGCAATTATTAAGAAATATGAATGAGCCGGCCGCAATTCGGGAACCTCTCTTGCGAGAGTTAATGCAGATGCCAACCTCAGTTGATGCCGTCGTTGCTGGACGCGAGAGAGGATTTGCGGTGCTCTTTCGAGTCGGCGACGTGGATCGTACTCTTGCGACCTCGCGAGGATCAATCCGGCTATTTGCCACACTCGATACGGCCGGGGCGTTCGTGCGGGATCTAGGAATTCCGCGCTTTACGGTGGACATGGCAAGTCATCGTCCGGGTCGTCTGCGGGGGCCTCGCCCTGACCGAGCCGAGGCGCTAAGACAGACACGTACTAGATTGCAGCAGCAACCATTGGAGTTCACCGATGCAGAGTCCACAGCCGTCTGACGCGATCAAGGACTTTCGCGAGTTCGTCGCGGATCGTAAATTTAGCACGATACTGGCCGATCCACCTTGGCAGTTCCAAAACCGCACTGGCAAGATAGCTCCCGAGCACAAACGTCTGTCTCGCTACGGAACGATGACCCTTGACGAGATAAAGTTGCTCCCGGTTGCGACGGCGGCTGCTCAAACCGCGCACCTTTATTTATGGGTCCCGAATGCCCTCTTGCCTGAAGGGATAGGCGTCATGCAAGCTTGGGGTTTTCAATACAAAAGCAACATTGTTTGGCACAAGATCAGAAAGGACGGCGGGTCGGACGGTCGCGGAGTTGGCTTCTATTTCCGCAATGTGACCGAGATTATCCTCTTTGGAGTGCGTGGTAGGAACGCACGCACGCTGAAGCCAGGCCGCACGCAAGTGAACTACTTAAAAAGCCGTAAAAGAGAGCACTCCAGGAAGCCCGACGAACAGTATGACTTGGTGGAGTCATGTAGCCCGGGTCCATTCTTAGAGCTCTTCGCGCGGGGCTGTAGACCAAATTGGGCAACATGGGGAAATCAAGCTGACGAAACCTACGAGCCGACCTGGGATACCTATTCCAATCATTCGCGTAGCGCTCCGCTGTTTGTCGGGGCGGATTAGTCTTCGGTCTCAGGAGACGGCAGCTCCTCGACGGTTGGTGGGCCATCAAAGGTCACAACTGAGTCCGGAATGCCCAACAGCAGCAGGGGGCAAGGATTTCCGACCCCGCGTTCCACTCTAATCATGAGCTTATTCCAGTGGGTAGTCGCCTCGCCATACTTGTCTGAGACAAATTTATCTGTCCACGCTGTCGCAAAGTCTATAGGGCTCCTTGTTCTTGTTGCCCGCTTTTCGATCTCGATTCTCTGCTTACGAGTCGGCTCAATCCCAAGGCGATTCAAGTCGTCGAAAGATGCTATTTTCTGCTCTGTAGCAAACCGATGGACAAACCCCCAGACACTCTGGTGCAGGGAGGTGCCGCGAGTAACGATAATGCCCGCGCTAATGGCTCCCTCGGCATGAAGTCTTTTGAAATTCTCCAGGTCACGGTCAAAAAATGGGTCTTTGTTGTTCCATTCGATCTCAAGGGCGAGCGTGTTACCGTCAAAAGCCTTGACATGATCAATCTCGTGAGAGGTGGCCTCCCGTGGGGTGCCGTCAATAGTCTTAGTTATGACGAACACATGCTTTTGCCAACCTAGAGCCGCCAAGGACCTCCTCATTCTTTGCGTTCCTTTAGTTTCTCCACCTCCCGAGCCTATGATCTCTGTGATTGGAATTTGAAGGTTTCCAAAGACCTCTTCTAATTCGACGAGAGCGCTCGGGAAGTCAATCGCAAGGATGGCTTTCGCGTGAGATAGAAATCTTGTCTCGAAATTACGTGAGAGTAAACGGTCTAGCACTTCTCGCGCTCCAGCTCGTTCGCTGCATTTATATTACTGACGCTGCCTATTCACGCGCGAGAGTTATCGAAGACTCCTAGCCAACTTCATCAGGCGATAACGTTAGCCTCTCAAGAATATCGATCCTCCCGAGCCGGGATGACGGACAGCTTCAAAAACGAGGAGCCCAAGGGCTTGGTTCACTCCTCGGAGTCTTCGTCTGCTTCGTCGATCATGTCATCGAAGATTCCGGCCCTGTCGGGAATCACGTTCATGGGGCGTTCGGCCATGAAGTCTTCGGGGACATCGATGGTATCTAGGAGGGCGAAGAAGTCTTCCCAGGCTTGCGCGTTCGGGTTCTCCGGCGGGTCAGGGTCTTGATTTGGTCGCTTCTTGGTCGGTGGAGTGTCCTCCTTGGTTGTTTTTGAGGATAGTCCTTTTGTTCGAGCGCGACGATTCGGGACAACGCAGGTCCTTCGCTCCCGTTGGTCGCTCAGGATGACACTTTTGAGGGTGTGCGAAAAATAGTTCCAAAGCCCCCTCTTGTCGAAGATGATTCTGCCGCGGGGATGGTGCACCCGCGTTCGCGGGGATGCGGTCTAATGGCTGCTATGGCGAAGAAGCGGTTTTGGGTTTGGCTGGGTTTTGGGTTGTTGTTGCTGGTTGTGCGCGTGGGGGCGGCGAACCCTCTGGAGTGGACGACTCCGATTGCGCCTTTTCGGATTGCTGACAACCTCTACTATGTGGGCAGCAAGGACCTGGCTTCGTATCTCGTGGTGACTCCGAAGGGCGATATCCTGATCAACTCGAGCCTTGAGGCTTCGGCGCCGCTGATTGAGAAGAGCGTGGAGCAGCTGGGCTTTCGCATGACCGACATCAAGATTCTGCTGATCAGCCATGCGCACTCCGATCATGACGCGGGGAGCGCGGCGATCCTGAAGATGACAGGCGCGAAGTACATGGTGATGGATGGGGACGTGGCGGTGGTCGAGAGCGGCGGCGCGAAGGACTTCGCTTACCCGAACGACCGGTATCCGCCGACCAAGGTCGACCGGGTGCTGCATGATGGCGACCAGGTGCGGCTAGGCGGCGCGGTGCTGGTGGCGCATAAGACGGCGGGGCATACGCGCGGATGCACGACGTGGACGATGCGGGTGATGCAGGCGGGTAAGCCGCTGGATGTGGTGATTGTGGGTAGCTGGAATGTGAATCCGGGGTTTCGGCTTGTGGACCAACCTGGCAAAGACGGCAAGGCGGGGAAGCCGGCTTCGTATCCGGGGATTGCGGCGGATTATCAGAAGACCTTCGTTACGCTGAAGAGCTTGCCTTGCGATATTTTTTTGGGCGCGCATGGGCAGTACTTTGACATGCTGGCGAAGCTGGCGCGGGCCAAGGCTGGCGCGGGTGAGAGCGTGTGGATTGATCCGGATGGGTATAAGGCGGCGCTTGCAGAGCGGGAACAGGCTTTTGAGGCGGAGTTGGCGAAGCAGGAGAGTGGGAGGTGAGTGGATGCGCCTTCCCACCCCAGCGAGCAGAGACCGCTCGCCGGGGGCCCCCGCCTGCGGCGCGCCTTTAATCAAACCGCAGATCCTTCCCCTTCGCTACGCTCAGGGTCAGGATGACAAGTTTCTTTTATAGGCGCTATCGGCTCAATTGTGATCCGGGTGTCGGCGTGGACATTAGTTGAATGAACATCTTCGAGAATTTGGGCAGGTCGAGGTCGGTTTGCGCGTGGACGAGTCTTAGCTCGGTCTGCGGCTTGAGTTCTTTTGTCCAGGTGAGCGTGTCTCCGTAGGTGGGGCCGTGGCTGATGTCGACGTCCATGTAGAGCTGGCGCTCGCCGGTGATGATGGTGGGGTCGAGCCAGGCGCAGGCGGTGAGCTCGTCCCATAGGTAATAGCGGTCCTGCGAGTACTTGGCGATGTATTGCGCGGCGGGGTTGGGCGACTTTGAGATTTCATCGAGCATCGCCTGGGTAAACATCGCTTTGATCGAGATATCGACTGTCGTCACATCGATGCGCGGCCATGCGGCGCGGAGGGTGATGTGCGCGGCTTCGGGGTCGAACCAGAAGTTGAATTCGTGGCGAGGGGTGGCGGAGAACTCGGGATCGCTGGTCTGCGGGTCGAGGCTGCCTCCCATGATGATGATGCCCTGAGTGAGCGCGGCGAAGTCGGGGTCGATCGAGATGGCGAGCGCGATGTTGGTGAGCGGGCCTCCGGCAAAGATGGTGACCTGGTGGGGGTGGGCGTGCACCTGGCGGATGAGGAAGTGGGCGGCGTCTTCGTCGAGTGGCTTGGTGTGGGGTGCGCCATCGGGCATGGGCGGCACGAAGTAAGGGTTGTCGGGGTTCGAGGGCGGGATCGATGGATTGGCGACGACCGTGGGGACCATTCCGTTGGCGGTCGGGGTGAGGGTGGTCGGGCCCTGGCCCCAGGCGCCGAGCCAGGTGACTTTGCCGTAGAGGGCGGTGGAGAGGCGCGTCTCCTGCTCGTTACGGACGAGCGGGAAGACGGCTCCGGGCACGACGGGGACGTCGGTGCGGCCAATGATTTCGAGCATGCGGAGGGTGTGCTGCACCTCCTCATCGCGCCAGGCATTGCCGGTGACGATCGTGATGCCGAGCACGTCGACGTTGCGCGATTGCAGGAAGACCATCATCGCCATCTGATTGGAGCCACCGGGGCCGGAGCCGTCCTGGTCGATGAGGACCAGGCGCTTCTGTGCGGTGGCTGAGTGGGTGGCGAGCGTGGCGAAGACGAGGGCAGTGAGGATTGCTTTCATGGATGGGTTATTTTTGCATACCGAACCGGATTGGGATTCGACAATTGTTCATCATCCTCTAATATGAAGCTTCTCAACCATGGAGGTCCCACGAGTGTCTGAAAGCGGCGCGACATTTCAACCCTTTATTCCGGCGACGGAGACGCGGCCGGAGTTTACCTTTCGCGCGATTATGCTGGGCTCGCTGTTTGGGATTCTCTTTGGCGCGGTGACGGTGTATGTGGGGCTGCGGGCCGGGCTGACCGTAGCCGCGTCGATCCCGATTTCGGTGCTGTCGATCAGCGTGTTGCGGGCGCTGGGGCGGGCTTCGATTCTGGAGAACAACATCGTCCAGACGACCGGCAACGCGGGGCAGTCGATTGCGTCGGGCGTGATCTTTACGTTGCCCGCGTTGATCTTTCTGGGCTTCGATCTGGAGTATTCGCGGATCTTTCTTCTGGCGCTGATTGGTGGATGGCTGGGCGTGCTGTTCATGATTCCGTTGCGGCGGCAGTTGATCGTCGAGGAGCACGGTAACCTGACTTATCCCGAGGGCACGGCGTGCGCTGACGTGCTACTGGCTGGCGAGCGGGGCGGATCGTTTGCGAGCCGGGTTTTCTTTGGGCTGGGGCTGGGCGGGGTGTATACGCTCTTTCAAAATGAGAACCTTTTCGGGGCGTGGCCAGGGACGCCGGACTATCAGCCCGACCTGGGGCCGCAGCACATTATGAAGGGTGCGGCCATTCGCGCCGATGTTACTCCGGAATATCTTGGCGTTGGCTACATCATCGGGCCGCGCGTGGCGGGAGTGATCTTTGCCGGCGGCGTCTTTTCCTGGCTGGTGCTGATGCCGGCGATTTACTTCTTCGGGTCGCACTATGGAATGCCGCTCTATCCGGCGACGAAGCCGGTCGCGGCGATGTCTCCCAGTGAACTCTGGTCTACGTATATCCGGCCGATGGGCGCGGGCGCGGTTGCCGCGGCGGGGCTGATTACGCTGCTGAAGACGATGCCGACGATCTTTAACGCGCTGAGTTCGGGCATCAAGAATATGAAGGGCAGTGGCGCGAAGGCCGCGACCGTCCGCACCGAACAGGACCTGCCGATGAGCGTGGTGATCGGCGGATCGCTGTTGCTGGTACTGATGATGTTTTTCTTCCTGACGTTCAAGCCGGTGCCCGGCGCGCAGGTGGGTGTTGGAGCGAATCTCGCCGCTTCGTTGCTGGTGGTCATCTTCGGATTTCTATTTGTAACTGTGTCTTCGCGAATTGTGGGCTTGATTGGCAGCTCGGCAAGTCCCGTCTCCGGCATGACGATCGCGACGCTGATGGCGACATCGGCGATCTTTCTGACGCAGGGCTGGACGGCGCCCGCATTTGGCGCGCTGGCGATTACCATCGGCGGCGTGGTGTGCATTGCGGCGTCCAACTCTGGCGATACTTCGCAGGACCTGAAGACCGGGTTCTTGATCGGCGCGACTCCGTGGAAGCAGCAGCTGGCGCTGATGATTGGGGTCGTGGTTTCGACGATCGTTATCGGATTTACCTTGAATGCGATGAATAAAGGGTTGGAGGAGTTTCACGCGACGTCTCAGCCGTGGGACATTAACGCGCCGCATTCCGGAGTTCGCGACCAGGGCACATTTACACGCAAGTCTTTTCAGATTGCAGGCAGCTCTGGAGCGTCACTGCAAGGCAGCAACTATGTTCTGCTGAATGCGCTTGGCTCGCCGGAGCTGGCCGACGGGAAATATCTCTACAATCCGGCGACGCAGCGGATTGAGGTGCAGTGGGTGCAGGGCATCGGCAGCGAAAAGGCGGCCGCGCCGCAGGCTAGACTGATGGCCACGGTCATCAATGGGATTCTCACCAGAAAACTGCCCTGGGGGCTGGTCTTACTTGGGGTCTTCCTCGTGATCGCAGTGGAATTGCTGGGCATCCGTTCGCTGTCGTTCGCGGTCGGAGCCTATCTTTCGATCGCAACCACGTTGGCAATTTTCGTGGGCGGAATCGTTCGCTGGATGGTAGACAGCGCCGTCGCTAAAGCCGGCGGCGGAACGGATACGGAAAGCGAGATCAGCCCCGGCTCTTTGTATGCTAGCGGTCTAATCGCCGCGGGAGGAATCGTCGGGTTGATGGGCGTAGCGTTGAAGCTCTATGAGGCGGCTTCAGGGCATGTAGATATCGTGAAGTTCCCCAGGACATTCCTCTGGCACGATTGGGTTTCGGTGGGGATGTTTGTCCTTCTGGCCTTCTCGCTTTATTACTTCGCGCGCAAGCCCCTGGGGAGCGGTAAGCCGTAGTCCTGCCAGCAATCGGCGTGCGCAGCCGCGACATTCGGCGCCAACGGCAACGGAGCGTTACCGACTGGGGACGAGACCGAAGACCTGAATGAGAACCTCGACGGACCCGAGCAGCAGGCATGAGCACGCAATCAGCAGGCGTTTTTTGAACTCTGGCATGGTCTCCCTCCCGTTCGCTCTTCGTCATTACAAACACATAGACGGACAAGAGGTTGCGAAAGTTGAGCGGCAAAATCAGAGCCGTAGACGAACCGCCTCTAAGAACTGAGCATTTCAGCAGCGGTCGCACGACCCTGGCGGATCATATCGGGAAGACCGACTCCGTGAAAGGCATTTCCTACCAAGTGCAGCCCGCGGATTTCGCTAACGATGGCTTCGATGCGCTCGACGCGGGCGCGATGACCAACGGTATATTGCGGCAGGGACCGCGGCCAGCGGCGGACGAGCTGAATCTTCGACTTGGGTATCTCACCGAGCACCGCGGATAGATGGCGGCGCGCCAGGTTGATGATGAACTCGTCGGGCTCGGTCTGCAGCGCTGGCGCAGACTTGCCACCGAAGAAAGCGCGAAGCAGAATGCAGCCATCGGGGGTTCGATAAGAGAATTTCTGGTTGACGAAGGTGCAGGCGAGGAGCTCGGGCGCGGAGGACGCTGCATCGAAGCACTGCGGGACGAGGAAGCCGAAGCCTTCGGGAATCGTGATCCTCGTGGATTGCTCGCGGTCGAAGGCAAAGGCAGCAACGACTGCAGAGGTCGCTTCGATATCGAGCAGGCGTTGCAGTTCGTGGTTCCACGGCGCAACGAGATTTCGAGCGATATGCACTGGAGTTGCGACGACCACCTGGTCAAAGACGGCTGAGTCGCGGTTGGTCGTGACCTCCCACTTTCCTGCCTTTGGCGTTAGAGTCTTGACCTCTTCGTTCAGCCGTATGGTCGAAGTTGGAATGATGGCCGACATCCCATCGATCAGGGCCTGAAGACCGCCCTTGAGCGAAGTGAAGACAGACCGGCCTTTCTCATTGCGAGACTGCCGTTGCAGCGCCAGAATCAGACTGCCGTGTTCGCGTTCCATCTTGACGAAGTTGGTCATCACCGCGCCGGCGCTGAGCTTGCGGATGTCTCCGCCGAAGACCCCGGCGAGAAGCGGCCCGGCAATCTTGTCCGCGACTTCTTCGCCGAAGTGTCGCTGGACGAAGCTGGCGACGGACTCGTCCCAATCAGCCGGTCGAGACGCTGCGAAGACTTTTAGTTCCTCAGCGCGGGATGGTTCCTCGCGGTAGGCTTGCCGCGCGCTTTCGCTGAAGAGCGGCGAACTCGCAATCGCATCGAGGTCCGTGGGAACCATCATCCTCATTCCGTCGGGCATCGGGGTCGAGTTTGCCGTTCCAAGAGCAAATAGGTTCGGCGATGGGCGTCGTTGGAGGGGATGATCTCGTCTTCGAGGCCGAGTTCGATGGCGAGTTCGCGCGCCCAGGTTTATCGGTGACCCAGGAATCGGCGCCGCACTCGATGACGAAGCTATCTTGCCTGTGGGTTTCGACAATACCGCCGAGGCGCGACGTAGCTTCGTAGAGAACGAAGTCGGTGTGGCCGCGCCGGGCGAGTTCGTAAGCGGTGGAGACTCCGCTAAGACCGCCTCCGATGATGGCGATGCGCGGCATCAGCTGGCCGCGGCGACTGGCTGAGGATTCGTGGCGAACCGTTCGGCCACGCGATCGAGCGCCTTGCGACTGAGATCGGCGAGAGCCTCGGTGAGGATTGGCGAGCCGTTGAGCGACTCCGTCCGTTCAAGCCTCATGCCCAGGCCGCGGGCGAACTCGCGGAAAGCGATGTCGATGTCATAGAGAATCTCGACGTGGTCGCAGAGGAAGCCGATGGTTTGCACGATCACGGCTTTATGGCCAGCCTGACTCATTGCGGTGAGGGTAGCTTCGACGGTGGGGCCTATCCACGGGCCGCCGGATTGGCCCTGGCTTTGAAAGGCGAAGAACCACTGCGAGTCGTCGAGTCCCGCCTGCTCCGCGACGAGGCGGGCGGTATTCTTGGCGTCGACTGCGTAGGGGTCGGGAATTGCGGGATTTGCGACCGGCCAGAAGATCTTTTCGCGCTCGGCGGGCGTTGCGGCTTGGACAGCGGGCGCTGGAGTCTGGATCGTCCGGCATGGCACGCTGTGCGCGGTGAAGAGGACTGGGACTTCAGCGCCAAGTTCCACGGAAAGTTGTTTGCGCAGTGGAACCAGCTTCTCGGCAAAGGCCTTGGCGAGCAGGGGATGTTCGGCCCATCCCTCGACGAATTCGATTTGGATCGCATCGCCAGCCTCAGCGAACGTGGCGCGGCGGTAAAGGCCAACGCTGGTACGCGAATTCTGCGGTGCGAGGCAGATGGCCGCCGCCGATGTGATGCCGTGCGTGCGCATCTGCTTTACGACGTCGGCGATGTACGGCTTCCAGTTGCGCATGCCGACGTAAACGGGCAGGCCGATCTTCTCCGAGAGTAAGCGCCCTTGCAGCATCGTGATCTCAGTCAGGGGGCTCTTGCCGATCAGCGCGTAGCGGTGGCGGATCTCTTCGACGACGTGGTCGGGCATGGGGCGTCCGCTGACCACGTTGCGGAGGTAGGCGGGGATATCGTCGAGCGTCTCCGGCGTGCCGTGGGCGAGGAGTAAGACGGCAGTCTTCTCGGGATATAGCTCAGCCACGAGCACCTCCAATAAGCGGAAATGGCTGCGAATATTCGCGGACGAACTTGACCACCGCTTGCACATTTTCAACTGGAGTTTCAGGCACGATGCCGTGGCCGAGATTGAAGATGTGTCCGGGTCGCCCGGCTGCTTGCGCGAGAATCTGGTGAACGCGCTTGCGGATGAGTTCCGGCTCGGCGAAGAGCGTGATGGGATCGAGGTTGCCCTGCACCGCGCAGGCGTACTCGAGCGAACGCCAGCCCTCATCGAGCGGGACGCGCCAATCGAGGCCAAGCACGTCGGCACCGGTCTCGCGCATCGCGGGGAGCAGGCTGGCGGTATCGACTCCGAAATAGATGACGGGCACACCGAGGGCCTGGACTTCGCGAACGAGGATCTTGGTCGCGGGCAGCACGAAGTCGCGATAGTCGTTGACGCTAAGGGCTCCGGCCCAGCTGTCGAATATCTGAATCACGTCGGCGCCGGCAGCGACCTGTTGGGCCGCATATTCGCGGAGCACGACGATGAGCTTGTCGAGCAGCATGCGCCACGCGGCTGGCTGGCGATACATAATCGTCTTGGTGTGGATGTAGTTGCGCGATCCCCCGCCCTCGATCATGTAGCTGGCGAGGGTGAACGGCGCTCCGCAGAAGCCGATGATGCCGAGGCGATCTTTGAAGTGGGCGACGACGCGCTCGATGGCCTCGGCGACGTAGGCGAGTTCGGAGGCGCGGTCGGTCCGCAGGCGCTGAACATCGGCGAGCGTCCGGACGGGATGATGAACGACGGGGCCCTCGCCGGCCTGGAACTCAAAGGGCAGACCCATGCATTCGAAGGGCAGCAGCAGGTCGGCGAAGATGATCGCCGCGTCGACGTCGAGCTTCTCCGCGGCCGTGATGGTGACCTCGGCGGCGAGCTTGGGCTGCTTGCAGATTTCGAGCAGAGTGTGGTGCTTGCGGACGGCCTGATACTCAGGCATATAACGCCCCGCCTGGCGCAGAAACCAGACCGGCGTGCGGTCGACAGGACGGCGCAGGCAGGCGCGCACGAAGCGGCTGCCGGGGGTGAGCGCGGTGAGATCGAGTGCCGGGTCGAGTCCGGATTTGATGAGGGGTGCGGGCGAAACTCTGGTCATGCCTGGCGGTTGCTTCACTTATGAGGTTAGCATTTGGGAGCAGCCATCAGAGAAGCACCGCTCGATCTGACTCGCCTATCAACAATTACAGACCTCGATTTAATTTCCCGGCCCCAGTGCCCAAATGGAAACCGCGAGCATAGAGAGGGAGGCTCCCAGGCAGAAAGATAAAAGCACAACTTGCCAGTGGGAAAACTTCCTAAAATTGAAGAGCAGCGCCGCGGACAGAGCGACCGCTCCCATAAATGCAGTCAGCACGCTTACGTATGGCGAGGCCAACCAGTTCAGCACGGCATGGAAAGCGTTGTTTTTGTGCAACACGCTTTGCGCAGGCGTTGAGTGAGTCAAAGCCACATAGATGACCCCAGCAAGGCCAGACGCAAAAAATCCAAGCCACCAAACTTTTTCCGAGACTTCTCCTTTTGCCATATCGCTTTGTATGCCTATTTTGCCGCTGGCTTCGGCGGCATCAGGTATTTGTCGTACCAGGCGAAATATCTTTCATACCTGTCGCGGATGAAGCTGGGCCGCGTAAATCCGTGGAACTGTCCCGGATAAATCACCAGTTCGGTCGGCACGTCGAGGCTGCGGAGCGCCTGGTACATCTGTTCGCCTCCGTTGATTGGCACGTTGAAATCCTTGTCGCCACCCATGAAGAGCGTTGGTGTCTTGATGCTTGTCGGCGTGGAGGAACGGGTAGCCGAGTTTGATATAGTTTTCGGGGTTCTTCCACGGTGGCCCGAGCTCGTTGTCCCACTGGAAGATGTACATGTCGACGCCGTAGAAGCCGAAGGGATTGCCCATGCCCGCGCCACTGATCGCGGCCTTGAAGCGGGTCGTGGTCGCGATGGTGTAGTCGGTGAGGATACCGCCATAGCTCCAGCCGCCGACGCCGAGGCGATCGGGGTCGGCGACTCCCTGCTTTACCGCTTCGTCGACGCAGGCTAGCAGGTCGACTACCTCCTTTTGTCCCCAGTTGGCGAAAATGGCTTGCTGGTAAGCAGTGTCGCGGCCGTTACTGCCGCGGTAGTTCACGTTGAGCACTGCATAGCCCTTGCCTGCAAAAAGCTGCCGTTCCGGCGTGAAGCTGTGACCGTCCTGGCCGCTGGGGCCCCCGTGAATTCGTAACAGCATTGGATATTTGTTGCCCGCGACGTAGCCGACCGGCAGCGTGAGCAGCGCGTGGACGTCAGTGCCGTCAGCAGTCGTCGCCTGCAGGTCGCGCGTTTCGCCAAGCTGGAGCTGCGCGACCCAGGCATCGTTGTGGGTGGTCAGCTTGCGGAGCGCGTCGCCCTCGAGTGTGTAGAGTTCGCCTGGTGAGTTATCGGTCGTCCAAAGGACCGCGGTGTGGCCGGCCTTCTGGTCCTGAGCGAAGGTGGAACCGGGTTTCTCAACCAGCCGTTTCACGCTTCCATCGCTCAGCGAAACGGAGGCGGGATACATAGAGCGGTCATCGACGGCGAGGACGGTGATTGATTGCCCATCAGGCGCGAAAATCGGATCGCCGACAGGCCGATCGAAGCTGGCGGTGACAATTCGTGGAGCTTCACCGGAAGCGGGGCCGGCGGCGGGCACCAACGCAAGTTGCCTGCGGCTGTACTCCTCATACTTCGGCTCGCTGCCGTGGATGTAGGCGATGAGCTTGCTGTCCGGGCTCCATGCAGGCGGGCCTTCGTCAGGGCCGGGGAAGGTTGTGAGCTTGCGTGCGGCCGAGTTGGGCGCGGCGGCGACGACGAAGACATCGGTGTTGATGGTGCGGTCGGGATCGGGGTCGTGGTTGCTGATGAAGGCGATCTGCGTGCCATCGGGCGACCAGACAGCGTCGTCTTCCTGGAAGGTCTTGTCGGTGGTTAGCTTGTCGAGCTTTTTGCTCTCGATGTCGTAGAGATAAAGCAGGTCAGGACGGCTGTTGGTCGAGATGTAACCCTCGATGTCCTTTTTGAAGCGATAGCGGTCGATGACGATGGGCTTCGGTTTCTCTTTGCCCTTATCGTCCTTGTCTTTCTCTTTGGCCTCGGCTTCGGGGTCCTCGGCGATGCTGAGCAAGAGTTTCTTCGAGTCGGGCGACCATTCGTAGGCGGAGAGATTTCCCTTTACTTCGGTCAATTGGCGAGCTTCTCCGCCACGCCGATCGAGCACCCACACCTGGCTGCCTTTCACCTTCGGCGCGCCGGGGCGCTCGGAGAGAAACGAAATATACTTGCCGTCGGGGCTCCAGCGTGGCTCGCTCACTGAGCTATCGACGCCGTAAGTCAGGCGAATGTCCTGCGTGCCGTCCCAGCTCACCATCCACAGATCGGTGATGCGTTTGTCGGCCGTGGTGTCGATGCGGCTGACCGTATAGAGCACCCACTTGCCATCGGGCGAGACTTGTGGCGAGCCGACACTTAGTAGATGGTCGAGATCGTCGAGATTGAGCGGATGCGGGCCCGCCTTTGCTGAAACCGGCGCGGGTGCAGTGGCCTGCGTTGTAGCCGGAGGCGGCGTTGTTTGGGCAATGGCAGCGCTAGTAAGGACAGAGGTGGCAATGGCCACGTGGCAGAGCATCCTGAAATGAAGCATGTCCGCAAGAGTAACGGGTTGGCGGTTTGACTACAAGATGTTTGGCTATACCCCTGCCGCCTATTTCGCCGCTTTCGGCATCAGGTACTTTCCATACCAGTCGAAATACCGTTGATATCGGTCACGAATAAAGCTCGGCCGGCTGAACTCATGAAACTCTCCGGGATAAATGACCAGCTCTGTCGGGACATTCAAGCTGCGCAGCGCCTGGTACATCTGTTCGCCGCCGGTGATCGGCACGTTAAAGTCCGCATCGCCGCCCATGAAAAGCGTCGGGGTTTTGATGCGGTCGGCGTGCAGGAATGGGTAGCCGAGCTTGACATAGATATCAGGATTCTTCCACGGCGGGTCGAGTTCCTGTTCATATTGCAGGATGTACTCATCGATGCCATAGAGTCCGAAGGGATTGCCCATGCCCGCGCCGCTGACGGCGGCCTTGAAGCGTGTGGTCGTGGCGATGGTGTAGTCGGTGAGAATGCCACCATAGCTCCAGCCCCCAACGCCCAGGCGTTCGGGGTCGGCAACTCCTTCTTTCACGGCTTCGTCGACAGAGGCGAGCAGATCGATGACCTCCTTGTTGCCCCAATCACGAAAGATGGCTTGTTGATAGGCGGTATCGCGGCCGCTGCTGCCTCGGTAGTTCACGTTAAGCACGGCATAGCCCTTGGCCGCGAAGAGCTGCCGCTCGGGTTCGAACTCGTGATAGTCCTGCCAATCGGGGCCGCCGTGGATTCGTAACAGCATCGGATACTTTTTCCCGGGCGCGTAGCCGATGGGCAGAGTCAGTAATCCGTGAACATCGGTGCCGTCGGGGCTGGTGGCTTGCAGGTCTCGGGTCGGGGCAAGTTTTAGGCTGGCGATCAAGGCATCGTTCTGGCTGGAGAGCTTGCGCAGTTTGCCATCTTCCAGAGAGAAGACTTCGAGCGGAGCAGCGTCGGTCGACCACGTGAGCGCGAGGTGGCTCCCCTGCCGGTCGGCTTTGTCGACTAAGCCGGGCGAGTCAATGAGCCGCTTCACGCTCCCGTCGCTGAGCGAAACCGCGGCGGGATAAAGCGAGCGGTCGTCGTCGACGAGCACCGTGATCGACTGGCCGTCGGGCGAAAAGATCGGCTGTGCGACCGAGCGGTCGAAGTTCGCGGTGAGAATGCGAGTCTCGCCTCCCGCAGCGGGAACGATTGCGAGCTGGCGGCGGTTGTATTCGTCAAGCTTAGGCTCGCTGCCGTGGATGTAGGCGATCAGCTTGCCGTCGGGGCTCCACGCGGGATGGCCGCCGTCGTTGCCCGGTGTTGTGCTCAGTTGCCGTGACTTGGAATTCGGGCGGGCGGCAACCACGAAGACATCGGTATTGGGGCTGCGATCAGGGTCGGCGTCGTGGTTGCTGACGTAGACGATCTGGCTGCCGTCGGGCGACCACGAGGCCTCCTGCTCATCGAACTTTTTGTCGGTGGTAACTTTATCGAGCTTCTTACTCTCGATGTCGTAGAGATAGAGCAGCGAAGGACGGCTGTCGGTTGAGAGATATCCCTCGACGTCCTGCTTGAAGTGATAGCGGTCGATGACGATGGGTTTGGGCTTGTCCTCATCTTCGTCATCATCATCATCGCTCTTGGCTTTCTTGTCTTTGCTCTTTTCTTTCTTCGGCTTGGGGATCTCGGTGATAGTGAGCAGCAGTTTCTTCGAATCCGGCGACCATTCGTAGGCGTCGAGTTTATCCTTGATGGCGGTCAGTTGGTGCGCCTCGCCGCCACGCCGGTCGAGCAGCCAAACCTGAGCGCCCTCGACTTTTGGAGCGCCCTCGCGGTCGGAGAGAAACGCGAGATATCGGCCGTCGGGACTCCAGCGCGGCTCGGCAACGGATGCGTCGTAGTTCCAGGTCAGACGAATATCCTGCGAGCCATCCCAGCTCACCATCCACAAATCGGCGATGCCGCTGTCGCTCTCCTTGTCGTTGGCTTCGACCGTATAGGCGACCCATTTGCCGTCGGGAGAGACGCGCGGCTCATCGACGTCTTTGAGCAGGTCGAGATCGTCGAGGGTCATGGGGTGCGGTCCCGCGTGAGAGGAGGAATGGCTTTCGGCAGTTTGGGCAAGGCAGGCAGACGGTGCCAAGCTGCCCAAGGCGGTCGCCGCGATCAAGGCACACACAAAGGTTTGAGGTCTGAGCATATCGGCAGACTACTGGGTTAGCGCGCTAACTCACAAGCGAGGGATCCTGCCTGAATCGGGAGACCGCTGCGGCCGACGCGACGGAAACCTTAGTCAGAAGATAGTCTTGAGACTTATAATCGACGGCGATGAAGATACTTGCGTTGTCCCTGCTCGCCCTGACTGCGTTTCCTGCCGTGGCCCAGATGTCGATGGACCATACCATGCCGCCCGCCGATGCTCTTTCGGAAAAGCTTGGTGTGGTCTCGTTCCCCGTCTCCTGTTTGCCGTCGACCCAGGCGTCGTTCAACCGCGGCGTCGCGCTGCTGCATGACTTCTGGTATTCGGAGGCGCAGCGGCAGTTCGAGGCGATCGTCAAGGCTGACCCGACGTGCGCGATGGCGCACTGGGGCGTGGCGATGAGCGAGTTTCACCAGATTTGGAACCGTCCCGGTGAGAGCACCATGAAAAGCGGGTGGGCGGAGATGCAGAAGGCGCAGACTCCGCCGGCGAAGACTGAGCGCGAACGGGCCTATATCGCGGCGCTGAGCGACTTTTTCCGTCCCGGCAAAGAGGATTTCCAGGCCCGCATCGATGCTTACTCGACGGCGATGGGCAAGCTGTACGAGCAATATCCTGACGTCGACTCCGGCGCTTTCTATGCGCTCTCGCTGCTGGCGGCGGAGCCTCCGAACGACACCAGCCTGACCAATGAACACAAGGCGATGGCGGTGCTCACGCCGCTCTTTGCGAAATATCCGGATAATCCGGGCGTGGTCCATTACATCATTCACTCCTGCGACAATCCGGCGATGGCATCAGACGGACTGGCCGCTGCCGATCACTACGGTGAGATCGCGTCCGCCGGCGCTCATGCCGTCCATATGCCCGGGCACATTTACGCCCGGCTCGGCATGTGGCCGCAGGATGTTACGTCTCAGCTTGCCTCGATCGCCGCATCGGAGAATGCGGAGAAGCGTGGCGAGGGCGGCATCATGGACGAGCCACACTCCTACGACTTCCTCACCTACGCCTACATCCAGAGCGGACAGGACACACACTCGAAAGAAGCGATGAACAACCTTTCCGCGGTGCTCACGCGCATCGAGGCGATGCCGAACATGGCGAACCAGCATATGGAAGGCATGGTGCCCTACTACCGCGCCAAGTTGCCGACCTTCTACGCGCTGGAGATGCGGGACTGGAAGACGGCGGCGGCTCTGGAGCCGTCCGCCGGCGCGACTCCTGAGATCGCGACGATGACCTATTGGGCTCGCACTGTGGCCGATGGACATCTGCGCCAACCGGAACAGGCGAGCGCTGACCTTGCGAAGTACGATTCCCTGATCGAAGAGGTCAAGAAGGGCAAACGTGCCTATATGGCCGAGGGGACGTTCCCGCAGATCGAACGCGATGAGATGGTGGCCTGGGTCCATTATGCGAAAGGGATGGACGACGGAGCGCTGAAGCACATGCGCGACGCCGCCGACCTGCAGGACAAGGTCGGCCAGGCCGAGGTCGATATTCCGGCGCGCGAGATGTTGGCCGACATGCTGCTGGAGCTTCACCGTCCGCAAGAGGCGCTCGCGGAATATGAGATCGCGCTGAAGCTGAGCCCGAACCGTTTCAACGGCCTTTACCATGCCGGATTGGCAGCGGAGGAAGCCGGCGACAAGGCGAAGGCGCAGCAGTTCTATGCCGCGCTGCTCAAGTCGACCGACAACGGCGCGGAGTCTTCGCGTCCCGAGTTGGCCCATGTGAAGAGCTATGTTTCTTCAACCCAGGTAGCGGCGAAGTAGATAGCGAGCCATCCTCCAGTGACGGTTTGTTCACCTTTCGCTGCTAGCATCGTGTGAGGATGCTTTCGCGGCGGCAGGCTCTGAAGCTGGGTGGCGCGGCAGCCGTTTCGGCGGCCTTCCCGGCTACTGCGCTTGGCGCCGCTGCTGCCGACTACTCGCTCGACATCGCGCCATATTCGCTGCAGATTTCCGCGAAGCATTCCATCAAGACTCTCGCTTACAACCAGCAAGTCCCGGGCCCGCTTTTGCGCTTCAAGGAGGGGCAACCCGTTACGATCGACGTAGCCAACCATACCGGCGGCGAGGAGGTCGTCCACTGGCATGGGTTGTTCCTGCCGGTCGATGTCGATGGCGCGATCGAAGAGGGTACGCCGCCGATCGCGCCGGGCGCCACGGCGCGGTACACTTACACTCCTCGTCCGTCGGGCTTTCGCTGGTACCACACTCACGTTTTTGCGGGCACCGATCTCAAAAAGGGCCAATACACCGGCCAGCATGGATTCCTGCTGATCGAGCCGCGCGAGAATCCGGCGCGCTACGATCAGGAATTCTTTCTCGCTCTGCACGACTGGGACGGCCAGCTCATGAGCAGCGGCGATGGATCGATGAATCCCGCCTACGACTTCTCGACCGTTAATGGAAAGGTGCTTGGCTATGGCGAGCCGTTGCGGGTGAAGCAAGGCGAGCATGTGCTCCTGCATATCCTGAACTCGAGCCCGACAGAGGTGCATTGGCTTTCGTTTGCAGGGCACCAGTTTCGCGTGATCGCGTTGGACGGCAATCCGGTGCCGCAGCCGCAATCTGTCTCGATGCTGAGGCTGGCTCCGGCGGAACGCGTCTGCGCCGTGGTCGAGATGAACAATCCGGGAGTATGGGTGCTCGGCGAGGTTCGCAAACACATCCAGGCGGCGGGAATGGGCATCGTCGTCGAGTATGCGGGAAGCGCGGGCAAACCCGTGTGGCGGCAACCGCTCTCGCTCGATTGGGATTATCACCAGTTTGCGGCGACGGCTTCTGCGCCAGCCGGCGGGACGCCGGCAACTAACATTCCTCTGGTTTTCGAATCGAAATTTGTCGGGCACGGCGCCGTCGATCACTGGATGATTAACGGCAAATCCTACCCTGACACAGAAACCGTCACCTTGCAGCAAGGCCAGCGCTATCGGCTCCAGTTCATCAATCACAGCACCGACGATCACCCGGTTCATCTGCATCGGCACAGTTTCGAAATTCGCAGCCTGCCCGCGAAACCCGAGACGCGCGGCGTCATCAAAGATGTAGTGCTGGTTCCGGCGCAAAGCCAAGTCGACGTCGAATTTGCCGCTGACAATCCAGGCCTCACACTCTTTCATTGCCATCAGCAAAACCACATGGACGCCGGGTTCATGATGCTCTTTCGTTATGCCTGAGGAGTTGCTCGACCGTGATGAGGAGACGACGAGTCCGTGATGCGATTCGCTGCGCGCCAATCCTCATGGCGTTCGGACTCTTCGGCGTCGTTCCTCTGCACGCTCAGGGCAACTACGAGATCCAGGTCTATGGTGCGCCTACCGTCGAACCGAAGACGACGATGTTTGAACTGCATTCGAACTTCACCATTGACGGTGAGAAAGAGACGATCGACGGCGTCTACCCGACCAACCATCAGGAGCACGAGACGCTCGAGATCACTCAAGGGATAAACGACTGGTCAGAAGTGGGCTTTTATATTTTCTCCAGCATTCAGGATGGCCACGGCTGGCAGTGGGTCGGCGACCACATTCGCCCGCGGGTGCGTGTGCCGGATTCGTGGCACTGGCCGCTGGGCGTGAGCCTGTCGACCGAGGTCGGCTATCAACGCCCCGAGTATTCACCGGATACATGGACGTGGGAGATTCGGCCGATCTTCGATAAATCGGCGGGGCGGTGGTACTTCGCCGTCAATCCTGCCTTCGAGCGCACCCTCCACGGCCCGGACGTTAATCAGGGCTGGCAGTTTGCTCCGGCGGTCAAGGTGTCATACGACTTCACGAAAGTGGTGAGCGGCGGAATCGAATACTACGGCGACTATGGCGAGATCGGCAATTTTGCATCGCTGCACAATCAAGAGCAGCAGATCTTCGTGGTGACCGACCTCAATGTCTCACCGAAGTGGGAGATCAATATCGGAGCCGGTATCGGCCCTACCGCAGCGACCGATCGCTGGATTATCAAGGGGATTTTGGGACGCCACTTCTCGTGGATCAAGCATCCGGACATCGAGTGATGGCCAAACCGATTCGGATCGAGCGAACCGCGACTGAGTCAGATCCGGTAAAACTCGCGATACCACTTCACGAATTGCGGAACGCCTTCCTCTATCGAAGTCTTCGGCTCGAAACCGAAGTCGTCGATGAGCGGCTGGATGTCAGCCAGCGTCTCTTTAATATCTCCGGGCTGCATCGGCGCATATTCGATGTTCGCCTTCATGCCAAGGGTTTGTTCAATCGTCCAGATATACCTGGTAAGAGGCTCAGAGCGATTATTCCCGAGGTTGTAGATCTTCGCGGGCACATTGCTTCTCGCCGGAGTACTCCCCGCAACGGCCAGTACTCCCTCGATGATGTCGTCCACGTAGGTAAAATTGCGCCGCATATCTCCCTGGTTGTAAACCGTGATCGGCTTGCCTTCAAGGATGGCTTTGACAAACAGGTAGGTCACGGAATCGGGCCGGCCCCACGGTCCGTAGACGGTAAAAAATCGAAGACCAGTGGTGGGAAATCTATACAGATCGCTGTAGCAGTGCGACATCAGCTCGCCGGCCCTCTTGGTAGCCGCGTACAGAGACATTGGCTGGTCGACGCGATCCTCGACCGAAAACGGCAGCTTCTTGTTCGAGCCGTAGACGGAAGAGGAACTCGCGTAGACGAAGTGCTCGCAGCGCGGCAAGTGACGGGCGATCTCGAGCATCACCAACTGCCCTTCGATATTTGAGCGCGTGTAGCTATAAGGATTGACAAGCGAATAGCGCACGCCCGCCTGGGCGGCCAGGTGGATGATCCGGGTGACATAGGGATGCCACGCCGCAATCTTTTCCATTGCGGCACGGTCCGCAATATCGCTCCGATGAAGAGAAAAACGAGGATATTCGTAAAGAATCGCGAGCCGGGCTTCCTTCAACGCCGGATCGTAGTAGTCGTTGACGACATCGACGCCGACGACGGATTCTCCGCGATCGAGCAATTTACGGCAAGTGTGGAAGCCAATAAATCCGGCGGCGCCGGTTATAAGATATGCCACTCATCCTCCACGCAGGCTCTTGTCGACAGCGCCTGCGTCCTTCTATATATGTTAAGTTCCAGAATTTCGCCGGATCAGGTGCCGCTTGACTCTTCGATCATCTTAGCTCCGCCATTGCGTGATGAAGCGCCTCGCGCCAATGGGGCAGAGAGACTCCGAATTGGCGGAACAGCTTGCCATTGTCGAGCACAGAATTGGCAGGGCGTTTCGCGGGGGTCGGATATTGAGCGGTGGGAATCGGCGCAACCTCGGGATGTCGGCCGCCGAGCAGGTCCGCCGCGGCGGCCTCATCCACAATTGCCTGGGCAAAGCCTTGCCAGTTCGTCTCACCGGCACAGGTCATGTGATAGACGCCTGCCCAGGAGGTGGACAGCGGCGCCTCCCTGTCGCGCAGGTGGCTAAGGACCTTGAGTGTTCCTGAGGCAATCGCGTGCGCCGATGTCGGAGCTCCGTACTGGTCGGCAACGATCGTGAGCCGATCGCGTTCTTTGGCCAATCGCAGGATCGTCAGTAAGAAGTTTTTGCCGTGGGGCGCAAAAACCCAGCTGGTGCGAAAGATCAGATACGATCCACCGACGGCGGCGATCGCCTGCTCACCCGCCAGTTTGGTGCTGCCGTAAACGTTCAGCGGCCCCGTTTGATCGTCTTCGACCCACGGGCTCGATTTTGATCCGTCGAAGACGTAATCCGTCGAATAGTGAATCAGCACTCCTCCGTAGCGGGCGGCTTCCTCGGCGAGCGCGGCAGGGCTCTCCGTGTTCACCAGCGCTGCCAGCTCAGGCTCTGACTCAGCCTTGTCAACCGCCGTGTATGCGGCAGCGTTGAGAATGACCGCCGGCTTTAGATCTGCCACGATCCCGCGAAGCTGTTCAGGCTGGCAGAAATCAGCCTGGTCCCGAGTCAATGCATGGAGTTCGCAAGTGTTCTCAAGCAGCCCACGCAACTCCGTCCCCAACTGGCCGTTCGTGCCGAAAAGCAGGACTCTACGTGGCGCTCTCGGCGCCGTCACGGAAAGACCTCGGCCTCGCTCCACTGCCTACCCTGACGGTCTTTGGCGGAAACGATCGCGTGCGCCTCGGAGACTGGCCATTGGATGGCCACCTCCGCGTCATTCCAGAGCAGCGTGCGGTCGCCCGACGGATCATAGAAATTGGTGACCTTATAGCTAAAGCAGACTTGCTCGGTGAGCGTGGCGAAGCCGTGAGCAAGTCCAGGAGGGATATACATTGCGAGGCCATTCTCTGCGCTCAGCTCGACCGAGACATGCTTCCCAAAAGTCGGCGAACTGCGCCGGATATCCACCGCAACATCAAAGACCGCACCGCTCACTACGCGCACGAGTTTCCCCTGCGGATGAACGAGTTGATAGTGCAACCCGCGCACCACATTCTTGCGGGACACCGACAGATTGTCCTGCTTCCAGTCAATCGGCAGGCCTAACTCAAGGAATTGCTGCTCATTGTAGCCTTCCAGGAAGTAACCGCGGTCGTCGCGATAGATCGGACTTTCGAGAATGACTACACCGAGAATTCCTGTTTCTCGCAGTTTCACTCGCGCCCTCCGAATTCCTTTGCTTCCTCAATCAGGGCAAGCAGGTAGTCACCGTAACCACTCTTTCGCAGCGGCACCGCGAGTTCGCACAACTGCTCTGCTGTGATGAACTTCATCCGGAAGGCGATCTCTTCCGGGCAAGCGATCTTGAGTCCCTGCCGCCCCTCGATGGTCTGGATAAAGACTGCAGCCTCGATCAGAGAATCATGAGTGCCGGTGTCGAGCCATGCCGTTCCGCGGCCCATATGCTGGACGTCGAGCGTACCTCGATCCAGGTATGCCTGATTGACGTCGGTAATCTCCAGTTCGCCTCGCGGTGAGGGCTTGATACTCTTGGCGATCTCGATCACATCGTTGTCGTAGAAATAAAGACCGGTAATCGCGAACGAAGATTTCGGCTTGACCGGCTTCTCCTCGATGCTCAGCGCCTTGCCATTGCGGTCAAACTCGACCACCCCGTAGCGTTCCGGATCACTCACGCGATATGCAAAGACGGTCGCACCCGAGGTCTGTGAGGCCGCATTCTGCAGCTGGACCGAAAGCGAATAACCGAAGAAGATGTTGTCGCCCAGCACCAGCGAACAGGTGCTGTCTGCGATAAAGCTGTCTCCAATGATGAAGGCCTGCGCTAAGCCGTCCGGGCTGGGTTGAACTGCGTATTGAATGTTCAATCCCCACTTGGAGCCGTCGCCGAGCAGACCGGAGAAGCGCGGCGTATCCTCGGGCGTGGAAATAATGAGGATGTCCCGGATCCCCGCCAGCATAAGAGTGCTCAGCGGGTAATAGATCATTGGCTTGTCGTAGACCGGGAGCAGCTGCTTCGATACGGCGTGGGTGAGCGGATAAAGCCGCGTGCCCGAGCCTCCGGCTAGAATGATGCCTTTGCGCGCCATCTATCGCTCCTTGTAGTTCAGCTCAAGCCAGTCAAGATACGCACCGGAGCGGACGTCGTCCACCCAATTCAGGTTGGCCAGATACCACTCGACCGTTGCGCGAATTCCAGGCTCGAAGGAAGTCTTCGGTGCCCAGCCAAGTTCGCGCCGGATCTTGGTCGCGTCAATCGCATATCGTCGATCATGCCCGGGGCGGTCTTTGACAAAGGTTATCAATGAGCGGCGAGATCCGATCGTTGCGCTGGGGCGCAGTTCGTCGAGAATATCGCAGATCGTGGCCACGACATCGATATTTTTGCGCTCATTGCTGCCGCCAATGTTGTAGGTCTCGCCCGGCTTGCCGGCGGCGAGCACCGTGCGAATGCCCTCACAGTGGTCGAGAACGTAAAGCCAGTCACGTATATTCTGGCCATCGCCATAGACCGGAAGCGGCTCACCATCGAGCGCATTCAACAGCACGAGTGGAATCAGCTTCTCCGGGAACTGGAAGGGCCCGTAATTGTTCGAGCAGTTCGTCGTCAGGGTTGGAAAGCCAAAGGTGTGGTGCCAGGCGCGAACCAGGTGATCTGAACCCGCCTTCGAGGCGGCATAGGGACTGTTCGGCGCATACGGCGTCTCCTCAGTGAACGCCGGATCGCTGGCGTTCAGAGTGCCATAGACCTCGTCCGTCGAAACGTGGAGAAAGCGGAAGCTTTGCTTCTGTTCAGCATCAAGGCCATCCCAATAGGTACGGCTCTGTTGAAGGAGATTGAGCGTCCCATTCACGTTGGTGAGGACGAATTCTCCGGGATTGTTGATCGACCGGTCTACGTGGCTCTCCGCCGCAAAATGCACAACCGCCCAGGGCTTGTGCTGCTTCAGGAGCGATAGGACGAGCTGCGGATCGCAAATGTCGCCTCGCACGAAGGTGTGCCGCGGCTCCCCTGCCAGAGCGGCGAGGTTCTTGAGGTTTCCTGCATAGGTGAGCTTGTCGAGGTTGACCACCCCGGCGGATTCCTGGCGAATCCAGTCCAGAACAAAATTCGACCCGATAAAGCCCGCTCCTCCGGTTACGAGGATAGGTCGATTCGATGCATGGCTGCCGTCCATTTATCCCTTTCTCGACGAATATAGCCCGCAGCATAAGGCATGCGCTTTCTGACTCATTCTCGCCCACAAACCCGCGTTTGAACATGCGCCCGGAACTGCTTGCTTCCATTGCAGGGATTTTGGCCTCGCACTTTCGAGAGTGCGCTGGAGGCATATAGCGTTGGAGGCGTACCGGGAGGATGCTTGCTTTTTGGCAGAGTCAATCTCGTCTCTGCCCATTTTATCTTTCAGATGGGATTCATAAGCAAGCACTGGGTCCAAGCGCTGAGATTGAAGAGCTGACACGAGCATTCATAGTGGGCGGCAGCACGATCGACTAAGGCGGTCCGTCGGGTGGAGGATCGACGCTCTGGCAGGCAGAAATCAGATCTAGAGGACAAAAAGGCCTCGATCTCCCCCGCCTGCGAAGCATGCGGGGGAGAAATGGTGGCCCTAGACGAAGCCCAGATTGGTGGTGGAGAAGTTGGGAAGAGCGGGGAAGATAGTGCTGAGGCTACCGCTAGGCACGCCGAACCATGACGCAAGTGTGGCTGCATATTGCGAAGAGGATAGGGTCGGCAGCCAGCGTCCGTTCACGTCGGCATCGTTCGGGCCTGCCAGCACAAGCTGGGGATAGGTGCCATAGATCTGGCCACCGTTGACGGCCCCTCCCATCACCATGAGATGTCCGCCCCAGGCGTGGTCGCTCCCGGTGTTCGAGTTGGGCTGCATGGCCCGGTTGAAGTCCGACATGGTGAACGTCGTGATTTGGTTGGCAAGGCCGAGCTCTTGGGTGGCCTGATAGAATGCTGCGATCGCTCCATCGAATTGTGAGAGCAAACTTGCCTGAATGGCGAGCTGGTTGGAATGGGTGTCGAAGTTTTCAAGCCCGGCAAAGAAAATCTGCCTCGTCACTCCCAGCGCCGCCCGCGCCTGAATGATCTGGGCGATCTGCTGCAATTGCGCCGCAAGGCTGTTGTTCGCCGGAAAAACCGTCTTCAGTGGGCTCTCCGACTGTACGGCGTTGGCTAAGGCAGCCATATATTGATACGAGCTTGTGGTGATGGCATTGTCGGCTTGCACCAGCGAAAGGCCACTGCTGAAGGTGAGGAGTTGTTGGGCAGTCGCCAGTCGACTGGCGCAGACAGACGCACCCTCACTGCAAGCACCGCCCTCTAGATTGCCGGGATCGACGGCCACCGGCGAGCTCGACGCACCATTGCAAAACAGCGTGTCTCCGTATACGGATGTGATGAGGGGAATCGGCGCGCCGGGATTGTATGTGGCCGCCATGTTGTCTGCGATGCGCCCTGCCCAACCTGTACTGGTGACTCCGCTCTGCGCCGCGTTCTGCCACTCCAACTGCTGGTCTGGATGAGAAAAGAGGTTAGTTGGCGTTGCCACTCCCCCAGCCTGAAATTGCGCGGTAGTCAGAGGCTGCACCAAGGTACCCACATTGGTGACAAACGCAAGATTGTTGCTATTGAACAGCGCCTGGGTGTTAGGAAGGCTTGGATGCAGGCCATAATTGCCGTTAGCCTGGGATCCCAGAGTCAGCAGACTTGCAGCGGGAATCGCAAGCGGCCCCCGGATGTTGGAATACGCGGTATAGCCATTGGTGCCATTAGCTGTGGTGTTAAATGGCACAAGCGTGTTGTTCGAGTCGTTGCCCCCGAACATAAAAATGCAAACCAACGCCTTGTAGCCGGGCGCCGATTGGGCTAATGCATTAAGCGCCCCAAAGGGCCGAAAACCGGCTGCGTTGCCGGCGGCGGCCAGCGATGCGTAGCGAATGAAACTGCGGCGATTTAAGCTCATAACGTGCCTCTCATCCTGGTATCGAAATCCCGCTTATTGGGGAGCTATTCTTGATCTTTTGCCAGCGGCTTTGAAATTTGTCATGCACCTTCGCGTCACTCGAGCCTGTCGTGATCGTCAATGCTGGGAGATTACAATTGGCAACAACTCACATCTAATACTTGCTTGTGCGCTCGTCCTGATCTGACAAGCACGCTTCACCTGGATACCCCGCCGTCCCATCTGGACATGGGCCAAGTTACCCTCCCGGATCGGAATCCAGACGCTTCCAGTATGAAGGCCTGGTTTAGTCTTGCATAAACACCTGATAGGCCTTGTTACCGAAACTTATGCTTCTGAAGTAGGAAAATCATCTCACCGAATTGGAGCGAGCACTAATCACCAAAGTAACCTCTACGTGACCAAAGGGTTTAGTCCTTGGTCAGAATATTTACGGTAGGCAGAGGAAGGCGGAAAGACCCTTTGGGGGTCTAGGACGCTGCAATTTCAGGGATCACGACGAGGATCATGGATTCGTGTATTTACTGCGGAACAGTCGTTTGTCTAACAATCATTTCATTAACGCACGATCTAATGATCAATATGCGATAAACTCCGTGGCTTGCCGGCGATTGCTTGGAGGATCGCCTTATGTAGAATAAGTAATATTTACGTCCCCGTATACTTATTTTGTAATATAGGTGAATTTTGTTGCTGGCTACGGCCTTAGCACGCTGAGATTCCCTAACTCATATCCAGGTTTGTCGGAATCGATCCCGACCATATAGTGTCGACATTACCCGAAGGTAAGAGTCGCAGACAGATCCTCGACAGCATCAGACATATCAGATCACACAAGGGGGCTTCTGGAGTGGCAATCGCGGTCAAACGTGTGCACGGCTGGGCTTATGTGAAACGCCCGTCGCGCGATCGGCATCAATACCGACGACAGCCATGTTGCAGCCGCCCGCGTTGACGGCAAATTCAGCGCTTCGTAAGATAGAGAAGTGTCGCATTGCGCTGCGAGTGCTTTATTGCCCGCATCAAGCGTTGCGTTGCGACCCGGCGGCGTAGCTCAGATGGTTAGAGCGACGGACTCATAACCCGTAGGTCGATGGTTCGATTCCATCCGCCGCCACCAGATGCCTCGCAGGAACCGAGACTCCGCCCGAGAGGCTTCTTAACCGCTCGACCCGCGGGAGGCCGCGGCTTCCCTCTCGTATGAACTGAACCTGCCCGAAGGCATCGTAACGGCGCCAGCAGATTTTGGATCTAGGCGATCTTAGAGGCAAGGATGTGCTCGATCGCCGGTTGCGCCGGGCGTCGGACGAATCGCTGTGGTTGCTTCGGTACCAAACGAATCTCCTGGTTCGGAGTTCGCTCCAGCCGGTGATCCATGGAACACTCCCCGCAGAGCCAGTAGTGTTCGAGCTGGTGGGTCCGCCTCATGCCGGCCTCGCCATCCGTGATTTCAAAAATATAGACAGTACCCTCGCGCAGGTAGTGCAGGGGCTTCATACAGTTCGGATTTGCGCAGTAATCGACCACGTTCTCACCTTCATTCCGCGCCGCGCAACCTGGACCCCTGGCTCTTGCCGACAAATGTCACCGATACGGAAGAGGGCACTTGCAAACAACGTCTCCAGCAACAACCGCCGGCAACTCTGCCCGGCACCCATGCGTCGTTTTGGCGTAACTCTAGTAACTTGGATTCGGCCAAAGGAACTTGAGTTGGCCGTACATCTCTAAAGCTAACGCGATTGCCTGTGAGTTCTGCATCGGCCTGCAAAGCAGAGCCATGACTTCTGTCCCAAAGTGGCACGAAGCAGCCATTTCGCCGCCAGGAATCGAGGGTCGGCGGTTCGCCGGCCGTACGGAAAAGCCGCTGTGCGAGAATAGAAAAGCTACCGCCATGCCTGCCTTGCGCTCCACATTCATCGCTCTGTCGAGGAACTCCGCTCTGCGCGGTTTTTCCGAGTCGTCCTCGATCGGGCGCCGGATGTCGTCGCGCTTTGTCGCCGGCCTCGAGGTCGATGATGTCCTCCGTGCCGCCGAATCGGTAAACTCGCAAGGAATATCTGCGACCCTCGACAGCCTTGGCGAGAACATTGCCACTCCCGACGAAGCGCGTCACTCCGCCGACGTCTACCATCGGCTTCTCGACGACATCAAAAGCCGCGGCCTCAATGCCAACGTCAGCGTCAAGCTCACTCAGATGGGTCTCGAACTCGACCCCGAGCTGACCGAGGAGATCGCCGCCAGTCTCGTTGCCCACGCCGTCGAAACCGACAATTTCGTACGCATTGATATGGAAAGCTCGGCGGTCACCCAGGTAACTCTCGACATCGTGAAGCGCCTCCACGCGGGAGTGAGCGCCGCAGGGCCCAACCGCGGCCATGTCGGCGTCGTGATCCAGGCTTACCTCTACCGCAGCGAGAAAGACATCTGCGAGCTGATGGCCGAGGGCATCCGCATCCGGCTCTGCAAAGGCGCTTACCAGGAGCCGCCGCAGGTCGCCTTCGCCTCCAAGGCAGACGTCGACGCGAATTTCGTTCGTCTGATGCGGATGCTGGTCAGGAGCGGCATCTACCACGGCATCGCTACCCATGACGATGCCATGATCGAGGCGACCCGCCAGTTCGTGAAAGAGCGCGAGATCGACCCCAGCGAATTCGAGTTTCAGATGCTCTACGGAGTCCGACGCGACCTGCAACGCGCGCTCGTCAGGCAGGGCTATGGGGTGCGCGTCTACATCCCCTTCGGCAGGGAATGGTACCCCTACTTTATGCGCCGCCTCGCCGAACGGCCGGCGAATGTGCTCTTTCTGGCGAAGAATTTCTTTAAGAATTAGGGCATCATTCCCCGGCCCGGCCTAAACTAACACCGTCTGCGCATCCACCGCCGGATGTGTCCCCATTCGGATATCCGGCAAGTCCTCAACCGCGTGGCGCAACGACCGCTCCCATAGGGCGTGAATCATCTCCAGCTCCGGATCGGCGTCCTTGAAGCGGCGATAAAGGTCGAGGTGAAAGCTGTCTTTGCGGTAGAGCAGCAGCTCGATTGGCGGTCCCACGGTCACATTGGACCGCATCGTTGCGTCGAACGACAACAGCGCATACTTGGCCGCAACCTTCAGGGTCGTCGAGGCAAAGACGATGCCGCGATCCAGAATCGGCCGCCCATATTTGTATTCCCCTAATTGAAGGAACGGAGAGTCCTCATTGGCGCTGAGCGAGTTGCCCTGCGGATAGATCAGGAACAACCGCGGCTCTTCCCCGCGAATCTGGCCGCCTAGTAGAAGATGCACGTTGAAGCTGAAGCCGTCCTTTTCGAGCGCAGCGCGGTCTATCTCGGAGACTTGCCGCACCGCCTGGCCGATCTCCCGCGCCGCCTCATACATCGTGTTCGCTTGCGCGAGGCCCTCGCCGGCATCGAAGCTCGCCCGCATCAGATTGATGACCGATTGACTCAGCGACAAGCTGCCGCTCACCAGTGCGACGAAGACCCGTTCACCCGGCTGCACGAAGGTATGCATCTTGCGCGCGATGTTCAGGTCGTCGTAACCGGCGTTGGTGCGCGAATCCGACGCCATCACCAACCCCTCATGTGTCATGATGCTTAAACAGTAAGTCATGCGTCCCCGGATCTTCAGTGTGTTCCGCGCCAGTCCGCCCGCTATCAGGTTGCGCAACCGGCTTACAACGATCGCAGAGTAAGAATCATCCTAATCAGGCACCGTAAAGGACAAGAACGCAATGCTCATTCGATTAGGCTATGACCTTCAATTCTACCTGCCGGCGCCGCTCTCTTACGTGGCCCAGCTGCACGTGCATCCCAGCCGCGTCGCCGACCTGCGCGAGCCGG
Organism: uncultured Acidobacteriaceae bacterium; assembly: GCA_963742015.1. Lineage (GTDB taxonomy): Bacteria > Acidobacteriota > Terriglobia > Terriglobales > Acidobacteriaceae > Acidisarcina. The sequence goes on along the minus strand of CAVUKL010000033.1, from coordinate 12,045 downwards.
ACGTTTTCGTCGTAAACGACGGCTCCGTGCCCACACGCGAGTACAGCGATAGCTACGGCAACATCTGCGCCCGTTTCCTCGCGCCCGCCGGTAATCTGCGCATCTGGAATTCCACGCTGATCGAAGACTCGGGCTTGCCCGACCCCCTCGCCTACGACGCCCGCGAAGTCCCGCTTGAAGAGCTTCCCAACGAGGTGCTCGTCTTCCTGCTCAACAGCCGATACTGCGAAGTCGACCTGCTCTCGCCGATCGCCCTTGACCTCTTCGGCAATCTACCGCCGGGCGGCGGCCGCGTCCATGCCGTTGTCGAATGGGTGAATAAGAAGGTGACCTTCGGCTACCAGTATGCCCGGGCCACCAAAACCGCGCTCGATGTTTACACCGAACGCGTCGGGGTCTGCCGCGACTACCAGCACCTGGCGGTAGCTTTCTGCCGCGCACTCAACATCCCCGCCCGCTACGTCGCCGGGTACCTCGGCGACATCGGTGTGCCATACACCGGCCCCATGGATTTCAGCGCCTGGTTTGAGGCCTACCTCGACGGCAAGTGGTGGACCTTCGACGCGCGCCACAACAAGCCACGCATCGGACGAGTGCTCATGGCCACCGGCCGCGACGCCGCCGATGTTGCGTTCCTTACTTCGTTCGGAACGGCGACGATGACTAAGTTTGAGGTTACGACAGATGAAGTAGGTCCTGCCTTAGTCCTGAGTCAATTACATCGACATGAAGGCACGCCAACAGACCGCCGACGAATCAGCCGCAAGGCTGCCTCAAAAATGGTCCACCATCCAGGCATTGTTTTCGCCGGGGAGGTCCTCCACTAAGAGGCCGTAGCGTCCGTCGGGAGACTGAATCATGCACCTAATTCCTATATTCGCGCTCCCTTGTAACACCACCACTGCCTTCCCCGTTTCATTGACTTCAAGAATCACCGGCTCATCCATTTGCGTGATGCTTGGCATGAGAACACTCTTGCCGTCGGCGGACCAGTCTCCATTGGAGAGCGGCCAATCCTTCACGCTGACATCGTGAGCTATACCGGTGTCCAGCGTCAGAAATCGGATTCGATGCTTATCTAGGAAGATCGCGAGCTTCGATCCATCCGGAGAAAGGCTCCAGTTGGTATAGCCGTTTGGAATTCTGACGACCTCGCGACCGGCTCCATGTTCGAGATCGAAGGAAAGAAAAATGAGGTCGCGGCCCACGAGTTTGCTGAAGATGCACAGAATCGACGGATCTCGCGCACATTGGAAATTGATGATCCCATTTTCCTGTAGAACCAGGTGAGGAGGCCCTCCAGTCAAAGGCTTGCTCATCAGGGACGCGGGGAAGGAAGTGTCCTCGGGTCTGGACGCAACGAGATAAAGCACCTGCGATCCATCAGCGCTCAAACGTGGTAGGTAGATACTGCGTCCCTCCACCAAAACCTGGGCCGTAGTTTCATCGATGCCTTGCTTGAAGAGCTTCCAGGTGCTATTCCGGTTGGAAACGAAAAGGACCGCTTTGCTGTCCGACGTCCAAGCATCCGCGATATTGGCGTTTGCATCCAGAGTCAAGCGGCGAGGTCCTTTCCATTGACGAGACACGGCATCGAATTCGGTGATGAATACCTGCGTCTGCTGACTATTTCTCCAGAGGACAAGGCGATTCCCGTCGGAAGTGGCGCTCAGACCACCGATGCTACCCTCCGCATTCGTGATCGGTTGCGGTTCGCCGATTGCGTTTCCGGTGCGTTCGTCGACTCGGACCGAGTAGACCCCATAATTGCTGATTTCGCCTGCCGGATCCTCGCGATACGAATAGAGAATGCGTCCGTCCGCGGCCCACCAAAGAGCACGGCCGATCCGGGGATCATCCAGAACGACCGTCGGGCTACTCCCGTTTGCATCGATAGTCTCGAGCGAAACAGCCGGCCCCGCGGGATCAGGTGCGGGAACAAAATGTTTTTCTATGTATGCCAGGCGTTGCCCGTCCGGCGACCAAGCCATCGGGTGGATTGCGCTTCCCATCGAGTTCGGCCGATCCCGTCCTCCGGCCAAGATTACTTTTCGAGGGTTGGCTCCATCGGAGTCCATCACCCAAAGCTCGCTGCCGAACGCGGGTCCTGGCAGGTACATGACGCGCGATCCATCAGGGGAGACGTAGGCTCCGACTGCATCATCTTTGAGTTTTTGCGGATCACTGCCGAGGAGGGAAAGCTTCCAGAGGCTAGGTTTCGAAACGTCGATTGGCCCTTCCATGTGCAAGACCAGAAGATGCGCGCTGTCGGGGAACCAGCTCTCCGGCCACGCGACGAAGCCCTTCGGAACCGCCCACGGGTGGGTTTCCCCGGTGGAGATCTGGCGCAGATATATCCCTGTTGGGTCGGCATAAGCAACATACTTGCCATCGGGCGAAACAATCGCATTCCTCACTGGGACTTCCGGGGGATTTGAGGTGATTCGTTGTTCGGCAATGGGATCCGTACCGACGTGTGACTTCCCGTACTTACCGGCCATCCACAAGAACAACAACCCGGCAATCAGAATCCCAGCTCCCGATGCGACAAGCGAGCCTACAGATGGCTTTCTGGTTCTTGGCAGTTCGACGTTTTTGTGAGCTTGGTGAACTGAGGGTGGCGCCTCCTGATCAACGGTGGGTCCAGTCGTCGCCCGCGGAAATGATGGACTGCTTGCGGCGCCATTCGTTTTGGGTAACGGCTTAACTTCCTGGCGCTCTTCTTCGAACGTGACTCTTGTGACGGGCACAGCAAACCGGTATCCACGCTTGGGGACCGTTAGGATCATCGGGCTTCCGTTTTTTCCATCGCCAAGCGCCTTTCTTAGTTGGGAGATGTTCTGCGCCAAGGCAACGTCTTCAACGAAGACTTCCGGCCAAAGCTGGCCGATGAATTCGTCCTTGTTAATCAGCCGGCCATCGCTATTCAGCAGGATGAGCAGCGTCTCGAAGACCTTCGGCGTCAGAGCAACAGGCTGTCCTGCATGGAGCAAAAGTTGCTCGGCCGGGTCCAGCCGGAAATCGCCAAACTCGTATACCTGTCTCATAGCAGAGGGGATAAGTGCGAAGCGGCACGAGAAGAGGAATTCATAAAGAAATACCTAGGAATTCGTCAAGACAATCCGCGAAGCCAGGCGCATAGTTCATCGAGTTTCAGCCGAACTCCGAGGTGATCCGCCATGTGAACCTCCATATTGCTGGCTTCATTCAACTTTCGCACCGGCGTTTCTGGTCGCACACTTCAATCAATTCCCTTCGATAAGGGAACGCTGCCAGTCTACGCCTCCGGCGCGGTCAACGCGCCCGGGCAGCCAAACCAACTCTCAATGACCATTCGTCGAATTGTCGAAGCGGCCCTTCGATACCCCCAAACGCGGCCTGATCCGCCTCAACATGAAAAGGAGACTCAAATGAAACAGCTGATCTCGAAATCGTCCTCGATTCGAGGCTCCCTGGTGCAGATAGCTCGAATGCTTGTCATACCGGCTTTCTTGCTGGGAATAAGTGCTCTGCCTGCCGCCGCCGACGACAATGGCTGCAACGCAGCCACGCTGAAAGGGGATTATGGCTTTACAATCGACGGGTTTTCGCCGAATCCCGACGGCACCCAAAGCCCGAACAAAGGGGTCGCCATTACGCATTTCGATGGAGCGGGCAAGCTCACCCAAAGGGATTTTGTCGTTACCGCTGGCGTTCCCAATCCGGGTAACGGCAATTCTATGACGGGGTTCGTATTCTCAACGGGCGAAACTGGCACCTACAGCTTGAGTCCGGATTGCACTGGCACTATGGACATCGTTTTGCCTGCTCCTCCCGGGTCTGGGTTGTCCTCTGGACTCATTAAACTCATGGTTGTAGTGACCCATGGTGGCCGCGCAATCCACACGGTCGTTGCTGAAATCACTTTTCCGGGAGCCCCGGCGCCTACTCTGAACACAACCAGCAGCGACGCCTGGAAGATCGGATGTGATCACGATCACGACTAGCCGCACCAGCCCACGCGTCGAGATTCAAAACAAGAAGGACGATCCGGGCAGGATCGTCCTTCGCGCAAGCTCAAAAGGCTGCATGACTACCGAGCAATCACACCACAAGCTATCCTCGGCCCGGAATTCCCAGATGGGTCGGTCATCATGTCGTCGGCCTTGGCGTGGATCATCAGCGATGTTCCGCCGTTCGCGAAGACGGAGTTGGGCGAGTTGGGATCGAGCGAGATTCCGGGAACCTTGACGGAGACCTTGTCGGTACCGTCGGCCTTCACCGTCAGGTTGATCGGGATGTCGCCGTTGTGATGGCCTTCGGGGTTGTTGATGCCGTGCTTCTTCTGGTCGGGGTTGAAGTGGCCTCCAGCGGTAGTAAAGTCGGGCGGGTCACACTTGGGGTTCTGATGGACGTGGATTCCATGTTCGCCGGGAGGAAGTCCCTTGAGGTCCAGCTTGATCATCACGTAGTCCTTCTCCTGCTTGAGAACGGCGGTGCCGGCATCGGCGCCCTGCGCGGTCTTCAACGTCACCGTCAACGGAGCGGGTCCCTTCGCGTAAACGGCAACGGACGAGAATGTGAGCGCACCCATGGCCAGGGCGGAAAAAAAATGCTGCTTGAGCTTCATCGTGTGTCCTCGCTTGGCCCGGCGTCATCGCGGGCTACACAGCGAGGATACCCGATTTAGGGGAGTGTTGCCGCTCCGCTGTATGACCCAATAGAGGGAGAGAATGGCGTGATGTTGGTGGAGCCTTGCCGGATCGAGCCGCTGACCTCCTCGTTGCGGATTCAGAGGCCGAACTGTGACGGATTTGGTGGTGGCGCGGCCAACATCCAAGCTGGAACACACGCAAGCTCGAGTTAGCTATCAGCCTTGTTTCGCAGCTCCGTTTCGCATAAAGCAATCATGATCTGCCTCGGCGATTCGCAGTTCCGCCTCACTTTGCGTGGAGGCGACCGTGCTAAAGCAGTGAAGGCAGATGGAATCGGTCGTGCCGTCGGCGTAAGGGCGACGTACGAAGTCCTCGTGAGGGAGCTGTTGTGCCATTTCACGAAGGTGGTCATGCCCGAGAAGCGGGTGTTCCGATGTTTCCATAGCCGTCAAGGTCAGGAATTGTTCAAATTTTTCAACGTTCATGCAAGAGAATGTAGTACGCGGTGAACAAGATTGACCAGATTAGAGGGGACGCGAACTGTAACCTAAGTACCCAATAGAGATAGCCATAGCTCCGGGTCGAGCCGCAGCGGTCATGGACAAATCTGCCTGTCTTCTCAGCGGGTATGCAGCGAGTGTTGATTTTATGGTGGAGCTAAGCGGGATCGAACCGCTGACCTCCTCGTTGCGAACGAGGCGCTCTCCCAGCTGAGCTATAGCCCCACATTAGGCGGGAGATACTCCTTTGAGTTTACCAGCGTTTGCTGGGAACGCGAAAGTCGTCCGCTCAGAGTGCACGGATCAGGATGAAGGTCTTCCGTCGGCCAAGCCGGATATCAGCTGCCCGCACGCGATTTAAGTTCGCAACGCAGCTTCAGCTGCGGTCGCCATCCGGTCAAAGAGCGCGCTCACCGCGTCACGAGGAACCTGTCCCTGCGCCATCGTTGACGACCCTCCTCCGCGGAGTCCGAGCTCGGCGAGGGCACTCTTGATCAATTCGCCGCACGAAAACTTGGCCTCGGCGCTGCGCGAGAAGACAACGGAAGCCGGTTCCTGCTGCGTAGAAGCGAGTAATGCGATCGTCGCCGGGCCAGTGGCAAGCTTCGACGCCAACAGCTTTACATACTCGGCATCGTGATCGGCGAACTGCCTCCGGACGATGCGGTAACCATTCTGAACCGGAGCCTTGGTAAGCAGCTCAGACGCCTCGTAGCGCGCTATCTCTTCCCGCAATCTCTGCCGTTCTTTGGCGGCGTGTTTCGATTCGGCGAGCAGGCGCTCGATGCTTTGCGGCAATTGGCTTGGGGGAATCGAAAGCGCGCTTGCTGCCTCGGTCAACAGTCCAAAATCTCGCCTCGACGCCGCAACCGCCCGCAGCCCGCAGACGAACTCGACGCGCAGCCCTTGGCGAACCTTCTCGGTCGAACGGAGCGCAAGGCCGCCGATCTGACCTGTTGCGCGAAGATGCGTTCCGCCACAGGCGTTCAGATCGACGCCCTCGATCTCGATCAGTCGAATCTCGCCGTCCCGCTCCGGCAGTTTGCGAAGCTGTCCTGCCACAAGGAGGGCATCGGCTTCTATGCGAGAAACGGTGCGGATAGAGATAGGCCGGTCCTGCGCAATGACCTCATTGGAGAGTCTCTCCACTCTTTCCAAACTCGCATGAGCAATCGAAGCGGTGTTGAGGTCGATGGTCGAGCTCTCCTCGCCGAGATGGAACGAAACCGTGTGTGCGCCCAGCTCGCGTGAGAAAATCGCCGACAACAGATGCTGCCCGGAGTGCTGCTGCATGTGGTCGAGCCTGCGATGCCAATCGATGGCCGCGTGGACTTCGGTTCCGGCGACGAGCGGCTTCGCGGTGTAGTGCCAGACCTCGCCCTGCTCGTCTTCGGCGACCTCGTCGATAGGAATTTCCAGCACCGCGCCGGTGCGCGAGGTTGCCGTCAATCTCCCTTTGTCAAACGGCTGGCCGCCGCTCGTTGGATAAAACGCCGAGCGATCGAGCGCAACCTGCCAGAGCGCTTCCCCGCCGGTGCGGGAGACGAGGCGAATATCGGTAACGACCGCGTCGAAGTTGGTGAGAAACGCGTCGCCGTAATAGAGCCGGTCAACCATGCTTCCGCAATTGTAAACACGCTTAGCAACGCCCGTCTTCCCCGCCGGGGTCGAGCCGTCAATCCGCCTGGCGTCCGCGCCGGACTATGAATAGCAGCGCGGCGATCCAGCCGAAGCCAATCGACAGGCTGACTGCACACCAAAGATAAATTCGGGCAAGCCAGAGGCTTTGATACGCCGGCTCAGCTCTCGCCATGCAAAGAAAATTTGTCAGGCGGTAGACGCTGTGAACTCCGCACAGCGGCAGCAGAAAGAGCAGACCGCTCATCCACGCGATGGAATGCCTTTTCATCCGCTTCGCTCTATGAATATGCTCTCTCCAGGATTACGGCGATGCAAGGGGCTCATCGCGAACTAAAGAGCGGCACTTAGAATGAGTGGCATGGCTCCATCCAAATCACGCATCGAGAACCTTCCCCGCAATCTCAAGCCCTACTTCCTTGCGCTCTTTCGGCCCGGCGAGCGCTGGAACCAGACCGAAGACGTGGAAGACTTGCCGGCGCAGCAGCTTGCGTTTCTCAGGGTGCAGTTCGAGGCGGGAGTCTATCGAGCGGCTGGTCCGGTGACCGATGGCGGACAATTTTCCGCTATGGCGATCATCGAGGCGGAGAGCCTTGAGGCCGCGAAACGGATCGCTGAGCAGGATCCGGCGGTGCTTTCACAGAGGCTCCTGGTCGAATTGCACCCGACGTTGTTGCCGGCTCTGGATGGCGTCAGGACTGAGTACTAGGGCCTGTTTTGGCGGTAGGAAGAGTAGCAAGAAACCCGATACCGGAGTTTTACCCGCTTGGCTATGAGCGATAAGGCCTTAGATAGTGATAGCTGACATGCGCCTGACTATAAACGGACACGCCCGCTGCGGCTCGATGCCTGTTTGCGGAGCCATTTTGCTAACGTTTTGGAATGCCGCATTGACCCACCCGGCTGCGGGGTCATCGATTCCTCCCCTCAGACCGACGAGTACGACACGAGACTCAACCACTAACTTGTCTGCGCGTTCGTTCAGTGGGATCGTGACCGAGAGGTTCAGGGTGCGATTGATATCGCCGTCAAATGCCCAAACACGGCTCAGATATTCGTTGTTGGTCTCATCCGGTGTTGCCCCCCTCAACTCGGCGTTGATCGCGAGGTTGAGAATATTCTCCTCCACCACGTTACTCGCGAGGACCTTCGCGCCCTGAATCAGTGAAACGGCCACCTCTACGTAGAGTACGACACCGATGAGTCCTTTAAGGCTCGACTCAATCGAGCCAGGTTGGTAGATGATAGCTTCGCCGAGCGAATCAAGCGACACAGGTACGTTCGGTATCTGCTGAACTTGCCAGCCAAACTCCGCCGACGCAACCACTCCTGTACCTAGGATCCGCGGCGGAATGTCGGCCACCTGGAAAAGGGAGGCTGAACTGGTGATTGCGTCACCTAAAAGCCATCGATCTGGCATCGGGATCAGAAAGGGCTTGTTATTCCCACCCCCGAATCCACCACCCGTGATCATGCCGCCGTTCACACCCACCGAGATCTGACCGGTAAGCGGATCGCCAAATTCCTGGATACTAATTAGCTGTGGCTGGCTGTTGGGAAGCGGGTAGACCTGCTGGGCAGGATTTGGGTTACCGGCCGTGAACGGTGGCACGGCGGAAAAAATCTCTGTCGAGAATGGGCCTGGAATGCGTTCCTGAGCCAATCGCCCATGCGAGGGACCGCTCTGCTCGCCGCGAATTGTCACTGCAAAGGCTTCCAGCTGCCCGGCGAGTATCTTGGATGCTTGTTCGGCCCGTAACCTCTGATAGGCTTCGCCCTTGGCAAGAAATCCGCCTATATCTTCTGTTGCCCCTGAGCTCACTTTTGTACCTCGACGAGTCACGCGGAAATGGCACCCATCACGTTATCATGCTGGGCTTCACATAGTCGCCACAATTCCTGTGAGCAGCGCGGGAAGTGCAGAATCTCTCTTTCGGCCGTTGAACTCGAAGAACTTCCTCGCAGGTCAACCATACTTGCTCCGATTGAGAAGCGCTGCACTCGGCCGACTCTTCCTGGTGACGGGCTCTTGTCTGCTTAGATCGAGTTCATATTCAACAGGAACTCTGCGTTATTCCGCGTCTTTTCAAGCCTGCTTACCAGCAGTTCCATCGCTTCAACCGGTGACAACGGATGCAGCACCTTGCGCAGCACCCAGGTGCGGGCAAGGTCGTCCTTGGGGATGAGCAGCTCTTCCTTACGCGTGCCCGAGCGCTGGATATCGATGGCCGGGAAGACGCGCTTGTCGACCAGTTTGCGGTCGAGGATGACTTCCATGTTGCCGGTGCCCTTGAACTCTTCGAAGATGACTTCGTCCATGCGCGACCCGGTGTCGACGAGGGCCGTCGCGATGATCGTGAGCGAGCCGCCTTCTTCAATGTTGCGGGCGGCGCCAAAGAAGCGCTTTGGGCGCTGCAGGGCGTTCGAGTCGACGCCGCCTGAGAGCACCTTGCCCGACGGCGGCACAATGGTGTTGTAGGCGCGTGCGAGACGGGTGATGGAGTCGAGCAGGATGACGACGTCACGCTTGTGCTCGACCAGGCGCTTGGCCTTTTCAATAACCATCTCGGCGACCTGGACGTGGCGGGCGGCGGGCTCGTCGAAGGTCGAGCTGATGACCTCGCCCTTGACCGAACGCTGCATGTCGGTGACTTCTTCCGGACGCTCATCGATGAGCAGCACGATCAGCACAACTTCGGGGTGATTCGACGTGATCGAGTTCGCGATCGACTGCAGCAGCATCGTCTTACCGGTACGCGGAGGCGCGACGATCAGTCCGCGCTGCCCCTTGCCGATCGGCGTCAAGAGGTCCATCACCCGGCCGCTGATGGCCTCGCGGGTGGTCTCCATCTTGATGCGCTCTTCCGGGTAAAGCGGCGTCAGGTTGTCGAAGAGGATCTTGTTGCGGGTCTCTTCCGGCGACTCGAAGTTGATCGCCTCGATCTTGACTAGCGCGAAGTATTTCTCGCCCTCATGCGGCGGGCGGACATTGCCGCTGATGGTGTCGCCGGTCTTGAGGTCGAACTTGCGGATCTGTGACGGCGATACATAAATATCGTCGGGGCCGGGAAGATAGTTATAGTCCGGCGAACGAAGGAAACCGTAGCCGTCGGGCAGGATTTCGAGCACGCCCTCGGCGAAGATATGGCCCTCTTTTTCGCTCTGGGCCTGGAGAATCTTGAAGATCAGGTCTTGCTTGCGGAGGCCGCTGGCGCCGGGGATTTCAAGGCTGCGCGCAATGCGGCTGAGTTCCGTAATGCTTTTTTCTTTGAGTTCGGAAATGGTCATTTTTACCTGCGGAGTTTTCGTGTTGGGGAGGGAGTTGCAAGGAAGGGATTTTGCTGTTTAGGCAGGAGTTCGACGTTCGGTTCTTTCTTTTCAGTTGCTTGTCGGGGTACGGCAAAGCCGCGCTTAAGCAGCGCGGCGATGCTGGATGGGTGCTTCCTGCAATTCTAAAGAAGCGGTTTGAGAGTTGGCATTCATCGGGTTGTTTTCATGAAAGCGCACCAGCACTTCATTCGCCGTGTCTTGCAGTCTGGTGGTGGGCTTGTGGAGCTTGCGGGTCGCCTTGGCGGCCAGTTGGCAAAGCTCGTAGCGGTTCCGGACATGGGCTAGAGCCCCAAATATCAGATCAGAACGCATCAGTTTATTCTCCTTATCGTTGACCGTGTCCACGGCTCTCGAAATCCTGCCGACCAAAAGCCATCGGCCGCGAAGACGGTCTTTTTTCTCTATCACTTATAGACGCTTACAAAGGTGACAACGTTTTATTTTTTTCGACGCCTCGAGCAATACGTTTTACCCTGCAACGAAGCAATTCGACGAACAAACACGTCTCCAGCAAATGACTCATTCGAGAAGACTCTGCAACCTGGCGAAACGATTGCTTGATCCTTGCAGATGGGAAGACGTGGTCCTGAATTCCTTGATCAGTCCGGACTGAGAGCTGGAACCTTTGGCAGACAAGCAGTCGGGGAGCCGAGTGCTAACGCCGTTCCATAATTTCGCCAACACTGAGGATAGCCTCATATCGGGTTACCGTCAACATTTTTGTATATCTTCATGTAAAAAATCCACAAATCGGTACAGATCCCCTCGCAAACATCCCTGATTCCCTATCGCCCGCCCTGCTTCGCCCTATCCTGCCACCGCCGCGCCAGGTCGACGGCACGCGCCTCATTCTCACTTTGCAGCTGGATATGGGCAAGTTCATGCGCAATGATGTCGTCCGGATTTGCTTGTAAGTCATATGGATAGAGTAGTTTATCTCCACGAATGATAGGTTGTCCGGCCCTCCAGGTCGGTCGACGCGTAAATTTCCGCCTGCTCGTCTCTGCCTGTTAGCCGCAGAAACCTACGCCACCCAACCTCGTCGCACAACAGTATCCAATGCCATGACTCCGGCCGGGGGTAACGAATCAGGCTCCTGGCGAAGACATGGGCCTCTTCCCGGCACTCGCCGGGTACCGGCGCTCCGGCTGGGACAAAAGACGAGACGATGCGCACATCGCTCGTTTCAGCTTCTCCCGGCGGAGTTTGGCTCCGCGCCGGGCCGACGCTCACTGCCAGAATGGAGATCAGACCTAGGTTGAGTGCTGTTTTCATGGCGAATATCCCTCCCGAAGACGGGGACACCCTCAGTCTTCGCCGAATCAGCCTGGCGAAACGGGATTTCGCAGCGAAGAAATCGCATCAGTGCAGATTTGGTTGGGGGACTTCGGAGTATTCCCAGAACGGGAATGTCTCGCACAAATTAGCGCAGTAAAGCCCTTTTGGGGGAGCTACGGAACCTCAGCTCCAGTAGATGCGGTCAAGCGTCCGGTACTGGATCGCCTCGGCGATGTGCGCCACGGTGATCGCGGGCTGGGCATCGAGATCGGCGACCGTCCGGGCGACTTTGAGAATGCGGTCGTGGGCGCGTGCGGTAAGTCCCTGTTGCTGCATGGCCCGCTCAAGCAGCCGTTCCGCCTCAGCGGAAAGGTCGCAAAAGGCGCGCACCTGGCGCGTGCCCATCTGTGCATTGGAGTAGATTTTCTCAGCGGCCTGCTGAAATCGCACCCGCTGGCGTTCGCGCGCCGCCAGTACCCGGTCGCGAATCTCGGCGGAACCTTCGGCAGCCGCGCCCGAGCGCAGTTCGCGATACTGCACCGCCGGCACTTCGATATGGATGTCGATACGATCGAGCAGCGGCCCGGAGACCTTCGATATATACCGCTGGATCATCGGCGGGGTACAGAGGCACTCGTGCGATTTGTCATTGAAATAGCCGCACG
>CAVUKL010000032.1:0-95823 GCA_963742015.1 uncultured Acidobacteriaceae bacterium | reverse complement strand
TTCGGCAAAATACGAAGTCACTTGCGTCGGCGGACTTCCCTACCGCCGCCTCGTCGAAGAAAATCACCGCCCGCTCACCGGCCTCGCCGCCGCGCAGGAAGCCCAGCGCTACGACCAGACCTTCGCGGAACGCAGCCACATGTCCATCGACCAGAAGCGCGATTACCTCCGCCGCCCCTGGAACGTCGATGTCCCGCTGCCCCAGCTCATCGGCCTCTTCAACAGCGCCATCGTCGGCGAAGACATCGTCGAGGGCCGCCCCGCCGTCATCATCGAGAGCCTGCCCCGCCCCGACGCCCACCCCGCCGACGAAGAAGAGCGCCGCGCCCTGCACAAGCGAGTTAAGCTCTGGATCGATCGTGAAGACCTCATCGTCAGCAAGCTCGAAGCCACCCTCGTCGCCGACGACGCGCTCATGAAAACCGGCACCGTCGCCCGCATCGACTTCGAACGCAAAGCCGGAGTCTGGCTCCCCTCTCAGAGCGACGTGCAATTCGAAGCCATGGCTGGCGACCAACTCATCCGCGGCGAGACCGTCGAGGAAAACACCGACTTCCGCCGTTTCCACGTCGACGTCCGCTTGCTTGACCCATCGCAAACCGCCACGGGCACCCCCGAAGCCCAATAGCACCTGATCGCTGTTCTAAGTCTCTAGTCCCAATGTCCCTAGCGTCTAGCCCCTGAGTTACCCTCAATCAATGGGACCACTACAGCACCAGACCGCGCTCGTCACCGGCGCGGCTAAACGCATCGGCAAAGCTCTCGCCCTCGCCCTCGCCTCCGCCGGTGCCGACGTCGCCATCACCTACCGCGAATCCGAGGCCGAAGCCGAGCGCACCGTCGCCGAACTCCGCCACCACGGCGTCCGCGCCGGAGGCTACCCCTGCGACCTCCGCTCCCCCGAGAGCATCCGCCACACCGTCAATGCCGTCGCCAGCGACTTCGGCCGCATCAACCTCCTCGTCAACAACGCCGGAATCTTCGAGACCGCCGCCCTCGACGCCATCACCGTCCCCCAATGGGACGCCATGTTCGAGACCAACACCCGCGCGCCCTTCCTTACCTCACAGGCCGCCCTCCCATATCTCAAAGCCGCCCGCGGCCGCATCATCAACATCGGCTCCCTCGGCGGAATCCACCCCTGGCCCACTCACGCCCACTACTGCACCTCCAAAGCCGCCCTCCACATGCTCACCGCCACTATGTCCAAGGCCTTCGCCCCGGAGATCAGCGTCAACTGCGTCGCCCCCGGCATGATCGCCACCAACGGAAACACCAGCACCACCGGCAGCGGACAGGAAACCACCGCCGAATACGAACAATTCGCCCAGCGAACCCCCATGCGCCGCAACGGAACCCCCCAGGACGTAGCCGAAGCCGTCCTCTTCTTCGCCACCGGCCCCCACTTCATCACCGGACAAATCCTAGGAGTCGACGGCGGCCTCGGCCTCTAATCACTTCGCGCTACCCAACCCTCCCAACCATCCGATACACTTGCCGCGAACCGCAATTCCCTCGGAGGGATCTCTTCCATGAAGAAGAGGTTGATAGTCCTGTCCGCAGCCCTGTTGATCGCCTTCTCCGCGCTCCCAACCCTCGCCGCAAACGTAACCGGCAAGTGGACCGCCGAAGACAAAGACCCCGATGGCAACCCGTCCACGATCACCTACATCTTCAAGCAGGAAGGGACCCAGCTGACCGGCACCGTCGCGATACCTGACGAGACCGCCAATATCAGCAGCGGCAAGGTCGACGGCGACAAGATCTCCTTCGTCGCCGTCTTCAGTGACTTCACCCTCACCCACACCGGCGCCGTCCACGAAGACGAAATCACCCTGACCGTAAAGTCCGACGACCCCGACTATCCCATCCACGAAATAACCCTCAAACGATCCAAGTAGGCCAGGGTCGGAGGATGAATACCCGCTACCCGACCCACCCATCCATCCGCTACACTTGCCGCCAGTCACAATTCCCGCCTAGGATCTCTTCCATGAAGAAAAAGTTGATACTCCTGTCCGCAGCCTTATTAGTCGCCTTTTGTGCGCTCCCGATCTTCGCCGCCAACGTCACTGGCAAGTGGACCATGGACGACAAGGACGCCGACGGCAACCCCTTCACGGCCAACTACGTCCTTAAGCAGGAAGGAACCGTGCTCACCGGGACCGTCACTGCTTTCGACGAGACCAACGACATCAGCAAAGGCAAAGTCGACGGCAACAAGATCTCCTTCACCGTCAACAGGAGTGACGCGAACTATACCCTTGATGGCGCCGTCGATGGAGACGAGATCAAGCTGACCCTGAAGTCCGACGATCCCAACTTCCCCGTCCACGAAGTAACCCTCAAACGATCCAAGTAGTCAGGAACCGCAGATGCGCGTGCCTCACCAACTAGGGTGGGAGGATCAAATCCCCAAACCCGAAGTCGCGGGTGTCCCATGTCCCGCCGTTGAGACATGGGACTAACGTCCTCAACAGAATTCAGCATTAAGAGCACTTGTCATCCCGAGCGGAGCGCGCAGCGCGAGTCGAAGAGCCCGTCCCGAGCCTGTCGCAGAGTCTCGCTCTTGAGACGTGGGTAGGATGCTCTGAGGCCGTGCTCAGACCTTGGTCAGCCCTTCGTGCGCAATCTCCAGCGTCTCGGTCGCTACCTCACTTGCATCTGCATTAAAGCTCGGCCCAGTCCACTTGACCGGCCAGCCCTTCACGAAATTCCAGCGGATTTTCTCTTCGCCTCGATCATCCATGAGGATGATCGAGCCGCTTTTGCGCTCAGTCTTGCCGTCGCTTGCCGCCTTCACCCATTCGAGAAGGGCTACGTCGCCGACAACCCCTCGTTTCAAGGTGACATCGGGGACCTTGTGCTGACCGGGAATCTTGCTGGCAGCCTCATCTTCAGCGGTCTCATGACTAAGGCCGGAGCATTCATGGAACCCGCCCTGAACGATTCCGTCGATCTCCAGCCTGAAGTTGTATCCGCGATATGGATCGTGTCTCTCTCCAGTGGCCATGGTATCTCCCTCATTATGCAATGGTGATTTTACTCAGAGATTCAGGACGAGCGGAAGCCGGGTTAGAGCAGAAGTACAGTTACTGTAATGCAAAGCACCCACTCCGCAGGCTTTTTCCCCCAGGAAAAAGCCTACAGAGACAGTCTTCGGCACATACACCAACTGTACTTCTACTCTAGATTGGGAAATACCCACGGCGTGGTCCCTCCTTTGAGACATGGGTTTAACGCCCTCAACGATATTCAGCGCTAAGAGCAATTGTCATCCTGAGCGGAGCGCGCAGGGCGAAGCCAACAGAAGAAAGCGCTGCCGACATAGCATACCTTAATTGCAGAGCGAACGCGCTCCTTCTTCGATGACCTCCTTCGCACCTTGGTCGCAACTAGAACACAGCACATCGAAATCTGTCAGCGCGCCGTTAGACCCGAGCTCTCAATCGTTAATTCGTCCGATACGAATGTGAGACCATTTGTCCGGAGAGGTTCATCGATATCGCCTGGAATAACACCACACATTTGGCAGAAGATTCTCCGTTCACACTCATTCTTCAGTTGTCGCGAGTATGCACTATTGAGCGTGCCCTGACACCGTTTGATCCGGGCAGCCAACTTGAACCTCCGCATTGTGCACCTCACTCGTGGGACGTTCATGATTTTTGCAAATGTCAAAACGACGCCCGCCATGTCGCAGGGACTTGAGGCTGGCCTCTAGAGGCGGCGGGACAGTAAATATCCGCGGCCCACTTGCCAACAGATGAACACGATAAATTTGCCATTCGGCAGGATGCCTCTTCGCGACCTCGCACTCATTGCGGGTTGAGAAGAATGGGTCCGAGAAGATCCATTCGTTGTCTTGACTTCGATGAACCGAGGGCGACCCTCCAAGTCAAACGATGAAACGTCATGACCAGCTCCATCCCGATCCTCAACAGTCGTCAACCTAATCCTTCTGCGGTCCTTCTTCCCCCCTGAGCCGATTCCTCTCTAGATCAATGACAAAAGCCTCCCCGGCTCTGCCGAGAGGAACGATTGAGGTGATCCCGCATCCACCGGGTCAAATTTCACCACAAGTCGCTTCAGGCGATCCGGAATCCGCTCGCTTGTAGCCCTTAAGACCGGCGGCTCTACAAAGACCTGGGCAAGCGATGGCGGGACCGATTGTGGCGGTGGCTATGCAGGCTCAAGAATGCTTGGTGATTCGTGAGGTAACGGTCGATCGCATCGAAGATCGCGCTCTGATAGTTCCGCTTTGGTTTGTATGGAATCCACGGCATGCCCAATTCGTCCAGCACAGCAGAGATGTTTTGATGTTTGAACTCCACCGATCGATGACGACGGCCGATCCGGGCCATCAAGGCCGCGCTGTGCCTAGATTTGATATAGGCCATTCCTGCAAGCTCGGCTGCGAGCATGGCGAAATAGTCGGCGACAATCAAGTCAAGTTCGTCATCCTGCCAATTAGTTCCCAGCTTCGACTCGTCAGCCATTTCTACTTATCCCGCCGCCATCCGCAATCTTAACGCCGCGTTGCCACTGACGGCGGTCAAGGCACATGTAGGCGAGGTTGTCACTTCTATACAGCTCCGTGACGCGGCAGGGGACGACGTCAGCGAGTGGGCGAGACGAGTTCGTGAGCTTAGGGAGGATGAGGGTTGGAAGATCCTCACCCACAATGACAGCACCAGGCTAAAGCCAGGAGAATACCTTCTCAGCGCAGACCCGCCCGAAAAGGACGTTCGCTTCAGCAGGGCTATCTCTGCAAAGCTTCGGGCGGAGGTTCTTGATCGTAATGGATTCACCTGTCAGATGTGCGGGCTCTCGCCTGGCCAGATAGACCCCTCGACCGAGCGCAAGGTTCGACTCCATATTGGCCACATCAAGGACAAGAATCTCGGCGGCAAAGACGAGCTATCGAACCTCCGAGCCCTATGCTCGACATGCAATCAAGGCGCGAAGAATATCACCGGAGAGAAGCCCACTGCAATTTGGCTTCTGTCCCAAATCCGGCGGGCCGGGCAGGACGAACAAAGAGCAGCATACGATTGGCTTTCGAGAAAGTTCGGCAAGCCAAGCTAACTGGAGAACAATTGGTTTTCTTGAGACAGAAACGATACGAAAGCATCTGATCCGAAATTCGGTGTCAACCCCCTCCACCACCAATTCCAGACCCAACCCACTCATTCCACACACGATAAAAAATCCCAAAACCTGGCGCAGTGAAACTATCCCATTTGGTAAACTGGAATTAGAAGGTAAGAAAAGGGCGGCCACAAGCCGCCCTTTCTCATTTGTGCGGAAGATTAGTCTCCGGCACTCCAACCAGACCCCAACCCATTCAAAACAGGGAATTTGAAAGGCGCCACCAATTGAATCAAGATTTTAGCCCGGATCAAGCCGCCCAAGTCGCTGAAACTAAAGAATAAGGCAGGAAGTCCCAGGGGGAGGGGGGTGGCTCCCGCTGGAAACAGACGCAGGCATCCGAGAACCCACGGCCGTCGCCATACTCACCGCGAAAATATCCGCGAAAGCAGCCCTTTACCCTTCCCCTCAATCTCTTCTTCCAGCCCCAAAGGCTCCGGCTGCGGCGGAAAAAGCTCCCCATAAAACGCCGCATGAGGATTGTGGATGCAAAGCCTGTCCGCGGTCTCCTGGCCATACTCCTTCACCAGCGCCTTGTGCCCATCGCCCAGGTTCGGCGGCCGCGAACTCGTGTTATGCGCATCGCTCGCCAGAATATGCACCCAGTTCCGCTTCAGCATCTGGTGCGACATCGCCTCCGCCCGCTGCCCAAACCTGCCCAGCAGCGAACCCGCCGTCACCTGCACCACGCAGCCCAAACGAATCCAGTCGCTGATCATCTCCGGCTTTGCCTGCAGCGTCGCGTTGCGCTCCGGATGCGTAATCACCGGTGTCACGCCGCCGGCCACAAACTCATACAGCGTCTCCCCAATCGATGGCTGAATGCCATAATCGGGAAACTCCACCAGCAAATAGCGCCGGCCATTGATCGTGTACTTGTCGGGATGATCGAGCTGATCCTGAATATTGTCGTAAGTCAGGTGAAAGTCGCAGCCCAGTCCAAACGTAATCCGGCCGGCCGCATACGCCTCGATAGCGGCCAGCTTCTCCCGATTGATCTCCGGGGTAAACGCCCAGCGGTCATTCGCATGAGGAGTGCAAACAATATGAGTGATCCCATTGTCCACGGCCAGATCGACCATCGCGCACGACGTCTCTAAATCTCGCGGCCCATCGTCCAGTCCAAACAGCAAGTGATGATGAATGTCGATCATGATTTCGCGTCTAAGCGGAAACCCCCAAAGCCGATACAAGCGACTGGAAGACCAGCAGCCCATCCGCCGAACCCAGCAACCGCTCGCTCGACCGGTCAGGATGCGGCATCATCCCCAGCACATTTCTGCCCTCATTCAGAATTCCGGCAATGTTCTCAAGCGACCCATTCGGATTCGCCGCAGATGTAATCGCCCCATCGCCGTCGCAGTAACGGAATACGATGCGGTCGTCGCGCTTCAAGATAGCCAGAGTCTCCTGATCGCAGAAGTAGTTCCCTTCCATATGCCCAATCGGAATCTGCACCACCTGCCCCGGCTTCAGCTGGTTAGTAAACGGCGAGTCAGTTGTCTCCGGTCCGCAAATGCACCTGCTTGCAGATGTATTTCAGGCCAGCGTTGCGCATCAGCGCGCCCGGCAACAACCCCGCCTCGCAAAGTATCTGGAAGCCGTTGCAGATGCCGAGAACCAGCCCTCCGTTGGCGGCAAACTTCCTCACCGACTGCATCACCGGCGAGAAGCGCGCAATCGCCCCGGTCCGCAGGTAGTCGCCATAGGCAAAGCCGCCCGGAACGAGGATCGCGTCGCAATTTTCCAGGTCTGAAGAGTCATGCCAGAGGAAAGTCACCGGCTGATGCGCGATCTCCGCGATCACGTGGTAGGCGTCGTGATCGCAGTTCGATCCAGGAAAAACCAGAACCCCGAATTTCATACATCTAGGCTAGCAGGAACCCGCCAACCCGACTATCAACCTGATGTTACGCGAAATTCACTCGATAACTTCGCTTCGCCTGCAGCGTAACCGAGACGCTGCCGTCCGAGTTCTGTCGCAATGGAACCAGTGCTCCGCCAGCGACTGCGGCAATCGTCTGTCCCGCTGGCGCCCGCAATGAGTACTCCCCCGCAAAATCCGGCCGAATCGCAGCCGCCACAGCCTTCCCGTTCTCCCAACGAAGATCAACCTCAACCGAACCGCGCGCCCGCAGACCCTTGACCTCGCCAGCCGGCCACGCAGAAGGCAGCGCGGGAAGGAGATCTATCACGCCAGTGTGACTCTGCATCAGCATCTCGACAATCGCCGCCGTCGCGCCAAAGTTCCCATCGATCTGAAAGATCGAAGTCTTCCCCGCCGGATGCGTGTCGAACAGATTCATATTCGTACTGTGCTTCATCAGCATGTCCAGCGACTCCCACGCCTTGTCGCCATCGCCCAGCCGCGCCCAGAAGCAGATCGCCCACGCCCGGCTCCAACCGGTATAAGCGCCACCATTCGCCAGCCGCCGCTCGAGCGAAATCCGCGCCGCCTTCGCCAGCTCCGGAGTTCCGCGCGGCGTAATCTCGCCGCCTGGATACAGCGGATACAAGTGCGACATATGCCGCTGTCCCGGAGTGCTCTCCACAAAGTCTATCGACCACTCCTGCAACTGACCGTATCTGCCGATCTGATAAGGAACTAGCCGCGCCCGCGCCGCGCCAAGCTTCGCCGCGAACTCCTCATCCACGCCCAGATCCTTCGACGCCGCAATGCAGTTGGTAAACAGCTCGCGAATGAGCGCCATATCCATCGTGCATCCAGCGCTGGTCATCGCCGGCTTGCCATCGGGAGCAAGAAAATCGTTCTCCGTCGAGAACGAAGGACAAGTCGTCAGGTGACCTTGGCCATCCTCAATGAGCCACGCCAGGCAGAACTCCGCCGAGCCCCTCATCAATGGATAGGCGCGAGCGCGAAGGAATTCCTTATCGCGCGTGAACCGGTAATGCTCATACAGGTGAGCGCAGAGCCAAGGCCCGCTCATGCCCCAGTTGGCCCAGGTCGGTTGCCCCACGCCCATGCCAACTGGGTTCGCCGCGCGCCACAGGTCGATATTGTGGTGCGTCACCCAACCGTCTAAACCATACGTCTCGCTAGCGGCGCGCGCGCCGGTTTTGCCGAGACCCTCGATCAGGTCGAAGAGCGGCCCGGAGCAATCGCTCAGGTTGCACGTCTCCGCCGGCCAGTAATTCATCTGCACATTGATGTTCGAGGTCCAGTTGCTGCTCCACGGCGGCTGCACCTGATAGTTCCAGATACCTTGCAGGTTCGCCGGCTGCGTGCCCGGCCGCGAACTACTGATCAACAGGTAGCGCCCATATTGAAAATAGAGCGCCAGCAGCGAAGGATCGGGGCTGGCGGCAAAGCTCGCCAGCCGCTCGTCGGTCGGTTGCGAAGGTGCCGCGTTTGATCCAAGTGTGAGCGACACTCGATCGAAAAGCTTGCGATGGTCGGCAACATGACGCTGCATCAACGAGGAATAGCTCTGCCTCAGCGCAACATTCAGTTGCCGAATCGCTGCGTCATTGACAGCCGCCTGCGGAGTATCGGGTTTCTGCTCAAATCCCCGATAGCCCGTCGCCGCAGTCAACATAATCGTCAACGTTGTCGCGCCTTCGACCACGAGCCGGTCCGCCTGTGCGGAAATGTGGCCACTTCCCGCATTCGCCTGCAGCACGGCGGCGTAGTACATGCCCTCGCCCGGCACCTCCGACATCACCACCGGAGTCTCGCTACCAGGATGCCCCGCGCCCGCCACATGCCTCGGAGCCTTGCCAGTCAGCAGCAGACGATTGCCACCAGTGGGCTTCACCGATGTCACCAAAGGCCCATCCATCCAAATGGTCGCGTCGAGCTGGCCGGGCTTGCTGGCCGAGACGCGGAACACAATGGCCTGATCAGGCGCCGAAGCAAACGCCACACGCTCAAAGACAACATCGCCCACCTGATACCGCGTCGTCGCCACGGCCGACTGCAAGTCCAGCTCTCGGCGATACTCGGTTACAGCACCATTATGGATGCAATCCACATGCAGACTGCCAATGACCTGGAACGCCTCGGCAAACAGACCCTGCATCTTCTGGCAAAGCTTGTCGGCGAGATGATAGTCCTTCTGCTCTAAAACGGCCCGGCGAATCTGAGGCAGGTAATTCTTGGCTTGCAGATTGTTTCCATCGATTGGCAGCCCCGACCACAGTGTGTCCTCATTAAGCGTCAGCGTCTCTTTTGCCGGATCGGTGGGCACGGGACCTATCCCACGATCGGTCTTTGGATCTTTCGCGTTAAGCGGATCAATCGCGCCTCCGCCAAAGACCATCGCCCCCAGTCGCCCGTTGCCGATAGGCAGCGCGTCAACCCACTGTGACGCCGGCATCGTGTACCAAAGCTTCTGGTCGCCAGGCTCGACCGGCGCGCCTTGTGCTAACCCAAATCGCTTGGCAAGCGAAAATGTTCCAGCCATCGCCGAGGATGCCGCAATAAAGCGCCGACGCGTCAATCTACCCATGAAGCATGTCCTCTCATGAGCCCCTACATCAGAGTGGCCCACAAGTCCGAAGTGTATCGGATGTTGCCGCTGGAGATGGGACCACGCGCAGATTCACTTCGTGGTTCGACCCGATTTAACATGATGTGGAGAAGTGATGAATTCCGACCAATTCAAAACGTCAATCGCCAACGATGCGCCGGACTCTAACCTCACCGCCCCACTCGCAGCACTCTGGTGGGACGCCAAAGGAGACTGGACCCGCGCCCACGCCCTAGTTGATGAGCTGGAGACACGCGATGGCATGGCCGTCCACGCCTACCTGCACCGCAAGGAAGGCTCCGACGGGAACGCCGACTATTGGTACAAGCGCTCGGCACGCGACTATCATCGTCCCACCCTCGATGCCGAATGGGCCGCATTGGTCGAGGGCCTTCTCTCCCACGCCGAAGCCTCCTGAGACGCGTCAGCCACTTATACTGAAAGAGAAACCGACGAGACTCAGCCTTTGCTCGTCCAATCCCTGAGGAACGCATGGCAGCACTGATCGACGCTATTGACATCAAGCGCAAAGCTTACTTCGAACTCGATAACACTCCGTTCTACTGCCTGGAAGCGGACATCAGCACGCCCACCGCTCGTGGCGGTCAGACCCTCGTCCGCCTGAAGATGCGCAACCTGCTCACCAGCGCTGTCTTCGACAAGACCTTCAAGGCGAGCGATAAGTTCAAAGAGCCCGACCTGCAGATCGTCCCCGCATCTTATCTCTACAGCGACGGCGACGGCTCCCACTTTCTCGATCAGGAAACCTACGAAACCCTCACGCTCAACGAAGATATGGTCGGGAACGCCCTCGACTTCCTTATCGAGGGCGCGCTGATCCAGCTGCACAAGTTCAACGGCAATCCCATCGGCCTGCAACTGCCGACGCAAGTCGAACTCGACATCGTCTACACCGAACCCGGCGTCCGCGGAGACACCTCCAGCGGCAGCGTAACTAAGATCGCCAAATTGCAGACAGGTATGGAGATTCGCGTTCCCCTCTACATCAAGGAAGGCGAAAAAGTGAAAGTCTCAACTGAGACTGGCGAGTTCGCCGGCCGCGCATGAACCAACCGAACTGTTGAGCGATTACATCAATTCGTCAACAAAGGCCTTAGCAACTTCCGGTGCCAGCCGGTAGTCCTGCTTCACCAGCGGGCCGGAATTCAGCACCGGATCAGCGCCATGCAGCGAAGGCAAATCCGTTCGCTCGAAAAACTTGCCGATCGGAATCTCATCGCCCCACATCAGCGACTTCTCCATCGCCGCGCCCCAATCGGTCGAATCATACTCGGGATTATCTTCGAGCTTCTTCACTCGCGGCTTGAACCACATGAAGGTGTTGTCATGGTTGTAGGTAACGCACGGGCTGAACACATCGATAAATGAAAAGCCCTTGTGCTCAATGCCGCGCTTGATCAGCTCGGTGAGGTGCTTTTGGTCCGCGCTGAAACCGCGCGCAACATAGGTCGCCCCTGCGGCCAACGCGATGGAGATCGGGTTGATCGGATTCTCGATGTTGCCGTAAGGCATGGATTTGGTCTTCATGCCAAGCCGGCTCGTCGGCGAGGTCTGGCCCGTCGTCAGCCCGTAAATCTGGTTGTCCATCACGATGTAGGTCAGGTCGACGTTGCGGCGCATCGTGTGCATGAAGTGGTTGCCACCAATGCCAAAGCCGTCGCCATCGCCGCCCGTCACCAGCACGGTCATCGCATGGTTGGCCAGCTTAAATCCCGTCGCTACGGCCAATGACCGGCCATGAAGAGTGTGCATTCCGTAGGTGTCGATGAAGCCCGGAAAATTCGACGAGCACCCGATGCCGCTGATCGTCGCGACCTCATGCTTGGGAATCTGCAGCTCGACCAGCGCTTTCTGCACCGCGGCCAGCACGCCGAAATCTCCGCAGCCCGGGCACCAGTCCGGATCGACTTTCCCTTTGAAATCCGCCATCGCGATTGGTTTTGGAAGCTCTACTTCAGTCGCCATTTCTGTTTCTCCTTGGAGCGGAAAGGGATTAGGGTATGCGCCCGGCTGGCCACCCGGCAACAATTCTCTACTTAAACCATGATTTCGTGCGCGGGAACCGATAGTTTGGTCTTGCCCGCAAGCTGTTCTTTGACAGCCTCGACAATGTGGTGCGGCATAAACGGCTCGCCGTCATACTTGCGAATATGCCCGTCAGGAACAAAGCTGGTCTCGCTGCGCAAATAACGCGCAAACTGACCGCTGTAGTTGTTCTCGACGATGATGGTATGCCGCGCGTCCTTGAGCAATTCCACGATCGCATCGCCATGCAACGGCACCAACCAGCGAATCGCCAGATGGTTCGCGGTGATGCCCTCATCGGCCAGCAGTTCGCAGGCCTCATGAATCACACCGTGGGTCGATCCCCACCCAATCAGCGTAACCTGGGCGTCGGCCGGCCCATGAACCTTGGGCGGCGGCACGGAAGCTTCAATGCCATCCATCTTGCGCATGCGCTTTTCCATCATCGCGCGGCGCTTGACCGTATTGGTGTATTCGTCACTGATCAGCACGCCGTCTTCATCATGCTCATCGCTCGAGACAACATGTGTGTGGCCTGGCACCCCGGGAATCACCCGCGGAGAAACGCCGCTCTCAGTAATCTTGTAGCGCTTGTACGGTTCGTGGTCACCAGATCCGTTCGAGGACCCATTGGAAGTAATCAGTTCTCCACGATCGACCTCCGGATAAAAGTCCAGAATCTTCGGATCGACACTTAACCGTCCCTCAGAGAGCAATAGATCGCAAAGCACAATCCCCGGACACTGGAATCGATCGGCAATATTGAAAATCTCCGGAATCAGCGTGAAGCAATCGCCGATATCGAGCGGCGCAGCAATCACCCGCGGATAATCCCCAAAAGCCGCGCCCAGCATCTGCCAAAGATCGCCCTGCTCGGTCTTTGTCGGCACGCCAGTCGACGGGCCCGCACGCTGGCAATCGATCACTACAATTGGAATCTCCGCCTGCGCAGAAAGCCCAAGCGCTTCCGTCATTAGCGCAAAACCACCCCCAGAAGTCGCGCACATCGCGCGCACCCCTGCATGAGCAGCGCCGATCGCCATGTTGATCACACCGATCTCGTCCTCGACCTGGCGCACCATAATGTTCGCCTTGCGCGCATGATCGGCAAACCAGTGCAGCACACCCGTTGACGGGCTCATCGGGTAAGCCGAATAAAACTTCACCCCCGCCGCCGCGCCGCCCATCGCCATCGCGGCATTGCCACTCAACACGGCGTAGCGGGTGTCCGTCATCGGCAGCGGCCACGCAAATGGCTTGAAATTCTGCGAGGCATAGTCATAACCAGCCCGCGCCAGGTTGACGTTTTCGTCAATCACCGACTGTTCTTTCTTGCGAAACTGCTCCGCCAGCACGCTCTCGAGCGCGGCAAATCCAACCCCCATCATGCTCAAGCCCGCGCCAATGGCCAGCGTGTTTTGCGCGACTTTGTTGCGGCTGATGTCGGCCAGCTTCGACACCGGGATCGGGCAAAGTTGCACGCCGGCTGCAGGTGTTCCAGGCTTGATCAAGTCGGCGTTATAAAGGCACGCGCCTCCAGCCGTGAGCAGGCTCAAGTGCCGGTCCATCGTGTCCTGATTGAGAGGAATCAACAGATCGATCCGGTCGCCGATGTTGGAAATCTTCTCCGGGCCGGTGCGAATCGTGAGAAAGGTATGGCCGCCGCGAATGATCGACTGATAAGCATTGTAGGCGTTAAGATGTAGCCCGCGGCGGCTGAAGATCTTCGCGAAAATGTCGCCGGGCGTAGCCACACCCTGACCGGCGGCGCCCCCGATACCAATAGAGAAGGACTGCCTCATAGAACATTCACCCAGCTGGGCAGCCAAGTTTCAGAGCCTCGCCGCCAGAAAATTACGAGCAACCGGATTGTACGGCGCGTCCAAAGCTCAGGCAAGTCCCTATGGAACAACTCAGGTGAGTGCCTATAATTCTGGCGTCGGATGCTTCAACATCGCATCTTCGGGCCATGCAACCGTCGCTGTTATTAAGACAACCAGAGCAAGCCAAAGAGTTGCCGGCCATGCGATACTCTCGATTGCCCGGTTTCGCCACCGCAAAAGGAGTGGGCAATGCCCGAGTTGAAGTATCAATCAGGATTTGGAAATGAATTCGCCACCGAGGCCCAGCCGCACGGCCTCCCGGTCGGCCAAAACGCGCCGCAGAAACATCCGCTCGGCCTCTACACCGAACAAGTCAGCGGCTCCGCCTTCACCGCGCCGCGCGGCCAGAACCGCCGCTCCTGGATGTACCGCATCCGCCCCTCAGTCGTCCACGAACCATACCAGCCGTTCCCCACGCAAACCCTCATGCGTAGCGGCCCATTTGACGAAGAGCCAACGCCACCCAATCAGATGCGCTGGGACCCGCTACCCTTCCCCACCCAGCCGACCGACTTCGTCGAAGGCATCACCACCATCGGCGGCAACGGCAGCCCCGACGCGCAGGAAGGAGTCGGCATCCACATCTACGCCGCAACTGCCTCGATGACCGACCGCTTCTTCTACTCCGCCGACGGAGAGATGCTCATCCTGCCCCAGCAAGGCGCGCTTCGCTTCGCCACCGAGTGCGGCATCGTCGAAGCCAAGCCCGGCGAACTTAGTCGTCATCCCCCGCGGCATCAAGTTTCGCGTTGAACTGCAGGACGCCAAGGCCCGAGGCTACATCTGCGAGAACTACGGCCAGCCCTTCCGCTTGCCCGATCTCGGCCCCATCGGCGCCAACGGCCTCGCCAACCCGCGCGATTTTCTCACCCCGGTAGCCGCCTTCGACGACCGCGAAGGCGAATTCCACGTCCTCTCCAAATTCCTCGGCCGCCTCTGGATCGCGCCCTTCAACCACTCCCCGCTCGACGTCGTCGCCTGGCACGGAAACTACGCACCCTACAAGTACGACATGGCCCGCTTCAACTGCATCAACACCGTCAGCTTCGACCACCCCGACCCCTCTATCTTCACCGTGCTCACCTCGCCTTCGCACTCTCACGGCACCGCCAACGTCGACTTCGCCATCTTCCCTCCGCGCTGGCTCGTCGCCGAACACACCTTCCGCCCACCGTGGTTTCATCGCAACATGATGAACGAGTTCATGGGCCTCATTTATGGCGAATACGACGCCAAAGCCGAAGGCTTTCTCCCCGGCGGAGCCAGCCTGCACAACTGCATGTCCGGCCACGGCCCCGACGCCGAGACCTTCGAACGCGCCACCCACGCCGAGCTGAAGCCGCAGCACATCAAAGACACTTTGGCCTTCATGTTTGAGACGCGAATGGCAGTCCGCCCCACCCGCTACGCCCTCGAGTCCAAAATCCTCCAGCACGAATACTACGAATGCTGGCAAGGACTAAAACGCAACTTCACCGGCTGAAGAGGATGACCCGAGTTCAAGCCACATGCAGATATAGGCTTGAGTGGGATAACAAATCATGCCTCATCCAAACAAATGTCATCCTGAGGCAACGCCGAAGGATCTGCGGTTTGCCTTAAAGCCGCGCCGCAGGCGCATCCGAATTGGGACGAGTCCGGGTGCCCCATTCAGCCTTCCCTTGGCTTGAGTGGGATAGCAACCGCTAGTCTCAGAACAAATGTCATCCTGAGGCGAAGCCGAAGAATCTGCAGTTTCTTTTTTGAAGGGGCACGGCTTCAGCAGTGCCATTGAGACAATACGAATGGATCGGGCTTCAGCCCCTGAGGTCAAACTCTGCAAACGCAACCGGACTCTTGGAGACAACAAACCTGGGTCGACTCCGCCAACGACCCGGCTATCGGCTTCCCGCTGCAAAGCCTTCCCTACTGCGCCTTCGCCAGCGGAGAAACCGCACACCTCGGCGTAGCCATCGGTAGCTTCATTCTCGATCTTCATCGCCTCAGCTACGCCGGCCTTCTTGCGGAATTGGGTGAACAAGTCGCGTCCGCCTGCCTTGCGCCAACTCTGAACCCGCTGATGCGCTGCGGTCGCGAAGCGTGGAGTTCGCTTCGCGCAACTCTGATCCGCTTGCTCCGAGATGACTCCGAGCGCTACATCGTCGAACCAGTATTGATTCCAACGTCACAGGCCCACTTCCTCAAACCCGTCGCAGTCCTCAACTACACCGACTTCTACGCCTCCATCCACCACGCCACAAACGTCGGCAAGCTCTTCCGCCCCGACCAGCCGCTCCTGCCCAACTACAAATGGATTCCCATCGGCTATCACGGCCGCGCCTCGTCGCTCGTGATAAGTGGAACGGACATTCGCCGCCCCAGCGGCCAAACCAAACCGCCCGAAGCCAGCGCACCCACCTTCGGCCCAACCTCCCAGCTCGACTACGAACTCGAAGTCGCCGCCTACATCGGCGCGGGCAATCCGCTCGGCGAACCCATCCCCATCGAATCCGCCGATCAACACATCTTCGGCCTCTCGCTACTCAACGACTGGTCCGCCCGCGACATCCAATCATGGGAGTACCAACCGCTCGGCCCATTCCTCGGCAAAAGCTTCGCCACCAGCATCTCTCCGTTTGTCGTGCCGATGGAAGCCCTGCTTCCTTTTCGAATCGTGCCTGAACCCCGCGCACCCGGCGACCCCGAACCACTTCCGTATCTTGCGAGCGCAGCGGCACAATGCAATCGATCTCACCGTCGAAGTCTTCCTCTCCACGGCTCGCATGCGCGAATCCTCGCAAGCTCCGCACAGCTTAAGCTCGGGCAATCTCCGCGACCTCTATTGGACATTCCCCCAAATGATCGCCCACCACACCAGCAACGGCTGCAATCTAATTCGCGGAGACCTGCTCGCCAGCGGAACCATCTCCGGCCCAGAAGGAGGCTCACAAGGCTGCCTCCTCGAAATCACCCAGCGCGGAACCAACCCAATCCAACTCCCCAACGGCGAACAACGCACCTTCCTCCGGGACGGCGACGAAATCATCCTCCGCGGCATTCTGCGAAAAACCCGGCTTCCCCCGCATCAGCTTCGGCGAATGCCGAGGCACGATTTCGCCTGCTCACCGCTAGTGAGTCAGTCTTGGAAATTGATGTAGAGCAACTATGCGCGGAAAACCGCCCGGAAGCACAGCGCTCTGTGCTCGGAATTCAATCGTTCGTCTCTATTTGTAGCTCGCTGGCAGCATGCACCAGCTTGCTGAGCGCTTGGTAAGCCCGATCTTCGGATGCCTTTAGGTCGTCTACTTCCTCCCGAGTGGGTTTCCTGCCCGTCAAAGAGTGGTCTATGGTCCAAGCGCCCCACTTGCGAATACTCAGAGTCATTGGACGCGAGTAGGCGATATATGCGAAATCCATTGCTTTGCCGGAAGCGATACATTACTCCTCACCCCCGGTCGTTTGACAGCCGTTCCACCCGAGAGCGATTCTGGGCAGTGGCCCAGACGCTCTCGCACCTAGCGATATAGCGTCGGTCGCAGGCAGCAAAGGACAAATTATGGCAACCCTTGTCGAAAACCTACCCCGCACTCATCAGGATTTTCTCCCCCTCGAAGGCACCGACCACATCGAGTTCTACGTCGGCAACGCCTGGCAATCCGCATACTTCTATCGCGCCGCCTTCGGCATGAAACTCGTCGCCTACGCCGGCCCCGAGACCGGCCTTCGCGACCGCGCCTCTTACGTCCTCCAGCAAGGAAAAGTCCGCTTCGTCCTCACCACCGCGCTGCGCTCCAACTCCGAGATCGCCCAGCACGTCCACAAGCACGGAGACGGCGTCCACACCATCGCCCTAGTCGTCCAGGACGCAGCCGCCGCATGGCGCGAAACCACCAAGCGCGGCGCAAGATCTGTAGAAGCGCCCAAGACTCACACCGACGAACACGGCCAGGTCGTCACCGCCAGCATCGCCGCTTATGGTGACACGGTTCACACCTTCGTCGAGCGCAAAGCCTACTCCGGCGCCTTCCTGCCCGGCTACCACGCGCAACACCACGACACCGTCGCGCACCCAGTCGGCCTCATCCACATCGACCACATCGTCGGCAATGTCGGCTGGAACGCCATGAACGAGTGGGTCGATTTCTACGCCAAGGTGATGGGCTTCTCGCTCTACCAGCACTTCGACGACAACGATATCTCGACCGAATACTCGGCCCTCATGTCCAAGGTCATGGCCAACGGCAACGGCTACGTCAAGTTCCCCATCAACGAGCCCGCCGAGGGCCGCCGCAAATCGCAGATCGAGGAGTATCTCGACTTCTACGACGGCCCCGGAGTCCAACACATCGCCCTCGCCACCAGCGACATCCTCACCACCGTCAGCGAGATGCAGCAGCGCGGCGTGAAGTTCCTCACCGTCCCCCACTCCTACTACGCCGAGCTGCAAGCTCGCGTCGGCAAAATCCACGAGCCCCTCGACGAACTCGAACGCCTCGGCATCCTCGTCGATCGCGACGACGAAGGCTACATGCTCCAGATCTTCACCCGCCCTGTCGAAGACCGCCCCACCGTCTTCTTCGAAATCATCCAGCGCAAAGGCAGCCGCAGCTTCGGCAAAGGAAATTTCAAAGCCCTCTTCGAAGCCATCGAACGCGAACAAGCCGCCCGCGGCAACCTCTAACCGGCATTCGATTGAATCTCTGCCGCAATGAAATACGTTCGACAGGTTTGTGAAGGGGCACGGCTTCAGCCGTGCCATAAGCGATGTGAGGTGAATGCGGCTTTAAGCCGCGGAGGGCAAGCTTCAATGCAAAGGCGCGAATTTGTCAAAGCAATGATGGCGGCCTCGGTCGCCATGAAGGCGATGATCGGCGAACAAGCCGAAGCCCAGCAGGCCGCGACTCCAGCCGCAGCCGCAGCCGCTGAAGCGAAAGCGCTGCCGTCTGTGGCCCCAGCTCCAGTTCCCTGGATGCACGGCCTTATGGAAGCCAAGCCTCTCCCGATGACGCCGCTCCCGCCCGATGCCGTCGCCCAGACCAACGCGAACTTCTTCACCGACCGCCAATTCGCCACGCTGCAACGCTTCTCCGAGATCATGGTCCCTGCCTTCAACGGCTATCCCGGAGCAATTGAAGCCGGAGCGCCCAAGTTTCTCGACTTCCTCATCGGCATCTCACCGCCCGAGCGCCAACGCATGTATCAGTCCGGACTCGATCGCCTCAACGCCGAGGCCACTGAAAAATTCAGCGTCTCCTTCGCCGACGCCAGCGCCGAGCAGGCCGACCAGCTCATTCGCCCGTGGCTGCGCACCTGGATCTCCGACAATCCTCCCACCGAGCCCTATGCCCACTTCATCAACATCGCCCATTCCGACATCCGCGAGGCCACACAGAACTCTCCCGCCTGGAGCGACGCCCAACAAGCCAAAGGGCAACAGCCGCGCGTCGATCTCTACTGGTACCCGGTCGACCCTGACCTCCACCGTGACAGCTTCGCGCCCCTCCACCGCACCAACCCGGGTCACCGCCCTGCGTAAGCATTCCCTGAAGGGGCGCCGCTTTCAGCCGTGCCATAAAATCGAAGACTCGACCGGCTTTAGCCGCTGAGGGAAAACAAAAGAGTCTATGCCTGAAGAGATAGTTGACGTCCTGATCATCGGCTCCGGCCACTCCGGCGGTATGGCCGCAAAGATCCTCACCGAAAAAGGAATCTCCTGTCTGATGCTCAACGCCGGCCCCGTCGCCGACGTTCACAAAGACACCGAGGTGAAGCCCGTCTCCGCGCTTCCCTTTCGCGGATTCAAACAGCCCGGCCAACTCCCCCATGTCTTTCAATCCGATGAGTTCAACGCCAACACCTGGGTCGACGAAAAAGAAGTTCCTTACACCTACGACCCGCAGAAACCATACAACTGGGTGCGCGTCCGCCTCTTCGGAGGCCGCTCGCTCTTCTGGTCGCGTGCCTCGTTCCGGCTCAGCGACTATGAGTTCAAAGCCAAGTCCCACGACGGCTACGGCGACGACTGGCCAATCTCGCTCGCCGATCTCGCGCCTTATTACTCTCGCGTGGAAGGAATCTTTCGCGTCCAGGGACTTCCCAACGATCTCCCTCAATTCCCCGATGGCAATTTCATCCCAGACACCAGGCCCTGGCCGCAAAGCCTGCTCCGCGTCGACGCCGTCGCCAGGGAACGAAACATTCCGCTCTGCCGCCAGCGCACCTCGCTCGGCATCGACGGCCTCGCCAGCTCCATCAACCTGCTATTGCCCGATGCCTTCGCCACCGGCAAGCTGCAAGCGATTCCCAACGTAGTCGTCCGCGAACTCCGCGTCGACAAAAACACAGGCCTCGTCAACGAAGCCCACTTCGTCGACCGCATCTCCCGCCGCGAAATGTCGGTGAAGGCGCGCGTCGTCGTGCTCGCCGCCGGCACCCTCGAGAGCACTCGCCTGCTAATGAACTCGAAGCTCGCCAACTCCAGCGGCGTAATGGGCCACTACCTCATCGACCAGATCTACGGAGCAGGCGCGCAGTTCTCGGTCCCCGAAGCCCGCGACGGAAAATCCACCTCCGCCATGATGGATGGCAGCGCCATCATTCCCCGCTTCCGCAACATCAACACTAAAGCGAATGGATTCATCCGAGGCTACGCGCTCAATGTATGGAGCAGCAGCGGCGGCATCGCCCCACGCAACTTCGCCGCCTACGGACTCGAGCTGCAAGAGAAGCTCAAAAGCTACCACGGCAGCGGCCTCTCCGCCAGCATAATGGGCGAGGTGCTGGCCCGCTACGAAAACCACGTCAGCATCGACAAAACTGTCGTCGACGCCTGGAACATCCCCGTGCTCCACATCGATACGAAATACACAGACAACGAATTCAATATGGCCCGCGACGCCGTCGATACAGCAACCGAGCTCGCCCACGCCGCCGGCTTCGAGGTGCTCTCCAAAAACTACGAGCCCAACCCGCCCGGCTACAGCATCCACGAGCTCGGCACCTGCCGCATGGGCGACAACCCCAAAACCAGCGTCCTCAACAAATGGTGCCAAAGCCACGACATCAAAAACCTGATCGTCGTCGACGGCAGCAGCTTCGTCAGCGGAGGCTGGCAAAACCCCACCATGACCATCTCCGCCCTCGCCATGCGCGCATCGGAACACCTGGCCGAAGAGATGCAAAAAGGAAACGTCTAAATATTCGCCTACAGCGGATGCTCCTCCATCTCCACCGCCATCTCTTCACCAAGGCCCTCAAATCCCGCATTGATCTCGCGCGCTCGCGCCAGCGCCGCCTGCACATGCGGAAGAAAATTCTCCGGGCCAACCCTCTTCAGAAACTCAGTCCGCGAGAGCAGCTTGCGCGGCTGATCGCGCGCCCCACAAAAAACCAGCGTCTTCCCCGCGTCGCGCAGCCGTTCTGCAAACTGCTCCAACGCATGAACCCCGGTCGCATCAATCGCCGTCATATTGCGCAGCCTCACAATGACCACCGGCGCGAATTTATCCAGATGCCGCGTCGCATCGATCAGCTTCTCGGTAGTGCCAAAGAGAAACGGCCCATGGATGCGCAGAATCGTCACGTTCGCCGGAATCTCCTTGTCCTGCAACACATGCGCCTGCCCGTCGCGCACATACTCCTCAGTCACCAGTGCAACCGACGACGTCTCCGAAACGCGATGAATATAGAGGAGCGCCGCCAAGGCCATCCCCACACCGACAGCCACCGTCAGATCGGCGAAGACCGTCAGAGCAAAGGTCACCGCCCACACCGCAATATCGGTCTTCGACAGCCGCAGGATGCCGCCAATCTCGCGCCACTCGCCCATGTTGTACGCGACGACGAAAAGCACCGCCGCCAGCGTCGCCAGCGGCACAAACCGCGCCAGCGGCGCCGCCACCAGCAATATCACCAGCAGCGTCAGCGCATGCACCATGCCGGCAACCGGAGTCCGCGCCCCCGAGCGAATATTCGTCGCCGTCCGCGCAATCGCGCCTGTCGCGGGAATCCCGCCAAACAGCGGCGAAAATATATTCGCAATGCCCTGCGCGGTCAGTTCCACGTTCGAATTATGCCGGTCGCCGCTCATGCTGTCCGCAACCACCGCCGAGAGCAGGCTCTCGATCGCCGCCAGCAGCGCCACTGTAAACACCGACGGCAGCAGCGGAATGATATGCGCCGCCTGGAACCGCGGAATCTCAAAATGCGGAAACCCCTGAGGAATCCCCCCAAACTTGCTCCCAATCGTCTCCACGTGAAGATGAAAGACCGCCGTCGCAACCGTCGCCAGCAGCAGCGCCAGGATCGTTCCTGGAACTCGCCTCGTGACCCGAGGCCACAGCAGAATGATCGCCAGCGAAGCACCGCCCAGAGCCACCGTCTCCCAGCTCACGCTCTTAATGTGCTCAGCGAGCACCGCCATTCGCTGCAAGAATTCGCTGGGCACCGGCGGCGTCTTCAATCCCAGAAAATCTTTGATCTGGGTCGAGGCAATCAGCAGCGCGATTCCGTTGGTAAACCCGATAATCACCGGCCGAGGAATGAACTTCACCGCCGTTCCCAGCCCAGTCAGCCCCATGACCACCAGCACCACACCGGCCATAATTCCGACCAGCGCCAGCCCCGAGGTGCCGAACTTCGCAACAATGCCAGCGACAATCACCACAAAGGCGCCGGTAGGGCCGCCTATCTGCATCCGCGAACCACCCAGCGCCGAGATCAGGAAGCCGGCGACCACCGCCGTGTAAAGCCCCGCCTGCGGAGGCACACCCGAAGCGATTGCAAACGCCATCGCCAAAGGGAGCGCCACCAGACCGACCGTCACTCCGGCGATCAGGTCCTGTCCCAGATGGTCCAGCGAATACACGCGCAGACACTGAACCGACCGCGGCAACCACGGCGCCTGGAAGTTCATACCGCAGCGCCTACGCGCCCGGGCCATTGCGGTTGGTTCGGCATCGGCATCGTTCTCCCCAAAGCTTCAATATTCAGAATCGAATCGAGTGGATACATCCATTGAGCCACCCGTTTCGCTCTTCCTTCAACAGTCTCACGGTCTAGCTTCGCAGTCCTAGGACGCGGATCACAGACTTCATTTAACGCCGCATCGTAAAATGGTGATCGATTCGGCCCCTGCCGACTCTAACCATCATGCTCTCCGACTTTAAAACGCACGGAGCAACCGCCGGTAAGGCGCTCGTCAACTGGTGGCGCGCTGTCACCATCGAGGCCTTCTGCTGCGCAATCCTGTGGCTGGTCGGGCTCTTGCTCATCCGCGTCCCGCTCGCGCCGGTTTGGGCGCTCATCGCCGGCATCATGACCTTCGTCCCCAACTTCGGCCCGGTCATCGGCCTGCTCGGCCCGGTCTTCGCCATCCTGTTCAGCGGGCGAGATATGGAGCGGCTGCTCTACCTGCTCGGTCTCTATGCGGTCATCGTCGTCATCGACCAGCTCTTGCTGCAGCCGCTGCTCATGAAGCGCGTCACCCGCGTGCCGATCTGGGCGTCGCTGCTGGTGCCGCTGGTTTTGGGAGTGGTGATTCCGTTCTGGGGAGTCTTACTCGCGCCCCCGCTGCTGGCGATCGTCTACGCCTTCCGCAAACCACCGGAAGCCAAAACAAACGTCCTCCCTCCCGGCGCGGGAACTGATATTCAGCCCTAATTCATGACGACTGGGATGAAGCAGCATCGAGGGGTGCCCCATTCAAGCCATCTGTTGGCTTGAGTGGGAGGATCAAATCCTCCCTCAGAAAGAAATGTCATCCTGAGGCGCAGCCGAAGGACCTGCGATTTGCCTGAAGCCGCGCCGCAGGCGCATCGAGGGTGCCCCACCCTACGCGGCTCTATCGCGCGTAGGGTAGGATTCACATCAGCTCGCACTCTTAATGGATTTACGACTGGGGCGAAGCAGCAACCGGGGCAGCCGGCGCCGGTGGAGCAGCCTGCACCGCGGCAGGCGCTGGCGGTTTCGGGGCCGCAGCTTTCGCCTTCGCCGCCTCAACCTTCTTGCCCGGAGCCAGAATCGCATGCAGCGTCGTGCCTTCCATGCGCGGCATGAACTCGACCACCCCATTATCGCCAATGTCCTGGATCAGCCGGTTCACGATCGCATAGCCAAGCTCGCGATGCGCCATCTGCCGGCCCTTGAAGCGCAGCGAAGCCTTCACCTTGTCGCCTTCCGTAAGGAAGCGGACCGCCTGGTTTTTCTTGGTCTGGTAATCGTGCTCGTCGACCGTCACCGAGAACTTCACTTCCTTGACGACGATGACCTTCTGCTTCTTGCGGGCAGCGCGATCGCTCTTGTCTTTTTCGTAAAGAAACTTGCCGTAATCCTGAATGCGGCAAACCGGCGGCACCGCGCTGGGCGAGACTTCCACCAGGTCGAGCCCGCGCTCACGCGCAATCTTCAGCGCCTCAAAGGGAGGCAGGATGCCGAGCTGATTGCCGGCATCGTCGATGACACGCACTTCCCGTGCGCGAATCTTTTCGTTAATGCGGATAAATGATTTTGCCGAACGCTTGTCGATGTGTCCTCCATTGCACGAAGGGATTCTCCCCTCGCCTCGTAAGTATACCAGTATGAGATGAGCCCACGCCGGTCAATAGCCGCATGCAAAAAGCGGCGAATCTGTCCGGGTGGCCCATTCAAGTCCGCTGTCGGCTTGAGTGGGTAGCAACCCTCCAAACCGAAAAGGTGTCATCCTGAATGGAGCGCGTAGCGCGTAATGAAGGATCTGCGGTTAGCGACGCTCTCCCAATCATCATGGGCGGCCCATTCCTAGAATGAACCTGCCAAAATCGCCGAAGGCGATCCGGTGGAAGCGGCGGCCTTAAGGCCGCCGCTTCCACCGCCAATCAAAAAGGGCCTTAGCCCTGGCCTCTCCTTAGAAATGGTTTCGACCTCGAATCTCCAGACGGTGAACGTTCACCGAGAGAATTGCGTATCTTCAGGAGTGAAAATCCACAAGGAGCCTGCCTTGATCAGCAAACGATGGATCTCTCTATTGCCGCTCGCATTCTTCTTCGGGACTCTACTCAGCACCGCGCAGACCAGCAAATCTCCCGATCCGCTCTTCGTAACAGTCAAGTCCCTCGATGCGAAGCTCTTCGACGCCTACAATCACTGCGACCTGGAAACACTCGGCTCAATGGTGTCAGACGATCTTGAGTTCTATCACGACCAGACAGGACTAATGGTAGGCAAGGCGCCGTTCCTCGCGGCAATCAAGCAGAACATCTGCGGCAAGGTCGAGCGTAGCCTGCTCGAGGACACCCTTGAGGTCTATCCCCTCAAGGGATACGGAGCGGTAGAAATCGGAATTCATCGCTTCCATCATCCCAACGAACCAGGCAACGTCGGCGATGCCAAGTTCGTGAACATCTGGCACAACGACAACGGGGCATGGAAGGTCACGCGAGTGATCAGCTACGAGCACAACCAGGGCTTACTGGCGAAATAGCGGCAAATCCAATCGTCGGATTCTGCGCTTGGTCGGGTGGCTCATTCAAGCCCTGTTGACTTGAATGGGTCGCGGCCTGAATCGCCTCGCCAGCCATTCCGTCCGCAGTCAAGCTTCCAATCCGAACCCGCAAAAGCTCATTCGCCGCCCAACGACCAGTCGCCGCAACAGGGATAAAGTTATCCGACAAAGCCTCAGTCACCGCCGAATCCCCACCCTGCAACGTCACCACCGAAAGCTCCTCACCCACAAACCGCGCCCGAAACGCCTCATTCTTCCTCGAAATCAGCGCCTTTAAAGCCGCCTTCCGCTCCTTCACCGCTTCCCCATGCACCGGATTCGCCCCATGCATCGCAAAAGCCGCCGTCCCCGGCCGCGCCGAAAACGGAAAGACATGCAAATAAGTGAACGGCATCCGCTCAATGAACTCGTAAGTCTCCCGAAACAGAGCATCGCTCTCACCCGGAAAGCCGATCATCACGTCCGCGCCAATGGCCGCATCCGGCAGCGTCGCGCGAATCTCCTCCACCTTCGCCGCATAGTGCCAGGGACGATACCGCCGATGCATCCACCGCAGCACCGCATCCGAACCCGACTGCAGCGGAAGATGCGCATGGCGAGCCAGCCGCGGATGCTCCCCACGCCCATACCGCCGAAACAGCCCAATCAGCTCCGAAGACCAATCCATCGGCTCGACCGAGCTGATCCGCAACCGGGGCAACACTGTCCGCTCCAGAATCGCCGCAACCAGCTCCTCAAGCCGCGCCACCGGAGAAAGATCCCGACCCCATCGCCCCAGGTTGATGCCCGAGAGCACCAGCTCCTTCCCGCCCGACTCAGCAAACTCGTCCACCGCCCGCAAACACTCATCCAGCGAAACCGAACGGCTCGGCCCCCTCGTCACCGGAATAATGCAGAACGAACACCGATTCCCACAACCATCCTGGATCTTCAGATTAGGCCGCGTCTGATGAGCATCGGCAGCAAAAGGCAGCGCCGCAATTTCGGAATGCGCAAAGAGCGGATCATGCCAGATCGTCGCGCTGGCGCTCCGCAGCGCAGAAGAAGTCTTCCCCAGCAGCGAGTCAATCGATATTAGATTGTCAGAACGCTCCGGATTCGAAGCCAGCCCCAGCGCAGCATTCACCACGAGCGACTTATGGCTGTTCCCAACCACTGCATCCACGCCATCCAGCGCCGCAACCTCCTCCGGCGCGCGCTGCGCATAGCATCCGGTGAACACCACCCGCGCCCCCGGATTGGCCCTCCGCACCCGCCGCAAAAAGGCGCGAGCGCCGCGGTCCGCCTCCGCCGTCACGCTGCACGTATTGAGAACCACCACCGAAGCAGCCGCCAGCTCCCCGGCCGCGGACAATCCCGCCGCGCGCAGGCCCGAGGCTATCGCCTCGCCGTCCGCCCGGCTCGCCCGGCACCCGAAGTTCTCAACGTGATATTCTTCCACGTTAACCAGTCTATCAACGGGATAGACGCCCGGTAGCGGGCCCTGAGGTTGACGAAAATCACCGATTTAGTTCTTCTAAGTTCTGGAGCAGACCCCATGATCAAACGCCGTATTTTGCTGGTGGACGACGAACTGGCCATCCTGCTCACCCTCAAGGCAGTTCTTGAAATCAACGGCTTCGAGGTCGAGACCGCCGCCTCGGCCAAAGAGGCGAAACTGAAGATTCGCTCTCATACCTATCACATGGTCATCACTGACATGCGGATGGAAAGCGACACCGCCGGCAAAGAAGTCGTGAACGCCGCCAGAAAGGCTCCCTATCGGCCCGCCGTAGCCATGCTCACCGCCTTCCCGCTCCCCGACTCCGAATGGCAGGAAGACGGCGCCGACGAGATGCTGGTCAAGCCCATGAATACCTCCGACCTCGTCCGCCAGCTCGAGGCGTTATTGATTTCGCATGAAGACAAAAAGCACCCGAAGGAAGTGCTCCCGGTGGGCAAAGTCGCAGCCAAGCCCCGCGCTGGTGCAGTCTCCGCTTGAGACAATAGACAATCGCCATTCCCGGAACAAATGTCATCCTGAGGCGAAGCCGAAGAGCCTGTCCTGAGCGAAGTCGAAGGAACCTGCGGTTTATCTAAATCCGCGCCGCAACCCGGGGTTCCCGGCGAGCGGTCTCTGCTCGCTGGGGTGGGCAGGCGCATCTTCGAAAGTCTTTTGAGCTCCGAAGCAGGACCGCTGATTGACTTCGACTAGCGCGCCGCTGACCCCTGATCGGTGATCAGTAGGACATTCGAGTTAGACTGCTCGCGCAGCACCACTAGCTGAGTGCCATCAGGCGACCAGCCGTAATCGCGAATCGGGATAGGTGAAACCTCGGTGATCGCCTTCCCCGGGCTCCCATCCAGCGGCTGTGAAAACAGCGACCACTGGCCCTTCTCGATGATCGGATACACCAAAGCCTTTCCCTCCGGAGAGAGATGCCAGCGCTGGATTGACCAGCGCTTGTCGAGAGTCAGCGGCTTCGGCGGCGAATCGGGATGCGCCAAATCGTGCGCCTCCGCCAATATCCTCTCATCATGTACATCGACTCCGGCGGTGCGCGCGACCGCCGCCATCCCATCCTGTGAATACGCAACGGGATTGGAGCCTGAGGCCGAGAAGAGTTTGCGCGGTGCGCCGCCCGCCAGAGGCACGCTCAAGGCCGAGACGGTCGTCCCATCCAGCTCGGTGTAGTTCACCACGTCGCCCGTGAGACATTGCGGCCCGCGAACCAGTTTGCCTGTGGTCAGCCGCGACACCCCAGTGCCGTCGGCATTCACTCGGAACGCCTCGGAGTGGTCGACGCCCTTAGGAACGCCGGTAAAGACAATCTTTCCATCCGCACATGCGGAGATGAACCCGCCTACTTGCACCTCCCCGGTATCGATCGGCGCCACCCCTTGCTTCTCGCGATCGTATAAATCGATTCGTCCATGACCGATAAACGCGATATGGTTCGCATCCTGCCAGGCCAACGCAACCGGAGAGATCCTCAGATTGGCCGTCGACACTGCGGTCCCCCCGTCGCTCTTGTAAAAAGCAAGCTCCGAATCCACGGTCGAGGAAATGGTCGCGAAACCGTGTCCATCGGCCGAAAGCCCCACCCATGTGTACGAGTTCAGATCGTTGGTGATTGGCTTGATCCGCCCCGACGAAATATCCAGCAAGCCCACCTGGAACAGATCTGATCGGTCTTTATAGTAGGTCGTCACCAGACTGGAACTGTCCGGCATCCAGGCTTGATAGATATAGAAATTCAATCCAGCCGCAGGAGACAGCGTTCGGGTCTGCTTCGACTCCACATCGTAGACGAGCTCATACGTCTCTCTGCCGTTCCGTAACTCGTTCCAGGCAATCTTCTTGCCGTCCGGGGACCAGTTCGGAAACGATGCCGGAAAATCCCCGTGGTAGACGATCACGTCCCCACTCAGGTCCGCATTCACCACATGCATCTCGGAGAAGTGGTCCTTCAGCTCCGGCGTCTGCCGCAGGAAAACGAAGCGCTGCCCATCCGGAGAAAAGCTCGGCGCGCTATCCACATCTCGAATCAGCGCCCTAGGCGTGCCCCCAAACACCGGAATCGAATAGAGCGTCCGGATATAAGAACTGTCCTCCGAACTCCGCGAAAAATAGAGATTGTTCCCGTCCACCCCAAAGGCAAGACCCACATAGTTTCCGCCAAACGCAGGCAGAATCTGCGTCTCCGCATTCGTAGGAAGGTTGCGGATCCATAGCGACTGCTGGCCCTTGTCGATCTTCACCAGCGCCAGCGTCTTCCCATCCGGAGACATCGCCAAAATCGACGCATCCCCGCTATCGGTAATCTGCCGCAGGCTCACATTCGAAAATGGCGTAGTCCGCGGCATGACACGCCA
The DNA here is from genome assembly GCA_963742015.1 of uncultured Acidobacteriaceae bacterium. Lineage (GTDB taxonomy): Bacteria > Acidobacteriota > Terriglobia > Terriglobales > Acidobacteriaceae > Acidisarcina. The sequence goes on along the minus strand of CAVUKL010000032.1, from coordinate 66,940 downwards.
GATCGCCAAAGCCAGCCCCGCCACGATGACCGCAGCCACCAAGCCAATCACCAGCAGTTTCCCGCGGCCCAACGGCTTCGCCTGCAATTCCCACGCCGGAACGCCAAGTCCAGACGCGCTCGACACCCCGCAACCGCTGCCGCATTTGCCCCCGACGAAGCCGAAGCCCCACCAACCGCAGCCACCGGAGTCGACCCCGAAGAAGCCGTCGCAATCGCCCGGTCCGAAGTCGTCTCCTTCCGCAGCCGCTTCAGATCGGCCCGCATGTCCGCCGCCGACTGATACCGCAGGTCAGGGTCCTTATCCAGCGCCTTGTTCAGAATCCGTCCAAACTCCGCCGGCAGCGCCGCGTTCAGCTCCAGCGGAGCCGTCGGCGTGTGATTCAGAATCTTGTCGAAGATGACCGCAGTCGTCGTCCCGCTGAAAGGATGCTTCCCCGTAGCCAGCTGATACAGCACCACGCCCAGCGAAAACAGATCGCTCCGCGCGTCCAGCTTCTCGCCCCGCGCCTGCTCCGGAGACATATACGCAACCGTCCCCACCGCCGACCCCGCGCTCGTCAGCGAATTCGCCGCAGTAGCCGCATCCGGCCCACCCGCTCCATCGCTCGTCGCGTCCGGCGCAGCCGTCTCCGTCAACTTCGCCAGCCCAAAATCCAACACCTTCAACTGCCCCGAAGGCGAAAGAAACAGGTTCGCCGGCTTAATGTCCCGGTGAACGATCCCCTTGCGGTGCGCCGCATCGAGCGCGTCCGCCGCCTGAATCCCGAAGTCGAGCAACCGGTCAAGCGCCATCGGCTGCGCCGTCTGCACCTTGTCCAGGCTCTTGCCCTCAAGGAACTCCATCGCCAGAAACGAGCGCCCGTCATGCTCGCCAAACTCATAAATTGTGCAGATGCCGGGATGATTCAGCGCTGACGCCGCCCGCGCCTCGCGCAAAAACCGCTCCATCACCGACGCATCGGTCCGGTTCTTTTCAGGAAGAAACTTCAGCGCCGCCCGGCGGCTAAGGGTAATGTCCTCGGCCAGGTAAACCACGCCCATGCCGCCCTCGCCCACCGGCGAAAGAATGCGGTAATGCGAGACAACAGAACCTGTCGCGATCTCAGTCATGCCCACTCAAGACAATAGCCCAAACCAAGGTGAAAACCCGCCAACCCTCAACCCGCAGCAAACCCCCGCAACCAGCCAAGGAACAAACCAGCATCGATGTCAATCTGAAAGTGAAGTCTACACGATCAACCGGCAATCCCACCCCGGAAATCTAGCCCGGTGATCAGGACGCCACGCTCTACAGCATCTTCTGCGCCCAGGCCTCCAGCCACGAGCGCGAGATCGATTGCCACGTCGCGTTGAAGTAGAACCCCGTAGCCGCCAGACCCACAGCAGTCACGAGGGAGGCTCCCCACAGGAACTGTTTCATTATTCGGCCTTGTTTCCAATCCCAGAGAAACATGAGAACGATGATCAGCAGATTGCCGCCCTCGTAATACAGATATGTGCCGAGAAAGGTGGTCGGTTCATGCAGAAAGAGGCCCACAAAGCGGGAAAAGCCGGCATCGCTGATGCAGATCGTCGCCAGAATGAGCACCCGCCGATGAACCAGGGAGCGATCACCATGACAACCACGGCATAGCCGGCCGCAAACCAGCCCAGACGGCGATGGAGGCGGACATTGCTGCTTTCGACCATGAGCACAAGCGCGGTTGCCGTCAGCAGCCAGAGCGTCGTCGCGACAGCATGTACATGAACGATCAGGGGAACGGGCGGCTGCTCATGGAGATAGTTGTGCAGATCGAAACCAAAGCCAACGCCCACAAATATCCAGAAGAGGCCGAGCCAGACCAGCGCAGCCCGGCGATCTTCACGCGCAGGCCATGTCGCTGTCGTATGGACTTGCATTCGTCTTACCCTTGGCAGTCAGAGAAACATATAGCAATGGAAAGAATGCGGTAATGCGAAACAACAGAACCCTCCGCGACCTCAGTCATGCGTTCTCAAAACAACATCGATTCAATCTGATTGTGAAGTCTACACGACGGACAAGTATTCGCAGCCACGAAATCCCACGGCAGTGTGGCCCATTCCCGACAGAAGTCTTCTATCTCCGGGCACTTCTTCACCCCCCAAAACAAAATTTGTCATCCTGAGCGAAGCCGCGCAGCGGCGTAGTCGAAGGACCTGCGGTTTCTTCCTTGAAGGGGCACGGCTTCAGCCGTGCCATCCATTCACACCAAAAGAAAGCGGCTTCAGCCGCTGAGGGGCCAGATTGTGATCGGAGAAGCCGAGCACTTCTGGCAGAAGCGATACTACGATTCCAACATCCGGGACCGACGCCAGTTCATCGAGAAGCTCCGCTACATTCACCGCAATCCAGTCAACAAAGGACTATGCGCTCGTCCCGAGGACTGGAAGTGGAGCAGCTTTCTCCACTACGCCACGGGAGACGAGGGATATATTGAAATCGAATCCGAATGGACCGCAAACAAACGCGAACGCGCCGCCGGAAGGCTCAGCCCGCTATTAGAAGGGCCCCACTCAAGCCAAAAGCAGGCTTGAATGGGCCACCCCGCCCGGCCGATCAGAGCAAGAAGCTAAGCTGGAGCCTCCGTGTGAGGATATGGCACGTCAGGGTTGCTGACGGACATTCCGGTACTAATCTGCCGTCGGTGAGCGACTCGGCAATAATGCGCCAATTGACCCGTCGCCTGATGAACTTACCCGCGGCGATCAAGCATTCATGTGCTGCGCTCCGTCTCTCGTGGCGCGGCCAAGGACAGTGCGAAGTATGCTAGCCAAAGCTGTTTCTTCATGGCGATTTTCTCTATAGGCAAGTTGCAATTCAGGATTGCCCGACTTGCAGGGAGTGCATATGGTACGCCTGGCGAGCCACGGCAGTCCGACGTTTCCCAATCAGTGGGTCAGGGTTGGCCACTATTTTGCCAATGAAGTCGTTGTCTTCGTCTTGGCGCGCGAGTCGTTTTCGGCAGCTGGGCCACAGCGATCGAAGCATCCATTTGCCCGAGATGAGGAATCCGCACTGATTTTCCTTGTAAGGGCACTCCTGCTGCAGTCATTATGGAGTACCAAAATCGGAGGACGCCGGCGGTGTTGTCTACGCGGTCGTCCATCTCAAGTGGGAAGTACCAGCTCCTCGCTTTCCCCTCCAGCGCTCGAAGGATATTGGCCATGAACTTTCGTCCGTTCGCTCTGCTCGCTTTCATGTCGTCTATCGGGCTGCCCTACGCAACGTCACAGACAGCAGCTCCAACCCTCGCTGCGTCTAGCGTTACCGCCGTTCCGCCGCTAATTCTCTATTCGGGTCAAGTCGAGAGCCGTACGGGCCAAACGTTTGCGACCTTCCTGATTTATAAAGAGCAGAGCGGCGGCGAGCCTCTCTTCACTGAATCGCAGGCGCTCACTTTGGACGCCGCAGGTAACTACAAGGTCCAACTCGGCGCGAGCAATCCGAACGGGCTGCCTTCTGACCTCTTCTCTTCTGGTGAAGCTCGATGGCTGGAAGTACAGATTGCCGGGGAGCCAGCGCAGCCTCGCGTCTTGCTGGCGAGCGTGCCTTATGCGTTGAAAGCAGCAGACTCTGCGATGCTTGGCGGACTTCCGGCTTCGGCGTTTGCGCTGGCCGGCAGCGACGCTGCTATCGTCAATGCAACGTCTGCGGCGGTCAACCCGGACGCGGCCGCGACGGTGACTACGACTGGAGGCACGGCGAATAAGGTTGCGAAGTTCTCGGGGACGAACACGATCGCCAACTCCATCATTTACGACAACGGCACCGAAGTCGGCATCGGGACGACCACCCCGTCCGCGACCCTGACGGTCGATGGCGCCCTCACCGTCAATGGAAACTCGACCTACGACGGTCAGCTGGTCTTGCCCGCGAGGGGCACGGCGACCGCCTCCGCCGGATTCGCCTCGCAGTTCGTGAAGCTGCAGACCTCGGCCTATAACTCAAACTCGAAGTCGGTGGTTCCTCCTCGCTTTCAGCTGCAGGCGGAGGTGACCGGGAACAACACCGCCTCACCCAACGCCACGCTGAATCTGCTCGCCTCGGCAACCTCCACCACGCCGGTCGAGACGGGCTTTTACATCAACACCAACGGCACCATCCATTTCGCCGCGAACCAGACCTTTCCGGGTGCCGATATCACCGGCACGGTCAACGCCAGCAGCTATGATCTGGGCGGATCGCTCTTCGCCGCCGGCTCGGCATCGACGGAAAGCGCATATCTGGGATTCGCCGGGAGCACCAGCAGCACCGGCGTTGAAAATACCGGGATCGGGTATCTCGCTCTGAGCTCCGACACCACCGGGACCGACAACACGGCGACTGGGGTATTGGCGCTGTCCAACAACACCACCGGGGGCTACAACACCGCGACCGGATTGGTGGCGCTCTACGGGAACACAACAGGACAATCCAACACGGCAAACGGCGCTTCCACGCTGACAAACAACGCCGACGGAAGCTACAACACCGCCAGCGGCTTTACCGCGCTGACCAACAACGCCGACGGAAGCCAAAATACGGCGAGCGGCGCTTTCGCGCTGTACGAGAACACTACCGGAGACGACAACACCGCGGTCGGCGCTTACTCCTTGCTTGACAACACCACAGGAAGCTTTCTCACGGCAGTTGGCTATGATGCCACCAGTTCTGACTCCGCGGTGATCAATAACTCCACCGCGCTCGGCGCCCACGCCACCGTGGGCCAAAGCAATTCGCTGATCCTGGGCCAGACGACCGATGGCAAGCCGGGCGCGAGCTTCGTCAACGTCGGCATCGGAACAGCGACGCCACGCACAACGCTGGAGGTCGCAGTCAATGCTCCCAATGCGCTCGGGCCGGTGCTTACGCTGACCAATAGCGGCGAGGGTGGTTCGGCCATTGATTTCAACACCAGCCAGCCCGTGGCCGGTGCGACCTACACTCCGGCTGCGCGCATCGTTGCTTATGACAACGGCACTGTTGACGGCGGCAGCGGCTCCCGTGGAATCGCCATGCAGTCCCGCGCCGGCCAAGGTCTGCAGAACAACCTCGTCGTCGACGGCAATGGCGTTCATGTGCCCGGCGCGCTCGAGGCCGGAGTGAACAATTCCAGAATCGACCATCCCCTCGATCCAGCGAACAAGTATCTTGTTCACTCCTCGGTGCAGTCCTCGGAGATGATGAACATCTACACCGGGAATATCGTCACCGATGAGCTTGGACTGGCAACGGTCAAGCTGCCGGAGTGGTTCGAGGCGGAGAACAGCGACTTTCGCTATCAGCTCACCGTCTTGGATGAACGTTTCGCCCAGGCCGTCATTTCGAAGAAGATTCAGAACGGCCAGTTCACCATCCACACCAATGCTTCCAATGTCGAAGTCTCGTGGCAGATTACCGCTATTCGCCAGGACGCTTATGCCAAGGCGCACCCATTCGTTGTCGAACAGCTGAAGCCGGCCAGCGAACGCAACTTCTATTTACACCCTGAGCTTTACGGCCAGTCCGCCGAAAGACAAGCCGGAGCAAGCCACATATATGGTCAGCCAGCCAGCGCCGTGGGCAAGAGCTTCCCAGTCCCGCCACGGCCTGAGACAAAACTACCGGTGCTGCCTGCAACCAACCGGCCGGGACTCCCGAACTTGAAGGATCCGACCCAGCGGCCAGCGACCAGCCCAGTTGCCCAACTTGCCACGAAGTAGACCAACCTTGCCTAGCGAGGCATTTGCCCGCCACCTGTGGTATGTGAGCCAGCCAACCTGACGAGGAGAAAACCATGAACATGGGTAACTATCAACCGGAAGCCCGGAGGAGATCTATGCGAATACCTCAGCTCACTATTCGCATCACTTACACATCTCCACTTCCTTAGTACTTCAGGTCGCGCTCAAGTTGCCGCGCCCTCTGCTGCCACGCTTCCGAGCGACGTCCCAGTCGCCAACAGGTCAAACCGCTCATTGACAGCCGATGATGTGCGATTGTGGGGATTACTCCTGAAAAACGCCGTTGTCGTGACTCGAGCGTCACTTGTAAATACGCACAGTGACAGCGGCCGCGCGAATGAGATCACATCTCCGCACCAGTTCGCCCGGGGAGATAGGGCTTCTGACGCGCGAACGAACCGTTGTCAACCCCTCCAACTTAAACAATCTCCCCTAACCATCTCATTCCAAGCCGGATATAAATATTAAAAACCTGGCGTAGTGAACATATCCAACCTGATATTCTGAATATAGAGATCAAGGAAAAGGCGGCGAGAGCCGCCTTTTCTCATTCGCCCAGAAAATCCAGGCTCCAAAGCGCAGCAGCAAATCCCTATCTCGCACAAACAAAAGATTTTGCAAAACGCCCCACATAGAATCAAGATTTTAGCCCGGATTCAGCGACGCAAGTCGCTGAAAACAAATATAAAGGAAGGAAATCCTAGGGGGAGGGCGGTCAACCCGTCGATCCGGCGATTCACCCCAAAAGGAAAAGGGGCGCCCAAACTGGCCGCCCCCTGAATCCACCCTTAAAAGGAACTACTGCAGCAAGGTCCCATCCTCCAGCTCAGCCTTCGCCTCTTCCGGAGGAATCACCACCGCCGCCGCAACCTTATCGTCCTCTTCCAGGTTCAGCAGCTTCACTCCCTGCGTCGAACGGCCTGCCGCGCGCACCGTCTTGGTGTCGATGCGGATGATCTTCCCATACTGGCTGATCACCATCAGCTCGGAGCTGTCGTCAACCAGGTTGATCGACTGCACCTTTCCGTTCCGCGCCGTTGTCTTGACGTTGATCACGCCCTTGCCGCCGCGAGTCTGCAGCCGATACTGATCGACATCGGTCCGCTTGCCGAAACCGTTGCTGGTCACCGACAGAATCAGGCTCGAAGTATTCCCGCCCTTGCCGTTCGCCACCCGCTCCTTCGGAGTCACCGCCAGCCCAACGACATAATCGTTCTTGCCCAGGTCAATCCCCCGCACCCCATAAGCCGGACGACCCATCGACCGCACATCGTTCTCCTCGAAGCGGATCGCCATACCCTCATGCGTCGCCAGAAAAACAACCTGGCTTCCATCGGTTATCCGAACGCCAACCAGCTCGTCATCCGTGTCGATGCCGATCGCAATAATGCCGCGCGCCATCACGTTGCAGAAGTCCTTCAGCGGAGTCTTCTTCACAGTTCCCTTCTGCGTCGCGAAGAAAACATACTTGCCCTCTTCCTCCAGGTTGCGAACCGGCAGAATATTCCGCACCGTCTCACCCGGAAGCAGGTTCAACAAGCTCGCAATCGCCTTGCCCTTGCCCGCCGCGCCAACATCCGGCACCTCATAGACCTTCAGCCAGAAAACGCGCCCCGTATTGGTGAAGCAAAGCAGATAAGCATGGGTCGAATCGATGATCAGCTGCGAGACGAAATCCTCCTCGCGCGTCTTCATCCCCAGCCGCCCAGTCCCGCCACGCCGCTGCTGGCGATAAGTCGAGATCGGAGTTCGCTTCAGATATCCCGAGTGCGAAACCGTCACCGCAACCTGCTCGTCGGCGATCAGGTCTTCAAGCTGCAGCTCCGCGCTCTCGTCGACAAGCTGCGTACGCCGCGCATCGCCGTAAAGCTTCTTGACCTCTTCCAGTTCTTTCACGATCACGCCACGCAGCTTCTTCTCTGAGGCCAGAATCGACTCGTACTCGGCAATGTTCTCGCGGACCAGCCCCAGCTCCTTCAACAACTCATCGATTGAGAGTTGCGTCAGTCTGTAGAGCTGCAGTTCGAGCACAGCGTCGATCTGCCGGTAGCTCATCCCCGGAGCGACGTTCAGATTCGTCGTGTCCTTATCGAGATTGATGACGATCTCTTTGCCCAGCGACCAGGTGCGCAGATTCTCGCGCGCCTCGGCCCTGCTTCCCGATCCGCGAATGATCTTGATAACCCGGTCAAGGTTATCGAGAGCAATCTTGTAGCCCTCGAGAATATGCTCCCGCTCCCGCGCCTTGCGCAGCAGATAAGCCGTCCGCCGCCGCACCACATCGACGCGATGATCGATGAAATGCTGGATCGCCACATGCAGCGGAAGCTCTTTCGGCTGGCCATTGACCACCGCCAGAAAGATCATCGAGAAGCTTTCCTGCATCTGCGTGTGCTTGTAAAGCTGGTTGAGCACGATCTGCGCTTCGGAGCCGCGCCGCAACTCGATCACGATCCGCATCCCATCGCGGTCGCTCTCATCGCGGACCTCGGTAATGTCGTCGATCACCTTCTCGTGGTAAAGCTCCGCGATCCGCTCGATCAACTTCATCTTGTTGACCTGGTACGGAATCTCGCTGACGATGATCGCCTGCTTTTCCTTGGTGATGTTCTCGATCGCGACCTTGGCCCGCATCAGGAAGCGTCCACGCCCCGTCGAGTAAGCCTGCGCAATGCCCGACTTCGCCCATAGATAAAGCCGCCCGTCGGGAAGTCCGGCCCCTGCACATGCTTCAGCACATCGATCAATCCGGCATGCGGGTTGTTGATCATCTCGATCGTCGCGTTCACAACCTCGGTCAGATTATGCGGAGGAATGTTCGTCGCCATGCCCACCGCGATTCCATTCGAACCGTTCACGATCAGGTTCGGAATTCGCGTCGGCAGCACCGTCGGCTCCATGGTCGACTCGTCATAGTTCGGCGTGAAGTCCACCGTCTCCATGTCGATGTCGGCCAGCATCTCGCTGGCAATGCGCATCATCCGCGCCTCGGTATACCGCATCGCCGCCGGCGGATCGCCATCCACCGAGCCAAAATTCCCCTGCCCATCGATCAGCGGATAACGCAGGCTAAACGGCTGCGCCATGCGCACCATCGTGTCATAGATCGCCGAGTCGCCATGCGGATGGAAGACACCCATCGCCTGGCCCACGACCTTGGCGCACTTGGTGTACTTCTTGTTGTGCTGCAACCCCATGTCGTGCATCGTGTACAGAATGCGCCGATGCACCGGCTTCAACCCGTCGCGAACATCGGGCAGCGCGCGACCAATAATGACCGACATCGAGTAATCGAGATACGAACGCCGCATCTCGTCTTCAATATTGATCGGGATAATGCTCGACGCGCCGGTCGGCCCGCCAGTTCCATCACTTCCGCCGCCATCGTTCCCATTGGGCGAGCCCAGAGGAAGAAGCGGATTTTCATCATTTGCCATAGTTGCGTTCCATCGAAAACTTGAACTTCCGTCTGCGGCGGTCAACCCGGACGCTGCCTCCACAGTGACTACCACTGGAGGCACGGCGAATAAGGTTGCGAAGTTCTCGGGGACGAACACGATCGCCAACTCCATCATTTACGACAACGGCACCGAAGTCGGCATCGGGACGACCACCCCGACCGCGACCCTGACGGTCGATGGCGCCCTCACCGTCAATGGAAACTCGACCTACGACGGTCAGCTGGTCTTGCCCGCGAGGGGCACGGCGACGGCCTCCGCCGGATTCGCCTCGCAGTTCGTGAAGCTGCAGACCTCGGCCTATAACTCAAACTCGAAGGCGGTGGTTCCTCCTCGCTTTCAGCTGCAGGCGGAGGTGACCGGGAACAACACCGCCTCACCCAACGCCACGCTGAACCTGCTCGCCTCGGCAACCTCCACCACGCCGGTCGAGACGGGCTTTTACATCAACACCAACGGCACCATCCATTTCGCCGCGAACCAGACCTTTCCGGGTGCCGATATCACCGGCACGGTCAACGCCAGCAGCTATGATCTGGGCGGATCGCTCTTCGCCGCCGGCTCGGCATCGACGGAAAGCGCATATCTGGGATTCGCCGGGAGCACCAGCAGCACCGGCGTTGAAAATACCGGGATCGGGTATCTCGCTCTGAGCTCCGACACCACCGGGACCGACAACACGGCGACTGGGGTATTGGCGCTGTCCAACAACACCACCGGGGGCTACAACACCGCGACCGGATTGGTGGCGCTCTACGGGAACACAACAGGACAATCCAACACGGCAAACGGCGCTTCCACGCTGACAAACAACGCCGACGGAAGCTACAACACCGCCAGCGGCTTTACCGCGCTGACCAACAACGCCGACGGAAGCCAAAATACGGCGAGCGGCGCTTTCGCGCTGTACGAGAACACTACCGGAGACGACAACACCGCGGTCGGCGCTTACTCCTTGCTTGACAACACCACAGGAAGCTTTCTCACGGCAGTTGGCTATGATGCCACCAGTTCTGACTCCGCGGTGATCAATAACTCCACCGCGCTCGGCGCCCACGCCACCGTGGGCCAAAGCAATTCGCTGATCCTGGGCCAGACGACCGATGGCAAGCCGGGCGCGAGCTTCGTCAACGTCGGCATCGGAACAGCGACGCCACGCACAACGCTGGAGGTCGCAGTCAATGCTCCCAATGCGCTCGGGCCGGTGCTTACGCTGACCAATAGCGGCGAGGGTGGTTCGGCCATTGATTTCAACACCAGCCAGCCCGTGGCCGGTGCGACCTACACTCCGGCTGCGCGCATCGTTGCTTATGACAACGGCACTGTTGACGGCGGCAGCGGCTCCCGTGGAATCGCCATGCAGTCTCGTGCCGGCCAAGGTCTGCAGAACAACCTCGTCGTCGACGGCAATGGCGTTCATGTGCCCGGCGCGCTCGAGGCCGGAGTGAACAATTCCAGAATCGACCATCCCCTCGATCCAGCGAACAAGTATCTTGTTCACTCCTCGGTGCAGTCCTCGGAGATGATGAACATCTACACCGGGAATATCGTCACCGATGAGCTTGGACTGGCAACGGTCAAGCTGCCGGAGTGGTTCGAGGCGGAGAACAGCGACTTTCGCTATCAGCTCACCGTCTTGGATGAACGTTTCGCCCAGGCCGTCATTTCGAAGAAGATTCAGAACGGCCAGTTCACCATCCACACCAATGCTTCCAATGTCGAAGTCTCGTGGCAGATTACCGCTATTCGCCAGGACGCTTATGCCAAGGCGCACCCATTGGTTGTCGAACAGCTGAAGCCGGCCAGCGAACGCAACTTCTATTTACACCCTGAACTTTACGGCCAGTCCGCCGAAAGACAAGCCGGAGCAAGCCACATATATGGTCAGCCAGCCAGCGCCGTGGGCAAGAGCTTCCCAGTCCCGCCACGGCCTGAGACAAAACTACCGGTGCTGCCTGCAACCAACCGGCCGCGACTCCCGAACTTGAAGGATCCGACCCAGCGGCCAGCGACCAGCCCAGTTGCCCAACTTGCCACGAAGTAGACCAACCTTGCCTAGCGAGGCATTTGCCCGCCACCTGTGGTATGTGAGCCAGCCAACCTGACGAGGAGAAAACCATGAACATGGGTAACTATCAACCGGAAGCCCGGAGGAGATCTATGCGAATACCTCAGCTCACTATTCGCATCACTTACACATCTCCACTTCCTTAGCACTTCAGGTCGCGCTCAAGTTGCCGCGCCCTCTGCTGCCACGCTTCCGAGCGACGTCCCAGTCGCCAACAGTCAGTATGGAGTGACCGGCGCCGATGCGCTGATCGTGGGTTAGGCTGTGAGCGTCGGAAGGACGCACAGTTCAGAGCCACAGGCGGAAGGAGCCGGTCATGAAGGAGAAGTTACGATTTCTGGGGTTGGATGTCCACGCCGAAACGATTGCCGTAGCGGTTGCAGAGCCGGATGGTGAGGTGAGAAGCCTTGGAACGATTCCAAACCGCGCCGAGTCGATCCGGAAGATGATTAAGAAGCTTGGTCCGGCAGAGAAGTTGAGGGCCTGTTACGAAGCGGGACCGACGGGCTACGTCGTGTATTGGCAGCTTGCGGAGTTGGGCATCCAGTGTGAGGTTGTTGCGCCCACGCTGGTACCGGTTAAAGCGGGCGATCGGGTCAAGACGGATCGACGGGATGCTGAGAAGCTGGCACGCTGCTATCGATCCGGAGATTTGACGGCAGTATGGGTTCCGGATGAGGGTTCCGAGGCGTTGCGCGATCTTGTGCGTGCCCGCGAAGCAGCCAAGCAGGATCAGATGCGAGCGCGGCATCGGTTGAGCAAATTTCTGTTGCGCTCAGGCCAGCGTCCGCCCTTCGGCGTGAGACCATGGACACGCCCTTACCTGATCTGGGTTGCCCAGCTACGTTTCACCCAGCTAGCGCAGGAGGCTACGCGGCAGGATTATCTGCACGAGGTCGAGCACATGCGCGAACGGGTGGCGCGCCTGGAGCAAGCCATCACAGAAGCGGTCAAGCTGGCTTCGCCCGCGTTACAACAAGTCATCAACGATCTGCAGGCATTGCGCGGCATCGCAGATATTTCGGCAGTGACCATCGCGGCCGAGTTGGGCCAGGTATCCCGCTTTGACAGTGCTCGGCAACTGATGGGTTATTGCGGTGCTGTGCCCAGCGAGGACTCCAGTGGCAAGCGGATCAGGCGTGGGGGTATCACGAAAACCGGCAACGCGCACTTGCGACGAATCGTTGTCGAAGCAGCTTGGAGCTATCGTCGTCCACCAGGAATTTGGTATGGATTGCGCAGAAGACAAGAGAGCATTTCAGAAGAAGTCAAAGAGATTGCGTGGAAAGCGCAACACCGCTTGCACAAGCGCTATATGAAACTGGGCGCGGCCGGCAAGGACCAGAGAAAGATCATTACAGCGGTCGCTCGTGAGCTGCTGGGCTTCATCTGGGCCATCGGCACTAGGGCAGAAACCCTCGCGAATCAGCAAGCCGCAGCCTGACAAGAACAAAGCAAAAGCAACAACCTCCCAATAAGGAAAAAGCAAAACAAATCACCCATGAACACATTACCAGTCTCGAGCACAGAGCCAGCAGCAGCCGGAGCAAGCACGAAGGAGAATCCTCGCTTGGCCTATGCGACAGGCTCGACCGGACTCGCGATAACAGTCAGAGGCAGCTCCCGACCGATCATGATTATGCGGTTCCGACCCGCGAATATCAGACTGATCAATCGTCGCTCAAATCTGCCCAGGCTGCTGCTCGCTCTGTCTTCGGGAAACAACGACAACAACAAACAACCCCACAGCGTTGACACGGTCACTCCATATCAGGCCAAACCGCTCATCGACAGCCGATGATGTGCGATTGTGGGGATTACTCCTGAAAAACGCCGTTGTCGTGACTCGATCGTCACTTGTAAATACGCACAGTGACAGCGGCCGCGCGAATGAGATCACATCTCCGCACCAGTTCGCCCGGGGAGATAAGGCTTCTGACGCGCGAACGAACCGTTGTCAACCCCTCCAACTTAAGCAATCTCCCCTAACCATCTCATTCCAAGCCGGATATAAATATTAAAAACCTGGCGTAGTGAACATATCCAACCTGATATTCTGAATATAGAGATCAAGGAAAAGGCGGCGAGAGCCGCCTTTTCTCATTCGCCCAGAAAATCCAGGCTCCAAAGCGCAGCAGCAATCCCTATCTCGCACAAACAAAAGATTTTGCAAAACGCCCCACATAGAATCAAGATTTTAGCCCGGATTCAGCGACGCAAGTCGCTGAAAACAAATATAAAGGAAGGAAATCCTAGGGGGAGGGCGGTCAACCCGCCGATTTGGCGGTTCACCCAAAAAGGAAAAGGGGCGCCCGAACCGGCCGCCCCCTGAAATCCACCTTTAAAAGGAACTACTGCAACAAAGTCCCATCCTCCAGCTCAGCCTTCGCCTCTTCCGGAGGAATAACCACCGCCGCAGCAACCTTATCGTCCTCCTCCAGGTTCAGCAGCTTCACTCCTTGCGTCGAACGGCCCGCCGCGCGCACCGTCTTGGTGTCGATGCGGATGATCTTCCCATACTGGCTGATCACCATCAGCTCGGAGCTGTCGTCAACCAGGTTGATCGACTGCACCTTGCCGTTCCGCGCCGTGGTCTTGACGTTGATCACGCCCTTGCCGCCGCGAGTCTGCAGCCGATACTGATCGACATCGGTCCGCTTGCCGAATCCGTTGCTCGTGACCGACAGAATCAGGCTCGCAGTATTCCCGCCCTTGCCGTTCGCCACCCGCTCCTTCGGAGTCACCGCAAGCCCAACGACATAGTCGTTCTTCCCCAGCTCAATCCCCCGCACACCATAAGCCGGACGACCCATCGACCGCACATCGTTCTCCTCGAACCGGATCGCCATACCCTCATGCGTCGCCAGAAAGACAACCTGGCTGCCATCGGTGATCCGAACGCCAACCAGCTCGTCATCCGTGTCGATGCCGATCGCAATAATGCCGCGCGCCATCACGTTGCAGAAGTCCTTCAGCGGAGTCTTCTTCACAGTTCCCTTCTGCGTCGCGAAGAAGACATACTTGCCCTCTTCCTCCAGGTTGCGAACCGGCAGAATATTCCGCACCGTCTCGCCTGGCAGCAGGTTCAATAGGCTCGCAATCGCCTTGCCTTTGCCCGCCGCGCCAACATCCGGCACCTCATAGACCTTCAGCCAGAAGACGCGCCCGGTATTGGTGAAGCAAAGCAGATAAGCATGGGTTGAATCGATGATCAACTGCGAGACGAAGTCCTCTTCGCGAGTCTTCATCCCGAGTCGGCCGGTCCCGCCACGCCGCTGCTGGCGATAAGTCGAGATCGGAGTTCGCTTCAAATAACCCGAGTGCGAAACCGTCACCGCAACCTGCTCGTCGGCGATCAGGTCTTCAAGCTGCAGCTCTGCGCTCTCGTCGACAAGCTGCGTACGCCGCGCATCGCCGTAAAGCTTCTTGACCTCTTCCAGTTCTTTCACGATCACGCCACGCAGCTTCTTCTCCGAGGCAAGAATCGACTCGTACTCGGCAATGTTCTCGCGGACCTGCCCCAGCTCCTTCAACAACTCATCGATTGAGAGTTGCGTCAGTCTGTAGAGCTGCAGTTCGAGCACGGCGTCGATCTGCCGGTAGCTCATCCCCGGAGCGACGTTCAGGTTCGTCGTATCCTTATCGAGATTGATGACGATCTCTTTGCCCAGCGACCAGGTGCGCAGATTTTCGCGCGCCTCGGCCCTGCTGCCCGATCCGCGAATGATCTTGATAACCCGGTCAAGGTTGTCGAGAGCAATCTTGTAGCCCTCGAGAATGTGCTCCCGCTCCCGAGCCTTGCGCAGCAGATAAGCTGTCCGCCGCCGCACCACATCGACGCGATGATCGATGAAATGCTGGATCGCCACATGCAGCGGAAGCTCTTTCGGCTGGCCATTGACCACCGCCAGAAAGATCATCGAGAAGCTCTCCTGCATCTGCGTGTGCTTGTAGAGCTGATTGAGCACAATCTGCGCCTCGGAGCCGCGCCGCAGCTCGATCACGATCCGCATCCCATCGCGGTCGCTCTCATCGCGAACCTCGGTCACATCATCGATCACCTTCTCGTGGTAAAGCTCCGCAATCCGCTCGATCAACTTCATCTTGTTGACCTGGTAAGGAATCTCGCTGACGATGATCGCCTGCTTTTCCTTGGTGATGTTCTCGATCGCAACCTTGGCCCGCATCAGGAAGCGTCCGCGCCCGGTCGAGTATGCCTGCGCAATGCCGCTGCGCCCATAGATAAAGCCGCCCGTCGGGAAGTCGGGCCCCTGCACATGCTTCAACACATCGATCAACCCGGCATGCGGATTGTTGATCATCTCGATCGTCGCGTTCACCACCTCGGTCAGATTGTGCGGAGGAATGTTCGTCGCCATGCCCACCGCGATTCCATTCGAACCATTCACGATCAGGTTCGGAATTCGCGTCGGCAGCACCGTCGGCTCAAAGGTCGACTCGTCATAGTTCGGCGTAAAGTCCACCGTCTCCATGTCGATGTCGGCCAGCATCTCGCTGGCAATCCGCATCATGCGCGCTTCGGTGTACCGCATCGCCGCCGGCGGATCGCCATCAACGGAGCCGAAGTTTCCCTGACCATCGATCATCGGGTAGCGCAGGCTGAACGGCTGCGCCAGCCGCACCATCGTGTCATAGATCGCCGAGTCGCCATGCGGATGGAAGACACCCATCGCCTGGCCCACGACCTTGGCGCACTTGGTGTATTTCTTGTTGTGCTGCAACCCCATGTCGTGCATCGTGTACAGAATGCGCCGATGCACCGGCTTCAACCCGTCGCGAACATCGGGCAGCGCGCGCCCAATAATGACCGACATCGAGTAATCGAGATACGAACGCCGCATCTCGTCTTCAATATTGATCGGGATAATGCTCGACGCGCCGGTCGGCCCGCCAGTTCCATCGCTTCCGCCATCG
Source organism: uncultured Acidobacteriaceae bacterium (assembly GCA_963742015.1). Classification (GTDB taxonomy): domain Bacteria; phylum Acidobacteriota; class Terriglobia; order Terriglobales; family Acidobacteriaceae; genus Acidisarcina. Next base: position 50,753 of record CAVUKL010000032.1, on the reverse strand, counting down.
TTCCCATTAGGCGAGCCTAGGGGAAGGAGCGGATTGTCGTCATTTGCCATAGTTGGATTCCATCGATCATTTGAACTTCCGCAGGAAAGAAGTCAGCCCGGATCAGGGCCTTTCAGGATGAGTGAACTGCCGCCTCGCGGAAAGGTCTATCTCTATGATACTGAATTACTTAGCTTGCCGCAAGGCAGTCTGCGCCGCGAGAACCGGAGCAGTAACCCCAATGCTGCGAGAGACTTGGCCGTCTACTGCGCAAACCCAGGCAGCACCGCCACACAGAGGAGAGCCTGCATCAGCAGAATTCCCCCCGTAGCCGCCAGAAAAATCCGCCGCTGCTTGGTCTCCAAAGCATCGGCAAAGACGCCTCCAATGAACGTCAACAGGAACGGCAAAGCCCAAAGCCACGGCTGCGCCTGAACTCCCGTCGTAATCACGACCAGCAACGGCGCCGCCACTAATAGAGCAGCAAAATTTCCGAAGTAGCGCGACCGCTTCACCGCTAAGAACAGCAGCAGCGCGATCGCAGCGGCCAGCGTGATTCCGGCATTCGGAAGCGACGAAAAGAATATCCTCGCCGGCGCCAGCGAAAACCACATCCGCCCCGCCCCGCTGCGAAAGACATAACTGAAAGCATCCGGCCGAAAGGCATACGAAGCAAAAAGCAGCAACAGCGTCCCAATCCCCGAATACATGAAAATCGGAATCAGATACGCCCGCTGCCGCTCCGCCAGATAAATCATGAATCCCAGTGCAAACAGAAAAGCCAGCAGCACCGCCGAAACATGCGCCGCCGCAGTAAACCCAAACGCCGCGGTCAGCAGAACAATTCGCGGACGCCACTTCTTCCGTGGCCCCTGCATCGCGTGGGCGACTCCAATCGCCGTGTACACGGCCGCGAAGACATCCAAACGCAGCCAGTATCTCCGCATTCGGATAAGTACATGCCCGCACAATCTCCGGCGAAAAACAATAGAGCGCCAGCGCAACAAATCCTCCCTCATTGCCAAACAGCCGCCGCGTCACCCACCAAAGCGCCGCACCCAGGCAAAGCCCGCAGAAGATAAACGGCAGCCGCATCAGCAGCAGCACATAACTAAGCTGGTGTCGCAACTCCCATGGAGAATTCTCCGCCGAGATTCCTGAAAGAATCCGCTCGATGGTCAGCGGCAGCCCTGCCGCGCGATACGCGAGCGTCCCATCATGAATATTGCCGCAACTGGTGAAATACCCTGCCAGCGGAGAAGGCTTCTCCCACATCTCTCGCCCGCAGCGCGCATATTGATAGTCGCGCTCCGTCAGCGTCTGATGTCGCGTCACCCAATAGCACTGGAAGCAAAGAGGAGGAGTAAAAGCTGCCGCAATCCGTTGCGGACGATCGAAGCGGAATTTGCGAAGCCGCTGGGCAAAAGACATCGTTCAAGTCCGAGTGTACTAGAGCGGGCTTACTCGAACGCTGACCAAACCATCCTCGATAACCGCGCCAAACGCAACGCAATTCAAGAACTTACGTTAGATTTCCTCTTGCGCAATTCAGCTAGCGCGCATCATACTTTGCAGCAATCGAACTGATCGCAGGGAGGTCGACATGTCAGCAATTCAAGTTGGACAGTGCGGGCTCTGTTCCCACTTCGGCGAAACCCATAAGCAGAACGAGAAGCTGATCGCCATTCTCTCGTCGCATCAAGCTCCCGACAATCGATCAACAATGTGGTCACCCCAAACACGCTCCCCTTCACCTCAAGGTGACGCCGGTCAGCGGCTGCGACGGCTTCACCCCGGCGGCTGCTGCCTAGAGCAATTTGAACGGAAGGAGCGGCGTCTCGCGCCTTGAGCAGCCCCTATCGCGGCGGTGGCCTTTGTGCGCTGCCGCCGAATGGCTTGTCCAAAATTCGGCGGCGCTTACCGCCAGCGAAAAATCCGCAAAGAGATCGAAAACGAGACCAGCAACCAGGCAAGCAGAATGGCAATGGGCGCCACCAGGTGCTCCACCGAGTGCCCCTGAAGCATGTTACCGCGCAAAGCATCGATCGCCGCAGTCAGCGGCAGCGCGCGAATGAACGGCTGCAGAACATTCGGAAAGCGGCTCGCCGAGAAGAAGACTCCGGAGAGTATCCACATCGGCAGCATCACTAGGTTCATCAACCCCGATGCCGCCTCCATCGTCTTCGCCCGTGAAGCGATCAATAGCCCCAGCGCCGAAAAACTCAGCGAAGCCAGCACGCACATCAGCGCCAGCTGCCAGATCGGCCCTCGAAACGGCACGCCAAAGACCAGCCGCGCAAAGCCAAGAAAAACGCCGACCTCAATCACCAGCAGCAGCAAACGCGATAGCAGAAAGGAAGCCAGATATTGCCAGCGCGGCATGGGCGAAGCCACCAGCCGCTTCAGCAGTTTCTTCTGCCGTGCCTCGACGATCGCGAATCCAAGCCCCCAGATCGCAGAGCTCATCAGGTTCATCCCCAGCAGGCCCGGAATCACAAAGTCGATATACCGCGCCCCCGCCTCGTGCACCTGCTGGCTCGTGATCTGCACATTTTCCCGCTGGCCGGCAGCCTTCTCCAGCGCTCGATCGGCAATCAGTCGCGCCGTCCGCGCATCGGGGTTCGTATCGTCGTAATCGAAGACAACGCCATCCGGCGCCTGCACGGCCAGCAGCAGAATTCTTCCCGTCGCCAGCGCCTTGCGCCCGTCTTCTTCACTCATCGTGGTCGCGCTTAGCCCCTTGTCCGCGTTCAGCGCCTGCGTCAGATCCGCGGTCGTCCCCGCCACCTGCAACACATCAGCCGGACGATTCCGGAATGCGATGCTCAGCCCAACCGAAAGCAAAATCGGAAAGACAAAAATCCAAAAGACCGCCTCCGGCTCGCGAAAGAAGAGCCGAAAACGCGCCGACGTAAGCTGAAACAGGGAGCTCTCGCTAAGCTTACTCATCGCGAAGGTTCCTCCCCGTCAGCGAAACAAAAACATCTTCGAGCGTCGCAGAATGCGTGCGGAACTCCGTCAGATGTGCACCCTGCTCCTGAAGCACGGCGAAGATCAGAGGCACCACTGTATGCAACTCTGAAACAGAGATCTGGTGCACACCCGCATGAATGCAATGCGAAGCTGCGCCAGGTATTCGCATCAGCGCCGCCTCGTCAACCGCATCTCCATCGGCAACGGCGAACTCCACAATCTGCTCGCCCCCAATCGAAGCAATCAGCTCTTTTGGAGTGCCAAGCGCAATGATCTTGCCATGGTCCATCACCGCGACGCGGTTGCACAGCCGCTCCGCCTCATCCATGTAGTGGGTCGTCAGGATGATCGTCCGCCCCGCGCCCTTCAGCTTCTCGACCAGCTCCCAAAGATTGCGCCTTGCCTGTGGATCAAGCCCCGTCGTCGGCTCGTCCAGAAACAGCAACTCCGGATCGCCCACCAGCGCGCAGGCCATCGCCAGCCGCTGCTTCTGACCGCCGGAAAGCCCGCCAACGCGCGACTTGCGTTTCTCTTCCAGCTGAGCCGTTGCAATCGACTCTTCGACCGTCAAACCACGCTGATAGAAGCTGCGAAACATTCGCAGCGTCTCATCAACGGTCAGCTTTTCTGGAAACTGCGTCTCCTGCAGCTGAACGCCGATGCGCTGCTGCAGGCGGCTCGCGTCGGTGCGCCAGTCACGCCCGAGCAGCTTCACGCTGCCCGCATCGGGGACGGTGAGACCCTCGCAGATTTCGATGGTCGTCGTCTTCCCCGCGCCATTGGGGCCCAGCAGACCAAAGCATTCGCCGCGCTCGACCGCAAGATCGAGTCCATCGACGGCGGTCACCTCGGCGAACGATTTCCTCAGTCCGCAAATCTCAAGCGCGAGCCCGCCGGAACCATTCGATTGTGTCTGAGAAGCCGACATCCCTTCACCTTATTACGGGAACCGAATCGGACGGATGAAAAGATTATGACGCCCGGCCAGCGTGGACTAGCCCCTGTGAAAAGCGACACCTATCGGCTCGCTCCATGCCCGCCAGCACCGCCGCGAGAAAGCGGCGGTGCCGGTAGAAGTCTCCTCAGTGTCTATCGCTCTAAGGAGTATGGCTGATCGAGGTCAGCACATTATTCTTCGACCCAAGGCCGAGGAAGTAAAAGTCGAACCAACTGTCTGTTTGGAAGTCGGTCGCGCTCGACTTCGCACCACTATTGCCAGTGAAGTTCCCACTGGAATCGAAGTTCAGCGTGTCCGTCGACTTCACCTCTTCGTCGAGCAGGGAGCCGGCGCCTCGATCGGCGTTGGAGCCTAAGCCGACGATGTCCTGCTGGTCGATGGTCGTCGTCTGTGATTCGCTACCGTCGGAATTCACCTGAACGTCGATGTCAACCGTCAGCGGGTAAGAGAAGTTCGCCTGCGCGACCGTCGTTCTCCCGCCTCCGTTTGTCGTCGTCGTCGACGCCACCGTGGTCGACTGGGTGATGTCTTGCACATAGGTTGTAGCGCTCAACGTGAACTTCTGCGAGTTCAGGAAGTCGACCTCCTGCTCAACGGTGGTGCTCACCCTGCCGTGAGAGGTGTTCACATAACCACTTATTGTGAACTTGCGCTTCGACCCGACCGACACTGTCGCGGTGCCATTACCCGAGGAGTCGAGATTCAGCTTCTCGTCGACCGTCGGCGTGGGCGCGGCCGCGAGATTGTCGCTGACCAGCTTCCCTTCGACGACGTCCTTGCCATGGTCGACATACACCAGAAGGTTCGCCGTCACCAGGAAGTAGCTGTCGGCGTTAAAGACGCTCAGCGCTACGGTATGCGCCTCGCCATCGGCAAGCAGTCCCGCAAAAGGCGTCAGGTCGACACGATAGGGCTTGAAGTCGAGCGTCTGCACGCCAGGAAGTGGAAACCAGAGAAACGGATCGATGCCCCCGGTGTAAATCCACGGATACACCGGCGCGACCCCGGCCGGTGTGCCATCGATCGATATCTCGGTCTCGCGGAAGCCGGTATTACCGCAACTCTCAAGCGGGCCGGTCACGTCGTTGGGCACGCAGGTGTACCAGAACTCGTCGTTGGACTGGCTTTGCGCGATCACGTCGAGGTACGCGCGCTCGACGTTGGTCGGTAGTTTGACCTGCTGGCTCAGCTGGTCGGTCGTGGTGTTCAGAGCTGTCGCGCCGCCTGCGGCGTCAGGCAGCGGCACTACCACGTCGGGAACCGCGGCCGCGGGAAATCTGGGCGACGTCGGATAGAACTCCAGCGCCGCATTCGCATAGATGATGCCGGTGTAAGTCGAGTTGACGATGTTGTAGATATCGGCTTCCCCCGACTGTGGCGAAGTGAACAGAGCCGACAAGTCAGTCACGTCACGCTCCACATGCCACGACGGGCTGAGCGTTGAACCTGGCTCGGCGGTGGTGCCATAGAAGATATTGGCGTGTCCCAGGTACAGCGAGGCAGTGCGGTCGTACTGAACGCCGGCGGTCACCGTAAAGTCCGCGGTGAAGACCACCCTCGCCCACGGGCCCGGGCAATCCTCCGGAGGAGCATAGCTAAAAGTCTTGGCGCTATAGTCGGCGAACTCCTGGTTGGTGAAGAGTTTCACGACGCATGGTTTGGTTGAGGGGCGCTGCACCGTCGGCTCAGCGGTCACCGGGTTCGACGAGCCGATCTGCGGAGACGACGGTGCGATGACGACCTGCGCCTGAGCCGCGGAGAAAGCGACCATGAGCGATAAAGCGGCGGGAGCGATTCGTAGCCGCGCAGCGGGCGGGAATGCGATTCTTAGCAAGACTGGACTCCTCGTGAGAAATACTTGCGGTGCGGCAAGATTTGAACTGAAGCGCAACGTTCAGCAACAGTTTGGGCAAAGCATAGCACGGCCCAGGCCCGTCACGCAGAAACACACCTGACCGCCTAAACTGGATGAAACCGCATGGTCTACCGACAAACAATTCGGGGAAGCACTTATCTCTTCAACGACCTGAAGACTCTCATGGCGAAAGCAACTCCCTCCCGCTCGGGAGATGTTCTGGCTGGAGTCGCAGCCGACAGCGAACACGAACGCATCATCGCCAGGATGGCCCTCGCAGAAGTTCCATTGGAACAGTTCCTCAACGAGCCACTCGTCCCATACGAAGACGACGAGGTCACCCGCCTCATTCTCGATACGCACAGCCGCGAACCCTTCGCCGAAATCGCCAATCTCACGCTAGGCGAATTCCGCGACTGGCTCTTGAGCGATGATGCCACCACCGAGACCCTCACTCGCATCGCACCCGGCATCATCCCGGAGATGGCCGCCGCCGTCTCCAAGCTGATGCGGAATCAGGACCTCATCCTCGCCGCGAAAAAATGCAGCGTCGTCACTCGCTTCCGCAACACCATCGGCCTGCCAGGGCGCATGTCCGTGCGCCTCCAGCCTAACCATCCCACCGACGATGTGCGAGGCATCGCCGCCTCGATGCTCGACGGCCTGCTCTACGGCTGCGGAGACGCTGTCATCGGCATCAACCCTGCCAGCGACTCGCTCGCTGCCAGCGTCACGCTGCTCAACATGCTCGACGAATTCCGTCTCAAGTATGAAGTGCCTACGCAGTCCTGCGTCCTAACCCACGTCACCACCACGATCCAGGCCATCGAAAAAGGCGCGCCCGTCGATCTCGTCTTCCAGTCGATCGCCGGAACGGAAAAGGCCAACGCCAGCTTCGGAATCAACCTCAGTATCCTGCAGGAGGCCCACGAAGCCGGCCTCTCGCTAAACCGTGGCACTGTCGGCAACAACGTCATGTATTTCGAAACCGGCCAGGGCAGCGCCCTCTCGGCCAATGCCAACCATGGCCTCGACCAGCAGACCTGCGAGGCCCGCGCCTACGCGGTCGCCCGCAAATTCAACCCGCTGCTCGTCAACACCGTCGTCGGCTTCATCGGTCCCGAGTATCTCTACGATGGCAAGCAGATAATCCGCGCCGGACTCGAAGACCACTTCTGCGGCAAGCTCCTCGGCCTGCCCATGGGCTGCGACATCTGCTACACCAACCACGCCGACGCCGACCAGGACGACATGGATTCCTTGCTCACCCTCCTCGGCGTCGCCGGAGTCAACTTCATCATGGGCGTCCCCGGCGCCGACGACGTTATGCTCAACTACCAGAGCACATCCTTCCACGACTCGCTCTACATAAGAAAAGTGCTCGGCCTCAAGCGCGCACCGGAATTTGAAGCCTGGCTCGAACGAATGGGAATCGTAAATGTATCCGGCGAACTCACCAACGCGCGAAGCGAACAGCGTTTGCTACCCCACGCCAAACAGCTCTTGGGCGAATTATGAACGACCGCAGAAGCGACGACTCACCGCTCCCTCAAAATAAAAGTTGTCATCCTGAGCAGAGCGGAACGAAGTGGAGCGAAGCCGAAGGACCTGCAGTTTCAGCAATCTCTGCTTCGGAACCAAGCCCCGCAAACGAAACCCACCCCCTCGCCCAACTCCGCCGCTTCACCCCCGCCCGCATCGCCCTCGGACGAACCGGCAGCAGCCTCCCCACCAAAGACCTCCTCGAATTCAGCGCCGCCCATGCCATGGCCCGTGACGCTGTGCACATGCCATTCGATACACAATCCATCGCCGATCAGCTAGCAGCCGCAAAGCTCGAATCCGTCAAAGTCCACAGCGCCGCAACAGACCGGACGACCTACCTCCGCCGTCCCGACCTCGGCCGCAAGCTCGACCAATTTAGCCGCACTCGCCTCGCCGAGCTAAAACTACCCGCCAAATCGGAATTAGTTTTCATCATCGCGGACGGCCTCTCGGCAATAGCGCCGCAGCGCTACGCGGCCCAAGTCATTCGCCCTGCCTTGGACGTACTTCAAGGATGGCGAATCGGCCCAATCGTTATCGCCGAAGAAGCTCGCGTCGCCCTCGGAGACGAAATCGGCGAACTCTTCGAAGCTGAATTCACCGTCATGCTCATCGGCGAACGCCCTGGCCTGAGCGCCCCAGACAGCCTCGGCATCTATCTCACCTACGCGCCAAAGCCAGGCCGAACCGACGCCGAAAGAAACTGCATATCAAATGTTCGAGAAGAAGGTACAAGTCCAGATCAGGCGGCGCAAACGCTGCACCACTTGCTAACCAGATCTCGCCAACTCAAGCTCAGCGGGATCCAACTCAAAGACGAAAGCGACCTACCCTCACGAAAACTGCTCTAGGTTCATCCCCAGCTTATAAGTCTCGCCATGCGCCAAGAGATCGTCCCATGTGACTTCACGCCGCGTATACCCTGCCATCCGCCCCAACATACAGCTAAGTGCCGTCTCGACCCCAGACGCGATCTGGTTATGCACAGGCCCAGTCACGATGCTGTCGATAAAGCTCCGCTCCTTGTCCCGATCGGCAAACTCAAGATTGTCGAGGAAGCTACCATTCGCCGCAAACTGCCCCGACGCACGCGCTGTCACCCCTCCTGTCTTCGTTGGGTCCTGCCACAGCCAGGCGTTCGAACCAAGAATCTGCACGGGCCCCGAATAAGGCACCGTCGCCATGCCCAGCGCACCAAACATCTTCAGCCCCGCATCGAAGCCTCCGTAGGCGCCAAACTGAGTTGAAGAGAACGAAAGGTGCACATCGTTCGGGTAAGTGAAATCCACTTGGTAGTTATCCCAACAATCGCCGGCATGAGTAAGTATGTTACGTCCGCCGGTCGCCGTCGCCTTCAGCGGATGCGCCCCCAGAAGCCAGTTGCATAAGTCGATAATATGAATGTTCTGTTCGACGAGGATGTCGCCAGAGAGAGCCGTATACCAAAGCCAGTTCCGCAGACGGTACTCATCCGCCGACTCGCCCTCACGCATTTTCTCAAGCGAAGCCGGAGCATTGTAGTTAGCCGAGATCGCCGCAATCTTGCCCAAGGCTCCCCCCTGAATCCGCGCGGCAATCCCCGCAATCGGGGGAGCGCTGCGGCACTGAAATCCCACATCCACGCTCTGCGTACTCTTCACCTCCTTCGCAATCTCGAGCGCCTGCCGCGTCTGCGCGACGTCGATGCCCACCGGCTTCTCGCAGTAGACATGCTTGCCGCTCGCTACCGCCGCGCCAAGATGCTGTACGTGAAAAAACGGAGGAGTAGATATCTGAATCAAATCCACATCCGGCGAAGCCGCAAGCTGTTCAAACGCATTCGGACCACGAAAGAGCAGCTTGCTATCGATCGCCGCGCGACCCAGCCCCGCATTCACTTCGTCGAAGTGCGCCTTTCCCTTCGCGAGGTTATCCGCAAAGATATCCGCCAGCGCCACCACCTGCGCGGTCGTGCTCTTGGAAAAGGAGGTGGCCACCGAAGTTCCGCGATTCCCGCAGCCCAACAGCCCCAGCCGCACCGCCGAGTTTGCCTCGGAGCCAAAGACCGTCTTCGCCTTCAGTAAAAGCAAGCCGGACGCAACGCCCGTCCCGGTCTGAATAAAATCTCGTCGATTCATATTCCTCGTTCCTCGTACTGGCCTGCGAAGACCTGTTGCAAAATCCGTTCTAGGTAGATCTTCTCCTGCTTCACATCTTCGATTTGCTGCGGTCCCGATGTCTCGCGCTCGATCGTGACTGCGCCCTTGTAGCCGATGCGATGGAGCTTGGTGAAGACCGCCCTGAAATCAACTAGCCCCTGACCGATCAGCACTTCTTCACCAAGCTCATCCGGATTCGTCGGCCAGCGTCCATCCTTCGCGTGAATGCTCCGCACATGCGGCCCTAATATATCGACCGCATCCACCGGATTCGCCTTGCCATACAGGATCAGGTTCGCCGTATCTAGACCCACTGCCAAGTTCGGCATCGCCACATCGCGAATCGCACGCGACATCGTCGTCGGCGTCTCCTGGCCAGTCTCCATCAGAAAATATTGGCCATTCCCCTGGCAATGCTTCGCGACTGTGCGAATCGCCTCAACCACTCCGGGATAAAGCGGATCGCCGGGATTTTCAGGAATAAAACCGCAATGCGTCTGCACCTGTTCGATCCCAAGCTGTTTCGCAAAATCGGAGACCTGTCGCAATGCATCGATCCGCTCGGCGCGCGTCTTGGGAGGAACCAGGCCAATCGTCTCTGGCCCCTCGGTGAAATTCCACTTCCTGACACCTGGTCCCACTACTTCGACCGTCGTCACTGTCACCGAATACTTCGCCAGCAGATCGCGAAACTGCGCCACGACGTCAGGAGTAAAGCCGCCAATGTAGCTATCCAGCGATAGGAAACAATTCGAGAAGCCAAGGTCGTGGACGAGACGGATGCGCTCTTCCGGCGCGCCAAAGGGAACAATCAGCAGACCCAGCGCCATCGGCTTCAAACCGGAGGTCGGCACCGGACTCTGCGCCAAAGAAAATGGAAGCTCGCGAGCAAGCGCAGCCGCACCGGCAAAACCGAGAAAATCACGTCGATTCATAGTGTGTCCTGTACCGACATACTATAAAGCAACCGCGACAGCCATTCCGGTCTTTACAAGATATTGAACTGCGCAGGCTCCGGTTCCGGCGCCGGTCTATCAAAGAGGTTCTTGGCCTTGGCAACCGCGGCCCCCACCCCGTTCGAGACACGGAATATTTGGCCCGCCGTTAATCCGCCGATGACGCGATGGTTCCCCACTGCCGCAAGCGCCATCGACGCAATGCATCCGCACTGCGAGCAATCCGGATCGCCTCCAAACTGGCACGGCGTGATCTTGGTTTTTAGATCGGCGGAAAGCGTATGCGTCGTCCGCGCAAAGATGCACTCCTCCGGACTCTTCGGGGGCGACAATATCTCGCGAACCAACCCCGGCGGCATCTCCAGCTTGGGGTACAGTGGCCCCAGCCGCAACAGCTCATCCACTACGAAAGCGCGCTGCGCCGGAGTGAGTATCTCCGGATCAGAAGCGCCTCTCTGAGGGGTGAACAAACTGATCCAGATTCTCTTGACCTGCGGCTGTTCGCTCCAGAACCGGATAAATTCCTCGAGGTACCCTGGCCGGTCCGCGACGTTCCCGGTGATCGTGGAGTGGATCGTAACCTTCGCGCCGGAGATGCTCTTCAATATCCGCTCATAGGTCGCCGGCTTGCGGCGTTCGTCGTGCTCCGGTTGCAGGCCGTCGATCGACACCGAAACGGTCAGCCGCTTGAATCGCATCCACTCGGGCGGGATCACGCGAAACGCGCTGGTCACCACCTGGGTATGAATACCGCGAGCATCCAGTTCCGGAAGGATTCGTTCCAGTTCGCGATAGCGAACCAGAGGATCTCCACCCACGATCGATAGGTGGATCGGCTTCTCGCGGTCGACCACCGCCAGCACCCTCGCGACCAGGTCATCTCCCTTGAAATCCGAGAGCTGGCGCAGCTCAGTCTCGCCGCCCAGATGCGCGGGATCAAAGGCGTAGCAACCAGGGCAGCGTAGCGGACATTCTTTCGTGATCTCAATCGACAACGTCGGACGGCGGCCGGTAAGAATCATCGCCCCGGCCTGCAACACATGGGAAACTTCCACTTAATAGCCTCCACATCATTGTAGGACGTAGACGAAGTCTATTCGATTCATCAAGCAAACATTACTGACTCTAAAGTGTCCTCGTAGATGGGCCTCCGCTGAACATCCTTGGAAATCAAGCCGCCTCCGGATTCATTTTTCCATTGCCGTTGCTGCTCTCGGACGATTCGCTCTTCGAGTTCCATACATAGAGAAAATCCTCATCGCTGGAGGTAGCAATCTCGATGTTCTTCTGCCGCGTGGCGCGGCTCAGCGCGGCTCGGATGTTCTCCTTTGAGTCGGGCAGCTCCGAGAGAGGAATCTTTAGCGCGTTGCCTTCCTTCAATAGGCTAATGTCGCTAAGCAACTGCTCAACGATGTGTTTGTGCTTTCCATTGCGCCCTTTAGGCACATCCGCCTGAGGCATGGACTCAAAGCGCATCGGAGTCGTTTGCGGCCTTCCGCTCGTGGCCATAACGGTTCCCCCTTCTAAGGCAATCGCTGCGTAAACGTAACGCAAACTTGACCATAAAATAACACGAACAGCGAGGGCGTTACAATAAACCTTTCCAGACCCTGACGATGGCCTGTAACTAACTAATTTATTAAATAGTTAACCCGTATTCCTCGGACCCTGTTACGGTGGTGAATAGAGGTGATGTGCATGTCCAGAAAAATGAACTTTTCAACGATTGCATTACGGGAACTGGCGCTGAACGGAGTAACTCCGCAGACCGATCCACTGAAGCCCGTCGTTCTCATCGTCGACGACGAGGCGGTAATCGCGGACACCCTCGCCGTCATTCTCACGCAGGCTGGCTTTACTGCTATGGTCGCCTACGACGGACAAGACGCGCTCGAGATGGTGAAAATTATTCCTCCGAACCTGCTGCTGACCGACGTGATAATGCCCGGATTGAGCGGCGTTGACTTGGCGATCGCCGTCAGGGAGGACGTACCGGACTGCAGAATCTTGTTGTTCTCCGGTCAGGCCGCGACCGCAGATCTGCTTGGCGAAGCAGTCAAGAAAGGACACGACTTCACACTCCTTTCGAAGCCACTCCACCCAAAGGACCTGCTGGCGCGCCTATCACAGACCTGGGATTCCCAAGACTCGAAACCTCGCAGCCGGTTCACTGAACCGGAGCCGTACCAGCAGCTTTCTGCGTAGTGCTGGTAGGCCCAACTCATGGCATCATAACTCGCCAACCGTTTCCTCCCGGTGCTATCGTGTTTCGCAGCGCGGACCATCCCCGAAGCTCGCCCGAAATTTGTGATCCCTTCCTCGCCGAGCCAGCCATCCGTCCGCCGGAGGTATACATGGCCACTCTTCTTATTGGTTCCCGCGTCAGCAGCCACACCCACGACTTTGTCGCCTTCATTAAAGCCCATCCCCACTCAGCTTAGAATAGCCAGAGAACGAAATTGGCGAATCGCGCACTATGTTTCCGTCGGGATTGCCAGATCCTTCAAGCTCGAAAGTTGCAACTAGCTGGCCATGGCGTGAGCTTTAGGGGGATTCTGCAGACGAGTAGAGACGCGCCATCGATCGGTTCCATTCTGGCATTGCCCCGACAAGGACTATTCTTTGACAATAAGTTTTCGATTTTGGTCGTTGACGCATCAAAGGGCGCTCTGGTAAAGTAAGTGCCAGCGGCATTTGATAACGCCTCCGTAAATCTGGTTAGTCTGTCATCGAGCCATTAACCCTTCTCTCCAGATATAACTCTTCTCGTCAAATATCAGTTGAGTGAATTGACGAAACATAATTGTGCGCGAGGAACGCAATCGCGTCGCCGACCCTCACTCCTTAGCGAACTAACGGATCATGCTTGCGCGCGATGAACGCGATCGCGACGCCGACCCTCCACTTCGCCTATGGCTGGCGTCTCCATAATCGAGGGATTATCCCATGCGTCGACGAATACTCGCCCTGCAATTCCTTCTGCCTTTCGCCTTGATTGTTGACATCCTGGTTAGCGTCCTCGCCCGGCAGCGCGCGGGCGCCGGCGCTCTGGCTTTTTTCGACGACGACTTCTTCTACTACCTGAAAATTGCCATAAATCTCGCCGCCGGCCATGGCTCGACTTTCGATGGCATCCATTTGACAAACGGGTACCATCCCCTATGGCTATTGGTTTTGACCGGCCTGCTCAAGTTTCTTTCCGTGCAGCAAACGCTGTTCGCAGTCCCCGGCTTGATCTGCATCAGCGCCTTGGCTACCTATGTCTTTGCTCTGGGCTGCTTCCGTCGAGTTGTGCGGGATTTATTCCTGGCATCGATCGGTGGCGTGGTGATTGCGTTCAGCGCGCTGCACCTTATCTTCGGGGGCATGGAGATCGTTCTCACCCTCCCCCTCGCTCTCGGCCTCTGCTATTTCCGCACCCGGCCCTCATTTAAGTGGAAGCCGTCAACCGCCCTCCTCTATGGATTTCTGGCCTCGCTGGTCGTGCTCTCGCGCCTGGACTCAATTTTCTTTATTGCTCCCCTTTTCGCTTTGGAAGTACTCTGGGCGACCGGCGTTCCGTGGTCCCGACGGATCGGGACTGGTCTCCTGGCCGCCGTCGGCATGCTGCCGATCGTGATTTATGTAGCGGCGAACCTCCACTATTTTCACGTCCTGACGCCCATCTCCGGCATGGCTAAACAATTGCGGATACATCACGCCTTCAGCATGCAACCTGTAATTGGCTTGGCCACGGCTATGTCGCTGACCCACCGCCTTATGATCGTGCCCCCGACGCTCCTCCTGCTCTGCCTCGCGGTCGGGTGTCTATCCGTACGCGGGTGGAAGGGCTTGCCGCAATCCTATCGGCCGCTGGCCACAGCGCTTATGCTCCTGCCAGTTCTACAGATCGCCTCGCTGAGCTGGATTAGCGACTGGCCGATCTTCGAATGGTACTTCTATACATTTATTCTGGCGGAGGTCGGAGCCGGCCTCGTGCTCTTTACTCAGGAGTTGCGCCTCCCCCGCAGGGTCATCGATCTCAAGGTGCCCGTAGTCGCGCTTCTCGTGATAGTGATGGTGGCCGACATGTCATCCAGGTTGCGCAACAGCAAGCATCCGGAGCGCCCCTTCTTCAGCATGTATTACGGCTCCGCCGCCATCGCGTCGTTCGCCAGCCGTCACCCGGGCATTTACGCCATGGGCGATCGTGCGGGTATGCCGGGATACTTCCTCTCCTCCCCTCTCATCCAGATCGAGGGTTTGGTCATGGACGAGCCATTCCTGAAGAACATCCGGGATCGTCGCAATCTCGTCGATGTAATGCGCGATTATGGCATCACCTACTACGTCGCCACCGACCCGGGAGCTAACGGAGGTTGCTATACCGTTCGTGAGCCTAAGCAGGCTGGCCCCGACTCCTACACCATGAATGGAACGTTCTGCGAGGAGCCGGTCGACCATTTCGTTGCCAATGGGACGGTCACCGACATATTCGCCATCGGCAAAACCCCGTGAAGCACAACCCACCTACAACCCCCGGTTTCTGACACGGTTGGCGAATGCCCTGATCATCCACTCGCCAACCCTTTCCTCCCGGTGCTATCGTGTTTCGCAGCGCGGACCATCCCCGAAGCTCGCCCAAAAGAAACGCATGAAAGCCGCGTTTCCACGCCGAGCCAGCCATCCGTCCGCCGGAGGTATACATGGCCACTCTTCCCATCGATTCCCGCGTCAGCAACCACACCCACGACTTCGTCGCCCAGAAACACCGCATGTTTATTGATGGACGCTTCGTCTTCGCCGCGTCCGGTAAGACCTTCCCGGTCTACAACCCCGCCACCGGCGAAGTGATGGCCTACGTCCCCGAGGCCGAGTCCGAAGACGTCGATCGCGCCGTCCTCGCAGCCCGCACCGCCTTTGACCACGGCCCCTGGACCCGCATGAAACCCTCCGAACGCGGCCGCCTCATCTGGAAGCTCGGCGACCTGCTCGAGCAGCATCTCGAAGAGTTCGCCGAACTCGAGTCGCTAGACAACGGCAAGCCCATCACCGTCGCCCGCGCCGCCGATGTGCCGCTCGCCGTCGACATGTTCCGCTACATGGCAGGCTGGGCGACCAAGATCTCAGGCAACACGCTTTCGCTCTCGTTCCCTGGCGACTTCCACTCCTACACCCTCCGCGAACCCGTCGGCGTCGCCGCCCAGATCATCCCGTGGAACTTCCCTCTTCTGATGGCCGCCTGGAAGCTCGGCCCCGCCCTCGCCGCCGGCTGCACCATCGTGCTTAAGCTCGCCGAGCAAACGCCAATGTCTGGCCTGCGCCTCGCCGAACTTATCCACGAAGCCGGATTCCCCGAAGGCGTCGTCAACGTCCTCACCGGATTCGGCGAGGGCGCCGGAGCGCCGCTCGCCTCGCATCCCCTCGTCGACAAAGTCGCCTTCACAGGATCGACAGAGGTCGGCCGCCTGATCGTCCAGGCCGCCGCCGGCAACCTCAAGAAAGTCACCCTCGAGCTCGGCGGCAAGAGCCCAGCAATCGTCTTCCCCGACGCCGATCTCGACAAAGCCATCGCCGGAGCCGCCAGCGCCATCTTCTTCAATCAAGGCCAATGCTGCTGCGCCGGTTCCCGCCTCATGGTCCACGAACGCGTCTACGACCAGGTCGTCGAAGGCGTGAGTCAAATCGCGGGCAAGATCAAAGTCGGTCCCGGCATGGATCCGACCACAGAGATGGGACCACTCGTCAGCGACGAGCAATTCAACCGCGTCACCGGATACATCAAATCCGGCGTCTCCCAGGGAGCACAAGTCCTCGCCGGAGGCAACGCCACCGGCGATCACGGCTACTTCGTGCAGCCAACCGTCCTCACTAAGACGACGCCCGAGATGAAAGTCGTGAAGGAAGAGATCTTCGGCCCCGTCGTCTGCGCCCAATCGTTCACCGACAGCGACCTCGACCGCATCGCCGCAGACGCCAACAACACCGATTTCGGTCTCGCCGCCAGCATCTGGACGCGTGACATCAGCATCGCCCACAAGCTCGCCAGCCGCATCCGTTCAGGCACCGTCTGGGTCAACTGCCACAATGTCTTCGATGCCTCGCTTCCCTTCGGCGGATACAAGCAATCCGGCTGGGGACGCGAGATGGGCGAAGAAGCCCTGCGCAACTACACCGAAACCAAGGCCGTCACCGTAGCGCTTTGATTGCAAAAACGCGCATTGAGTCCGCGGGCAACGTCCAGTGTCCGCGGACTCATTTTGAATTCTGTCCGCGACAGCCAACACTCTTATAGAACTCAATGCCTTAACTCGTCGCCGGTCCGGCTTCCGAGCCGCAGATACTTTGGGAGCCGCCGATTGGTAATCCCGACGCGCGTTACCGATTCCGTTTACCTACCATCCCTGCGGAACGAATTCACAAGTATGGTCGACCCAAATTCAAAGTGGCGCCTTTTCTCTTGAATTCCTCTACGTCGCCACGTACGTTTCACCCAAAGTTAACGTGCTTGAGGAAAACTAAGAGGAGGGACAGTTACCCGGGCGCTTGCAGGCTCCGATTTGCTCGCGATTCGCCTGCGAGCCGTGTCTATGCAAACGTCTGTCTGGATTTCAGTTGCCGCTTTATCTCTCGCATCTTGGTGCCAGCCTTCTGCGCCCAACCACCCGCCAATAGTGCATGTCCCCGTCCGCCGGTTGGCAGCACAGTCGAAGAGCCGGAAGACCTGAGGAGCCAGAATGGCGTCCTGGAGGCGGAACTGACCGTCAGCGACGCGGCGGACGCAAACGGCGGACGCGCTATTGCTACACCGACGCGGCAGGACGAGAATCCCCCAATTTGCGTGCCAATCCCGGCGATCTCGTGATCCTCCATCTGAAGAACTCCCTGACGGATCTCAGCGGAGGGACAGTTGCGTCACACACGCATGCGAAGATGCGCGCTCGATCAGTCAACGATCCCTGCATGAGTGGAGTCATGAGCCCGGTATCCACCAATCTTCACTTTCACGGGCTGACTATCCCACCAGTCTGCCATCAAGACGATGTGATGAAAACATCGGTGCAACCGGGCGATGCGCCGTTTGAGTATCGTTTTCGGATTCCAGAGGACGAGCCGCCGGGTCTTTATTGGTACCATCCGCACATTCACGGCTTCGCCAAACAACAACTGCTCGGGGGAGCATCCGGCGCACTGATTGTCGAGGGAATCGAGCGTGCCAAAAGGTGGTAGCGGGCTTGCCGGAGCGAGTCTTCATCATTCGCGACCAGGATCTCGTCAATCCGAATGCGCCGCCTGCCAAATCTGAACCTGTGGTGCCGAAGTTCATGATCGACCGCGACGGAGACGCGGCCAACAACGGCACCGGCTTCGGCAAGCCGGCCAAAGACCTGTCCATCAATTACGTCCCCGTCCCTTACCCCGACTATCCACCTGCGATCATCGAGATGAGACCTGGCGAACGACAGTTGTGGCGCGTGTTGAACGCCTCGGCCATCACGTACCTGAACCTCGCAGTCCTTTTCAACCGCGTGCCACAACAATTGGGCATCGTGGCCATGGATGGGGTCCCGATGACCCACGGCGATCCGTTGGGAGAGTCCATTAACCCGCAGACGCACATCGGCCTGCCTCCGGGCGCGCGAGTGGAATTCACCGTGACCGGTCCGCCCGAAGGCGTGACAGGCTTGCTGGTCACGCGCACTGTCGACACCGGCCCCGGCAGGCGAGAACGATCCGAACCGAATGTTCGCGAAGATTGTCGCTTCGCCGAATGCGCCTGAACCGCGCTCAAAGCTAAACAGGTACCTGAACCTCTTGCCCCTCCGGCCGAGACGTGGCTCGGAGACGTGCAACCGGTGCGCGTGCGCCACCTCTATTTCTCCGAGAAACTGGTAGATCCCAACAACCCCACAAGCGCAGTGGAGTTTTACCTGACTGTCGATGGACAGGAAGCAAAGATGTTCGACATGGGAAACGAGACGCCGAATATTGTGGCACAGCAGGGCACTGTCGAGGACTGGATCATTGAAAACCGCTCGCAGGAGCTGCACGCCTTCCACATCCACCAACTCCACTTTCTGCTGCTCGACTATATGGGTAGGCAAGTCAACGAGGATTTCCTGCGCGACACCGTGAACGTGCCGTACTATGACGGGCGGGCGCTCGCCTATCCCAGCGTCAGATTGCGCATGGATTTCCGCGACCCCAATACAGTGGGCACGTTCGTCTACCACTGCCATCTTCTGGAGCATGAAGATAAGGGCATGATGGGATCGATACGCGTCGATCCGGCGCCGCGCTCTTCAAACCAAGATGCGGCAGCCCGCTGTGATTCAACCGCATTGACGCCCGAGTGCCAGGCATCGCCCACCCACGATCGAATGAATAAATGATCAACTTTGTGATAACCCCTATTAAATTTTCGATGACGTGTGAGACTCGAGTCTTTGGATGACCGGCGCTCTACCCTAAAGTCGTCAAAAATTAACGCAAAGTATCCTGGTTTGAGCGCGTTGCGAGCAACCAAAATTAATTCACCATTTCTTTATCGGCCATTGGTAGCAGAACGTAGTCTTTACCAAGTACTCCTCAACAGGTCGAGATTTCAATCCTCGGCCAGGAGGAAGTATGACTGTAAAGTACCTCGTGTCCTCTGCCATCCGGGCTACGCGAACGGGACTCGTATCCGTCGCCGTATTTCAGCTGGCAATTGGCAATTCGTTCGCCACGCCGCCTACCCCACCGTCCCGAGATAATGACACCATTACCCCGATCAAGCACGTGATTGTCATCATCGGCGAAAACCGCAGCTTCGATCACGTCTTCGCTACCTACGTTCCGCCCAAGAAAGGCGAGACCGTGTTCAACCTTCTCTCCGAGGGAATCATCAAAGCCGACGGCACGCCTGGTGTGAACTTTTCCAAGGCGGCGCAGAGTGCGGCTACGGATACACAGCCTGACGCATTCCTTCTCAGCCCGCCCAAGTCCGCCTTTCCCGGTGGCGTGCTTCCCGCGCCACTCGTCGGCGGACCGCAGGACTCCTATGTCCCGGAAGACAACCTTACCTTGGCAAAGCAGTCCGAAAACGGTCTCCCGTCCGATTACTACGGCTATCTCGTAACCGGCGGCACGGGCCAGAAAAGCAAGACCCCCGATGCCCGCATCACAAACGTCAATGCGCTGCCCGCGGGGCCATTCCAACTGACCAATGGAGACACCTTTACGTATAACGATTACGCCGCCAGCCCGGTGCACCGCTTCTACCAGATGTGGCAGCAGCTGGACTGCGACCTTACCAATGTGACTGCCGACAATCCCTCCGGGTGTGGCGCCCATTTGTTTTCGTGGGTGGAAGTGACCGTGGGCGCCGGCACCAACGGCTTCAAGCCAGCGTCGAACTTCAGCATCGAATACTCCCCGACCGCCGCCACCACCGGCGAGGGTTCCACCGCACTCGGCTTCTATAACGTGCAAAACGGCGACGCACCTTACTTCAAGGAGCTGGCCGACACATATTCGATGAGCGACAACTTCCACCAATCCGTGAACGGCGGCACCGGCGCCAATCATATTATGTTCGGCCACGCCGACATGATCTGGTTCAGCGACGGCAATGGCCACGCAGCGAAGCCTCCGCATAGCGAGGTGGTTTTTGCGGGCACTCCGGACGCCGGCAGCGTGGACGAAATTGAAAATCCGAATCCCCGCGCCCGGAACGAACAACTGGTATAGCCAGGATGGCTATGGCGGCGGCGGCTATGGCTCGCCCCAGGATGGCGGCGGCTCCTACACCAACTGCTCGGATACATCACAGCCTGGCGTTGCTCCGATCGTGAATTACCTGCACTCGCTGTCGATCGACCCTCGGTGCGAAGCGGGCCACTATTATCTGCTGAACAACTACAACCCCGGATATTTCGGTAACGGGAACAACGCCTACACCGATCACAACGTGTACAACACCGCGTTCACCATCCCGCCGTCCTCAACACCCAGCCTCGGCGACGACCTGATGGCCGCTCATATCTCCTGGAAGTACTACGGCGATCAGTGGGACAGTTATGTTCGGGATCCCTACCAACTCAACTACGGCGCCATTGGCAAGGACACCGACGAGTATTGCAACATCTGCAATCCGTTCCAATACGACACCACCGTCATGGCCAATTCGACCAACCGTACAGACCATATCCAGGACACCGCGAATCTGTACGCGGACATAAAGAACGGCACCCTACCGGCCGTCTCCATCGTCAAGCCCAGCGGCTTGGTCGACGGCCACCCGTCTTCTTCCAAGTTGGATTTGTTTGAAGGCTTCACGAAGAAGATCGTGGATGCTGTGAAAGCGAATCCTGCCGTGTGGGCAGACACCGCAATCTTCATCACCGAGGACGAGGGCGGCGGTTACTACGACTCCGGTTACGTTCAACCCGTGGACTTCTTCGGCGACGGCACGCGCATTCCACTGCTCCTAGTCTCTCCGTACGCCAAGAAGGGTCACATCTCCCACGACTACGCCGACCACGTCTCTATCGATAAATTCATCGAAGCGAACTGGGGCCTCCCCACCATCACCAACCGCAGCCGCGATAACTTCCCGAATCCAGTTACCGCAGGGAATCCCTATGTGCCGGTCAATAGTCCCGCCTTGACCGACCTCTTTGACCTATTCGATTTCCCTGAATAGTCCGATTTACCCTCCACTAGGCCGGAACTGGTTCGTCCGGCTCCGGCCATTTTCTTCTATGGAACAGACGCAGAACTCCCGAACGTGACCCGTTTCCCGTCAAATACGCGAAATCGCCAGCTTCCTGAGCTTCCGAACGAACCTGTAGCAGGGGCAAAATAACCTCGAGGGCGCTAATGCCCTCCCTCTTGCGACCAAATTAGTCGTTGCAACATCTATTCAGTGTGAAAGAAGGTCATATGCCACATCCAATCGTTGGTCTTCACCACGTAACCGCAATCGCGTCCGACGCCCAGCGCAATCTGGATTTCTACACCCAAGTCCTCGGCCTGCGTTTCGTCAAACGCACCGTAAACTTCGATGATCCGGGAACTTACCATCTCTACTTCGGCGACGACGCCGGCTCGCCCGGAACCATCCTCACGTTCTTCCCCTGGCCGCGCGCCAGTCGCGGCCACGCCGGCGCGGGCGAAGTCGCCCAGACCGCCTTCAGCGTCCCGCTCGCCTCGATCCAATATTGGGAAAGCCGCCTGCGTGATCACGGAGTCCTGGTCGAGAACACCGGCAAGCGCTTCAACGAAGAGGTGCTCACCTTCCCCGATCCCGACGGCATGAAGCTGGAGATCGTCGGCCACGCCGATGCCGGCCATGCGAACGCCTCGCGCTACGCCGACGTTCCAGACGAGCACGCCATTCGGGGTTTTTACGGAGTCACCCTCCTCGAGCACGACGCGGAAAGCACTGGAAACTTCCTGAACATTCTCGGCTTTCACAGGGTAGCCGAGGAAGGCAACCGCCAGCGCTATGCTGCCGAGGGAACCGCACTCGGCAACCACATCGATCTGGTAATCGATCCGAATGCGTCGTACGGCCGCTCGGGCGCCGGCAGCGTCCACCACATCGCTTTCCGCGCTTCCGATGATGCATCGCAGCTAGCCTGGCGCGAGGAGATCAGCAAGCACGTCGATGTAACTCCAGTCATGGATCGCACTTACTTTCATTCGATCTACTTCCGCGAACCCGGCGGAGTGCTCTTCGAATTGGCGACTGATCCGCCCGGATTCGCTTTCGACGAACCTGTCGAAACGCTGGGAGAAGAGCTCCGAATTCCCGCATGGCTCGAGCCAAGACGTGCGGTCATCGAGAAGCGCCTTACCCCGCTCGAACTCCGTCATTCAAGCACAACTGCTATAAGTGCCTAATATGCCGATCGAATCTCATCCGCTTGACCCCCATAAAGACCAGCCGGTCCATCGGTTAGGACCGGCTCTGGAAGCCGCGGCCGGAGCAGTCGTCATGCTTCACGGCCGCGGCGCATCCGCCGATGACATTCTCAACCTCGCGCAGGCGATGTATCACCCGAAGCTCGCGTACCTTGCGCCCGCTGCAGAAAGTCACAGTTGGTATCCCAACCGGTTCATCGCGCCCCGCGATCAGAACGAGCCCTGGCTCACCTCCGCT
The DNA here is from genome assembly GCA_963742015.1 of uncultured Acidobacteriaceae bacterium. Classification (GTDB taxonomy): domain Bacteria; phylum Acidobacteriota; class Terriglobia; order Terriglobales; family Acidobacteriaceae; genus Acidisarcina. The sequence continues at coordinate 28,222 of CAVUKL010000032.1, read as the reverse complement.
TTGAACAAAGTCGGCTCGACCGTCAAGCTGGCCATCGACGCCGGGATACCCACTGATCGCATCATCGTCTGCGGCTTCTCCCAGGGCGCTTGCCTGTCTACCGAATTCGTCACCACCCACCCCGCCCGGTACGCCGGACTCTTCGCCTTTACCGGAGGCCTGATCGGCCCGCTCGGCATGCCCATGAACTACTCTGGCGACCTAAAAGCAACGCCCGCCTTCCTCGGCTGCGGCGATCCCGACCCCCACATCCCGTGGATGCGTGTTCAGGAGTCCGCCGATGTGCTCGAAAGCATGAACGCAAAGGTTACGCTGCGCCGCTATCCCGGCCGCGCTCACACCGTCAGCGCCGACGAAGTGCGCTATGCCACCGCCATCCTCGCCGAAGCCTTCGGTTCGCCCCGCTCATAGCAGACGGCCGAAAGATTTGGCTGGATCCAAGTCTCAGCCTTGCTGGGCTGAATCAGACGTCGCATCCACAAGCGCCGCTTTTCTATCCGTCGCGCTACCTTCCAGCGCATTTCAACTGGCAAAAATACCAGTACCCTCTTTGTCTCGAAAACGGTTATAAGTATTCGAGCCCAAAACGTCACATTTTGTCCTCTTTGTTCATCCGTACGCAGGAGCACAGATGCAGATCCCGTCCACAGTAAAAATCGCTTCTTCCCGAACGCCAAGAACGCAGTGGTTCGCGCATTCGCCGTCTCGAAGACGCGGCTGGCCCATAGCGGCGCACGTGGCGGGTCTCGCCTTCCTCCTCTCGATCGCGGGTTGCGAAAAGAAAGAGGCTCCGCCACCGCCGGCGCCCCCCGAGGTCACGGTCACGGACGTAGTGCAGCAGAATGTTCCCGTCTACGATGAGTGGGTTGCCACGCTCAACGGCCCGGTAAACGCGGACATCACCCCCAAGGTCCAGGGTTATCTCCTCAAACAGAACTACCAGAACGGCTTCTTCGTCAAGAAAGGTCAATTGCTCTACGAGATCGACCCGAGACCGTTTGTGGCTGCTCTAGATCAGGCGAAAGCGCAAGTCGCCGTGGCCGTCGCCCAGCAGGGCGAATGGGAAAACAACGTCACCCGGGACACCCCCCTCGCGGCTCAGAGCGCGATCCCGCAGAAGCAGCTGGACACCGACACTTCCAATCTTCAGGCCGCGATCGCGCAGGTCGCCGCCGCTAAGGCGAACCAGGCGAACGCGGAGCTAAACCTGGAATGGACGAAGGTATATGCCCCGATCGATGGCGTGGCGGGTAACACAAACTCGCAGATTGGCGATCTGGTGGGAACCACCACCAAGATGACCACCATCTCGCAAGTCGATCCCATCTGGGCTTACTACTCCGTCAGTGAGGCCCAGTATCTCAGGAAGGCTGAGCTGATCTCGCGAGTCGTGCGAGGAAACAAAGAGGCCGCCGCTTCGATTCCGGTGGAATACATCCAGGCTAACGATGAGGTTTACCCCCAGAAGGGAAAGATTGTTCTGGTGAACCGCGAGATCGCCACGTCGACAGGAACCATACAGCTTGCCGCCGCATTTCCAAATAAAGACGGCATTCTCCGCCCTGGCGGTTTCGGCAGAGTGCGAATCCAGACCGGTTTCAGCGAGAACGCGTTGCTGGTCCCGCAGCCCGCCGTGATCGAAGTGCAGTCGCAGTACCAGATCATTGTGGTCACGCCTGAGAACAAAGCAGTGTACCGGCCTATCAAGGTGGGAGAGAGGGTCGGGCCCAACTGGATCATCACTGAAGGATTAAAGCCGGGCGAGCGGGTTGTGGTTGAAGGGGTCGAAAGGCTACGGATGTTCGCCGCAGCCGCACCGCAAATGGCAAAAGAAGGCATTCCGGTTGTTGCCAAACCCTACGTGCCAGCCTCAGCGGCGGCTGGGGGCAACTAACCATGTCGAAATTCTTTATTAATCGGCCCATCGTCGCCATTGTCATCGCCATTCTCATGGTGTTGGGCGGCGGAGTGGCAATCCTCGAGCTGCCAACGGCGCAGTTTCCCAATATCGCCGACCCGATGATCCAGGTGAAAGCCACCTACCCAGGCGCGGACGCCCAGACGATCGCCGAGTCCGTTGCAACGCCGATTGAACAGCAGATGTCCGGCGTCAGCGGTATGAACTACATGTACTCGCTGAGCGCAAGTTCCGGCGGAGGCATGTCGCTCTATGTTGACTTCGCGCTGGGAACCGATATCAACACCGACCAGATTCTTGCCCAGATGCGCCAGGGGCAAGCCAACTCGCAACTCCCTTCTGAGGTGACGCAACAGGGAGTGATCGTACAACCGGGAACGACTGCGCCGTTCATGTTGCTCGATCTCTACTCGCCCAGCGGCGCATACGACAACATTTTCCTGGCCAACTACGCCACCATCAATTTGCAGTACGCGCTCACCCGGCTCCCGGGCGTCGGACAGGTTCAGATATTTGGCGCTGGCCCCTACGCCATGCGCATCTGGGTGAATCCTGACAGACTGGCAAGCCTGGGCGTGACCGTCACCGACATCTCGAACGCGGTCAAGGCTCAAAACAAGGTCAATCCCGCCGGCCAGATTGGCGGCGAACCTGTTCCTGCCGGCCAGCAATTCACCTACAACGTGCGAGCTCCAGGCCGCCTGCCCACGGCCGAGGAGTTTGGTGAGATCGTCGTTCGCGCTCAGTCCGACGGGTCAATCCTGCGGCTGAAAGACGTAGCGCGCGTGGAACTGGGCTCGCAATACTACTCCTTTGTCGCGCGCTTGGGAGAGTCCGCGCAGAAGAAGCCCTCTCAGCCCGCGGCGCTCGTCGCGCTCTACCTCACTCCTGGAAGCAATGCGCTGCAAACGAAGGCCGCTGTCGTCAAAATGATGGAAGAAGCGAAAGGGAGGTTCCCGCAAGGGCTGGATTACATCACCGCGATGGACACCACCCTCTCTGTCAGCGAGGGCATCCATGAGATCTACAAGACGCTGGGAGAGGCCCTGCTTCTGGTCATCCTCGTCGTCTACATTTTCCTGCAAGGCTTCAGGGCCACCCTGATTCCGCTTCTCGCCGTTCCTGTCTCCCTGGTCGCGACCTTCATTGTCTTCCCCGCGCTGGGTTTTTCCATCAATACTCTGTCGCTCTTGGGTATGGTCCTGGCGATTGGATTGGTCGTCGATGACGCCATTGTCGTCGTAGAGGCGGTCGAACACAATATCGAGAATGGGCTGTCGCCTCACGACGCGACCATCAAAGCGATGGAGGAAGTGTCAGGGCCCGTCATTGCCATCGCACTCATCCTGGCGGCGGTCTTCGTTCCCACGGCCTTTATTCCCGGCATTACCGGCCAGCTTTACAAGCAGTTCGCCATTACCATCGCGATTTCGGTACTCTTCTCGGCGTTCAACGCGCTCACCCTCAGTCCCGCGCTTTCGGCCATGCTGCTGCGGCCCAAGAAAGAGGTGCGAGGACCTCTCGGCGCTTTCTTCCGCTGGTTCAACCGCGTCTTCGGCCGCGCCACCGACGGGTACGTGAACATCTGCAGACACCTGATCCACAAAGTCGCCCTTGCGTTTCTCCTGCTCGCCGCGCTAACCGTAGGTGCAGGTTACTTCGGCAAGAAGCTTCCGAACAGCTTTCTCCCCGATGAAGATCAGGGATACCTCTATGCTGGCCTGCAACTGCCTAACGCCTCGTCTCTGGAACGAACGTCGCAAGCAGCGCGCGAGGTCGAGAAGATCATGATGGACACACCCGGCGTTCAGTACGTCAGCACCGTCGCCGGATACAGCCTTTTAAGTGGCGTCAACACCACCTACAGTGCATTCTTCTTTATCTCCCTGAAGCCCTGGGGCGAACGCACGACTCCGGAGGAGAGTTACGATGGGATCAAAGCCCACCTGCAACAAGCGCTCGCAAGGGATCCCTCCGGAATTGCATTCTCGTTCCCGCCGCCGGCTATCCCCGGCGTAGGCACATCGGGAGGCGCGACTTTCATTCTTGAAGACCGATCTGGCGGCAGCATTGATTTTCTCGCCAAGAACGCGCTGATCTTCTGGGAAGAGGCACGCAAGCGCCCCGAACTGGCGGGGGTGATGACAACCGCACTGCTCAGCGTTCCTCAGGTTGGAGTCAATGTAGATAACGCGAAGGCGATGACCCAGCAGATCCCGCTGAGCGAGCTGTACCAGACGGTGCAGACGTTCATGGGCGGCTCGCTGATCAACTTCTTCAACCGCTTCGGCCTGCAGTGGCAGGTATATGTTCAGGCCGACGGAGACTTCCGGACCAAGGCAGAAAATCTGGGCAAGTTCTACGTTAGGAATGCATCCGGCGGCATGGTCCCTTTGAGCACCTTGACCACGACCTACCCGCGCACCGGACCCGAGTTCATCATGCGCTATAACCTGTTCAACTGCGTGCAGTTCAATGCCTCAGCGGCGCCCGGCTACAGTTCGGGTCAGGCCATGGCGGCATTGGAAGACGTCTTCCATAAGACGATGCCCAGCCAGATGGGCTTCGATTACATGGGTATGTCGTACCAGGAGCAAAAGGCGGCGCAAGGCGTTTCTCCCGCTGTCGTTTTTGGCATGGCCTTGTTTGTGGTCTTCCTCATCATGGCTGCGCAATATGAGAGCTGGACGCTGCCGTTCAGCGTACTGTTGGGACTTCCCATTGCTATCTTCGGCGCCTTCATGACGCTCTATTTTCGCCGGTTTGACAATGATGTCTACGCCCAGATCGGGCTGGTCATGCTGATCGGACTTTCGTCCAAGAACGCCATCCTCATCGTGGAATTTGCCAAGCTTGAGTACGACAAGGGGAAGTCGCTCATCGACGCGACCCTGACTGGCGCAAGGCTAAGACTGCGGCCAATCCTGATGACTGCATTTGCCTTTATTCTTGGCTGCGTGCCTTTGTGGCGGGCGCACGGCGCCGGCGCTATTGCGCGCCAGGTACTCGGAACGACTGTAATTGGGGGCATGCTCGCCGCTACACTCCTCGCCATCTTCTTCATCCCCGTCAGTTTCGATGTCGTAGAGCGATTCGGTGCCTTCTTAGGCGGCAAAAAAGAGGCCCACGGGCAGCCGCTTCCTCCGGAAACCACAGCCGACGTTCATACCAAAGAAGGGGGCCACTCCGCATGATCGCGAGAAAAAGCCCCGTGAAAGCAATCGTGGCCACGTCGTTGGTGACCGTGTCCCTGTTGGCCGTGCTTGTCAGTGGCTGCAAGGTCGGCCCCAACTATAGCCGTCCCGCCGTTTCCACTCCGGACCAGTATCGCGGCGTCGCGCCCGCTCTCGGCAATCAACCCGCCAGCGACAATTTCGCCGAAATGCATTGGCAGACCGTCTTCCAGGACGAGACCCTGCAGGCCCTCATCAAGGAAGCGCTAACCAATAACTACGACATCCGCATCGCAGCTACGCGCATCCTCGAGGCCAACGCCCAGCTCGGCATCGTCCACGCCAACCAGTTTCCTTCTCTCAACGGCGGGGGCGGGGTAAACTACTACCGCGACGCCCTTGCCTTGAACGGACCGACAGTGGATTCGGTTGGGATCAACCTGAATTACATCGTCGATTTCTGGGGAAAGTACCGCCGCGCAACCGAGGCGGCGCGGGCCCAACTGCTCCAGACGACTTATGCGAAGGACGTTGTCCAGCTAACCTTAATCTCCAGCGTAGCGACCGCCTATTATCAGCTTCGGGAGTATGACTCGCAGTTGACCATCTCACAAGAAACCGTCACTGCGGACGAAGACATCGTCAGATTAAACACCATCAAGTACAAAGGCGGAGAGAGCGCGATTACGGACGTCTATCAGGCGCAGGTGCTCCTGCAACAGTCGCAGGCGCAGGTAATCGCCAGTCAAGAGTCGATCGCCCAGACCGAAAACCAGATCAGCATCCTGCTGGGCAGAAATCCCGGTCCTATCGATCGTGGTCTCGCGCTGATTGATCAGCCTCATATGCCGGAAGTGCCCACCGGACTTCCCTCGGCTTTGCTCCAACGCCGCCCGGATATTCTCGCAAGCGAACAGAATCTCGTTGCAGCGAACGCCAACGTTGGCGTGGCCAAGGCGGCCTATTTCCCGCAGCTCTCCCTCACCGGCCAGTTCGGCGCCGCGAGCACCGCGATTACCAGCTTCTTGCAGGGTCCAGCTACCGTTTGGTCGTTGGCGGCAGCGGTCACCCAGCCGCTCTATGAGGGGGCGCCATCACCAGCGCCTATCATCTCGCCTGGGCGCAGCGCGATGAAGCGGAATTGCAATACAAGCAAACGGTGCAAACAGCTTTTGGCGACGTCGCCAACAGCTTGGTCGGCTATAGCCAGTCAAGGCTCTATCGCATGAAGATCGATGAGCAGACTAAGACCTACAAAGCTACGGCCGATCTGGCCGTTGTCCGCTTCAATAACGGATATTCGAGCATGCTCGAAGTGTTGGTCACCCAGCAGCAGTATTTCACCTCGGAGCTGGCCCTGGCTCAGGCTTGGGATACCGAAATGGGATACTACGTCACCTTATATCAAGCTTTGGGCGGAGGCTGGCAGCCCCAATAAGCCCTGAAAAGGGTGCTCCGTAGAAGCAATTTTCGTCTTGCAAAAATGATTTCCTATGGTGCGAATACGATTTCGCTGCCATATGGAACCGTTTCCTATTTTGGGTAACGAAACCCATTGCCAATCGTCATCTCGCGGGCCTACGATTTGCCCTGTAATTGAAGCACCCGCTGCACCAATTCCAGTACCAGCTTCCAGCGTATGAAGTCGTTCCCTCTAATTCCGACCATCTCAAGAAACCCTGGCCCATAGGCCATCGTGTGGAGTGACTATCTATGGCGTGGTATGCCTATTGCATTAGCGAAAAGCAGGCTTTTCCGGATCTTCTCCGTCACCGCAAACCCGTACCGCTCGAGGCCGTGACCGGCATCGCCGGGAATCAAGTTTTCCTGTATCCCGCCAGTGACCTAGCCGTAATTGTCAGCGAACACAACCCAGAGGAACCCCTGGTGCAGAAGTCGGCCGTCGACCATGGCAAGGTCATCGCCGACTGCTTCAAAATGTCCACCGTTCTGCCCTTCCGCTTCGGCACCGTGTTTGCCGACGACGAAGCCCTCCGCCGATCCGTCCGTTCTAACCAGCGCCAATTCCTGGCCAACCTCGACCGCCTCCGCGGCAAGGCCGAGATGCACTTGAAGGTCGTCGTCGACGACTGTTGCCGCGAACTCGACAAACCCGTTCTCATGGACCGCGTCGGCAAAGAGTATCTCGCCAGCCTGCGCGAAAACGCCACCCAGCAACGCGAACGCCAGACCCGCGCCCGCGCGGTCTCGGTCCAGATGCATCGCATGTTTGCCCCGCTCGACGAAGAGATAACCTGCAAGCGCGACGGCGCCGGCAAGATGTTCCTGGATATCGCCCACTTGATCGAGCACAAATGCATCGAGCGCTACCAGAACCGCTATTCCACCGCGGCCGTCCAGTTAAAAGACTGCCAGATGCAGCTCTCCGGTCCCTGGCCGCCGTATCACTTCGTCCACCGCCAATCCAAAGTGCCAGTTTCCCACTACGCCGCCACGACCCAAACGAGAGCCGCCATCCCTGCTTAGGACACAAATTGATTCGACCAAGCCCCGACTCTGCAAGGATCGGGGCTTTGTTTTGCTTGAAAGAAAGCAGTCCCTATCGCAGCCGCAAAATCATCAAGTGCTCATCCACATACTCCGACCCCACCTTCAGAGCGCGCGGCTCCGTGCCGTAAGCCTCGAAACCGAATTTCCGGTAAGTCTGAATCGCCGCCGCGTTATGAGCGCCCACTCCCAGCTGAACCTGCTCCAGCGAAGGGTCTTCCCTGGCCAGCTCGAGGACCGCCGCTATGAGCTTCGAGCCGAATCCCCGACCGCGATGCGATGCTGATACATAGACCGCAAGAATGCTTCCTTTGTGACACTCTTTGATGCCTGCGGCGCGCTTGAATGTCGCGATGGCAACGAGCGCTTCCCCATCAAAGCCGCCAAGCGTGAAGCTCCCGTCGGCTTTCTCGCGGATACGCTCGGCAATCTCTGCGAGCGTTGACGTTCGCTGCTCTTCGACCGACTTGCCAAAGGCAAGTGGCTCTCGTTCAAGCGCCTCGAGCCTCACTCCCAGCCAGGCGGCCGCGTCCTTTTCGGTAAGCTTACGAATCTCCATCTCGCCAGTCTGAGCGAAAGAGCGTTCCGTGTCACGCTTTCGAGAAGCTGCAGACCATGACGTCATTCCGCCCGCAAAGTCTCTGCCGGCTCAATTCGGCTGATGCGCAGAGTCGGCAGAAAACTGGCAATCGCCGCGATCAAAGCCAGCAGCACCGGCACGGCAATGAAGGTCACGGGATCATAAGTCCGCACCCCATAGATCTCGCTCGAGAGCACCCGTACGGACAGCAGCGAGAGCGCAATCCCCGCCAGCAACCCAAAGCCAGCAGCTATCGCTCCCGACGAACCCACTTGCACCATGGCCTGTCGCAGCGTCGAACCCAGCGCAATCCGAATCCCAATCTCCCTCGTCCGCTGCACTACGAGGTTCGAGACCAGCGCATAGATGCCAATCGCCGAAAGCAGTAACGCCAAGCCTGCCAGCGTCGTGAATAGCAACACCTCGATCCGCTGCTGCTGGAGCTGCTGAGCCAGAATCTCATCCATCGAATAAAACCCCGAAAACGGTAGTAACGGATCTACCTCAGCCAACGCTCGCTGCATCGACTCGGTCAAACCTGAAACCGGGCCAGCGGTCCGCACGATCCAGCTCGGCTGGAACCAGATGTGTGCAACATTCACCAGTCCCTGCGGAATCTGCGTCGCAGGAAGGTAGAAGACCGGTTCGGTGGAGATCGGCGCGTCCCGCTCCATCCCCGGTCGTTTCATCACGTTCCCGACTACACCAACGATCGTAAAGACCGGATCTCCCGTATCGTTCAGCCCGAAATGGCGTCCAATCGGCGCCGGCTCATGAAAGAACTTCCGCGCAAAATCCTGGTTGACCACGGCAATCAGTTGCGAAGTTGAAGTATCGCTATCGGCGACTGACCGCCCCTCCAGGAGCGGAATGCACAACGTGGAAAAATAGCCCGGAGTGACATAACTAAGGCTCGACCCAGTCTTCTTACCCGCCTGTTCCCCATCCAGTATCGTGATCCCGTCGTTTAGCCCTCGGTCATATGGCGCGCTCAACCCTACCGCCGCATCCTCAACGCCGGGAATACGCCGCATCGCCGTCACGCTCTTCGCCACGAGCCCCTGAAACGCAGCCGCATCATGATAACGGGCATCGTCCAGAGAAGCCTTCGCTGTCATTACATTCGCCGCTTCGAATCCAGACGGCAGCGTCTCCAGATGAATCAGCGTCCGTACCAGCAATCCCGCCGCCGCAAGCAAAACAACCGTCAACGCAACCTCGGCGCCAATCAGCCATCGCCGAAGCCGCCCCGTCCCGCCGGCAACAGAGCAGCTTCCCGAACTCATCGACGAACGCAGATCAACCCTTCGGGTCGTCAGCGCGGGTAGCGCGCCAAATAGCAGGCTCGTCGCCAGCGAAGCCGCAATAGCAAAAAGCAGCTCCGGTGTGTTGATCGCAAAACCGCCCATCGGAAGCATGTACTCGGGCAGAAATTCCCCAAGCCCCCGCAGAATCGCGATCGCCAATGCCAAACCCGCTACCGCGCTCAGCGCAGCCAGCACCAGGTTCTCGATCCAGAGCTGCCGAAGCACCTCCATTCGCGTCGCCCCCAACGCCAGCCGCGTCGCAATTTCCCGCGTTCTTCGCACAATCCGAACCAACTCCAATCCAGCCAGATTGGCGCACCCAATCATGAGAATGATGCTGACTGCTAACATCAGCACGCTCAGCTTCGACCGCATGTCGCCGCTAAGGTAACGCGCGTAGGGCTGCACGTAAAACCACGCGCCGCCCCGAGCCAGCCCTGAGACCTCATCCATCATTGGTAGGTGGACGCGAGCGAGTTCCGCCTCCGCCTGCTGCCACGTCGCCTCAGGTTTCAATCGCAAGAGGATGCCGCAATTGGTCCCACCACATTCGCCCGTAGCAGCGGGCTGTAACGGAGTAAACAAATCCGCGTTGCTCGGAGTCAGCGCGCCTTGCGGCAGCACTCCGACGACCGTGTAAGGCTCGCCTTTCAGATGAATTGCCTGTCCCACTACGTTCGGGTTCGCACCGAAAGTCGACAGCCACAAGCGGTAGCTCAACACCACCGCCTTCGGTCCCTTCGGAAGATCTTCTTCGGCAGTGAAGCTTCGTCCGCGATACAGCCGAACCCCAAGCACATCAAAGTAATCCGCCGAAACCCGGCTCTCATGCACATACCGCACCGTGTTTCCGCTCGCCCCGTCCGTCGTCAAATTAACGCCATCGGTGCCGCCCCACGAAGCGAGCGTCACCGAGCGCAGACTTTCTCTTAATACCAGCCACGTCGCACCCGTATGGGTGTCGTCATCTTCGGAAAAATACTGCCCGTCCCGCTTGCTAACGCCCTGCACATGAAAGATCAGCGCAGCCACCCGCTCCGGCTCCCGAAACGGCAGCGAGCGCAGCAAGAAGCCATCCACCATGCTGAACACGGCAGTATTGACCCCAATCCCAAGCGCCAGCGTCAGCACCACCGCAATCGCAAACCCAGGACTCTTCGTCAGCTGCCGAAAAGCAAACCTCAAATCCCGAATCACCATGTCGGTCCTCCATAAAGAGTCTGGGTGCCCATTCAAGCCTTCCGTTGGCTTAAGTGGGATGGAAGAAATGCGAACGCCCAAAGCATGCGCTACACCCTGTGCCCTGCTCCGTCACTCCGCTCTTAAAGCCTCCACCGGATTCACCGAAGCCGCTCGCCGCGCCGGGAAATAGCTCGCCACCATCGCACAAAGCGCCAGCACTCCTGCAACCGCACCCAACGTCGAAACATCCCACGCCGTCACCCCAAACAACAAGCTCCGGATCAAGGTCGCGGCGCCAATCGAACAAACGAGTCCCGCCGCAATCCCGAAGACCGTCAGCCATCCCGCCTCTTTCAGAATCAGCTGATAGACCGAGGCCCGCTGCGCGCCCAGCGCCATACGCACGCCAATCTCCCGCGTCCTCTGGCTCACCGAATAAGCAATCACACCATAGAGTCCGACAACTCCCAGCAGCAAAGCCAGCGCCGCAAATCCACCCACCAGCCACGCCGCCGACCGATGGATGTATGCAGTCGGCGAATCATTCATCCGCTGCACCATCGTCGCTTCGTCGACCGTTCCGATCCCCGGATCGATCTTGCGAATGATTGCATCGATCTCCGGAAGAACGGAACCCGCATCCTGCGAGGTTCGTACCACAACGCCGAAGTATGTATCCGTGCTTTGATTGAAAGGCTGATACTCAGCCGGCAAGGTATCCGTATCAAGCGAGCTCTCCCTCACGTCATCGACAATGCCGACAATCGTCCGCATCGACTTCGGCGTCAGTTGCGTATCGCCAATCCGCTTGCCGATCGGGTCTTCGCCCGGGTAGTACTTCTTCGCCAGCGACTGATTGATCACGATCACCAACGACTTCGAGGCATCGTCGCTCTCGTTAAAGAAGCGCCCGCGAATCAGTCTCGCCTGCAAAGTCTCGAAATAGTTCACGCTCACATCGCGTGCATTGACCTCATTGTGAGTTCCGTCATAAGGCCGTCCCTCAAACCGGATCCAGTCGGTATTGCCATTGCCGCTCAGCGGCAACATGTTCCCGATGCCAACCGAGGTCACTCCCGGGAGCGCCGCCACCTGCCTTAGAATCTCGTGCTGCACTGCGACCACTTGCGCATCCTTTGAATACGCGGCGTCGGGAAGCGCCACTTGCACTGTTGCCACGTTGTCAGGCTGGAAGCTGAGATCGACATGCAACAGCCGATACAAGCTCTTACCCAGCAGCCCCGCGCTCACCAGCAACACCATGGCGATGGCCAGTTCCAGCACCACCAGGTTTGCGCCAAAGCGCCGCCAGATCGCTCCGGACGAACCGCGGCTGCCCTCGGCCAACCCATTCCGCATCTCCGCGCCCGTCCCCGAAGATCTGAGCCGCAATATGGGAGTCAACGAGAACAAGAACACGGCCAGCACGGAAATCGCACCGGCGAAAGCCACCACGCGGCCATTCAGTCCAATCTCCGCCAGAAACGGCACGTTTGCCGCCAGGTCCTTCGGGATGAGCCGCGACAGAACCTGGATCGCTCCAGAAGCCAGGGTCAGTCCAACCAGGCTCCCCGCCGCCACCAGAACCAGACCCTCGCTGAATAACAGCGCCGCCAACCGCGCTGGCGACGCGCCCAATGCGCCGCGTACTGCAATCTCCCGCTTCCTGCTCTCCGAACGCACCAGCAACAGGCTCGACACATTTACGCACGCAATCAGCAGCAGCAGCCCAGCGCCGCCCAACAGCGCCAGCAGGATCGGCCGAATGTTACCAACGACCGCCTCCTCAAGCGTAATGACGCTCGCTCCCTGGCCGCGATTCGAATCCGGATACTGCCTCTCCAGTTGCTTCGCGATCGAAGTCATATCGGCCTGTGCGGCCTCGACCGTTACGCCATCTTTCAGCCGCGCCACTCCATTCAGGCTGTGACAGCTGCGCCTCTGGTTGCAGGGATCGTCGGGATGAAGAGCCGCCCAAAGCTCCGAGTTTCCCCGCGGCGCAAACTGAAAACTCGCCGGAAGCACGCCAACCACCATCATCGGAACACCGCTCAGCGAGACCGTCTCGCCAATTACGCCCTTCCTTCCGCCAAATCGCAGCTGCCACGCCGAGTAGCTAAGGATCACTGTCTTAGGCGCACTCGGCTGATCTTCGCCCGCGTAGAAATCGCGGCCAAGAATCGGCACGACACCCAGCGTTCGAAAGAAGCCATCGCTTACCCGCGCAGCCGGCACCGGTTCCGTCCCCGTCGGAGTACGCAGCAGATACCCCGTCCCCGTGTACACGTCCATCGAAGCGAAGACCTTGTTCATCCGCTTCCAGTCCAGATAATCCTGATAGGAAAGGTTGGCGCGCCCGAAGGCCGCAATCGTCTCAGTCGGCGCGACCAGCCGGTTTGGGTCGGTATAAGGCAAAGGCTTGATCAGCGCCGCATCCACAAAGGCAAAAATCGCCACGCTCGCGCCGATTCCCAGCGCCAGCATCAAGACCGCCATCAACCCAAACCCCGGATTCTTCCTGAACTGCCGAAAGGCAAACCGCAAATCCTGCATCAACATGGCGAGACTCCCACAAACTACGTCGCAAGTAGGGGGCCAGTTCCAATGAAGCTAAGTCGCTGAGGAATAGGGACACGCCGACGGACTCGACGCAAGCACGTGTCCACAATTAGGAACGATGTTCAGAACTGAACATCGGAGATACCACCGACGCTGCTGCCCCACCAACAAGAGTGTCATTCTGACGACCGGCGGGAAGGAAGAATCCCGGCGAACCGTCGCCCGCGCATGATATGGCAAATCTCCCAGCGAAAGCCTTTCAGGTCATTAGGCGCCATTTTCGCAATGGGCCTTAGTTCGCGGCCGAAATATTCTTTTTCCGGCTCAGCACGCTGCCTGCGTTGACTCGCGCCGTCGTCGAGGCCCGATCGATCTTCCGCCAGAAACCGACAAAGTAATCGATTGCCGAAATTATCGACACCACAACCATGAAGTAAATCGCCGTAATCGCCGTCGGATAAACCCAAAGCGTAAACCAGCCGAAGTGCCACTCATACCAGCGATGCGCGAGGATCGTCGCCACCACCGAGACAATCTGGATAATCGTCTTCAGCTTGCCCAGGTTGCTTGCTTCGATCGTGAACCCCTCGGAACTCGCGATCGATCGCAAGCCGCTCACCAGGAATTCGCGCCCGATCACCAGCACCGCAATCCACGGCTTCATCACATGTGGGTTATAGCTCACCAGGCAGATGAACGCCGCGCTGATCATCAACTTGTCGGCAAGCGGATCGAGCAACATGCCAATCGTCGTGATCTGCCCACGCTTGCGCGCCAGATAGCCGTCCACGCCGTCGGTGATCGACGCCGCGATAAAGACCAGCGAGGCGATTATCTCCTGCTGCCCGTAAGCCGCATCATGAAATGGAAACGACGGAGAGAGCAGCCAGATAAGCACTGGAACCATAACGATCCGGCTCATCGTGATGGAGTTGGGAAGATTCACTCGCTGCCCTTTGTGGATGTGGGGCGTTCGCCTTTATTAAAGCACCTTTTGTGCTTATCTAGCGAGGCACTGCCTGCATGGTGAAACAAACACGATCGAATCAAAGCCCTTCAGCTCGAAATGAAACCCGAGCGTGTCGCTGTGCATTGTTCCTTGGCTTTGAGCGGCGACGGATACAGCTAGACTAAGGAGAAACACGAAGACGGAGTTTTTGATCATGGTTGCTGACTGGGAATCATCTCGTTGTTCTCAAGTCCAATTCACCAGATCCGCTGCACGTGATACTCATCGAAAACCCGTTCATTACTCACGATCGGCATATTTTCCGAAATCGCCTGCGCCATTAGCATTCGATCGAACGGATCCTTATGGGACCCCGGCAGAAGACCGGCACGCTGACCGTGATCGACCGTAACGGAAAGCTCCTTGAACCCCAATCCCTGGACCTTAGCGCGGAATTCAACTGCAAACCGTGACGCAATCGGCAACTTGCCGATCCTCACTTTAGTAGTGAGCTCCCACGCCGATGCTGCGCTCACCAAAATTTCATTGTCTAAGTCGAGAAGGACTCTTCTGGCTTGTTCAGAGAGACTCGGGTCGTCGAACGCAAACCAGATGAGCGCATGGGTATCGAGCAGAAGCCTCACAACTCTCCCCAGGCCTCAAGTTCATCATCCGGCAAAGGCTCGAAGAACTCTGGCCCAAGTTCAAAAGCCTCATCCTTATAAAGACCAATTGGTCGCGTCTTCGGCGGAGGCTTGACCGGCACCAGGCGCACCACTGGCTCTTTGCCACGAGCGATGATGACCTCTTCACCACGTTCCGCCTGCTCGATCAACTTCGACAGATTTGTTTTGGCTTCGTGAATCGTCGCGATGGACATTTGAAACCTCAGATTAGCCAATTATAGATTAGCTAATCATAAGAACCTCGTCTACTGGCTTGGATCAATTTGTCCGGACCTTCTCGCGGTTAGGAGGGCTCACCCAAGCTTGGCAAAAAACTCCTTCATCCGCGCCACACCCTCATCCACATCCTCATGCGTCACCGCATACGAGAGCCGGATATGCTCCTTCGTCCCAAAGGCTTCACCCGGAACCGTCACAACATGCGCCTCATGCAGCAGCCGCCCCGCCAGTTCCAGCGCCGTCTGCGAACCCGGCTTCCCTAGATAAGCCAAGACATTCGGATACACATAAAAGGCGCCTTCAGGAACCGTACAGGTAAGCCCCGGAATCGTCGCCAGCCCTGCCAGCACCTGGTCGCGCAGCTTCAGATAATCGGCCCGCATCTCTAGCACGGAGTCCTGCGGCCCGGTCAGCGCCGCAACCGCTGCCTTCTGCACAAAATGCGCCGTCGAGCTCGTCGACTGGCTCTGCAGCTTGCTCATCGCCGCAATGATCGGCTTTGGCCCCAGCGCAAATCCCGCGCGCCAGCCGGTCATCGCATAAGTCTTCGACAACGACCCCGCAACGATCACATGCTCCTTCGCCTCGGTAAAAGACCCTCCACTCACCAGCGCCCCGTTGTACTGCAGATAGACGTAGCATTCATCGAGGATGAGATAAATCCCGCGCTCATGCGCCAGACGCACAATCGCTTCCAGGTCCGCCGGAGCCACTACCGACCCCGCCGGATTCGACGGCGAATTCAAAATAATCGCCTTCGTCCGCAGAGTGATCAGCCCCTCGACTGCCGCAGCGGTAATGCGAAAGTTCTCCGCCTCGTCCGTTTCCAGATAAACCGGCACGCCGCCGCCATATTGAATGATGTCCTTATAAGACACCCAGTAAGGCACCGGCAGGATCACCTCGTCGCCGTGCTCCACCAGCACTTGCAGCGCATTAAACAGCGCCAGCTTACCGCCGGTCGTAAACACCGCCTCTTCCGGCGCATAATCGGAGCCAAAATCGCACGCATGCCGTTGCACGATCGCCTTCCGCACCTCAGGAATTCCCGATACGATCGTGTACCGCGTGAAATTCCCTTCGATCGCAGCAATCGCCGCCTCCTTAATATGTCTCGGAGTCGCAAAGTGCGGTTCGCCCGCGCCAAAATCCACCAGCTTCGCGCCCTGCGCGCGCAGTTTTGCGGCCTCGGCAGTCACCGCCATTGTCGCGGAAACCTCAATCCGGCCAATGCGGTCGGTCAATATCTTCTGAGCAGTCGGAGTTGTAGCCATAAATCTATCTTTTCAGATTTTCCCGTGGAACGCGGAAAAGATGAGCGACAAATCTGCGTTGGCGCATCGTAAGAAATAAAGCTGAAGAGAAAAAAATATCAGGAAATATCACCCTGGCGCTTGGCATCTCTTCGCCACTCTGATACACCCTAACCAGTTGTTCCTCTGCAACACTGCATTTGTCTGCCAGGCTCAAGAAAAATGCCCGTGAAAGGATTTTTCCCATGACCCTGCTGCTGCTCCAAATGTCCATCGTGCTGCTGGTGGCGGTGGTCTGCGGCCGCCTCGCCCGCACGCTGGGGCAGCCTCGCGTCATCGGGGAGATCATCGGCGGCATCCTGATCGGCCCCTCGGTCTTCGGGCGCTTCGCCCCGCATCTTTCCGCGGACCTCTTTCCACAATCATCCCTCGCGCAACTCGAACTTCTCTCCACCGTCGGCCTGGTCCTCTTTCTCTTCCTCATCGGCATGGAGCTCGACTACGGGCAGCTTTACAACCAGCGCGGAACCACCATGGCCGCCAGCGGCGCGAGTATCTTTGTGCCTTTCGTGATGGCTGCGCTTCTCGCGCATTCCCTGCGCATTCGTTTCGCACCCCACGGCATCGGCAGCATTCCCTTCGTGCTCTTCCTCGGCATCGCCATGAGCATCACTGCCTTCCCGGTGCTCGCCCGCATCCTCGAGGAACGAAACCTCCAGTCAACGCCGCTCGGCACGATTGCCATCCTCAGCGCGGCGGTAAACGACGTGATCGGATGGCTCCTCCTCGCGCTCGCCCTCGCACTGGTCGGCGAAGCCGGAGGCCCATCGTCACTCCCCATCAGGCTGCTTGGCCTTGCCGTCTATCTTTTCCTTATGCTTGGCGTCATTCGTCCCGCTCGCGGCCAGGCTGGTCAACCGTCGCCACAACCCGGAGCTTTCGAGTCACCCTCCTCGGTCTAGTGGTCGGCGCTGTCCTTCTCTCCGCCGCCGCAACTGACAAAATCGGCATCCACCCGCTCTTCGGCGCCTTCCTTGCCGGCGTCTGTTTCCCACGGATCGAGCATTGGCAAATCGCCATCCGCGAACGCCTCGACATGCTCGTCTCCGTGCTGCTGCTGCCGCTCTTTTTTGCCCTCACCGGCATGAGGACCCGCTTCGACCTGCTCGACGACTCCGCCATGTGGATCTGGACCGGCATCGTCCTCGCCGCCGCCGTCATCGGCAAGATGGGAGGCGCCGCCATCGCCGCCCGCTGGACCGGCAAGTCCTGGCGCGACGCGATCGCCCTCGGAGCCCTGCTCAACACCCGCGGCCTCGTCGAGCTCATCGTCCTCAACATCGCCTACAATGTCGGAGCCTTCACCCCAACCCTCTTCACCATGATGGTTGTCATGGCCCTGGTAACCACGATGTGTACAGCACCGGTGCTGAATTTGCTTGGAATTCGTGACGGAAATAAAAAACCCGTGCCCATCGATCACGTTCACGCTGCATAGCGTCAGCGAAGACATTGCGAACGTGGCCTTTCCTAAACGGAGAGGCCACGCGGTGAACTACTAGAGATTGAAACAAAACGCCGGCGTCGTAGCGTTGACTGACCATCCCACCGGAGCGATGAAAAAGCTTTCGATAGGCAGCGAATATCCCGGCCCCGCTCCACGCGACCAGCTGATGCCCGATGAATTCACTCTGGCCGTCGGAACGAAGACGTTGAAGTTGCCCCGGCTGTCCACATAGAGAGATGGCTTTTCGCGGCTCACCGACGTCGTGGGCAACACCGTAAACGGATTCGCCGGATAGTTCAGCGTCGGCACTCCTAGTTGTCCCGAGAAGACCATATTCCCTTCCCCGAACCGGTTGCCCATCGCGCTGTTGCGCGTATACCACTGCTGCTGCGAGCAGGGATTGACCCCACCCGTCACAACCGTGTCACTGATGAATCCGCCGCTCGCCTGACCGCAGTAAGAATCTGTCAACTCCAGCGAGCCGTTGATCTGTAGCCGACGCAGTGGAGTACCTTGCGATACTCCCCTCTGCGGCGTGTTTGGCGCGGCGTTTTGTCCAGTGTCGGTGGCCGAGTTGAAGGTCATGTTCTCCATCGAGCGCCAGAAGTTGTCGGTGACGTTGTTACCCGGCCATGTGGGCGTGCCAGAAGCGGCCACTCCGAAGTTCGGAGTCAGGAAGCCGCTGATCGTGACCGCGCCCGGCGTTTCGCCCAGACCGGGAATCGACTCGTAATATCCGACCGGAGCCTGCACGTCATACGTGCCTGGCATGAAAAGCACCGCGTAGCGATTGCTGCTGAACTGCGCCTCCTTGGAAAAGCGAAGTAAGCGTCCTCTCGATCGCCGACGGCATAGCTGAAGATCACGATTTTGAGCCTGGGTTTTCTATTGTCACTACGACGGTGCTTCCGGCGATGGCCCTCCTAAACGATAACTGCTTTCGCTGTGTTAGTTTGAAGATTCAGGCGTGATTCGCGACTCGCGCGTCACGTCTGTCCAAGACAAATGCTTCAACAGCCGAATCTGTTTTCATCGGAACTCCCCTCCGGCCCTGCTGAGCCGGAGGATCAACCGCTGCCCAAGCTTCAGCAGCCTGCCCCGGTATGGCTGCAACGCCTCGAACTGTTTCTCCGCGTCGCCGTCCGCTTGTATCTTGGCATTTTCGTACTGGTTCTTCCGTGGTGGCCGCGGTTCTGGGATGACAATCCCCTCTTTCATCTCTTGCCGCAGCTTGGCGATTTCGCCAAGCACGGAGCAGTCCGCGGCATCGTCTCCGGTTTTGGTCTGCTCAATCTTTGGATCGCTTTTCACGAGGCCGTTCACTACCGCGAGTTGGAAAAGTAGTCATGCCGGATGAGGAACTCGCGCCAGAAGAGGCGCCGCTGGAACCGCTGTCCAAGGCACCGCTGGCTTACGAGAATCCGGCCTTTCTGAACAGCCCAGACGGCCGCATCATCCGCATCCTTGCCGAATACTCCGAGCCTCTCGGGCACTTCCGCCGCGAGCGCATTCAGGATACGGTGGTTTTCTTTGGCTCGGCCCGCTTCCGCCCGCTCGACGAGGCCAATCGTCAACTCGAACTGCTCGCCAACACTGGATCTGTACTGCCCGCGCCGCTCGAAGAACAGCCGGCTAGTAAGACCGAGATCCATCACGAAGACACCAGCGAGTTGCGCCGCAAGCGTGCTGAGGCTGCTGTTGAGATGTCGCGTTACTACGAAGATGCGCGCCGTCTCGCCTTCCTGCTTACGCAGTGGAGTCTTGGCCTCAAGTCGCGCCGCCATCGCTTCGTCGTCACCACCGGCGGCGGCCCCGGCATCATGGAAGCCGCCAACCGCGGCGCCTTCGAGGCTGGCGGAAAATCCGTCGGCCTGAACATTCAATTGCCCTTCGAGCAAACACCGAACCGCTACATCACGCCTTCGTTGAACTTCGAGTTCCACTACTTCTTCATGCGCAAGTATTGGTTCGCCTATCTCTCTAAGGCTCTGGTCGTCTTCCCCGGCGGATTTGGGACGCTGGATGAGATGTTCGAGCTGCTGACTCTCGCGCAGACCAACAAGCTCAGCAAGAAGATGACGGTGCTTATCTACGGCTCTCCCTACTGGAAGCAGGTCGTGAACCTCGATGTGCTCGTCGACAAAGGAACCATCGCGCCTCAGGATCGGGATCTGCTGCAGATGGTCGACACCCCTGAAGAAGCCTTCGAGGCGCTGAAAGACGGCCTCACCCGCAACCATCTCATTCCCGAGGCGCAGCGTCAGACCAAGGCAGGTGTGGAAGAAGAGGAACAGTTGCTCCGGCCCGAGATCGCCCGCACGTTATAGCAATGCGCGTTAGAAAATGATCTCCATCCTCGCGCTCAACAGCGTCGTCGTGTAGGCCTTAACCGCATAAGTTGGATGAATCGACACTTCAAGGTCCGGTCCGATGTTGATGCTCTGTGTCGCCCGCAGCCGATAAAACGTCTCAAAGATGCTCTCGTGATGTTTGCCGCCGGGGCTCGGCTCTGTATAGCTGAACGACGCACCGAACATGTCCCCTCGCCTGCCCCACGGATGAGTCTGTGCTACTCCAACGGTATTAGTTTGCTTGATCGTGGTTCCGGTGTCAGTCGCATATCCAAAACGGGCGAACGGCGCCCAGCCATTCAGAAATTCGCGCTCAAAGGCAAAGCCTCCGCCGTAACCGCTGCCCAGGTTCTTGGTGTCGTCGCGCCAAAGGATGAAGCGGTAGTTCTGATAGTTCTTGCCGGGCGTGCCCGAAAACCACCCCGTCTCCAGCGCCTCAAGATATTTCAGATCGGTCATAGTCTTGAGGTTCGATTGCGCAGAACCTTCAGTATCGACTGCCACGAGGTGGAAATACAGGTTTTTCGTCGCTTGAAACTCAACCGCACCGCCTCCGGCGTAGGTGCCGTCCGACGCGATCGCCAGGTTGCCGTCGTTCTCGCCATTCAGGAACTGCGTGCGCTCGTCGTTGTTATACATGCTCAGACTGACATACTCGTTGGGATGGATCTTGCCCGCGTAAATGGACAGCCGCTTGGCTAGAAAGTCCTGCCGGTAATAGAGGACGTTGACCGTGATTGGCCGCTGCGCTCCGCCACCTTGCAGGCAGTTAAGAAATACCCCGGAGCCAAGAGCGTCGCTCAGGTTCCACTGCTGGCTGTATCCGATATTGGTTCCCGAGCGGATCAACAGACTAAAGGACCCCGCGGTCTTCTCGTTGTCGTATGCGACATAAGTCCCGGAGAAATCCAGCCGGCCGCTGGTCTGGTTGTGCCGCACTCCATCGGGCGTGATCGTCGCGTATTGATTGAGAAAGGTGTAAGTTGCGCTGAAGGCCATCCGATTGCTCGGGATAAATTGCCGCGCGGTCACGTCGATCGGTTTCAGGATTGGCCGCAGCGGATCGGTCGCGAAGAGAGGATCAGGCGGAATCTTGCCCAGCGCCGCTGCGTCGGAATCCAGCTCCTGAATATATTTTATCGGCACAGCCGGAGGAGGCTCGACAGGCGCCGCTCCTTGGCTCTGGCCTGGCTTCTCGTAGGTTTTTTGGCCTGAAGCAGAGAAGCTTGCGCCAAAGCAGACACAACAACAGTCCCGCACAAATGCGTCCTGCCATAGGCCCCCGGCCCCAAGAGAATCAAAACCCGGCCAAGGGCGTAAAGATGCCTGTCGCCGACCAATAGAGTCAACTTTCGTTTAGTTTCCTGCGGCCGAGGGATGAGGCCCGGTAAACGGCGCGCAGCACGGCGTCTGCACCGGCGTGAATTCCATGTACTCCAGTCTCGTCCCATCCGGATCGAAGTCGTTGAACTGCCACTTGCCGTCCTTTCCAATCTGTGGACCGCTCCCGCGCGGCCCGACGCGGTTCTCACCCTTCAAGGTAGCGACGGCAGTCGCCATATTCGGCACGCCGATTGAGAGGTGGTTCAGCACACCGAGGGCATTCTGGCTGATGTGATAAGGAATGCCTGAGCCGGAGACACCGCTTGTCAGCATGTATTCGAGCCAGTCTGTGCCGTCGGGCACCTGCATCGCCACCCAGTCGGTTTTGGTCGGATCCATGCCCCCGTGCCAGTACAGCTTGAAACCGAGAACGTCGTGGTAAAACTGATCGGCCTCGGAGCGATCGCGGATCGCCATTCCGATATGGATGATGTGATGCCCAACCAGCTTCGTGTCGGGCGCCATCGGCAGGCAGCGCCGAGGTCTTCGATTCCTCAACAAACTGGACGTGATTTCCCTCGAAATCCTTGACCTCGAGCCACTTGACCTTTTCCGGACCCTGGCTGACGCTGATCTGGTTTGGCGTCGGAACATTATGCTCCTGCAAGTAGCGCCGCAGCGCCTCCACATTCGTTGTCCGAAAAGCGATGTGATCTAATCTGTCGACGCCCGCCGTGGCAGGCAGAGGCATCACCTCGACGTACTGATTGGTGTTGATCGCGTAGCGGACTCCCGGATGGTCCTCGAAATCTGCCATCTTCTCACACCCGACAATCCGCTCATAGAAATCGGCGGTCTTGATCGGATCGGTCGCGTACACGGCGATATGAGAAATTCCCAGAATCTGGGGACGAGAGAAAGAGGAACGAGCGGATTTCTGCGCCGTTGCGGTAAGCGGCAACATCGATAGACAACAAAGGAGAAGATAGAACTTTTTCATGCGATTCTCAGCGCCCTCCAGCAATCAAGAACAGATTCTATCCCCGACGCCCGTGCCCGCGAACCGGAGCGCCGCGACTGCCGTATCGGGTTAGTATGAGAACGACCCATCTATGAGAAGTTCCCGCTACTCGACGCTCCTGCGAATCCTGCTCGCCCTGGTTGCCATAGCTGGCATCCTGTACTGGACCGCGGATAATCGTGACAAGTTCGAGTTGGGCATGCATCCGGAGCGGCACGCACGCGAGCCCTTCACGATAGAATTCGATACCCGCCAGGTCACCAGCCTGGAAGCGGAGGCTGAACGCGCGGGTCTGATCAAAGGCGCGACCATTCAGTCGCTCAACGGTGCACCCTACACGGGAGAAGCGCAATGGGATGAGGTCATCGATCCAGCCGCTCCCGGCGAATCCCTGACCGTGGACTTCCGTCGGCCAGACAGTTCCAGCGGCACTGCCGTCATCACCCTTGTCCCGCAGCCGCCTCTGCCTGGTTCACGAGGCGGGTTCATCCAGATTTTCTTCCAGAGCTTCCTGCTCTTCGGCCTCATGCCGCTTATCTGCATGTTGATCGGTTACTGGGTGGTCTTTGTCAAACCGGACGAGCCGAACGCGTGGCTTCTGCTCGTTTTGCTTCTCTTTCCCGAGGTGGTCTTCGCGTTAGGCACGGGTTGGGCGACCGGCGGGTGGCTGTTCTTCCGGGGCGCCTACTACCAGCTACTCCAGAATTTCGGGGTCTTCGCTCTGGTTCCCTTCGCTGTCTACTTCCCCGAGCGGTCCCGAATTGACATAAAACTGCCTTGGCTCAAATGGGTCGTCCTCGTGCCGGCCTTCACCTGTGCAATTCTCGAACTGAAGAAGCAGCTCGCGCGTTACTACTTCGGCGGCAGTTCCCCGTGGTTTACGAAGTTTATGGCCAAAGTCGATCGCGTCGACAGTTCTCTTGAGCTCGCATGCGTGATCTTCTATCTGATCTTCATGACCGACAAGCTTCTGTCGGCCTCAACCGAAGACGCGCGCCGCAGGCTGCGCATTTTGCTCGTCGGAACCGGCATCGGCCTCGGCGCACTGCTAATTACCTTCGTTCTTTTGCCTGATCTTGGCTTCTCGCCCAACGCCCCCAGCCACCTCTGGCTCGCATATACTGGAGCAGCGCTGTTCCTGCTCGCTCCACTGGCGCTCGCTTATGTCGTCCTCGTTCAGCGAGCAATGGACGTCAGTATCCTCGTCCGTCAGGGCACCAAGTACGCGCTGGCCAAAGCGACTCTGCTGGTCATACAGCTCGCCCTCGCTGCGGTCGTCACCTATCGATTCCTGATTCCGTTGCTGACTCAGAAGCAGATCCCCCGCGAACAGCTTGCGCAGGCGATCGTCTTTATCGTCCTCATTTTTCTCATCCGTCTCGGCTTCAACAAGCGGACCCAGAATTGGCTCGACAAGAAGTTCTTTCGCGAGGCTTACGATACCGAACAGGTGCTGAACGAACTGTCGGACGAGGTGCGAAAGTTTACCGAGAGCGGCCCATTGCTCCAGACCGTCGCCAAATGCGTCGCCGAAACGCTGCACGTCACCCAGATTGGAATGCTCCTGCGGGCCGGACCGAAGTTCAGCCTCGCGCAGGCCGTCGGCCATTTTCCCGGCGACCCTAATGCCATCATGCTGGCGGCGAACTCCTCGACCATTCGGAATCTGAGCAACACCAATGCGCCCGCCGAACTCTTCCGCGAAGACCCGGACGCATGGTATCTGATGGCCGACGAGCTGGAGCGTCAGACCCTCGACGACCTCGGAACAGAGCTGTTACTTCCCTTGCCCGGAAGAAACCGCCTCATGGGAATCATGGCGCTTGGCCCGAAACAGTCGGAGGCGGCGTACTCCAAGTCCGACCTGCACCTGCTGCAGGTGCTTGCGACCCAGACCGGCATGGCGCTCGAAGTCAGCGAACTGGCCCACTCCCTCGCCCATGAAGCTGCGCAACGCGAGCGCGTGAACCGCGAGATCGAGATCGCGCGCGAGGTACAGGAACGGCTCTTTCCCCAGGAGATGCCCAAGCTTCCCGGCGCCAGCGTCGCCGGCCACTGCCGCCCCGCCCAGGGTGTCGGCGGCGATTATTACGATGTCTTTCCGCTTCAGGACGGTCGCCTGGGTCTCGCGATTGGCGACGTCTCCGGCAAAGGAATCTCGGCAGCTCTGTTGATGGCCAGCCTGCGTGCGTCGCTGCGCGGAGTCACCCTGGACAACCCCCGCGACTTCGCCAAGCTCATGGACAAGGTCAACCGGCTTGTCTACGAGGCTTCGGCAGACAATCGTTACGCGACCTTCTTCTTCGGCGCGCTGAACCCCGTCACCCGCATCCTCGACTGCGTCAACGCCGGCCACAACGCTCCGCTGGTCTTGCGGCAGGGGCCAAACGGCGAATCCAGCATCCTGCGCCTTGAAGCCGACGGGCCGGTGGTGGGCCTGCTTCCATTCGCTCCCTACACCGAACAGAGCATCCAACTGGAGCCCGGCGACTTACTGGTCACCTATACCGACGGAATCAGCGAAGCAATGACCCACGACGACGAAGAGTGGGGCGAAGAGCGGATGATGGCCGCCGCCGCGTCGGCTCGGAAAGGGTCTGCGGGACAGGTCCTGCAGACGGTCTTCGCCGAGGCGGACAAGTTCACTGCCGGCGCCCCGCAACACGACGACATGACACTGCTGATTCTTAAGCTCGACGCACTGCCTGTCTAGAGCTGGTGGATTTCGCGGGTCGATACCTGACGCAATCCATCAGGTGTGCGGCAGAGCCATCCCGTACGGCGGACGAATTCTTCCCGTTTCGCAACCGCTTAGCGTTATGTCGGCTACGCTATCGACAGGTTTCACGATTCGCATCATGATTTCCGAATAGCTGAACAATCCGACCGTTCAATCCGACGTTCAGCGTTTACAGCATCCCATGAGTAAGGGCCGTCCGGAGACGGCCCTGTTTTTGGCCGGAATATTGTGTGCACCTGAATCCAATTAGGTCTGAATGGCGACTGGGTGCCGTCCATTTTTGCTGTACAGGCCGGCATAAAGCCGCTTGGTCACTTGGTAGCAGTCGCACGCCGCCGCTTCCAGGCTTTCGCGACTCTTGATCCTGACGTGACCGCGGCGATATTCGATCAGGCCGCTCTCTTGCAACACCCCTGCCACCATGGTGACGGTTGTACGCTGTGCTCCCAGCATCTCTGCCAGAAACTCCTGAGTGAGATTCAGGACATCGGAATCCATCCGGTCATGGACCATCAGCAGCCATCGCGCCAATCGTTCCTCAGCCCCGTGCAGTCGGTTGCAACCGGCAATCTGGCTGATGCACAGGGCTTGCTGTTGAACAAACTCCAGGATTCGATCGCGAATCTCCTCCGAAGTTCGAAAAGCTTCACGCAGGTCCGACAGCGGAATTCTCAGCGCAGTTCCCGTCATCTGCATGAAGCAGCGCGTCGGGACCGGGGCCATTCCCAGCAGATGCAGACTGCCAACAAGTCCTTCTTTTCCGATGACTACAACCTCTGCGCTCCCGCCCTCGGCCATCGTCGTCACTACTGAGGCGATGCCGGAGGTCATGAAGTAAGCGAACCTCGGGGTCCGCTCCGCCTCGTACAGGGGCGACCTAAGGGGAAGTTCAACGAGCGTCGAGTGGTCGAGAAGAAGATCGCGATTGGCTGCGGTGAGGGAAGATAAAAGGAGGTTTTCGGATGAAGATGGCATGACCTGTCCTTTGCTTCAGTTCGCAAAGGACAACCGTCGCTCTCTCTACCGACGGCCGCAATTGACGTCTCTGACCAGATTGCGCGTCCCGAACAACACGCAACTTCACTATAGGCTTAACAAGAACAAAAAGCTGTCGGGGAGCCGACAATCTTCTCGTGCCACCAACTTACTTGGCTGGGTATGATCAGATTCCCGTGACAGGAAAGCGCCAAAAAAATAGGGGACTCCGCCTGGGAGCCCCAGCCTTGTTAGGTAAAGGAATGTAATAGAAGCATTACCTATCTCACAGGCCTTGGTCTGAGCAGAATCGCTCATCTGGCCACGCCTCGACAGGCAAGCACATTTCAATTGATGGTCAGATCGACCAGCGGGCCAGCCTCTTCCCTCTGCCAGCAAACGTGTGCAGCTTCGGAAAGCCTAGCGTCCCGACGGTTTCCGAATGAGAGTACGGTTGCGAAGCAATGTAGACAGATGGATTCTGGGACTCCATCTGGATCGATCAGGTGGACGAAGTCGCTGAAGGCATTCATAGCGTTTCGCATCATTATCTCCGTTTTTTGTTGGGGTCGCGGATGGAACCAATGGTAAGTGGGGCGGCCTTTTGCGGAATGGTCAATTTTGACCGTAGGCATAGAACATCCGCAGGCGTAGAAAAGCCCGGATGCCAATCCCGGTCGCCCGATGGAGGTTGTCGGCTGGACGACATAAGCCTCTGAATTTGCATCATAACTCTATCGCTGGTCCGCGGAGGGATTCCCTCCAGCCCCAAACGCCAAGATGGCGTTCTCTCCAGAGGCTCCTTCTGGAGTGCAATATGGATACCGACAGCGTTTCAGTTTTGCAGGCGAAGTTGGCGATCGCGACCGAACGTCTGCGGAAATCCGAGGAACGCGCCACAGCAGGCCAACTGGCTCTCGAGGTTATGCACGAGATCCGGAACCCCCTCGAGGCTCTCGGCCACCTCGCCTATCTGGCGTTGGAGGAGGCTGAAGATCCCGCGAGAGTACGATATTACCTGCGCCGCGCTGAAGAGCAAATTGCCACCTTGAATCAAATTGCCCGCCAGACCCTTGGCTTCGCCAGGACTTCTCACGCCCCTCATCCGAGCGATCTGGTCAATGTTGCAGAAGCCGCCCTCCGAATCCACCAGCGGACTATCGAGGTGAAGCGTGTTCGTGTAGTAAAGGAGTTTCCGGAGAAACTTGTCGCCGAGGTCTACCCAGGTGAGCTGTTACAGGTCGTCTCCAACGTGATCGTGAATGCCCTTGACGCGCTGCCGCTTAGCGGCACACTTCGCTTGCGCCTGCGTAGACGCAACGCGGAAGTTCAGTTTGTCATCGCCGACAGCGGTCATGGGATACCGAAAGAGCAAGCCCCTGACATCTTTCAACCGTTTTTCACGACCAAAGAGGACCGTGGCACCGGGCTGGGTTTGGCAGTCTCCAAGACCATCGTCGAGCGTCACAACGGCAGTATCCGCGTACGGAGCAGCATCCGCCCCGGCAGGAGTGGCACTATTTTCAGGATTTCCATTCCGGTCTAAAACCACTCCCGCCACAATATCTAGTCGGCCACCCTGCGAATCTCCGCCGGCTTTCCCGCCATGGCCCCAAGAGGAGTTTGCCGAGAATGTCTCCGGGGCCTGACCTTCGGCATTTCCAACACGCGCGGTACCAACCGATAGAGGATCAGGTTGTTCCGATCTTCGTCGTCATAGGCAGGAAAATTGGCAACCTCCTGCAGGTCGAATTGAGTGTGCAGGTCCTCCAGCGTGCCCGGATCAAGCTCGTTCCACGCCGCATACCAGCCCGGCTGGTACCGCCGAATCCGATCCGGAAGATCGAGAGTGCCGAAATCGTCGCAGATCGCAGGAAGGCCGGTGATCAAAGAAATGTTGCTTCCGCTGATTGAGAGCAGCATCCGGTTGCGACTCGGATGATCGTCGATATAGCGAGTCAGGTTGCGCGC
>CAVUKL010000031.1:0-61219 GCA_963742015.1 uncultured Acidobacteriaceae bacterium | reverse complement strand
TTACTCCTCTGTGGAGAGTTTGGCTTGGGCTACGGTCCAGTTGGTGTCGCCTACTTTGAATCTTGCGAAGCGGCGGACGGTGATGTTTTCTCCGAGCTTGCCTACCTTGGTGGCGATCATGTCCTTGATGGCGATGGTCTGGTCCTTGATGAAGGGCTGATCGAGGAGGCAGACCTCTTCGTAGAACTTGCTCATCTTGCCTTCGACGATCTTCTCGACGACGGCGGGCGGCTTGCCGGTGGCGGCGGCCTGGGCGCGGAAGATTTCCTTCTCGCGCTCGAGGTCCTCGGCGGTGACGTCTTCGCGGCGGACGTAGCGCGGGTCGGTCGCGGCGATGTGCATGGCGATGTCCTTCATCAGCTCCTGGAAGTCGTCGGTGCGGGCGACGAAGTCGGACTCGCAGTTGATCTCGACGAGGACGCCGATCTTGCCGCCGGCGTGGATGTAGGTTCCGACGGCGCCTTCGTTGGCGGCGCGCGAGGCCTTCTTGGCGGCCGAGGCCATGCCCTTTTTGCGGAGGACGATGACGGCTTGTTCGACGTCGCCCTTGGCTTCGGTGAGGGCGGAGCGGCAGTCCATCATGGGGGCGCCGGTCTTTTCGCGGAGGTCCTTGACCTGGGCGGCGGAAATTTGGTTCTCAGTCATGGTCGACATTTGTTTCTCCAGTTCTATTGTAATTCTGGTTCTGTTGAAGGTCTGTGAAAGCCCTCAGGGGCTGAAGCCCCGACTATCTATTTCTTCATGGCACGGCTGAAGCCGTGCCCCTTCAAAAAAAAGCCCAGGCCTAAAGGCCTCTTGCTCCAGATGAACTATTCAGTGGGCTAAAGCCCACTGCTTCCACCTAACATGGTTGAAGCGTGGCCGGTGGCCACGCTTCAGGGTTAATCCAGATCCTTCGCTACGCTCAGGATGACAACCTTAAAACAAACCGCAGGTCCTTCGCTTCGCTCAGGATGACAACCTCAAACAAACCGCTCAGGATGACGAATCGTGATCCCACTCAAGCCAACGGCGGGCTTGAATGGGGCACCCCAACCGTTTATTACAGAGCGTGCTGGACGACCTCGGGTTCGTCGAGGGTGGTCACGGCGGCTGGGGCCTTGCGGATTCCTCCGCCGAGGACGGCTTCGAGGTCGACGTCTCCTTCGGAGTCATCGGCAGCGTATTCCTCGGGGCTGAGGCCGAGGTGCTCGACCGGCTTCTCTTCCGCATCGGCGGCGGCGCTCGCGGAGACTCCGGCGATGTCGACGTAGGCCTTGTCGGTGTGCATCTGGACGCCCTCGATCACCGAGTCGGAGATCTTGGAGGTGAAGAGGCGGATGGCGCGCAGGGCGTCATCGTTGCCGGGGATCACGTAGTCGACGACGGTCGGATCGCAGTTGGTGTCGACGACGGCGACGACCGGGATGCCGAGCTTGCGGGCCTCGGCGACGGCGATGGCTTCGTTGTTCGAATCGACGATGAACAGAGCGTCGGGCAGACGCTTCATGTTCTTGATGCCGGCGAGGTTGGCCTGGAGGTGCTTGCGCTCGCGCTCGAGCTTGATGACTTCCTTCTTGGTGAGCAGTTCGTAGCGGCCGTCGGTGGCCATCTCATCGAGTTCCTGAAGGCGCTTTACCGATTTCTGCACGGTGATCCAGTTGGTCAGAAGGCCACCCAGCCAGCGGTTGTTGATGTAGAACATGCCGCAGCGGTTGGCTTCCTCAGCGATGGCGTCCTGCGCCTGGCGCTTGGTTCCGACAAAGAGGATGACCTTGCCAGTGGCGGTGAGGTCGGTGACCCACTTACTGGCTTCCTTGAACATCTTCAAGGTCTTTTGCAGATCGATGATGTAAATGCCGTTGCGCTCGCCGAAGATGTATTCCTTCATGCGGGGGTTCCAGCGCTTGGTCTGATGCCCGAAGTGGACTCCCGCTTCGAGCAGCTCCTTCATGGTGATGTTAGCCAAACAGCCTCCTTGTTAGATTGCATTCCGGGTTGGCCGGAATTTATTCCCCTGGTGGGGAGATTGGACTACGTAGACTCGTTGCCAGCTTCCGTTGAGAACCGCAGGTCCTTCGCTACGGCGCGCTGTACGCGGCCTCCGCTCAGGATGCACAATGAAATTCTAGCGCTTGCTGAACTGGAAGCGTGCGCGTGCACCCTTCTGTCCGTACTTCTTACGTTCCTTGATGCGAGCGTCGCGAGAGAGCAGGCCGTCGGCCTTGAGCTGCTTGCGGAGCTCGATGTTGAACTCGAGCAGGGCGCGGGCGATGCCCATCTTGACCGCGTCGGCCTGGCCGGAGACTCCGCCGCCGCGCACGGTGGTGACGACGTCGAAGGTCGCGGTGTGCTCGGTGAGCACGAGCGGCTGCTTGGCGGCGGCGCGCTGCTCGGCGGTGACGAAGTATTCGTCGTAGCCCTTGCCGTTGACCTTGAAGTTGCCGCTGCCGGGGCGGAGGAATACGCGGGCGATGGCGGACTTGCGCCGTCCCGTGCCGTAATACTGAACCAGATCTGCCATAACCGTCCTAGTCTTGATTTCTTAAAAGCCCAGGCCTAAAGGCCTCGATTGCTCTGTCTTTATTCAGTGGGCTAAAGCCCACTGCTTCCACCGGATCCCTCAGGGGCTAAAGCCCCCGTCATTCTCGCTGCTCATGGCACGGCTGAAGCCGTGCCCCTTCACAAATCAAATCTGTTCGAGGCTAAAGGCCTCGGAAAGCTACGCTGTGATTTCCAGCGGTTGGGGCTGCTGCGCCTGGTGAGGGTGCTTGTCGCCCTTGTATACCTGGAGCTTGGAGGCCATCTTGCGGCCCATCTTGGTCTTGGGGAGCATTCCCTTGATCGCGTCTTCGACGATCTTTTCGGGGTGACGGGCGAGGAGGCGGACATAAGACTCTTCGCGCAGGCCGCCGGGGAAGCCGGTGTAGCGGCGATACATCTTGGTCTGGCTCTTGAGGCCGGTGAGCCGGATCTTCTCGGCATTGATGACCACGATATGGTCGCCTACATCGATATAGGGCGTGTATTGCGGGCTCCGCTTGCCGGCCAGGTAGCTGGCGGCGACGGTGGCGAGGCGGCCCAGGGTCTTGCCGCTGGCGTCCACTACATACCACTTGCGGTCGATCGCATTCGCGCTTGGAACAAAAGTCGACATCTCTTCCTCTTTAGAACCAATAGAATCTGGTCGAACTCAAACTGTTGACTTGTGCCAAAGGCTTTTAGGCCGCAGCATTTGTCGTATTGTTGCCACGCGCAACGACCCCGGGGCTACTTCCCACGGAGAGAAACCTTTAGGTTCGCGTGAGCGGCGCAGACTTGAGGCTGAAGGGCCTTCCGGGTGAGCTTCTCTGTGGGAAAACTGCGAACACACAGGGACGCAAGCGCGGAACTGCGCAAGAACTAAAGAATACCGCAGGTGGTGGGTGGAGTCAATGGAAAGGTCGTTGAATGAACGGCATTTGTGGTCTACTTCGGCGGGTCCGGGTCGTAATCGAGTTTAGCTGGTTTTTCCTGGATAAGATTGAGCTGTTTCCCGTTCCAAAGGTACCAGCGATCAGCCAAATTCTCTTCGTTAAGAGAGCCAACGATATGGATCGCCCTGCTATTTCGGTGGTAGGTCAGCATTTCGCCGACGTATCCGGGGGCCGAAACGGTGTAAGGAAAGACTTAGACGCTACCGCTCATCGAGTCGATGATCGCGAAATGGATACAACTTGTTCCGCAACCCCACCCAGAGATCGCATAGTGGTCGGCGAACACTGGTCCTTCGGCTGCGCCCCTAAGAATCATTGTTCGAAAGCCGCGTGCTTCGGGGTCTGTAAGCAGTGGCGCAGCGGGATGGCCGTGAAACGTGATCGTCTCTGGGTATTTCGCAAATAGGTCGCCGTCCCCGGGGGATGTTTGTTGCGCAAGAATTCCAACAGCAATCAGAAGGGCGACGGCAGTCGATATTGCGCCAGAGGGTCTCATCGATTCTTTGAATCCGAAATTCCTCGTTGCTCTATATCACTGTTCGTCGGCGGATGGGCCGTAGAGTCCGGGGACGGGGACTTCGTTGAGGCGGAGGTAGACGCTGAGCTGACCGCGGTGGTGGACGAGGTGGTTGAGGAACATGGTGCGATAGAGGACGGCTCGGGGTGCGTCGCCGAAGACTTTGTCGCCGAAGCGGAGCTTCCAATGCTTGAGCAGGTGTTCGTCGGTTGAGGACTCGAGGGCCTTGCGGGTGGTTGCGCTGGTTTCTTCGAGTTGGGCGAGGAGTTTTTCGCGCGACTCAAATACCAGCGGGGGGAACTTGGCAGTCGCCATGTCGAGCTCGTCGGTGGTGAGGATGGTGCTGCCGAACATGGGCAGGCGGGCGACGTGGGCGGCGAGGCGGCCCATGGGCATGGATTTATCATGCGGCTTCCAGTCGGGCTTGTCTTCGGGGATGCGTTCGAGGATGCGGCGGGTGTTTTGGATTTCGGCGTCGTAATCGAGGAGGAGGGTTTCGGCGATTGTCATTGGTTGCTCCGTGTTCAGTGGGTAAGTTTAAGGGGGTTTTGTTGTTTGGGGAAGTGGGTTCTTTGGTTGGCATCGCTGGAACCGCAGGTCCTTCGCTGCGCTCAGGATGACAGAGTTGGTGGATGGCCGGACTTGAGGCCGCTTTGACATCGCTGGAACTGCAGGTCCTTCGACTGCGCACCTTCGGTGCTCCGCTCAGGATGACAAGTTGGGGAGAGTAGAAGTTTGCGCGGCGTGGAGCGGCTTCGTGCAAGAATGCTCCGTGAGGGACCATGCTGCTCGAACTGCGGGCTGAAAATTATGCGGTCATTGACCATGCGATTGCGGTCTTTGGGCCGGGGCTGAACCTGCTGACGGGCGAGACTGGGGCGGGGAAGTCGATCCTGGTGGATGCGCTGGCGCTGCTGATGGGGGACAAGGCTTCTTCGGATATGGTGCGGCATGGGGCTGATCGGGCGGTGGTGGCTTGTGTTTTTGAGAGCACTCCGGGCGCGGAGGCGACGCTTGAGGCGAATGGCCTGGATGCGGATGGCGCGGAGATTATTCTGCGGCGCGAAATTCTGCAGAACGGCAAGGGCCGCGTTTATGTGAACAACCAGCCGGCGACGGTGGCGGTGCTGCGGCAGCTTGCTCCGGAGCTGGCGCTGGTTCATGCGCAGAGCGAGACAATGAGCGAAACGAAGGGTGGCGCGTTTGACGCGGCGCAGCAGCGGGGATTGCTGGACCGCTTTGCGGGGATTGTGGCTGATGGCGGTTTGGTCGAGGCGGTTTCGGCGGCGTTTGCGCGCTGGCGCGAGATTTCGGCGCGGCTGGATGAGTTGCAGCGGGATGAGCAGGATAGATTGCGGGCGGCTGATCTTTGGAGCTTTCAGAGCAAGGAGATCGCGGACGTGAGGCCGGTTGCTGGTGAGGACGAGGCGCTGGAGACGGAGCGGCGGGTGCTTGCCAACGCCGAAAAGCTGTATGCGGCGGCGATGAGCGCTTATGAACTGGTCTATGAAGGGAATGGGGAGGGGCGCGGTTCGGCGGCGAGTTCGCTGAGCGCGGCGGGGAAGCATTTGGAGGAGCTGGCGCGGTATGACGGGAAGTTCGCTGAGACGGTGCAGCAGCTGGCTTCGGCGCGGGCGGTTGTTGAAGATGTGGGCGCGACGGTGCGGGATTATGCCGAGGGGATTCAGGCTTCGCCGGAGCGGCTGGCGGAGATTGAGGATCGGCTGGCGTCTGCTGGATCGGTTGAAGCGGAAATATGGCTCGACTCTGGCTGAAGTGATCGCTTATGGCGATGAGGTTGCGGCGAAGCTGGCGGAGATTGAGAACCGGGATGAAA
This sequence comes from uncultured Acidobacteriaceae bacterium, assembly GCA_963742015.1. Lineage (GTDB taxonomy): Bacteria > Acidobacteriota > Terriglobia > Terriglobales > Acidobacteriaceae > Acidisarcina. The sequence continues at coordinate 55,410 of CAVUKL010000031.1, read as the reverse complement.
TTCTGAAGAGCCTGAAGGCGGAGTTGGCTCGGGCGGCGGAGCAATATCGTTCGGCTGCTGCGGCGCTGAGCACGGAGCGGGTTGCGGCGGCGAAGCGGTTGGAGAAGCTGGCTGAGAAGCAGATCAATGACCTGGCGATGAAGGTGAAGTTCGCGATTGAGGTGACGTCGCGGCGGGACGAGGCGGCCCCGTTCTCTTCCTGGACTTCGCATGGCTGGGACACGGTGGAGTGCCTGATTGCGACCAATGCTGGTGAGCCTTTGAAGCCGTCTGGATGAGATTGCTTCGGGTGGGGAGATGTCGCGGGTTCTGCTGGCGCTGAAGGTGAGCGTGGAGGAAGGCGCGAATCTGGCCGCTTCGAAAGGGAAGCGAAAGATGGCGGTGCCGCGGACTCTGGTATTCGATGAGATTGATATTGGGATTGGCGGGCGGGCGGCGGAGGCGGTTGGGCAGAAGCTCAAGGCGCTTTCGCGGGCGCAGCAGGTGCTTTGCGTGACGCACTTGCCGCAGATTGCGGCGTTCGCTGACCAGCATTTTCTGATTGAGAAGCGGGAACAATCGGGGCGGACGAAGACGGCGGTTCGGCTGATGGATGAGGCGGAGCGGACGCAGGAGATTGCGCGGATGCTGAGTGGAGCTGCGGTGACGGAAACTTCAGTGAAACATGCGGAGCAGATGTTGAAGGCGAGCCGGTGACAAATCCCATGTCCGAAAATCCGGACATGGGGCACCCGCATTGGTGGCACGGGCCCAGATTCGCGAACGTGGTGGCGTCCGCTTCGGTTACTTTCGGAAGGGTTTGCCCTGTATACTCAACAATGTGACAGCCACATCAATGAACACATTTAATTCTGATTTGATCCACGTCATTCCCGACGCGGAAAAGCGTGTCTTGCTGCTGAAGCCGCGCGGATTTTGCGCTGGAGTTGTGCGGGCGATCGACATTGTCCGGATTGCGCTTGAGACCTTTGGCGCGCCTATTTATGTTCGCAAGGAGATCGTTCATAACCGTTTTGTTGTGAATGAGTTGGCGGACAAGGGTGCGATCTTTGTCGATGACATCGACGATGTTCCGGCGGGGATGCGGGTGATCTATAGCGCGCATGGGGTTTCGCCGGCGGTGCGTGAGCGCAGCAAGGAACGCCAGCTTAAGGTTATCGATGCTACCTGCCCGCTGGTCACCAAGGTCCATGTGGAGGCGGTGAAGTTTGCCAAGCAGGGATATTCGCTGGTGCTGATCGGGCATCGCGACCACGACGAGATTGAGGGGACTCTTGGCGAGGCTCCGGATGTGACCCAGGTGGTGTCGAATGTCGAGGAAGTGAAGTCGCTGCTGGTGCCTGATCCCGACCGGGTTGCGTATTTGACGCAGACGACGCTGAGCTTGGATGAAGCTCGCGACATCATTACCGCTCTCAAGGCGCGTTTCCCGAAGATCGTTGGGCCGCATTCGCAGGACATTTGTTATGCCACGGAGAATCGCCAGGTTGCGGTGAAGAATGTTGCGCATGAGGCGGACCTGGTGCTGGTGGTGGGTTCGGACAACAGTTCGAACTCGAACCGGCTGGTTGAGGTTTCGCGCAATTTGAGCACGCAGAGCTACCTGATTGAGAACTCCGGGTCGATTCGCGCGGAGTGGCTTGAGGGCGTGAAGACGGTGGTTTTGACGGCCGGCGCGTCGGCGCCTGAGGTGCTGGTCGAGGACGTCGTAAATTATTTGCGCCAAAAGGGTTTTGGCAGCGTCGAAGAAGTAGAGGTCATGCCTGAGAACGTTCGCTTCGGACTGCCTCCGGAGATTGTACAGGCGATCGCGGCGGCCCCAGTCGCAAGCCCGGTAAGCGCATAGCCCTTTTCCAGGCTCGAATCTGTTTCGAGCGATGGGTGAATGTCAGGGCGCAGGTCGGTAAGCAAGTCGGTTATCGAAACGATGAATGTATTCAAAGTAAGTCAAAAAATCGCGGCATCGCAGGCCGGCGCCAAGGCAGTAGCAGAGCCAGTCTCCCCCAAATTCGGAAGAATGGACGCGACGCTGGAGGAAGTCTCCGCCGCGGCGTTGCGGGCGCGGAGTTATCTGCTCGACCAGCAGCATCCCGATGGCTATTGGTGCGGGGAACTTGAAGCCGACTCGATGCTGGAGGCGGATTACATCTTCGGCCATGTGCTGCTGGGCACGGGCGATCCCGGCAAGATGCAGCGGGCGATGAACGAGATTTTCCGCTATCAGAAAGAAGACGGCGGTTGGTCGATCTATCCTGGCGGCCCGTCGAATATCAGCTTGTCAGTGAAGTGTTACCTGGCTGGAAAGCTGATGAGGGTGTCTCCCGACGAGCCGGCGATGGCGAAGGCGCGGGAGTGGATTCTGGCCCACGGCGGAGTGGTCGAGTGTAATACCTTTACGAAGATTTACCTCTGCTCCATAGGTCAATACGATTACGATGCCGTTCCGGCGATTCCTCCCGAGATCGTTCTCTTTCCCAACTGGTTTTACTTCAATATCTACGAGATTTCTTCGTGGTCGCGGTCGATCCTGGTTCCGCTGTCGATTCTTTATGCGAAGAAGCCGTTTAAGAAGCTGGCTCCGGAGCAGGGGATCGCTGAGTTGTTTGTTGGCGGGCGGGACAAAGCTGATCTGCGATTGCGGTTTAATCGCAAGAAGCTGGTGAGTTGGAGGAACTTCTTCCTGGCGACCGATCGGCTGATTCATCTGGCCGAGCGGGTGCATATTCGGCCGCTGCGGCAGATTGCGCTGAAGAAGGCGGAGAAATGGATGCTGGCGCGGCTGGAGATGTCGGACGGTCTGGGCGCGATTTATCCGGCGATGCTGAACTCGATCATCGCGCTGCGGCACCTGGGATATTCGCTGGACGATCCGCAGGTGATTCGCGCGATGGATGAGTTTGAGAAGCTGGGCATCGATGAGCCAGAGGGTACGGCGGATTATCCGGTTCCGACTTTCCGGATGCAGCCGGCGGTGTCGCCGGTGTGGGACACGGCGCAGGCGGTCTTTGCGCTGGGCGAGGCGGATATTCCGCGTAACGATCCGCGGCTGCTGAAGGCGGTCGACTGGATGCTGTCGAAGGAAGTGCGGCATAAGGGCGACTGGGCGGTCAAGGTGCGCAACGCCGAGCCTGGTGGGTGGTATTTCGAGTTCAACAATGAGTTTTATCCGGACGTGGATGATTCCGGGCAGGTTTTGTTAGCGCTGAATAAAGTGGACAATCCGCGCGAGCGTTACCAGTATGACGTGTCGAAGCGTGCGATCGATTGGATCTTCGCCATGCAGTGCCGGAATGGCGGCTGGGCGAGCTTCGACAAAGACAATACGAAGATGATCTTCCAGTACATTCCGTTTGCCGACCACAATGCGATGCTGGATCCGCCGACGGTTGATATTACGGGACGCATTCTGGAAACTCTGGCGACCTACGGCTATACGCAGCGCGACAAGCGAGTGGAGAAGGCGATCAAGTTCATCTATGACCAGCAGGAGCCGGATGGAAGCTGGTTTGGCCGCTGGGGCGTGAACTATCTTTACGGCACCTACCTTGTCTTGCGCGGCCTGGAGGCGATTGGGGTCTGGAACCATGAGCCGCAGATCCAGCAGGCGGCGGAGTGGATCCGCATGGTGCAGAATGCCGATGGCGGATGGGGCGAGAGCTTACATAGCTACGATGAGCCGGGTACTCGGGGCATTGGGGCGAGTACTCCCTCGCAGACTGCCTGGGCGCTGCTTGGCCTGCTGGCGGCGGGTGATACGCGCAGCGATTCGGTCGCGAAGGGCGTGCGGTGGCTGCTGGCGCATCAATTGGCGGACGGGTCGTGGGACGAAACGATCGGAGCAGGTGCGGGGAAGCAGGCGATTTATACGGGAACGGGATTCCCGCGGGTGTTTTATCTTGCTTACCACCTGTACCGGGATTATTTCCCCCTGTTGGCTTTGACGACTTATCGCAAGGCGATGGAACGCGCCGCTTAGAGTTATCAGTTCAGTGGTCAGTTTTCAGTCCGCAGTTGGGGATGAAGTTGGCACTGATTTGTAAGTCTGGTTCAGGAGAATCTATCGATGGCTGTTCCGATTTCGCAGATGTGGACGGTGGCAACTTACGTCCTCGGGCAGAAGATCAAGGGACGCGAGCGGTATCCGCTGGTGTTGATGCTGGAGCCGCTCTTTCGCTGTAACCTTGCCTGCGCGGGTTGCGGCAAGGTGCAGTATCCGCCGCACATTCTCAAGAAGAACCTCTCGCCGGAAGAGTGTTTCGCGGCGGTCGAGGAGTGTGGCGCGCCGATGGTGAGTATTCCTGGCGGCGAGCCTTTGCTGCATCCGCAGATCGTCGAGATCGTGAACGGGCTGATCGCGCGGAAGAAGTACATCTATTTGTGCACAAACGCACTTGAGCTGAAGAAGCGGCTGCCGGAGTTTACTCCTTCGAAGTATCTGACTTTCTCGGTCCATCTGGATGGGCAGCGCGAGCACCATGATTTCTCGGTCTGCCGCGAAGGCGGTTACGACATTGCGGTTGAGGGGATTCGGGAGGCGGTGAAGCGGGGATTCCGAGTCACGACGAACACGACTCTCTTTGACGGAGCGAATGCTAACAGCGTTCGGGCCTTCTTTGACGAAGTGATGTCGATGGGCGTCGAGGGGATGGTGCTTTCTCCGGGCTACACCTATGACAAGGCTCCGGACCAGACGCATTTTCTGGGACGTGCGCGTTCGCGGAGGTTGTTCCGGGCTATTCTGTCGAACCGGAAGAAGAACTGGAAGTTCAATATGTCTCCGCTGTTCCTGGAATTCCTGATGGGCAAGCGGCAATACAAGTGCACGCCGTGGGGCTCGCCGGCTTACAACATCTTTGGCTGGCAGAAGCCTTGCTACCTGCTGCAGGACGGCTATGTCGATACGTTCAAGGAGTTGATGGAGCTGACCGATTGGGATGGCTATGGCACCGAGAGTGGCAATCCGAAGTGCGCGAACTGCATGGTGAGCTGTGGGTATGAGCCGACTGCCGTCCAGCATGGTTTCGGGACGATGGAGGGTTTTCTCGGGATGGTCAAGGCGACCTTCTTTAGCAAGTATGAAGACCGCGGCGCGCTTGATCTGCTGAACCGTCCGACGGAGTCTGGACATGCTGCGCTAGTGCAGATTGCCGAGCCGGCGAGGGAAGTCGAAGGGATGCGGGCGTGAGCGAGCTTGAAACGAAATCGGCGGTGATAGATCCGGACGCGCAGGAAGTCGCGGTTGGCTTTCGGCACGACAATCTGGAGGGCTGGATTCCGGAGTTGGCGACCGACGCGGAGGTTTTCGATGCCTTTGAGAAGGCTTTCGACTATCGCGGCGATGTCGTGATCACCCGAAAAGACGGCACGAAGCTCGAGGGCTATATCTTCGACCGTAAGACGGGGAAGTCGCTTGAGGATTCGGTGGTGCGGCTCTATCCCGCGACTTCTAACGAGAAGCTTTCGATTCACTACTCTGAGATTGCGCGGCTGGAGTTTGGCAAGGACCGCGCGGCGGGGAAACACTGGGAAGCGTGGGTCGCGCAGTATCAGAAGAAAAAGGCGGCCGGCGAGAAGAACATCGGCATCGTGCCGGACGCCTTGGACTAGGAAGCCGCAGCTTCCACCGAATTTCCGTCCTCAATGAAAGTCTTCCTCACAGGCGCAACTGGATTTGTGGGCAGTCATGTGGCGAGAGAGCTTGCCAGCAGAGGCGCGGAGTTGCGGTTGCTGGTGCGCAAGACAAGCCGGACTGACAACCTGGAAGGCATCGTCGGGGAAACCGTCGTAGGTGATCTTCGTGAGCCGGAATCTTTGCGCTCGGCCGTCTCCGGCTGTGATGCGGTGATGCATGTCGCGGCCGATTACCGGCTCTGGGTTCGCGATCCAAACGCGATGTATGCAGCGAATGTGGAGGGAACACGAGGCCTGCTGCACGTTGCCCGGGAGCAAAGGATTCCGCGGTTTGTCTACACATCTAGCGTGGCGACGATGGGCTTTCGCAGCGATGGAACGATCGTGGATGAATCCTCGCCCGTTTCGCTTGCCGACATGATCGGGCACTACAAGCGATCGAAGTTTCTGGCTGAGCAGGAAGCGATGAAGGCGGCACTGGCTGGGCAGGCGGTGGTGATTTTGAATCCCACAACCCCTGTCGGCGCCAATGATTTGAAGCCGACGCCGACTGGAGGCATAATCGTCGATTTTCTCAATCGCAAGTTTCCTGCCTATGTCGATACGGGACTTAATCTGGTGGATGTCCGTGAAGTCGCGCGCACTCATGCCGACGCGCTGACGATGGGACGGTTCGGCGAGCGGTATATTCTCGGCGGCGAGAACCTGACGCTGAAACAGATACTGGATAAGCTCTCGGCGATTACCGGATTGCCCTCGCCCACGCGGAAGGTCCCGCACTGGGTGGCTATGGGCTTTGCCTTCTTCGATGAGAACATTACTGGGCGCCTGCTGGGCAAGGAGCCGCGTGCGACTGTCGAGGCGGTGCGGATGGGCAAGAAAATGATGTACGCTTCCTCAGCGAAGGCAGAGCGGGAGTTGGGCTTTCGGCAAGTGCCGGTTTATCCAGCGCTCCGGGCCGCGGTGGAATGGTTTCGTGCGAACGGGTATGTGCGGGGCCAGGAGAGGCACGCGAGTTGAAGTCTCGAGTAGCGATCGTAGCGGCGATGGCGGGCGAGCTTCGTCCGTTGGTGAAGGGATGGAAGCTGGAGAGTGATGGCGATGGTGTCACTGTCTATTCGACCGAGAAGGCGGTCGCGGTCTTTGGCGGTCTGGGCGGGGAACGAGCGAAACTTGCCACCGCTACTGCGCTGCGCTTTGGCCCGATCCACCGGATCGTGTCTGCGGGGTGGGCTGGAGGTCTACATGCGGGGATGACTCCCGGCGGTGTGTGGCGTGTACGCACCGTGGTGGACGCGGCCACCGGCGCGATCTTCGAAGCTCAGGGACTGGGCGGGACGAAGGAGCTTGGCTCGGTGCTGGTAACGACGGACCATGTGGCCTCTGCCGAAGATAAACGACGGGTGAGCGAGATGTACTCGGCTGATCTGGTGGATATGGAGGCGGCAGCGGTCGCGGCGGCCGCACGGATAAAAGAGATTCCTTTTTCCGCGATCAAGGCTGTCTCAGACGGGCATGACTTAGACCTGCCGGAGTTGGGAAAATTCACCACCCCCGACGGAGGATTTCGCCAGCGGACGTTTGCCGCCTATGTGTCGCTGCGGCCAGTGCTGTGGAAGCCGGTGATCCGGCTGGCGCGGGACAGCGGGACGGCGGCGCGGAACCTTGGCCGGGAACTGGAGCGGTGGCTCTCAGATTATGTGGAATGAGAGGGATTCTTCGAAGTAACTCCGGGAGCGGCGCGGAATGGGTCGCTCTACACCGAAACAGAAGCTAAGCGTAGGATATAAGACGACATATGGCAACCTTGACTGAAACAGGCCCATTCCTGGTAGCCGGCACTCTTCCTCAGCGGATGAAGGCCCCGGTCTATCGCGGCATTAACGACGTTCGTCTGGAAGAGATGCCGGTGCCGGTGATTGGCGCCGGCGAAGTGCTGATTCGAGTGCATTCCTGTGGAGTTTGCGGGACTGACCTGAAGAAGATCCACACGGGCTCGCATTCGGCGCCGCGGATCTTTGGTCATGAGACCGCGGGGGTGATTGCGGCGGTTGGCGGGGAAGTTGCTGGGTTCAAGCCGGGCGACCGCGTGGTGGTCTTTCACCATGTTCCGTGCGGCGACTGCTACTACTGCCGCAAGAAGACTTTTGCCCAGTGCGACAGCTACAAGCGGGTGGGCTGCACGGCGGGTTTTGAGCCTTCCGGCGGCGGCTTTGCGGAGTATGTCCGGGTGATGGACTGGATCGTGCGGCGAGGGCTGGTCAAGATCCCCGACGACGTCCCGTTTGAGCAGGCGGCGTTTGTGGAGCCGGTAAACACCTGCTTCAAGGCGGTGCGAAATCTGAAGATCGAGCCGGACGAGACCGTCCTGGTGATAGGGCAGGGGCCGATTGGAATTCTGCTGGCTACACTGGCTGCGCGCAGCGGAGCGAAGGTCTTGACCTCAGACCTTTATGCGGAGCGGCATAAGATAGCCGCGACTTATGGGCTGTCACATCCCATTGATGCTTCGAAAGAGGACGTGATCGGAGTTTCCAAAGCGCAGAGCGAAGGGCGCGGGGCTGATGTTGTGATTCTTGCCGTAGGCGGAAATGGATTGATCCGTCCGGCGATGGATGCGGCCCGTCCCGGCGGACGGATTCTGCTCTTTGCGCAGACGCAGCATGGCGAGGTGACAATCGATCCGGCTGTAGTTTGCATGGATGAAAAGAGCTTACTTGGTTCGTATAGCTCCTCGGCAGAGATACAAGAGGAGGGGGCCAGGCTGGTGTTCGACGGATATCGGAATGGATTTGATCTTACCCGGCTTATTTCTCATCGTTTCCCAATCGAACAGGCGGTCGAGGCCATTGAAATCGCCTCGCACCCCAGTGCGAGTTCTATGAAGATCATGATTCATCCGTGCGCCTGATAGCCGGAGAGCGGCTAGAGAAATGGACGCCATGCTAACAGAAGTTACTGAAATGAATGCCGCGGTACTGTACGGCCAGGAAGATGTAAGGATCGAGCGCGTTCCGATGCCCCGGCCCGAGGCCGGTGAGATAGTTGTCGAAGTGCAGGCTGCGCTCACCTGCGGCACCGATCTTAAGACCTATCGCCGCGGATACCACGCCAAAATGCTGGCGCTGCCGGCGCTCTTTGGCCATGAACTCGCCGGAGTGGTGCGCGAAGTAGGCGCGGGCGTGTCGCAGTTCGAGCCCGGGATGCGTGTGGTGGCGTTGAATTCGGCGCCGTGTGGGAAGTGCTTCTGGTGTAAGCGGCAGCAAGAAAACCTTTGCGAGGATCTGCTCTTCAACAATGGCGCTTATGCCGAGTACATTCGGATTCCGGCGCGGATTGTTGAGAAAAATACGCTGATTGTTCCTGCGCATGTTCCTTTGGAGCATGCTGCGCTGACTGAGCCGCTGGCCTGCGTGGTACGCGGGTTGGAAGAGAGCGGGGCTCGGCCGGGTGATTCGATTGCGGTGATTGGCGCTGGGCCGATTGGGCTGATGTTTATTCACGCGGCGGAGTTGAGCGGTCTGCGCGTGATTGCCGTAGTCAAGCGTCCGGAGCAAGTGGAGAGCGCCCGTCTGTTTGGTGCGAAGGAGGTCGTTAAGACCGTCGGGACGCGCGATGTGATCGAAGCGGTGCGCAGCTTTACCGATGAGCGTCGCGGCGTGGATATAGCCATCGACGCGGCTGCGACGCCGACCACATGGCAATGGGCGGTTGACATGGTACGCAAGGGTGGGACGGTGAATTTCTTTGGCGGATGCGCTGCCGGCACCCGGGTTTCGCTCGATACCAACCGGCTCCACTACAACGACATCACGCTTAAGTCGAGCTTCCACCATACGCCGGCGGCCTGTCGTCGGGCGTTCCAGATTGTGGCGAGCGGCCGCTTCAAGTGCAGCGAGTACATCACCGGACGAGCGCGGCTGACGGAGTTGAATGGGGTCTTCCGTAAATTGATGGACCGGTCGAACGATATTAAGACCGCGATCATCCCCTGATCGACCTATCCTGAGGTCGAACGAAGCGACATTCCTGAGATAATCAGGTGTGCGCCTTACCTTCTAGGTGGCGCGGAGTTGCTGAACTTGCCGGTATCGCAGACTCAAGACGAGATTACCTCTCAAACGCTGGCCAAAGCTGAATTGTTGCGGCGTGGATGGGCGGCGCTGCCGCCTGAGTATGGCATTCCGGAAGCGACTCCGACTCTGGAAGAAGCTCGCGAGTACTGCAAACGGCTGACCGAGACGCACTACGAGAATTTCCATGTGGCGTCGTGGTTTTTGCCGAAGCGGCTGCGGCCGCACTTCCAGAGTATCTATGCGTATTGCCGGATCTCGGATGATCTCGGTGATGAGGTCGGAGACCGCGAGCAATCGCTGGCTCTGCTTGAACTATGGGGCGAGGAATTGGATGCGTGTTATGCCGGGAAGGCACGGCATCCGGTGTTTGTCGCGCTGGCTGCGACGATTGAGGAGTGCGACATTCCGAAGCAGCCCTTTGCAGATCTGCTGGTTGCGTTCAAGCAAGACCAGACGGTCACTCGATTCGAATCGATGGCAGAGGTGCTGGGGTATTGCCGCTATTCTGCGAACCCGGTTGGGCATCTGGTGTTGTATGCCTGCGGTTATCGGGATGCGGAGATGTTTCGGCTCTCGGACTTCACCTGCTCGGCGCTGCAGCTTGCGAATTTCTGGCAGGATGTTCGATCGGATTATGAGCGAGGGCGAATTTATCTTCCCCTTGCGGACATGCGTCGATTTGGCGTGAATGAAGAGATGATTGCATCGGGGGTGAGTGCTCCGGCTTTTCGCGAACTGCTCAGGCATGAGGTGAGCGAGGCGCGCAAAATGTTTGCTAGCGGTGCTCCATTGATTGGGATGGTCGATCGCGATCTTGCGCTGGATCTGGACCTGTTTACGCGCGGCGGCCTCGAGATATTAAGAGCGATCGAAGCGAAGGACTACGACGTGCTGCGCGCGAGGCCAGCCATCTCGAAGTGGCGCAAAGCCGGACTCTTGCTCACTGCTTTGGGCGGCAAACTGGCGGCGCGGGGCGGCAAAGATCGAGGGCGCCCACGGGCGGCCGCCTGACCATGGATGTTTCGAAAGGGCAGATGGCGACCCAAATTGCGGAAGCCTATCGAGTCTGCAGAGAAATCGCCCGGAAGCAAGCGAAGAATTTCTACTACTCGTTCGTAGCCCTGCCCGAGGCCAAGCGCAACGCGATTTGCGCCGTCTATGCGTTTATGCGCCACTCCGACGATCTGTCGGATGACGAGAGTCTTTCGGTCAACGAGCGCCAGGCTAATCTTAGTCAGTGGCTTGCGGCGTGGCATGATGCGTCACAGGGCGGGGTCGCCGATGACCCGGTATTCATTGCATTGCGCGATGCGCAAAAGCGATTTGAGATTCCGCCGGAACTACTGGAGCAACTGGTTGAGGGCACGACGATGGACCTTCGCCGGAGTGGCCCCTCAGGCGGGAACGACGGTAGGTCTTACGACACTTATGAGACCTTCGAGGAGCTCTATCAATACTGCTACTTAGTGGCATCGGTGGTTGGGCTGGTGTGTATCCGCATCTTTGGATACCGGGAGGCGCGGGCGGAGAAGCTTGCGGAGGAGACGGGTATCGCCTTTCAGCTGACGAACATCCTGCGCGACGTGCGGGAGGACGCAGAGCGTGGCCGCATCTATCTGCCTCTCGAAGATCTGCGCCGTTTTGGAGTGACTCCGGATCAACTGGCCGCAGCGCATGAGGAGCACGGCCTCACCGAGCCAGTGCGGAAGCTGCTGTATTGGGAGGCGCGGCGCGCAGAAGAGTATTACGAGTCGGGCAAGAAGCTGCTGCCGCTGATCGATGCGGACAGCCGTCCGGCGCTGTGGGTGCTGATCACTATTTATCACCGGCTGCTGCTGAAGATTAAGGGTTCGGGCTACAACGTCTTTTCCGGGCGCGTGAGTTTGCCGGCTTATGAGAAGCTGGCGATCCTAGGGTGGGGGATTTTGCGCACTCTGCGCAGACGCGGTTGATTTGCCGTTTGACGATTGGGCGATCAAAACCAGAGTCCACGATCTTATGAGCGATATCGTAACAGCAACGGTGACAGTTGTGGGCGCGGGAGTCGCGGGCCTTGCGGCCTCGTGCGCGCTGGCTGGGGCGGGGTACGATGTGACGTTGGTGGAGCGGCGGCCTTACGTGGGTGGGCGCGCTTCGTCGTATGAGCATCCAGCTTTGCATGAGGTGGTGGATTGCCAGCATGTGCTGCTGGGCTGCTGCACGAATCTGATTCATTTGCTGGAGATGTCGGGAGCAGCGGACAAGATTCGGTGGTACGACGAGCTTGTTTTTCTGGAGCCGGGCGGACGCCGCAGCATCTTTCATCCCAACGGATTGCCGGCGCCGCTCCATTTCAGCGACGCGTTTCTGCGCGCGCCGATGCTTGGAACGGCGGACAAGCTTGCCATTGCTCGAGGGATGTCGAGGTTTCTCTCAGCGACCGAGCAGGATGATGATGTGAGCCTGGAGCATTGGTTGAAGCGGACGGGACAGACGCCGCTCGCGATCCGCCATTTTTGGGAGCCGGTGGTGCTCTGCACATTGAATGATAGCTTTGCGAATTGCTCGCTGCGGGTGGGGGCCAAAGTCTTTCGCGAGCTTTTCCTGAAGTCGCCGCTGGGGGCGAAGTTGGGAATTCCGACGGTTCCGCTGAGCGACCTTTACTCTGCAGCGGTACAGCGGCTTGAGGCTTTAGGCGGGAGGCTCTGTCTTCGGAGCGGAGTGGAGGCTGTTATTCCGGGTGATGGCCGGTGGAGGGTTCGGACTGCGGCTGGAGATCATACGACAGACGCCGTGGTGTTGGCGCTTCCGTTTGAGCAGACGCAAAAGCTGGTCTGGGGATTGCCGAGGTCGGACGCAGCCGATGAACTTGATCGCGGTCTTGGGCGGTTCATTCATGCGCCTTATACGACGGTGCATCTGTGGTTTGACCGGCAGATTACCGATCTGCATCATGCGGCGTTGCTAGATACGGAGATACAGTGGATCTTCCATAAGTCGCGCATTCGGAGTTATCCGGAAGAGCAGGGAAGTTATGTCGAGTTGGTTATTGCAGCGTCGACAGCCCAGTTGAAGATGGAGCGTTCGGAGATACTCGATAGTGCCTTGGCTGAGCTGGCTTCATTCTTCCCTGAGGTGAACGGGGCGAAGGTAGTGAAGAGCGGAATCTTGAAAGAGGCACGGGCTACGTTCTCAGTGTTGCCTGGACTGGATAGGCTTAGGCCGTTTCCACACAGCCCATGGCCCGGCATCTACCTGGCTGGAGACTGGACCGCGACGGGTTGGCCGTCGACGATGGAAAGTGCCGCGAGGAGCGGTTATCTTGCTGCCGAGGCGTTGGTCTCCGACTACGGTACCCCGGCCACATTTCTGCAACCGGATGTTCCGGCGAGTGGGATCATGAAGCTCTTTGGCTGACTTCTTCCCGACCCGGTCTTGATACGCACTCTAACCTTCCCTCAGAAGCGCCCGCCACGGGAATATGGTTCATCTTGACAATCAAGAGGAGATGGCGTACCTCTAGGTAATCAAGAGGAATGGCGCATGGCCGATCGATCGAGCGAACTGGTACAGGGGACGCTGGAAATGCTGGTGCTCAAAACGCTGGCACTTGAACCCATGCATGGCTATGGCATCGCGCTGCGCATTGAGCAGATCAGCGGCGGGGTGTTTTGCGTGAATCCCGGGTCTCTTTTTCCTGCCCTTAGCCGGATGGAGCGTGGCGGCAGGATCAAGGCGGAGTGGCGAGCTACGGAGAACAATCGGCGCGCCAAATATTATCTGCTCACTGCATCCGGAAAAAAGGCGTTGAAAGAAGAGACGCAGCAATGGGGACGGCAGCTCGCTGCCATCAATCGGATCATGGAAGCCTGAGGAGAGATGATGGCCATATATCGGAGTCTGGCGAGCGGCGTCAAAGCGCTTTTTCATCGCGAGCGGCGAAACCAGGAGATCAAAGAGGAGCTGCAAGGCTATCAGGAGGCTGCGGTGGACGAGAAGATGCGGCGCGGAATGACGCGAGAAGAGGCTCTGCGCGCGACGAATCGGGAGATCGGCACGACGGAGACGGTGCGGCACAAGGTCTGGTCGGCGGGGTGGGAGTCTGGAGTTGAATCGCTCTGGCAGGACATTCGCTATGGCGCGCGGCAACTGCTGAAGTCTCCGGGTTTCTCGATTGTCGCGATTCTTTCGCTCGCGCTCGGCATCGGCGCTAATACGGCGATCTTCACGCTGATCAACGATTTGCTGTTGAAGTCGCTGCCGGTGCGCGATCCGCAACAGCTGGTGTCATTTGGCAAGGCGACTGGCGGGGGCATCTTGGGCGGATTTGATCATCCCCGGCCTATCGATATTTTTACCTACGATTTTTACAAGCGACTCGAGCACGATCAGGAGAATAGTCAAACAGCAAAGTTCGAGAGAGTGTGCGCCTTCGGCAGTTTCCCGGTGCAGATCAGTGTGCGTTCGGGAATGAACGGCAGCGGTACGGCAGCGCAGGCGTTTAGCAATCTTGTTTCCGGCACGTTCTTTTCGGTGCTGGGTGCGGAGCCGATCCTTGGAAGAACGATTGCTCCAGCGGACACCGATGCTCCGGGGCGCAGTCCTGTCGCGGTGATCAGCCATCGGTACTGGCAGCAGGAGCTTGCTGCGGATCCCGCTGTGATCGGGCGTGTGATCAAGATCAACGGCACCCTTTTCACTGTGATCGGCGTAATGCCGGGGAACTTCTATGGCGTCGATCTCAACTCAACCTCCCCGGACATGTGGCTGCCGATCACGATGCAGGCAGAGGTGATGCAGCAACCGGTGATGCTGGATTCGTCGAATCTGTATTGGGTGCATATGATGGCGCGGCGCAAGGCCGGGGTGACTCTGCCAGAGGCTCAGGCGTGGGTGAGCGCCCAGTTGCAGCAGTCCATGGCCGAGCACGAGGGCGGGCAGGTAACGGAGGCGCGTCGCAAGGAGATTGCGCAATACTCCGTTCAATTGTTGCCGGGCGGCGCCGGTATCTCGGGTCTTCGCGACCAATATGAGGCACCGTTGAATGTGTTGATGGGGATTGTTGCGATTGTGCTGCTTGATTGCGTGCGCGAACCTGGCGAACTTTTTGCTGGCGAAGGCGGCGGCGCGGGAGCGGGAGTTTTCAACGCGTCTGGCGCTGGGTTCTAGCCGGGCGCGGATCGTGCGGCAGGTGCTTACGGAGACGCTGCTGCTGGCGTTCATCGGTGGAGCGCTGGGCTTGGTGTTGGCGTTCTGGGGGACGGGCGTTCTTATCAAGTTCATTGTGGGTGCATCGTCTCACACGGCTTTGGCGGCCACTCCGGATTTGCGCGTGCTGGGTTTTACCTCTGCTATTTGCGTGCTGACGGGGTTGCTGTTTGGCCTTGCGCCCGCGTTGCGAGTTTCGCGGACGGATGTTACCGGCGCGCTTAATGCGAATTCGCGAACTGCAGCCGGCGCCGGCGGGCGCTCGGGAAGACTGATGCCAAATCTTCTGGTGGCCGGGCAGGTGATGCTATCTCTGGTGCTGTTGGCGGTCGCGGGACTATTTCTGCGGACTCTGCATAACCTTCATAGCCAGGATCTTGGCTTCGACCGGACGAATATTCTGCTGGTTAGCACGAATCCCAAGTTCGCGGGATATAAGCCTGAGCAGCTGAACGCGCTATATGAACGAATCCTGAGCAGGATCGATGCGCTGCCGGGCGTGAGGTCGGCGACGCTTTCGGGCGGGCCGCCGATGTGGCATGGCAACTGGGGTTCGCCGATCACCATCGTGGGACGGCCAACCAAGCCTAATGAAGATGTGAGCACGCTGCTCAATCGTGTGTCGCCCGGTTATTTTGAAACGCTGGGGATTCCGCTGCTGCGGGGGCGGACGATCGGCGCCGAGGACACGGCGAGTTCGACCAAGGCGGTGGTCGTCAACCAGACGCTGGCTGATAAGTACTTCCCGCATGGGGACGCGATCGGCCATAGCTTCACCGTCGCCGATCCGAGTGTGAAGGGAACATGGCAGATTGTGGGCGTCGTTCGGGACGCGACTTACAACCATGCGGGCGAGGAACATGACGCGATGGCCTATCTTGCGGTCATGCAACTTACCGAAGACGACCAGTATGCCTATTGGCTGCAGGTGCAGACGGCCGGCGATCCGGCTGCCGTGGCGGGCGAGGTGCGGACAGCTCTGGCGGAGATCGATCCGAACCTGCCTATCCTCGACGTGCAAACTATTGGCGAACTATTCGACAGCCTGATCGACCAGCAAAGACTGGTCTCGCAGCTCTCAGGATTCTTCTCGGTGCTGGCGCTTTCGCTCTGTGCGATCGGTTTGTATGGCGTGATGACCTATAGCGTGGTTCGGCGAACGAATGAGATTGGTGTGCGCATTGCTCTGGGCGCAAATGTAGGCAAGGTGTTGTGGCTTGTTCTGCGCGAATCGCTGGTGCTGCTGGGAATTGGCGTTGCGCTGGGAGTTCCGGCGACCCTGGCCGCTAGCCATGCGATCCAAGCGGGCTTGTTTGGGTTGAGTCCTTCGGATCCGTTGACGCTGATTGGAGCCGTCGTTGTCATTGCCGCTGTGACTCTGATTGCTGCGTATTTTCCGGCTCGCCGCGCCACGCGGATCGACCCGATTATTGCGCTTCGTTACGAGTAAAGTCCAAGCCGGCTTCTCTGTTGCTATTGAGGAGGCAGAATTCCGATCGTGCGCAGCCATATCTGTGCGGTTTGGGGCCAGGTGGTTACTGGGAGCTTGGTGGGGCGGAGGCCGTAGCCGTGTCCGCCTTCGGCGTAGATATGCAGCTCGGCGGGGACCTTTGCTTTCTTGAGCTGGAGGAAATAGACGGTGGCGTTTTCGACGTGGACCGGGTCGTCTTCGGCCTGGACGATGAAGGTGGGCGGGGTGTCGGCGGTGGGGTTGATGTCGGGGTTGGGCGCGAAGTCCTTGTCGGCGAGCGCGAGATAGCCGGGATAGATGATGAGCGCGAAGTCGGGACGGCAGCTGAGCTGGTCGGCGGCGTCGATCGGATCGTAAAGACGCTTGTCATAGTGAGTGCTGATGGCTGCGGAAAGGTGAGCTCCTGCGGAGAAGCCGAGGACGCCGATTCGCTTCGGATCGATGTGCCATTCGGTGGCGTGCTCGCGGACGATGCCCATGGCGCGCTGGGCGTCCTGGAGCGCGGCGTCGGACTTAGGGTAAGGGCCGGTTGCGGGGACGCGGTACTTCACCAGCACGCAGGTGATTCCGGCGGAGTTGAGCCAGTCGCAGACTTCGGTGCCTTCGAGGTCGATGGCGAGGATGTTGTAGCCGCCTCCGGGGAAGACGACTATTGCAGCGCCGGTGTTGGGCGTTTTAGGCGGATAGACGGTGAGCGTCGGCACCGAGACGTTGCCGATGCGGATCACTGGCTTGCCGGCGATGAGATTGTCTTTGGGTGTGGTCATGTCTGCTTCCGCGCCGGGACGGGCTGGTGGAGCGCCGGGGGCTCCATGCGGCCAGAGCGGGATGGTGGTGAGACTGGCTGGTGGCGGCCATCCTGAGCTTTGGGCGGATGCGGTGAGGGCGAAGGCAGCGATGGCGAGCAGAAGCAGAGGGCGATTGGTCATGTCGGTTTCAGGCTCGATGCATCATCGCAGCCGAAGAACGGACAAGGCAAGTGGCAGCCTGAGAGGGCTAGAACGACATCCTAGTTGCGAAAAGAAAATTCAAGCAATTTCAGGAATGCATAAATGTTCCCCGAGAAAGCAGCCAAGAAGCGGGAGAGTCCGCGCGACGAAACACAGCACGAGGCGAAGAACCTGCGCCGAGCGAGGAAACACCCAGCAGAAGCGAGCTCCGCACGGCGAAAGCTGCGCGAGCTGGCGGTGTCTTAAGCGTCATGCAGGAGCCGGTCGAGTTCGAAGCGCGAAAGACGAAGAGCATTCGAGCCTTGCTGGCTGCGAACTTCTTTCTCGCGGATGTGCAAACTGGACTGGGTCCATTCCTGGCGGCTTATCTGGCGTCGGCAGGGTGGAACGCGGGACGGGTAGGCACGGCCCTGACCGTCGGCGGGATTGTCACCGTCCTGCTGCAGACTCCGGCCGGCGCAATTGTCGATCGGACGAGTTCTCGGCGGCTGGTGCTGGTGATCGGTTGCCTGGTGCTGGCCGCCGGGGCCATTCTTCTGTCGATCTCGACCGCCCCATGGCCGGTGTACACGGCGCAGCTTCTCATCGGCGGGACGGCGCCATTTCTCGTTCCAACGCTGGCGGCGATCACCATGGGACTGGTCGGCGTGAGACTCTTCGACCGCCAGTTTGGGCGCAACCAGTCCTTCAATTCTGCCGGGAACGTCGCCTGCGCTTTGCTGATCGCAGGCGTGAGCCACGTGCTCGGCAATCGCGCTATTTTTATTACTGCGGCCCTGCTGACGATCCCGACTATCGTTTCTGTATTGGCCATCCGTGGCGGCGACATCGACGAGCAATTGGCGCGGGGCGGCCGCGAAGGCAATCGAGGAGGCGAGGAGGAGAAACCCTCCTCGATTCTTCCAACAGTGTTTGGCGACCGAGCCCTCTTGTCGTTTTTCGTCAGCGCCTTCCTCTTCCATTTTGCCAATGCTGCAATGTTGCCGCAGCTTGGTGAGATGTTGTCGAAAGGAGTCAGAGCGAGCGCGGCTCCGTTCATGTCTGCCTGCGTCATTGTGACTCAAGTAGTCATTATGTGCACGGCCTCGACCATTGGGCGATATTCGAATCGCCACGGCCGCAGGAGGCTTCTGCTGCTTGGCTTTGGAGTGCTTCCGGTACGCGCCGTGCTGTATACCCTCACCCACACGACTTGGCTGCTGATCGCCGTCCAACTGCTGGATGGCGTGGCCAACGCGATCTTTGGGGTGGTTTCGATCCTTGTGGTTGCCGATCGGACCCGAGGCACCGGGCGATTCAATCTTGTCCAGGGAGCGCTTGCTACGGCGGTTGGAACCGGGGCGGCGCTCAGCACCAGTTTTGGAGGAGCGCTGATCCAACGGTACAGCTATACCGTCTCGTTTCTCGCGCTCGGGGGAGTCGCGCTCGTGGCGCTGGGAGTGCTTGCCTTCGGGGTGCCCGAGACCCTTTCCGAGGAGCGGCCCTGGAAGTCCACGAACGCGATCGCCAGCGACCTTTCACAGAAGGCCGTCTCATGAATGGTGGTCTCGGCCATATTCTGCTATCGCTTATTGTCGCGGTGAGCATCCTGCTGATGCTGATTCGGCCGCGCGGCATTCGCGAGGTCTACTGGATCGGTGCGGGTGCGTTGCTGCTTGTCCTTCTTCGCCTTATTCCTCTCAAGCTGGCGGGTCATGCCGTGCTTGAGGGGATGGATGTTTATCTCTTCCTCATCGGAATGATGCTGCTGTCGGAGGTCGCGCGGGAGCAAGGCGTCTTCGACTGGCTGGCATCGGTGACCTTGCGGGGGGCGGACGGATCGTGCTCGCGCCTCTTTACGCTGGTCTATGCGGTTGGGACAGCGGTGACGATCTTCATGTCGAACGATGCGACGGCAGTGGTACTGACTCCGGCGATCCTGAGCGCTGTGAGGAAGGCGAAGGTCGAGCCGCTGCCATATCTTTTTGTCTGTGCGCTGATTGCGAATGCCGCATCGTTTGTGCTGCCGATCTCGAACCCCGCCAATCTGGTGGTGTTTCATGCCGGCATGCCCCCGCTTGGGCAATGGCTGCTGGCGTTTGGGGCTCCATCGATTGTTTCGATTCTGGCCACCTATGGAGTGATGCGTTGGACCTTTCGCAAAGAGCTTCGCACCACCATCGAGCATCGGGTCGAGGCCGAGGAACTGAGCGATCATGGCAGGCTGGTGCTCGCCGGCCTGGGCATAGTGGTGCTGGTGCTGCTGGTTGCCTCATCGCTGAAGAAGGACCTTGGGCTGCCGACTTGCCTTGCCGCTCTGGTTGTCACCGCGGTAGTGTGCACTCTCTCTCGAACCAACCCGCTCCGCCTGGCCAGAGAGATCAGCTGGGGGACACTGGCCCTGGTCGCCGGGCTGTTCATCATGGTGGATGCAATCGAGAGCATTGGCGCGCTGGATCTAACGCGGCGCGCGCTTGCCTGGGTGCAGGGGCTTGCTCCCGCGGCGGGCGCGCTGGTTGCGAGCTTCGCGGTGGGAGTCGCTAACAACCTGGTCAACAATCTTCCCTTGGGCTTGATCGCCGGAGGTACGCTGAAGGCCGCGGGTGCAACTGGGCTGATTGCGAACTCGGTGATGATCGGCGTCGACCTGGGTCCGAATCTGTCGGTGACCGGCTCGCTGGCGACGATCCTGTGGCTGCTCGCATTGCGCAGGGAAGGGCTGGATGTGAGCTTCTGGAGGTTCCTGAAGGTCGGAGCGGTCGCGATGCCGATCGCTCTGCTGCTAGCAACGGGAGCGGCAATCGCGATGCATACTCTGATCCCATCTCAATGAAAAGGAGAGAACCGGTGAACGCACGGTGGATCATCCCATTCATCATCCTCGGCGCCCTTTGGAGGCTTGGTGGGAGCGGTACAGGTCTATGCCGGCCTCACGCGGATGCATAAGGTAGTCACCAGCGCATTCACTGTGACCGCCGCATTGATCACGTCGTTACTCATCGACCACTTCGGCAGGCTGCGGATGGAACAGCATCCGTTAAACGTATGGCGAGTCGCCGGAGGCTTCCTCCTGGTGGCGGGCGTGGCGTTGGTCGCGAAGTCTTGAAGGCCTGAAGGCTGATTGCTTCAGCGCTTGATTTTGCTCATGGGGACGACCTGGACGGTGACGTCGCGGACCTCGGAGAGGAAGCGGTTGAGGACTGATCCGCGCAGCAGGATGTCGAAGCGAGAGCGAGCCGACTGTCCGAAGACCACGTGAGAGATGCTCTCCTGCTGAGCAAAGGCGATGAGCGCGTCGGCGACTCGTTTGTTTTTGAGCAGGACGGTTTTTGCGCCGAGGTCGCGGGCGAGCTTGAGGTATTCCTCCATTCGCTGAAAGGCCTCGGGGTCGCCGTGGCGCTTGTCATGGTCGGGCGGCTCGACGTAAACGGCGTACCAATTGGTGGCGAGTCGGCCGGCGATACGGGCGCCCACGCGCAGCAGGCGTTCGGCGCCGGGGCGCTCGGAGAGACAGACCATTACTTTCTCGGGTATCGGGGCTTGCTCCAGTCCCTGATTGCGACGGTACAGCGAGGCAGCTTCGCCGACGCGTTCGGCGGTGGTGCGCAGGGCCAGCTCGCGGAGCATGTTGAGGTTGCCTTTACGGAAGAAGTTCGCCAGCGATTGCTCTACTTTTTCGGGAGCGTAGATCTTGCCCTGACGCAGACGGTCGCGAAGCTCTTCGACGGTAACGTCGACGTTGACGATTTCGTCGGCGCGCTTGAGCAGGCTGTCGGGTACGGTCTCGCGGATGACTGTGCTTGCCGAGCGCGCGACGGCATCATTCAACGTTTCGAGGTGTTGGACATTCACGGCGGTCATGACGTTAATGCCTGCGTCGAGAAGCTCGAGCACGTCCTCATAACGCTTGCGATTGCGAGAGCCGGGGATGTTGGTGTGCGCCAGCTCATCGACGATGACAGTGTGCGGATGACGCTTGAGCACCGCGTCGAGGTCCATCTCGCGCAGGATGACGGAGCGGTAGGGAACCTCTTTGAGGGGAATGACCTCAAGATCCTTGATCATGGCCGCGGTGTCGGCGCGGCCATGTGTTTCGATGAGCCCGATGACGACGTCAATGCCCTGTTGGCGCATAAGGTGCGCAGTCTCGAGCATCTGGAAGGTCTTGCCCACGCCGGGCGCAGCGCCGAGATAAATGCGCAGATTGGCGGGTTCGGGAGCGATAGTCTCACCGGGCTCACTGAGCGTGATCTGATGAGGTTCTGGCGGGTCCGGGGACGAGGCCAGGCTATCTCGGGAGTCGGGCATCAGCCGACCTCCACAGGGTGTCGAGTGGCCTGGACCGTAGACATAGGGACAGTAAAGCTGAAGGTGGTGCCCGCGCCGAGGCGGCTCTCAACGGCGACCTGCCCGCCGAGAGCTTCGACGAGGCGGCGCACGAGCGCCAGGCCGAGTCCGGAGCCATCGCTAGCTTCGCCGGAGGTATCGAAGCGGCCAAATATTCTGGGCAGGCGTTCGGCCTCGATGCCGCGGCCGCTGTCGCGAACGAAGAACTGGACGCGGTCTTTGATCTCTTCGGCGCGAAGCAGGATCGAGCCTCCAGTGGGTGTGTAGCGAATCGCGTTGCTCAGCAGATTGTCAAAGATGCTGCGCAGCGCGCGACGGTCGGCGTTGACGTGGGAGAGATCGGAGAAGGCACGCACCTCGATCTCTATGCGTTTGGCGCAGGCCTCTTCGATCCAGCGATCATGAGCCTCTTGCAGGACGTCGATAGGCCGCAGCCGCTCGATCTTGAGTTCGCGGCGGCCGGTGTCGAGCTCGGCGACGTCAATGAGGTCGGACATGAGGTCGTTGAGCGCCTCGGCCTCTTCTTCCGCGCCCTGCAAGAGATCGGCCTGCAAGGGTTTGAGTTCGCCGCCGAAGCCTTTGGCGAGGGTGTAGAGGCTGAGACGTATTCTTTGCAATGGGTCGCGCAGTTTTTGCGAGGCGACCGAGATGAAGCGGCTCTTGAAGCGGTCGACCTCCTGCATCTGAGTGACGTCTTCAAGTACGGTTACGGCGCCGAGGAGCTTGCCGTCTTCGTCGCGCATGGGGGTGGTTCGCAGACGATAACTGCGTTGCGCCTCGCCGATGCGCATGGGGAGGAGCGCAGCCTCGCCTTCATTTGCGACGGCGCGCTGCATGGAGACTGCGTCGCGCACCGCTTTGAGTATCTTGTCGCCGCCGGGTGTGTTGGTGAGCGCCATGCGATCGCCGGCGGCGACCTCACCGAGCAGCTCAATGGCTGCCTGATTGAGTTTAAGGAGTTGGCCTTTGCCGTCGGTGACGATGATCGGCTCAAAGATCGACTGCAACACCGCGTCGCTCAACTGGTGTTCCATCTGCTTGCGGCCGGTCTCGGT
The DNA here is from genome assembly GCA_963742015.1 of uncultured Acidobacteriaceae bacterium. GTDB lineage: Bacteria > Acidobacteriota > Terriglobia > Terriglobales > Acidobacteriaceae > Acidisarcina. The sequence continues at coordinate 32,714 of CAVUKL010000031.1, read as the reverse complement.
CTCGCGCAGGTCGCGAATGCGCACGACAAGGCGGTTGACCTCAGTCGCGATGGCGCCGAGATCGTCGCGGGAACGCCACTCGATGCGGGCATTGAGGTCCCCCTGACCGATGCGATGTGCGCTTTTCGCGACCTCGCGCAGGGGCTGGATGACAGAATAGACGGTGACCGGAGCGAGGATGAGAGCGAAGAGGGCGCAGACCTCGATTGTGGTCAGAAGATGGTTACCCCAGGTCACCTCTTCGTCGGCGATGCGCTGGGCTTCCTGCCGGCCGGTTGTGGCGTGGGCCACGATGGCAGTGTCGCTCGCGGCCATGTTGCGCAGGGAACTCCTCACGTAAAACGTCATGCCGAGGACGATTGCGACTAAGAGCAAACAACCGACAACCAATCGTTGGTAGAGGCTCAGCATACAGATCGCTTCGACATAGAAATTGCGTGCTCGTGAGGGTTCAAGTACATTCTTGGTTGCTGCAGTGCGCTGGGTCTATAGAGCATCGTAGATCATTTCTAGTTGTACGGTGCGAGCAGGCAGGGTCGGGATTCGGAAGGGACTACTTCTTGTGAGCCACATGAGCGAAGGCGGATGCAATCCATTCAGGACATGTGAGGCAAAAACCTCGATCGCCGGGACGATCGTCGCCGGCTTGTTGTTGATATTCCTCGGCACTGCCGCGCAGGCGCAGCGCTGGCCGGAAGAGAAGGCCAACGCGTGGTACGCGCAGCAGCCGTGGCTGGTGGGCGCGAACTATGTTCCGTCTGATGCGATCAATCAGCTGGAGATGTTTCAGGCGGCGACCTTTAATCCGGCCTTGAACGATAAAGAGCTGGGGCTGGGCGAGAGCATCGGCATGAACACGATGCGCGTGTTTCTGCAGGACCAGCTTTGGGAGCAGGACCCGAAGGGGTTCACGCAGCGACTCGACCAGTTCCTCGCCATCGCGGCGAAACACCACATTCGGCCGTTGCTGGTGCTTTTCGACTCGTGCTGGGACCCGTATCCGAAGCTGGGGCCGCAGCATCCGCCGATTCCCGGGGTGCACAACTCGGGCTGGGTGCAGAGTCCAGGCGCGAAGGGCATCATGGACCCGGCGTATGAGCCGAAGCTGAAGGCCTATGTGCAGGGAGTAGTCGGCGCTTTCGCGAATGACGATCGCGTGCTGGGATGGGACATCTGGAACGAGCCGGATAACGGCAATGAGTCTTCGTATCCGGTGAAGGGAGCGAAGAGCAAGGCGGAACTGGTGGGCGCATTGCTGCCCAAGGCTTTTGCATGGGCGCGGGAGATGCATCCGACGCAGCCGCTGACGAGCGGTGTGTGGCAAGGGGATTGGGTAAATCCGGATAAGGAGAGCCCGATGACGAAGATTCAGCTTGCGGAATCGGACATCATCACCTTCCACAACTACGAGTGGCCAGAGGGTTTTGAGGCGCGGATCAAACAGTTGCAGATGTATCATCGGCCGATCATCTGCACCGAATATATGGCGCGCGGGGCGGGGAGCACCTTCGACAATAGCCTGCCGATCGCGAAGAAATATAACGTGGGCGCGATTAACTGGGGACTGGTCGCGGGCAAGACGCAGACATACCTGCCGTGGGACTCATGGCAGAGGCCGTATGTGCTTATACAGCCTACGGTATGGTTTCATGAGGTCTTTCGGCAGGACGACACTCCGTACCGGCAGCATGAGGTTGATCTGATTCGGGAGCTTACGGGGCGGGGAACTCCGGTGGCCAGCGTGAACGGGCAATGAATCCGAGTTAGTGCGACACTGGTGTCGAGATCACAGTTTCGACTCTGGAGAATTCCATGAACCGGACCCGCATCTTGCTGGGCTTTGCTGCAAGCGCGCTTGCGTTTCCCCCTTTCGCGTTGGCGCAATTGAATTCGGGGCAGCCGCAGATCCTGAGTACGAACCAGACGATTACGCCGCTGGCTCCGCGCGGCGCGACTTATCAGGCGCTGAATCCGCGGGTCGCTAGTGCTCCGGATTACACAGTCGGACAGGCGGTCACGACCGTTGTCAGCCCGGATGGGAAGACGCTCATAATTCTTACGAGCGGCTTCAATCAATGGGCTTATCCGGATGGCCCAAAGCGCGGCAAAAAGAACCCGGATGCGTCGAGCGAGTGGGTCTTCGTCTTTGACATCTCGTCGTCGACGCCAGTTCAGAAACAGGCCATTGCCATACCGAATACCTACGGCGGGATTGCGTTCAGCCCGGACGGCGCGGAGTTCTATGTTTCCGGCGGCGATGATGACAACGTCCACGTCTTTGCTCCGGCCGGCGGCAGCTGGGCGGAGAAAGGCGATCCAATCTCGCTTGGACACCTGGCCAAAGTCGACAAGGACAATGGCAATTATGGCGGGATCGGTCTGGAGACGAAGCCCGAAGCGGCGGGGTTGGCGGTTTCCGGCGACGGCAAGACGATCGTAGTGGCGAACTTCGAGAACGACTCGATCAGCCTTCTCAGAAAAGGCGAGATCGGCTGGGCCAAGAGCAGCGAACTGGATTTACGGCCCGGGGTGATCGATCCGAAGAAGGCGACCGGCGTTCCTGGCGGGGAATTTCCCTACTGGGTGCAGATCAAGGGAAACGAGACTGCGTATGTGTCGAGCATTCGGGATCGTGAGATCGATGTGGTCTCGCTGAAGGACGCACCTGCGCTGATCCGGCGCATCAAGCTTACCGGGCAACCGAATCGGTGCACTCTTAACAGGACTCAGAGCCGCTTGTTTGTCGCGCAGGATAACAGCGATACGGTCGCGGTAATTAACACCGCGACGAACAAGATCGTCGCTAACGTGAAAGTGACAGCTCCAGTCGAGTTGTATCCGAATGCTGAGCGGTATTACGGGGCAAACCCGAACAGCGTGACGCTTTCGCCTGATGAGAAGACGCTCTACGTCACCAATGGCGGCGAGAATGCCGTGGCGGTGGTGAAGCTGGCCGATGACTTAAGCGAGAGCGCCGTCACTGGGTTGATTCCGACCGGCTTCTATCCGAACTCGATCAGCACTAACGCTGATGGCTCGAGGCTCTATGTTGTCAATGGCAAGAGCGCGACCGGGCCGAACCCCAAAAATTGCCATACGATCACGGATGCACAGAAGATCGCCTGTCGCGCCTCGAACCAGTACACATGGCAGATTACGAAGGCGGGCTTTCAGACGCTGCCTTTGCCAACGGATGAGGAGTTAGCCTCTCTGACCAAGACGGTTCTTGTTGATAACGATCATATGATTCCTCCTTCGCTGAGCGACGAGCAAAAGGCGACGCTGGCGGTGTTGCAGTCGAAGATCCACCACGTAATTTACATCATCAAAGAGAACCGGACTTATGATCAGGTGCTGGGCGATCTTCCGGTGGGCAATGGTGATCCTAGCATTACCCAGTTTCCGCAGAAGACTACGCCTAACTTCCATGCTTTTGCGAATAAGTTTGTCGACTTCGATAACTTCTATGACGCCTCGGATGTAAGTGGCGATGGCTGGCCCTGGTCGACCTCTGCGAGAACGACGGACACCATTGAGAAGGAGATTCCGGTCAACTACGCGGACCGCGGCCTCAACGACGATGCCGAGGGAACGAACCGCAATCTGAATGTCGGCATCGGCGACGTCAAAGAGCGCGCCAAGGCAAATCCGCTGGGCGGCGACGATCCTAATGTGTTGCCTGGGACCGCAGACATCGCGGCGCCAGACGGTGACGACGACGAAAAGGGAGAGGGCTATCTCTGGAATGGAGCGTTGAGAGCAGGATTGACGCTGCGCAACTATGGATTCTTTGTCGATCTTGCGAGGTACAATCTGCCCGCCTCGAAAAAGAAATACGAGATTCCGGAAGAGACTGATCCATTTGCAAGCCACTTACAGGTAGCTTATTCGACGAGCGCCGTTCTGGCTAAGTACAGCGATAAGTACTTCCGCGGATTTGATAACGCGTTTCCGGATTACTACCGCTTTGCCGAGTGGCGTCGTGAGTTCGCGCAGTATGAGAAGGATGGGAAGCTGCCGAACCTGTCGTTGGTGAGGATCATGCATGATCATTTTGGCGACTATGCCACGGCGATCAAGGGAGTGAATACTCCTGAGCTGCAGATCGCCGACAACGACTATGCGGTTGGCCTGCTGATCGAGACGATCGCGCATAGCCGGTATAAAGACGACACGCTCGTCTTTGTGATTGAAGATGATGCTCAGGACGGCGGCGATCATGTGGATGCGCACCGGAGCACTGCGTTCATCGTTGGGCCTTATGTGAAGCACGGTGTTGTCGATTCGACCCGCTACAACACAGTGAGCATGGTGCGCACGATCGAGGAGATCCTCAGGATCAAGCCGCTGAACCTGAATGATGCCCACGCGATGCCGATGCTCGACGCCTTCGATGCGAAGCAGGCGGAGTGGGAGTATACGGCGGTGCCTTCGGCTTACTTGGCGAAGACTCAACTGCCGATTTCGGCGGAGAGATTCTCTAAAGTTGCATTGGAGGCGCCGCCGATTCCGATGCATGACGCTGCCTGGTGGGCCGAGCAGTGCAAGGGGATGGATTTTTCGGTGGAAGACCATCTGGATACGGTGAAGTTCAACCATATTTTGTGGGTGGGGACGATGGGTGCCAAGCCGTATCCGGATGTGAGGTCGGGTGAAGATCTTCGCGAGCAATCGGCAGCAACTACTTGAGGAGTATCGCGCAGGGTCGCAGCGGAGTTCGGGTGGTTCGGGCGGAAGATAGGCTGTCGGGCCCAGGTTGTTCATTGGAGCAAACGCATGGCCCGCCCGGCCCGGCATAGGCGCTAGACATGGGGCATTCTGGATACATGAGGTTTAGGAAGCTGAATCGCGGTCTCGTCTCTCTCATCGTCCTTTTGCTGGTACAGTCGAGCTGCGTGCCTGGCCGCGCACAGAGCCAACAGGGCCAGCGTGCAACCAGCACTCCCTACAGCGGTGACCTATCAATCTTCGAGACTCCGGGCCGCGACGAGCGGCTGCAGATTCAACGGGTGATGGACCTGCTTGGCATTCGGCATGGTTCGGGCGTGGCTGACATCGGGGCGGGCTCGGGATGGTTTACGGTGCGGGCCTCGGCGAGGGTGGGTTCGACCGGGACGGTGTATGCGGAGGACATTAATCCGCAGGCGATCCAGTACATTGATCAGCGGATCCAGAAGGAGAAGCTGACCAATGTTCATACCTTGCTGGGCACGCCCGATGATCCAAAGCTGCCACCGCAATCGGTGGATGCGGTGCTGATGCTGAAGGTTTATCACGAGATTGCGCATCCGCTGGTGCTGCTGACGAGTCTGAAGCCGGCGCTGAAGCCGGGCGCGAAGATCGGCATTATCGATCGCAGCGGGAACGGGGCAGACCATGGTTTGAACAGTGACGTGGTGAAGCGGGAGATGGGTGAGGCTGGATTCAAGCTGGTTGCCTCATACGACTTCACGAAGGCGGATGGGCAGGATTATTTTCTGGTTTTCAAGACAAAGTAAGCGCCCGAGCCATAGGTGAGGTGGAGCACGCTGGCCTGGGCGTGCTCCAGCCTTTAGTTACCGATTAACGATAAGTTTCGTCCGAAACTTATCGTTAACTAGTTGCTCGCGGGCGGCACTTCCGGCGACCGCACTGCGCTTTTCGCCTTTCCGTACCTGACATAGTCGCTGATGACGGCCGCAGCTTCCTGGGCGACATCATAGCTCTCGTGGGCATATTCCCGATAAGGCGGCATGTTCACCTGACTGGGGTTAGCGGCCAAGGTCCTGATCGTGGAACCGACCGTGTCATCCAGATCTTTCAAGAGTGGGTTAATCCGGTCGATCGCCGCCTGCTGCCACGAGGAACCCTGCGGGCGCAGGCCGTTGAGTTGTACTGTGGTTTTGGCCAATTCGTCAATGTCATTTGTTATCAATCTGAGCTGAGCCGCATGGGACTCCCATGTCATAGGGGAGTTCGTATAGGACTGAAGAATGTCGGCATCCTGAGCCGCTTGCCATGCCTGGGTTCTCGCTTGAGAAAGCAGGGTTGTGATCTGTTCAGAGTCTTTGTTCTGAGCTAACGTCAGCTGAGCTGATGTTGAAAGGAAAAGAGAGAGAAGCGCACAGCCGCCTAAGAGGCGCAACACTCGTAGCGTTTGCATAGATCCTCCTCGCGGGGGGAACCGATGACTTCCAGAGAGAGACTTCCTCCTGCTAATTGTAAGAGTTCTCCGATAATTCACCGGTGTCTGTGATGGATGTCACACTCTGCTCCTCGGATTGCGAATGGTCCACGAAGAAGTTTTGTTCCGAAGCTAGACAAACGCAAAGATTCAGGGGCTTATACAGAAGAGCCTCCGCCGACTCATGTGCAATTTCGTCCCTACTTTTCCTCGACTCCCTGTGTAGATCGGTGATTCGCCGTGCGTGCCTATGCTCTTGCCGGCACTAAAATGAAGTCAGCATCATGGCTGAATTCACCCACCTTCACCTGCATACTGATTATTCGCTTTTGGATGGCGCCTGCGATGTTGAAAAGCTGGTGAACCATGTTGCCGACATCGGCCAGCAGGCGGTTGCGATTACCGACCACGGCAATATTTATGGCGCGGTGCATTTCTTTGAGGCGGCGAAGAAGCGGGGCATCAAGCCGATTTTGGGCTGTGAGCTTTACATCTGCCAGAAGGATGACCACCGGGCCGATCCACAGGGCGACGATTACAACCACTTGCTGGTGCTGGCGGAGAACGAAGAGGGTTATCGGAACCTGGTTCGGATCACCTCGGAGGCTTCGCTGCATGGCTTCTATCGCAAGCCGCGCGTGAGCAAGAGTTATCTGGCGGAGCATGCTGCGGGACTTGTGGGATTTTCGGGCTGTCTGGCGGGCGAACTCTGCCAGGAGCTGATTGCCGGGAACTACGAAGAGGCGCGGCACACCGCCAGCGAGTATCAGGACATCTTTGGCAAGGGGAATTTCTTTCCTCGAGATTCAGGACCAGGGGCTGGAGCTGGAGAAGAAGATCCATGCCGACCTGTTCAAGCTGGAGAGCGAGCTGAATATTCCGCTCATTGCGACCAACGACAGCCACTATCTTTGCGAGGATGACCATCATGCGCATGAGGTGCTGCTGTGCGTGCAGACGGCGGGGTCGATCCATGATCCGAAGCGGTTCAAGTTTGATTCGGACCAGTTTTTTGTGAAGTCGGCGGCGCAGATGGAGAAGCTTTTCTCGCATGCGCCGCAGGTTGTCAGCCGGACGATGCAGTTTGCGGAGCGGTGTTCGCTCAAGATCAACAAGGTCGATAATCCGTTTCCTGAGTTTGCGGTGCCGCTCTGGCATACGGTGGACAGTTACTTTGAAGAGGTCTGCCGGGAAGGCTTCAAGAAGCGGCTGGATACCTCGATCCGGCACTTACAGGAGCGGGGGCTGTTGCGTTTTCCGATTTCGGATTACGAGGCGCGGCTGGAGCGGGAGATCGATTGCATCAAGGCGATGAAGTTTGCCGGATATTTTCTGATTGTCTGGGACTTCATCAAATATGCGCGCGATCATGACATTCCGGTGGGGCCGGGGCGTGGTTCGGCGGCGGGCTCGCTGGTTTCGTATGTGATGGAGATTACGAATATCGATCCGCTGCAGAATGTGCTGCTCTTCGAGCGGTTTCTCAATCCGGAGCGGGTTTCGCTGCCTGATATCGACATCGATTTTGATATGAATCGGCGCGGCGAGGTGATTGAGTATGTGACGGCCAAATATGGCCGCGAGCAGGTTGCGCAGATCATTACGTTCAACACCATGGCGGCGAAGGCCGCGATTAAAGACGTTGGACGCGCGCTCGATCTGCCTTATGGCGATGTGGACCGCATCGCGAAGATGGTTCCGGCGACCATCGGCGTGACTATTGAGCAGGCGCTGAAGGATTCGCCGCCGCTGCAGGAGGCCTACGACAAAGATCCGCAGACGCGCGAGCTGATTGATACCGCTAAAAAGCTGGAGGGTCTGGTGCGCGGGGCGGGCGTTCATGCGGCTGGCGTTGTGATTGCACCTCGTCCATTGACTGATTTAGTCCCGCTTAGTCGTAGCAAGAACGATGAAGTTGTCACCTCGTATGACATGAAGGCCATCGAGAAGCTGGGTCTGCTCAAGATGGACTTTCTTGGGCTAACGACGCTGACTGTGATTGACGATTGCCTGAAGCTGATCAAGTCGAATCAGGATGTCGTGCTCGATCTGGAGACGATTCCTCTGGAAGACCAGCGGACTTATGAGCAGGTCTTTCATAAGGCGCTGACCTCTGGGATTTTTCAGTTTGAATCGGGCGGGATGCGAGACGTTTTGCGCCGTTATAAGCCTACTTCGGTGGAGGACCTGACCGCGTTGAATGCGCTGTATCGTCCGGGGCCGATTCAGGGCGGGATGATCGACGACTTCATCGAGCGTAAGTGGGGACGGCGCAAGGTGGAGTATGAGCTGCCCGAGCTGGAGGTGATCCTCAAAGAGACGCTGGGGGTGATCGTTTACCAGGAACAGGTGATGCAGATCGCCAACGAGCTTGCCGGCTATTCGCTCGGCGACGCCGATCTGCTGCGCCGTGCGATGGGCAAGAAGAACGCCGAAGAGATGGCGCTGCAGCGCGATCGATTTGTAACCGGAGCGGTTGCAAAAGGGCATCCCCGGGAGAAGGTCAAACACATCTTTGATTTGATGGAACAGTTTGCGGGGTATGGCTTCAATAAATCCCACTCGGCTGCGTATGCGCTGTTGGCCTTCCAGACAGCTTATCTGAAGACGTATTACCCGATCGAGTTTATGTCGGCGCTGCTGAGTTCGGAAATTTCGAAGCCGGAGAACGTGGTCAAGTACATCAAGGAATGCCGCGAGATGGGGATCGCGGTCGAGCCTCCGGATGTGTTATTCAGCGGCGCGGACTTTACTCCGCATGGCAAGGCGATTCGGTTTGGGTTGACGGCGATCAAGAACGTTGGGCGCAATGCAATTGATTCGATCCTTGCGGCTCGTGCGGCGCTAGAGGCCGAAGGTAAGAGCTTTGCTTCGTATTGGGAGTTTTGCGAGAAGGTCGATCTGCGGTTGATGAATAAACGGGTGCTCGAATCGCTGATTAAGGCGGGGGCGCTGGATTCGCTGGGACGGCGTTCGCAGCTGATCGCGGCTGCCGACAAAGCAATGGAGCGGGCGCAGAAAGCGCAGCGCGACTTCGCGGCGGGGCAGCATGGCTTGTTCGGCATCTTTGATGAGGAGCCTTCGCCTTCGCGCGCGGCGAACGATCTGCCGAATATCCCTGACTGGGATGAAAATCTGCGACTGCAGAGCGAGAAGGAAGTGTTGGGCTATTTTGTCTCGGGTCATCCGCTGGACAAGTATGCGGAGAAGCTGCGTAACCTGCCGGGGGTGGTGGACACGGCGACAGCGCTGGAGATGAAGCCTGCTCCTACGACCTTCCGTCGCGGTCAACCTTCGACTGAGAATGAGATTGCGATAGCCGGCGTGATTGTAGGGTTGAAGGTGGCGAAGTCGAAGAGGTCGGGCGAGCTGTATGCGCAGGCTTCGCTGGAAGACACGGTGGGCAAGATCGACCTGATCTGCTTCCCGAAGGACTATGAGAAGCTGGCGGCGAACCTGAAGATCGAGGTTCCGGTGCTGGTGCGGGGGCAGCTTCGCGCCGAGGAAGATGCCGCGCCGAAGCTGGCAGTGTCTTCGATTCAGGCGCTGGAGGACGTGAAGGTGCGGCTGCCGCAGAATGTGAAGATCCGCGTTGCGCTTGACCGCGCGAGCGAGAGTACGCTGTCTGAGCTTAAAGCGATGATTGGCGAATCGCCGGGGCCGGGCCGGGTGATGTTCAACATGGAGCAGGCTGGGGAATATGTGGTTGTCCTGGAGCCGGCGGGGGTTACGGTCGGGGCCGATCGGGCTTTCTTTGATCGGGCTGAGCTGTTGCTGGGGCGGGGGATGATTGTGGCGGTGGATTGAGCGGACGGAGCGTCCTTTCGATTAGCGTGCCCCTTTGTGCCTACGGCGTTACGGACTCTGCTAAAGTCGCTTGCATGCAAAGCACTTGTATTATCGGCGGCGGCCCCGCCGGCATCATGCTTGGCCTTCTGCTTGCGCGGGCGGGTCTTCCGGTTACTGTGCTTGAGAAGCATACCGATTTCTTTCGCGATTTCCGCGGAGATACGATCCACCCTTCAACGCTTCAACTGCTTCACGAGCTTGGCCTTCTCGAAAAGTTCCTTGAGCTGCCACATTCGCAGGTGAATGGATTGTCGGCGATTGTGGGTGGTTCCAAGGTCTCAATGTCGGAATTCTCGCACCTACCTACCCGGGCCAAATTCATCGCCCTGATGCCGCAGTGGGACTTTCTCAATTTTCTTGCAGGCGAGGCTGCACATTATCCCAACTTCACGCTGCGGATGGGTTGGGAAGCGACCGGGCTGATGGAAAAGGACGGCGTGACTGTTGGAGTGCGGGCGAAGACTCCGGACGGAGAGGTTGAAATTCCGGCCGATCTTACGGTTGGCTGCGATGGGAGGCATGCCGTTTCTCGCATTGCCGGTCATCTTCCGCTGGTGGACGATGGCGTGCCGATCGATATTCTCTGGTTTCGCATCGCGCGGCGGTCCTTGGATCCCGAAAACGCGCTTGGTTACGTGAACTATGGGCGGTTCGTGATCCTGATCAACCGCAACGATTATTTTCAGGTTGGATATCTGATTGCCAAGGGGAGCTTTCCGACAGTTCAACAAATGGGCCTTCCGGCGTTTCGAGAAGGTCTGGAGCGAATCGTTCCGTTCCTGGCGGGACGGACAGGCGAGATCGACTCGTGGGAGAAGGTGAAGCTGCTCACCATTCAGGTGAACCATTTGGAACGATGGTTTTCGCCGGGGCTTCTGTGTATCGGAGACGCGGCCCACGCGATGTCGCCGGTGGGTGGGATCGGGATCAACGTCGCGTTGCAGGACGCGGTCGCGAGCGCCAATATTCTTGCGGGCCCCCTACGCTCGAACGGGCTCACTGTGTACGATCTCGAACACGTCCAGCATTATCGCGAGGGCGCGGTCCGGAATACTCAGCGTGTGCAGTTGTTTGCACACCGAATTCTGAATCGGGTACTGCACAATCCTGGCCCGCTTACAACGCCGTTGCTGTTGCGGGTGTAACAAGGGTCCCTGGCTTTCAGCAGTTGACGGGGAGATTTATCGGCATGGGTTTGCAGCCCGAGCATATCGCGCAAGCGTAACCCCGGGCAGGATGGCTAGTGCTGCCAGCGCTATTGCGGTTGATTGCTGGGAGTCGTATCGGTTGCGGGCGGCGGGGGCGGCGGCTGCAGCTGGAAGTTTTCGCGAACGACGGCGAAGGTCTGGCTGGGAATGTCCACTTCGAGGATTCGATTACCGGAATCGTAGTAGAGTTCGCTGACCACTGAGCCGATGGTGAGGGAGGAGTGATGGAGGGTGAGCGTCTTTCCGTTGAGCGTTCCCTGCACATCGGCCTGGGGCGCGAGTGTCGCTGTGCTCAGAATGCCAGTCTGCTTGGGAATAAGCGCCGAGATCGGCGAACCGGGATGGCGGGCAACCAGGCTTAGAAGGATGTCGTAGCTGCTGACATCAAAGTCTGGGAAGAAGACAGTTTGTGCCGGACGGTTGAGCGAATTCCTGTAGCTTCGGCCATCGGCGGAGATATCAATCACGAAGTTTCCGTCGCTGGGATGGACGGCGAAGGTGACCGCGGAGCCATTGACGATGCCGTTGAGGTTCTCCTGCAGGATGGATAGGTCCTTATCGAGGCTGCCGCTGGCGGAAAAGCTGTATTTGGTATTTTCGACGTTCAGAGTTCCATGACTGGTGACGGTGTATGCCGAAGGCGTGGAGATGCTGCCTTGCTTGACTGGAAGGATGGAGAAATCGGTCCGTCCGACAGGATGGTTGCCCTGATTGATGATGAAGTGGGCGGTGTCGGAGGGAAGGCTTGTCTGGGCCTGGAGCGAAAGAGCGGAGACGCCAAGGAGAAAAGCAAGAATGAGGGTTTGCTTCATGAATCGTTCCTAATCGTCCTAACGATATAGACCCGATTCGAGAAGAAAAGATGCAGCGTGTGAACCCGAGAGCAAACCCAGGTTAGCCGCAAAGAACGCGGCGAACCTGGGGCACCCATCTTCAGGTAATCGCCGGGTTACTTGGTCGCCTCGGCGAAGCGTTTGTTGACTTCGTCCCAGTTGACGACGTTCCACCAGGCCGCGAGGTATTCGGGGCGGCGGTTGTTGTACTTGAGGTAGTAGGCGTGTTCCCAGACGTCATTGCCGAGGATGGGGTAATGGCCTGAGGAGAGCGGGCTGTCCTGGTTTGGGGTGGTGACGATCTTGAGTTTGCCGTCGTAAACCAGCCAGCCCCAGCCAGAGCCGAACTGCTTGGCGGTCGTTTCGTTGAACTGCTTCTTGAAGTCGTCGAACGAGCCGAAATCCTTGGTGATCTGGTCGGCGATTTTGCCGGTCGGCGCGCCCCCTCCGCCGGGCTTCATGATGGCCCAGAACATCGTGTGGTTGACGTGACCTCCGCCATTGTTGCGAACTACGGTGCGGACATCCTCAGGAACGCTGTTGAGGTTCCGGAGCAGGTCCTCTGCCGTATGTTTAGCGAGATCGGGATGTTTATCGATGGCCCCGTTGAGGTTGGTGACGTAGGCCGCATGATGTTTGTCGTGGTGGAGCTTCATTGTGGCTTCGTCGATGTGGGGCTCCAGGGCGGCGTAATCGTAGGGAAGTGGTGGGACTTCGTGGGCCAAAGCGTTCCTCCTTGGTTCGTACTACTGGGATTCGTACAGCGAGTGTGCTGCCCGGCGCGGCGGGCAATCCTTCAACAAATGCTGGATACGCGGACAACCGTGCCTGTCCGGCGGGGAAGCTTCCCGCAATACTTCGCTCTCGATAGTAATGGATGCAGGAACAAGGTGCGGGGTTCGGGGGGGCCAGCCGATCGATGCAGTGCGACGCATCTGGACTAGACCAGCTTGATCCAAGTGCTATAGTGTCTGGCTGAGCTTCAAACCAGGAATTGACCGAACTTTAATCCGGAAAAGGGTGCGTACCGCAGCCGTCGCACCAGATTTGGCGGTTAATCTTGAAAGGCGGAAGCCGCGGGCTTCCTGTGGGGTGGAATAGCGAATGGCGGTCCTGGAAGCAGAATACAAGTGGATTGAGGGATCGGGGGCGGCGTTTGGCGGGCCGGGGCTCGCCCCGCGCTGGACCTCGGCGGCCAAAGATACGGTAGGGACTGCCTATTCCGCGTCCAGCCGGGTCTGGTACACGGTCTCCCACGGCATCCTCAACGAAGTGTATTTCCCGACCATCGACCGGCCTCAGATCCGCGACATGGAGTTCCTGATCTCGGACGGCGAGACGTATTTTCAAGAAGAGAAGCGGTCGATCGAGACGAAATCCGATTACGTTGATTCCGATTCGCCCGCCGTGCGGACGGTTGGCCGCGATCCTGAAGGCCGTTACACCCTGACGAAAGAGATCATTTCCAATCCTCATCATCCGGTGTTGATCGTCCATGCGGTGCTCGAGGGCGACGAGTCGGTGCTTTGCAAGCTGAACGTCTATGCGCTGCTGGCTCCGCACTTGAACGGCGGCGGCGCGGGAAATTCAGCGCGAACGGTGGAGATTGCGGGTAAGCGCTCGTTTATCGCTTGGCGTGACGGAATCTCACTTTCGATGGTTTGCGACTGTGGCTTTCGCAAGGCGAGTTGCGGGTATGTCGGCACCAGCGATGGATGGCAAGACCTGCAAAACTTCAAGATGGATTGGGAATTTGGCAGCGCCCTCAACGGCAACATTGCCTTGCTTGGCGAGGTGCAGCTCAACCACCAGGCCGGCGGGCGGCGTGAGTTCACGGTCGCCCTTGGCTTTGGCTATGGGCATCACGCGGCGCTTTCGGGGGCCATATCCTCGCTGGCGACTCCGTTTGAATCCCATCTGAAGCGCTTTATAACCCAGTGGCACCGCGCGGCGAGTCCTCTGGAGCTTGCGGCGAAATCGCATGACAAGGGGACGCTGCTTCAAATCAGCCACAATATTCTGCTTACCCACGAAGACAAGACCTATTCGGGAGCGTTCATCGCCTCGGCCTCGATTCCGTGGGGCAACCATAAGAGCGACGACGATCTGGGTGGATATCACCTGGTGTGGACCCGCGACATGGTACAGACGGCCTCGGCGTTGCTGGCCTGTGGGCGGGTCGATACGGCGATGCGGGCTCTGGTCTATCTGGCCTGCACGCAGAAACCTGACGGGAGCTTCGCACAGAATTTTTGGGTGGACGGGACGCCTTACTGGACGGGAATTCAGCTGGATGAGGTTGCTTTCCCAATTATGCTGGCGTGGCGGCTTTGGAAGGTGGATGGGCTGGGGAAGTTCGATGTCTTTCCGTTTGTCGAGCGCGCCGCGGCGTTTCTGGTGCGGTACGCGCCGATTACCCAGCAGGAGCGGTGGGAAGAAAACGCGGGATACTCGCCCTCGACGCTGGCCGCGGTGATTTCCGGGCTCATCTGTGCGGCGGACATTTGCCGGGCGAACCATGCCCACGAGATGGCGAAATTCATCGAGGAGTACGCCGACTGGATCGAGGCCCATTTGGAGGAGTGGACAACCACCGATGACGGGATACTCGATGCGGAGGTGAAACGGCACTATATCCGTATTAATCCCCCGCGCAAGGGCGAGCGGTATTTTCGAGAGGACTTGCCTGAAGGGACGCTTCACATCCAGAACCGCGGCCCCGGGGAGAAGTCTGACTTCGAAGCTCGGGAAGTTGTCGATGGGGGTTTCCTGGAACTGGTCCGTTACGGGGTGCGCGACGCGCATGATCCGCTGATTGTGGATTCGCTGAAGGTAATTGACAAGACGCTCAAGGTGGACGCGCCCGAGGGGCCGTGCTGGCGGCGTTATAACCACGACGGCTACGGCCAAAGACATGATGGCGGACCATTCCTGGGCTGGGGCCAGGGGCGAGCGTGGCCGATCATGACGGGCGAGCGCGGACATTACGAGATCGCGGCAGGGCGCGACCCGGGGCTGTACATCAAGGCGCTGGAACAGTTTGCCTCCGAGGGCGGTATGATTCCCGAGCAGATATGGGACGCGCCTTCGATGGACGGGATGAAGCTTGGCCGGCCGACCGGGGCCGCGATGCCCCTGGTTTGGGCGCATGCCGAGTATCTGAAGCTGCTGCGCTCGGCGGTCGATGGGCGGGTCTTTGAGCGAATCTCCATTGTCGAAGAGCGCTACACCGGCGAGGACCGCCATCGCGGAAATCCGGAGATTTTCAAGCAGAGCCGGCCGCTGAAGACAATGAAAGCCGGCGGCACGCTGCGGGTGGTGATGGAGAACCGTTTCCGGATTCTGTCGACCTTTGATAACTGGGCGAATGTCGATACGCAGGAGAGTACTAACATCGGATTTCCGGGGTCCTTCGCCGATGTTGTTGTACCGAATACGCAAACCGGGCCTATTTCGTTTACCCTGTTCTGGCCGGGAGAGAATCGCTGGGAGGGTAAGAACTACGACATCGAGATTCTGCCGGCCCACTGACGCCATTGACCGCCGGCGGACATCCAAGGGGAAGTCGGGAGGGGTACGCGAGTCTCCTTTCGATGCACGGGCCCTGTAGCAGCAGTTGTGACAGATTTTTCCGAAATGCATTTTCTTCAAGACGAAGAAGGAATGAAGAGGATTTATGAGCGAACTGGACCAGTTGTCGATCAATGCGCTGCGATTTCTCGCGGTAGACGCCGTACAGAAGGCCAACAGTGGACATCCGGGCGCGCCTCTGGGCGATGCGCCGATTGCTTATCTGCTCTTTCACAAGTACATGCGCCACAATCCGAAGCACTCGAAGTGGACCAATCGCGACCGCTTCGTGCTGTCGAATGGCCACGCCTCGGCGTTGCTCTACGGCGTGCTGCACCTGTGCGGGTATGACGTCTCGATCGCGGACCTGGAGCAGTTCCGGCAGTATGGATCGAATACGCCGGGGCATCCGGAATACGGGGACACCGACGGGGTCGAGGTGACGACGGGGCCGCTGGGTCAGGGCTTGGGCCAGGCGGTGGGTATGGCGATTGCGGAAAAGCACCTGGCCGCGATCTATAACAAGCCGGGCTACGACCTGGTCGACCATTACACCTACGGTATCTGCGGCGACGGCGACCTGATGGAGGGTATTTCGCATGAGGCTGCTTCATTGGCTGGAACGCTCGGGCTGGGCAAGCTGATCTTCCTCTACGATGACAATCTGATTTCGCTCGACGGGCCGACCGAGCTTTCCTTCACCGAAAACGTGGAGACGCGCTTCGAGGGCTATCACTGGCATGTGCAGAAGGTGGCCGACGGCAACGATCTGGACGCAATCTCGAAAGCCATTGAGGCTGCGAAAGCTGTGACTGATAAGCCCTCGATCATCGCGGTGCGGACGGTGATTGGCTACGGCAGCCCCAAGGCCGGAACCAATAAGGTCCACGGCGAGGCGATGGGCGCGGCCGATGTAAAGGCCACGAAAGAGACGCTGGGGTGGCCGAGCGACAAGTTCTTTTACGTGCCGGAAGAGGCGCAGAAGAACTGGAACACAGTTATTGAAAACGGCGCAAAGTATGAGGCCGAATGGAACGCTCTCTTCGCTGCCTATAAGAAGGAGTATCCGGAGCTTGCCTCGCAGTTTGAGCGCACCCATGCCGGCAAGTTGAAAGAGGGTTGGGAGAAGAGCCTGCCGAGCTGGAAGGCGGACAGCAAGCCTGTGGCGACTCGCAACGCGGGCAATCTGGTGATGAATGCCTTCGCCAAAGAGGTGCCGGAGCTGTTAGGCGGAGCGGCCGATCTTACCGCTTCTACCAAGACGATCCTCAAGGATACCGGCAATTTCCATGTCGATCCGGCCGGGCGCAACATCTGGTTCGGCGTGCGCGAGTTTGCCATGTGCGCGGCAGTGAACGGCATGGCGGTGCATGGCGGGATCATTCCCTACGGCTCGACCTTCTTCACATTTAGCGATTACTGCAAGCCGGCTCTGAGGCTGGCGGCGATCATGAAGGCGCATTCGATCTTCGTTTATACCCACGACTCGATCGCGTTGGGCGAGGATGGCCCGACGCACCAGCCGATTGAGCACCTGATGGCGTTGCGGGCGTTGCCGAACATGACCGACTTTCGTCCGGCGGACGCTAACGAAACTGCTGCAGCGTGGCGGCTGGCTTTAGAACGGAAGAGCCCGTCGTTCTTCGCGCTGTCGCGGCAGGACCTGCCGATCCTGGATTCGGAAAAGCTGAAGATTTACGACGGCGTTAGCCATGGAGCTTACATCGTGGAGCAGGGCGGGGAATCGCCCGATCTGCTGATTGTGGCGACCGGGGCCGAAGTCTGGCTGGCTCTGAAATCCGCTGCGGCACTCAAGACCGCCGGCATCACTGCAAGGGTCGTTTCGATGCCGAGCTGGAAGATATTTGAGGAGCAGTCGGCGGAGTATAAAGCTTCTATCTTCCACGATCACCTGCCCAAGCTGTCGATCGAGGCGGGGGCGACGTTGGGATGGTGGAAGTATGTCGGGCGTCACGGAGACGTGCTGGGGCTCGACCGCTTTGGCGCTTCCTCGCCGGGAGCGATCGCGATGGAGAAGCTGGGCTTCAACGTCGACAACGTGGTGGTCAAGGCAAAGAGTCTGGTCGAATCTGCTCAAAAGAGCGAGGCTGCGTTGGCGGGAAAGTAATGGCTGGAGGCGGTGAAGTACCGCCTTGTGCCCTGGGGATCCGCAAAGACAATATAGGGAGGTTTCAAGGTTATGGCTACGACAGAGATAAGAATTGCCCCCGAACACGTCCGCAAGCCCGTCCAGGGAGATGTGCGGACCCCCGACCCAACGGTTGTCGTCATCTTCGGCGCCTCAGGAGATTTGACCAAGCGCAAGTTGTTGCCGGCGCTTTTTCACCTGGAGCAGGCCGGCCTGCTACCGGAGGAGTTTGCCATCGTCGGCGTGGCGCGCCGTCCGCTGCAGGATTCCTTTGCGCCTGACATGAAGGACGGCATTCTGAAGTTCGGGGGGGTGAAAAACGAGGCCCCTCATCTCGACGATTTCATCGCCAAGGTGCAATACCACCAGATGAACTTCGACGATTCGGCTGGCTACGATCAACTAAAAGCTCTGCTTGAGAAGATCGACAAGGAAAAAGGAACGCAGGGTAACCGGCTGTTCTATCTGGCCACCGCCCCCGAGTATTTTGCCGATATTCTGGATCATCTCGGCGCGAAGGGCATGGCTCATCCGGAGAAGGGGCAAGTGCGTGCGATCGTCGAGAAGCCGTTCGGCCACGATCTGGAGTCGGCGCGTGAATTGAACGACAACATCAACAAGGTCTTCGATGAAAGCCAGATCTTCCGCATCGACCACTATCTTGGCAAAGAGACAGTGCAAAATGTGCTGGTGTTTCGCTTTGCGAATGGGATCTTCGAGCCGGTTTGGAACCGCAACTATATCGACCACGTCGAGATTACGGCTGCGGAAAGCATCGGCATCGAGGGACGCGGACCGTTCTACGAGAAGGCAGGCACGCTGCGCGATGTGGTCCAAAACCATGTGATGGAGCTGCTGTCGTTTGTGGCGATGGAGCCGCCGGTTTCGTTCGAGGCGGACGCGGTCCGCGGCGAAAAGGTGAAGGTCTGGAAGGCCATCAAGCCTATCCCGATCGAAGACACAGTGCGCGGGCAATACGGGCCGGCCAAGCTCGCCAAGGAGGATGCCAAGGGCTACCGCGAAGAGGATCGCGTTGATCCCAAGTCCGTGACCGAGACTTTTGTCGCGATCAAGCTGGAGATCGAGAACTGGCGGTGGGCGGGCGTGCCGTTCTATATTCGCGCCGGCAAACGGATGGCGCAGCGGACCACGGAGGTAACGGTTGTCTTCAAGCAACCGCCGATGCGGCTTTTTAGCGACACGGGAACGGGGCCGTGCGACGACATCCATCCAAACCTGATTACGATGCGTATCCAGCCGGATGAAGGGATTTCGCTGCGCTTCGGCGCCAAGGTGCCCAGCACAGGAATGTCGGTTTGTCCGGTGATCATGGACTTCAGCTATGCCGCGGCCTTTGGCACATCTTCGGCCAACGGATATGAGCGCCTGCTGCTGGACGCGATGCTGGGCGACGCGACGCTTTTCGCACATCGTGATGGTGTTGAGGCGACTTGGTCGCTTTACACTCCGGTACTCGAAGCATGGCAGAAGGCTCCAGCAAAGGACTTTCCGAATTATCCCGCGGGCACGTGGGGGCCTGAGACGGCGAATGAACTACTGCGCCGCGATGGCCGCGAGTGGCAGAAACTCTAGCGTCTTGTAAGGGCCGGTGCGCGTCGCGGGCCGTTGCGAAGCCGGTTGTCCATCAAACCGAATCAAGAGCAGCAAATGGGGCAAGATTGAATGTCTGTAACGACTGCAGTTACGTATAAGGTTTTGCCGGACGGCGAGGCACTGGCCCGCGCAATGGCGGAACAGCTGCTCGCGGCGGCGCAGGAGGCAGTCGCGTCGCGCGGAATCGCGCGGATCGCCATATCCGGCGGTAACACGCCGAAACGTACTTTTGAGATGCTAGCGGATCCGGCGGCGACTGAGTTCAGCGTTTTTCCCTGGGACAAGACCGATCTCTTCTGGGTTGATGAGCGCTGTGTGCCTCCGGACGACAAAGACAGCAACTACAGGATGACGCGCCTGGCGCTGCTCGACAAGGTTCCTCTGGCTGCAGACCATGTTTTTCGCATCGAAGGCGAGCTCGATCCGGAGCTAGCCGCGGCGCGCTATGAAACGGCGATCCGCACGCGCTTTCGGCTGGAGGGCGCACAGCTGCCGACCTTCGATTTGGTTGCGCTTGGGATGGGGCCGGACGGTCACACCGCTTCGCTCTTTCCGCATACCGCGGGAATTCATGAGCTGACGCGCATCGCAATTGCCAACCATGTTCCGCAGAAGGAGACTTGGCGGGTGACGCTGACTTCGCCGGTGATCAATCAGGGGCGCAAGGTGGTCTTCCTGATCGGCGGCACGGACAAGGCTGAGGTGCTGAGCAATGTGCTCGGGAATAAATATGATCCGGAGACCTGGCCGTCGCAGGTGATCCAACCAAAGTCGGGGCAGCTGTTGATGTTGCTCGATAAGGCGGCTGCGGCACAGTTACCTCCCCCTGACGCGAATGGCACCGGTCATCTGGAGATCACGCGATGATCCTGGCCGGTGATGTAGGCGGCACCAAGGTCCATCTGGCGCTCTACGATTTTGCACAAGGCAAGCTAGTGCATGTTCGGGACGAGATATATCCCGCGCACGAGTTCGACGGCCTCGGTGAGGTCGTAATGAAGTTTCTTACCGCTGGCACGCAGACGGGGAGCCAGGTCACGGCGGCCTGCTTTGGCGTTCCCGGGCCGGTGCGCGAAGGACGCTTGAAGTTGACCAATCTGCCCTGGGAGTTGGACTCACGCGAGCTGTCGCGTTCGCTGAATATTGAGCATCTTTTTCTAATCAACGATCTTGAAGCGAACGGATATGGGATTGCGGAGTTGAGCCCGGCACAAATCAGTGTGCTCAGCGAAGGGGATAATGCTGCGATCGGACACCGGGGATTGGTTTCGGCAGGCACTGGACTGGGCGAGGCGGTTTTGGTCTGGAACGGCCGGGTCCACGTTCCGATTCCCTCAGAAGGCGGTCATGCCGATTACGCGGCGCGTAGCGAGGTCGAGATTGAGTTGCTTCGCTACCTGTGGAAGCAATTGGATGGCCGGGTGAGCTTTGAGCGTGTCGTCTCCGGCATCGGGTTGAAGAATATTTATTCCTTCCTGCGGGACGAGAAGAAGCTTGAAGAGCCTGCCTGGCTGAAAGAGCGCATGGAGATGGAAGACCCCAATGCCGTCATCGGCGAGGTAGGCGAAGAGGGAACAAACGAATTGTGCGTGCAAACCCTGGACATGTTTGTCTCGGCCTATGGCGCGGAGGCGGGAAATCTGGCGCTCAAGATACTCGCGAACGGCGGCATTTATCTAGGCGGCGGCATCGCTCCGAAGATATTGAAGACGATGCGGAATGGTTTGTTCATGAAAGCTTTTACCGATAAGGGCCGAATGCAGCATCTGCTGGAAAGGATGCCGGTGCGGGTGATCCTCGAGAGCCGGGCGGCTTTGCTTGGCGCGGCCGCTTATGGCGAAAAGCGGGCATCTGAGATCAGCGGTCAATCGGAGCGTGCAGCATCCGTGATATTTTCTTAAGTCGTTTCTCGAGAAAGTTCGTCCAACATTGTATGAACGATTCGCGCCTTAAGTCTCTCTTTTATGATGTCTTGCGCGCCGGCTTGATGATGTCGATCGCCGTGACGCTGGTACTTATTCCGCGCGTGGCCTCGGCCCATGCCGTGCTGATGCAGTCTTCTCCGGCGATCAATGCGACGGTGCAGGGGCCGGATGTGCCGATCACGATGAAGTTCAACTCGCGGGTCGATGGATCGAGATCGACCCTACTGCTGCGAGGCCCGGATGGGCAGTCGAAACCGCTGGCGATCGATAAGCAGGCGGAGCCTGAGACGCTCACCACTCATGCCATGCAACTCGCTCCCGGCAAATACGCCATCCAATGGCAGGTGTTGGCGGTCGACGGCCACATTACCCGCGGGGAAATCCCTTTTCAGGTGAAGTAGACTAGATCAAGGAGTGGGGCCGCGCCAACGGGGCCGGGCGTTTTGCACGCATAGCTCCGGTAAAGGACTTACGTTTGATCTGGCTTCTGCGCGACTTTGATCTCCTGTCAGTGCTTCTGCGGGCCTGTACGCTGGCGCTGGAACTCCTCACCATAGGCGGCATTTCGTATCTTCTTGTGGTCGCCCTGCCGTCACGCGCCGGTGAGGCGAGCTTGAGCGCTTGTTGGCGGGGAATCCGCTGGGCAGCTCTTGGCCTTTGCCTCGTCGAGCTTTGTTATGTCGCGGTCGACAGCGCCATTCTTATGGGGAGCTCGTCGATTCCGCTGAGCGATCTTTTTGCTGCTCCTTATTTCGTGGCGGGGGTCGTCGCAGCGGTCGCGGCGCTTCTCATCTTCCTTTATGCGACGCTAACCAGGGTGCGCGGCGGCGGAGTGCGCGCCGGATTGGTGCTCGCGCCATTGTCGCTGCTGGTGCTGCTGGCGATCGTCTCCACGAGCCATTCGGTATCGAGGCTAAATGACCGGCTGGTGCTTTCCGTCCTCACGGCGGCCCATCATTTGGGCGCAGCGATTTGGCTTGGCGGGCTGCCATTCCTATTGCTCTCGATGCGGCAGGCCGAGCAGCCGGAGGCCGCGCAACGGATGCTACGCAGATTCTCTCCGCTGGCGCTGACCGGCGCTGGCGCGCTGCTCCTGGGCGGCTTTGGCATGGCCTGGTTTTACCTGGGTGTTTCAGAGAACGGTTCGTTAGCAGGTCTCTACGGCACGGCGTACGGCCTGATGATGGTGGCCAAGATCTACCTGGTCCTGTTGATCATGGCGATGGGAGCCGGGAATTTCTTCCTGGTGCGCCGCATCGAGACTGCTCCCCAGGCCCTGCTCACCCGGTTGCGACGATTTGGAGAGGTGGAGATTGGGTTCGCTTTTATGGCAGTGCTGGCGGCAGCCTCGATGACCTCGCAGCCGCCGGCCGTGGATCTTCCCAACGATCGGGTCAGTCTGCCAGAGATCATCGAGCGCTTCCATCCTATTGAGCCGCGAATGACCAGCCCGGCATTTGCTTCGCTGGCACCGTCAACGCCGCTCGACCAGGCGGTGAAAGAGACCCAGTTCAGCGGGGCGAACGCTCCGAGCGACGCAAACGATGAGGCGTGGTCGGAGTACAACCATCACTGGTCGGGGTTGATCGTGCTCGCCGCAGGCTTGTTTGCGCTGATCAGCAAGTTGCCCAGGGCCGGATGGGCGCGCAACTGGCCGCTGGTCTTTGTCGCCTTGGCAGTGTTCATCGTCTTGCGGGCCGATCCGGATTGCTGGCCTCTGGGGCCGCGACCTTTCTGGGCCAGCATGTATGCGCCGGATGTTTTGCAGCACCGTCTGTATGCGCTACTGATCGTCGGGTTCGCAGGGTTTGAGTGGGGAATCCAAACCGGCCGATTGCACGCACCCTGGGCGGCGAAGATCTTTCCGTTGCTTTGTGCTGCCGGTGGCGCGTTGTTGCTTACTCACAATCACTCGATCGGTAACGTCAAAGAAGAGTTGCTGGCGGAGATGAGCCATGCGCCGATTGCGCTGCTGGGCGCCACGGCCGGCTGGAGCCGGTGGCTGGAATTGCGTTTGCCTGACCAGAAGGAATCGCGGTTCGCGTCGTATGTCTGGCCGGTTTGTCTGATGCTGGTGGGGTTGGTCTTGCTGAACTATCGGGAGTCGTAGGAATAGGGACTAGGACTAGGGACTGGGGTAGGGATTGGGAAGTAGTGGTATGGATAACAGCGTTACTTTGTCGGCGGGCGATTTGAAGCCGACTGCGTTATAGGAGCTCATGTTTAAGAAAAATCGTGCCAAGATCTGTCGCCCAGCCTTCGCTGGGATTTTCTCACTGTTCTTGTCTCTTACAGGCGTCTCACTTTTTGCTACGGCCGCACAGGCGCAACGGCTGCCAACGGTCGCTCGCCCCGAACATTATTCGCTGGCGTTGACTCCGAACCTTAAAGACGCGACCTTTGCGGGCAGCGAGACGATTGATCTGACTTTAGCGCAGGCGGTCGATTCGATCACCCTGAATGCCGCGGAGATCAAGTTCGATAGCGTGACGGCGACGGTCGACGGAAACGAGCTGAAGGCGACGGTCACGACGGATGAGAAGAAGGAAGAGGCCACGCTGGCATTCCCGAAGACTCTTCCTGCAGGCAAGCTGACATTGAAGATCGAGTACACGGGAATCCTGAATAACGAGCTGCGCGGGTTTTATCTCTCGAAGACGGCGAAGCGGAATTATGCCGTCACTCAGTTTGAGGCAACCGATGCGCGGCGGGCCTTCCCGTCATTCGATGAGCCGGCTTACAAGGCGACCTTTGATATTCAGCTCACGGTGGACAAGGATGACACGGTCATATCGAACACCAATATGATTTCGGACACACCGGGGCCGGTGGTTGGGGAGCATACGGTGAAGTTCGCGACGACGCCGAAGATGTCGACTTATCTGGTGGCTTTCCTGGTGGGCGATTTCAAGTGCGTTTCGGGCGAGAGCGACGGGGTGCCGATTCGGGCGTGTGCGACTCCCGACAAGGTGGAGCAGGGCAAGTTTGCGGTGAGTGCGGCCGAGTACATCCTGCACTATTACGACAACTATTTCGGCATCAAGTATCCGATGCCCAAGCTGGACATGATCGCGATTCCGGACTTTGAGGCTGGGGCGATGGAGAACTTCGGCGCCATCACCTATCGCGAGACCGATCTATTGATCGACGAAAAGACGGCATCGGACGGACAGAAGCAGGGAGTGGCTTCGGTGGTCGCGCATGAGATGGCGCACCAGTGGTTCGGCGACATGGTCACTATGGACTGGTGGAACAACATCTGGCTGAACGAGGGATTTGCGACGTGGATGTCGAATAAGCCGATCGCGGCGTGGCATCCAGAGTGGAATGTGCCGCAGGATGTTGCGGCGGACCTCAACGGCACTTTGAATTACGATGCCGGCCGCACGACGCGGACGATTCGCGCCAAGGCCGACACTCCGGAAGAGATCAACGAGATGTTCGACGGCATCACGTATAACAAGGCCGGCGCGATGCTGCTGATGGTCGAGAATTATCTTGGCGAAGAGACCTTCCGACAGGGCGTGCACAACTATTTGGCGGCGCATCTCTATGCGAATGCCACGGCGGAGGACTTCTGGAACGCGCAAACCGAGAACAGCCATAAGCCGGTGGACAAGATCATGGAGAGCCTGGTTGCGCAGCCAGGCGTCCCTGGACTTACCTTTGGTGAGCCGCAGAACGGCAAGGTGGAGATCAGCCAGCAGAGATTCTTTCTGAGTCCGAGCGACAAGGGAGAAGGGCCGGAGACCTGGGTGTTGCCGGTGTGTTTCAAGGCTGCTGAAGGGAGCAGCAAATGCGAGGTGCTCTCGGCGAAGAAGCAGAGCCTTGATGTGCCGGAGGCTCCGTTCCTGTTTGCGAATGCCGGCGGCAAGGGATACTACCGGAGCACCTATCCGGCGGATGTTTCTGCCAAGCTCGTCTCGCATGTCGAGACTGGGCTGACGCCGGAAGAACGGATCGGCCTGCTGGGCGATGAATGGGCACAGGTGCGGGCGAACAAGGTCCCGGTGGGGTCGTATCTTGATCTGCTTGCAGCGGTGAAAGACGACAACAGCGGCACGGTGTTGAGTGTGGCGCTGAATCCGTTGTCGACAATCAGCGGACGGCTGGCAACGACGAGACGCGAGCGGGCGGCGTTGGAGGCCTGGATACGAAAGACCTTTAAGCCGGAACTCGACAAGCTTGGCGCGCCCTCGCCCAGCGATACGCCCGAAGAAAAAGAACGCCGCGCGCGCTCTTTGGCACACTTGGGACGCTTGGGAAAGACCCGGATGTCATTGCGCAGGCCCGTGCGATTACGGAAAAGTATCTTGCCGATCCCACTTCGGTGGATTCCACTCTGGCCGAGACGGCGAGCACGATCGCGGCGATCAATGGCGATGCGGCGCTTTTTGATCAGCTACAGAAGGTGTATGAGACCTCTGGCAATCCCTCATTGCAGGAAGGCGCGCTCTATCGGCTGGCGTACTTCAAGAACCCAGAGTTGGAGAAGCGAGCGTTGGATTACACGTTGTCAGGAAAAGTGCGCAATCAGGATTCGCCGCACCTCTTGTCGGCGCCCTTTCGCAGCCGAGACACGCGGGATTTCGCGTGGCAATACGTTCAACAGAATTGGGACAAGGTGACGGCGCAACTGACCAAGTGGAGCGCGAGCGCGGTTGTCTCCGCGACTGGCAGCTTCTGCAGTGCCGACTCGCGCGACCAGGTGGTCGCGTTCTTCTCGACGCACAAGGTGGCTTCATCGGAGCGTGCGCTCAAGCGCGCGGTGGACCAAATCAACGACTGCATCGAGTTCCGCGGCAACCAGGAAGGCAATCTGAAGGAGTGGCTGGCCAAGCAGCAGTAACGGGCCTTCCATTTTTCCGTTAGATCAACAAAGGACCCGCCAAGCAACGCGCAGCGGGTCCTTTCGTTTCTGAGCGATAGGTAAACTTCAGGCAGTTCTCCCGCAAAAACAAGGAAAGTCCCTTATCTTTGCCGCATAGATTTTTGCTATATTAAGAGACTCACCAAGTTTTCGATTTCAAATGCACAACTGGGTCCCTGATATGAGCGAATCTGCCTTCGCTCATCGAGTTTTTTCAGGGAATTCCGGGGGAGAAGACCACCTAGACCACAAGCTCGACAGTTGCGGAAACGGTACAAGCAAACGATGCAGAATTTCTCGAAAATCCCGGGCCTGCCGCCGGCGCAGGGTCTCTATGATCCGCGCAACGAGCACGACAACTGCGGCATGGGCTTCGTCGCGAATATGCGGGGCGCCAAGAGCCACGAGATCATCGAGATGGGCATCGAGGTGCTTATTCGGCTGACGCATCGCGGCGCCTCGGGTTGCGACCCGGAGACCGGGGATGGCGCCGGCATCCTGATTCAGATTCCGCATGAGTTTTTCGCCGCAGAGTGTCAGGCCCTTGGGTTTACCCTGCCGGAGCCGGGAGCGTATGCGGTTGGCATGGTCTTTTTTCCGGTCGGCAAACGCCAGCGGCTGCAGTGCGAAGGGCATTGTCGAGCGCATCAGCCGCGATGAAGGCCTCACCGTGCTTGGCTGGCGCGATACGCCCTGCGATGGCGACGCCATTGGGCGCGAGGCGCGCGCGACGCAACCGTATATCCAGCAGGTATTTCTCGGTCGCCCTGACGGCTGGGATGAAGACCACTTCGAGCGCAAGCTCTATGTGACGCGCAAGCGCATCGAACGTGAGATTGTTTTGGAAGAGGTGGAGGACCGCCATTTCTTCTATATTCCGTCGCTCTCCTCGCGCACCATTGTCTATAAGGGATTGCTACTCGCTCCGCAGATCGCCAATTTCTATGGCGAGCTGGCGGACCCGAGGGTGAAGAGCGCGATCTGTGTTGTGCACCAGCGTTTTTCGACCAATACCTTTCCGAGCTGGCCGCTGGCCCATCCATATCGCTACATCGCGCACAACGGGGAGATCAATACGCTCCGCGGCAACGTGAACTGGATGCGCGCGCGCGAGGCGCTGCTGCAATCGCCGCTCTTTGGCGAGGACATGGAGAAGCTGTTTCCCATCGTGACCGAGGGAGGCAGCGATTCTGCGGCCTTTGACAGCGCGGTGGAACTGCTCTTCCAGTCGGGACGATCGCTGCCCCATGTGATGGCGATGTTGATTCCGGAGGCGTGGTCGGGTAATCCGCACATTGATCCTGACCGCCGGGCATTCTATGAGTACCACGCGTCGCTGATGGAGCCGTGGGACGGCCCGGCGGCGATGGCATTTACGGATGGCCGGGTGATTGGCGCGATGCTTGACCGCAATGGTCTGCGGCCGGGGCGCTATGTCGTGACCAATGACGGCATTGTCGTGCTGGCATCGGAGGCGGGCGTCGTCGACGTGGACGCCAGCAACGTTCGCCAGAAGGGAAGGCTGCAGCCGGGCAAGATGTTTCTTGTGGACACGATCGCCGGCCGCATTGTCTCCGACGAGGAGATCAAGCGGCAGTTGACCTCGCGCCAGCCCTACGCGGAGTGGATCAAAGAGAACCAGATTACGCTCGAGCAGATGGGGGAGCCTGGCCGCTTCCATGCGCTCGAGAAGGGAAGTTTGCAGTCGCGACAGCGGGCCTTCGGCTATACCGAAGAAGACTTGAAGATGATCCTTACGCCCATGGCTGCCAAGGGCGAGGAACCGGTCGGCTCGATGGGGACGGACACACCGCTTGCGTGCCTCTCCGATCGGCCGCAGCTGCTCTTTAACTACTTCAAGCAGTTGTTTGCGCAGGTCACCAATCCGCCGATCGACCCGATCCGCGAAGAGATGGTGATGTCGCTGACCAGCTACATTGGCACGGAGCGGAACATTCTCGAAGAGACGCCGCGCAATTGCCATACGCTGAAGCTGCCGCAACCGGTGCTGACCAACCGCGAGTTGGAGCAGTTGCGTCGCGTCTCAAAGGGTGATCTGCTTGCGACCACGCTGACCGCGCTCTTTCGCTCTGAAGATGGCGAGGCCGGCCTGCGGCGCGGGCTTGAAGAGCTTTGCCGTCGCGCCTCGCTGGCGGTGCGCAACGGATATACCTTGCTGATTATCAGCGACCGCGGCGTGGACGACCACTTCGCGCCGATTCCGAGCCTGCTGGCGCTGGCGGCGGTGCACAATTTGCTGGTTCGCGAAGGCACGCGGACCTCAGTTGCGCTGATTATCGAATCTGGCGAGCCACGTGAGGTGATGCATTTCGCCCTGCTGATCGGCTATGGCGCTAGCGCAATTAATCCATATTTGGCCATTGAATCACTTGAGAGTCTGTATAGCCGCGGCCGGCTGCCTGCAGGCGTGACGGCCGAGAAGGCCGTTGCGCATTTCAGCAAGGCGATTAATAAAGGGCTGCTCAAGACTTTTTCGAAGATGGGTGTGTCGACGCTGCAAAGCTATCGCGGCGCGCAAATCTTTGAGGCCATCGGTCTCAACCAGGAACTGATTGATGAGTACTTCGCCGGCACGGTATCCCGTATCGAGGGCGTAGGGCTGGGTGTCATCGCCAAGGAAGCGCGGATGCGCCATGAGTACGCGTTCCAGCCGCCTTCGCGGTCTGAGACGGAGCTGGCGATCGGCGGCGCGTACCACTATCGCGTTGGCGGCGAATATCACCTGCTGAATCCGGAGACGATCAGCAAGCTGCAACATGCGGTGCGCGACGCCAATCCGAAGACCTTTAAGGAGTACACCGACCTCATCGACAATCAGAACCGCGAGATGTGCACGCTGCGCGGGTTGATGAAGATCAAGTTCGCTGAAACTCCGCTGCCTCTAGAGCAGGTAGAGCCTGCATCGGAGATCGTGAAGCGATTCATGACCGGCGCGATGTCTTTTGGCTCGATCAGCAAGGAAGCGCACGAGACGCTCGCAATTGCGATGAATCGCATCGGCGGAAAGTCCAACACCGGCGAGGGCGGTGAAGACGAAGAGCGCTTTGAGCGCGACGCGAATGGCGATCTGCGGCGCAGCGCGGTGAAGCAGATCGCTTCGGGGCGCTTCGGCGTGACGACGAATTATCTAGTTCATGCGGATGAGTTGCAGATCAAGATGGCGCAGGGCGCGAAGCCGGGCGAGGGTGGTCAACTACCGGGACATAAGGTGGACGAAGTGATTGCACGGCTGCGCCACTCGACGCCGGGCGTGACATTGATCTCGCCGCCGCCGCATCACGATATTTATTCGATCGAGGACCTGGCGCAGCTGATCTTTGATCTGAAGAATGTGAACCCTGCGGCGCGGGTCGCGGTAAAGCTGGTTGCCGAGGTTGGAGTGGGCACGGTTGCGGCCGGTGTTTCGAAGGCTCATGCCGACGTGGTGCTGATCAGCGGGGACACGGGAGGCACGGGCGCTGCTCCGCTGAGCTCGCTCAAGCACGCCGGCATTCCGTGGGAGATGGGCCTCGCGGAGGCGCAGCAGGTGTTGCTGATGAATGATCTGCGGAGCCGCATTCGGGTACAAACCGACGGCAAGCTGCAGACCGGGCGCGATGTGGTGATTGCCACCCTGTTGGGCGCGGAAGAGTTCGGCTTCGCGACTGCGCCGCTGATCGCGATGGGCTGCATCATGATGCGCAAGTGCCACCTGAATACCTGTCCGGTGGGGATTGCGACGCAGGACCCGGTGCTGCGGAAGCATTTCTCAGGGCAGCCAGAGCATGTCATCAACTTCTTCTTCTATATCGCCGAGCAGGTGCGCGAATTGATGGCCAGGATCGGCTTCCGCACCATGGACGATATGGTTGGCCGCGTCGATAAGCTCGAGAGCCGTCCTGCGCCCGACCACTGGAAGGCGAGTGGCATCGATCTTTCGGAGATTCTCTATATGCCGCCGCTTCCCGATCGCGTGAAGAGGCACTGCACGCAGAAGCAGGACCATGGACTCGATGACGTTCTCGATCGGCAATTGATTGAGCTTGCACGTGAGGCCATCGATCACGCCAGGCCGGTTGAGGCAAGTTTGCCGATACGCAATGTGCATCGTTCGGTTGGCGCGATGCTGGGCGGAGAGATTGCGCGGCGGCATGGCTCGGCAGGACTGCCGCATGAGACGATTCGCCTGCACTTCACCGGCTCAGCGGGGCAGAGCTTTGGCGCATTTGTACCGCGTGGCGTGACCATGATGCTTGAAGGCGAGGCCAACGATTACGTCGGAAAAGGGCTCTCCGGCGGACGCATCGTCATCTTCCCGCCAAAGAACTCCGGCTTCTTGCCTGAAGAGAGCATTCTGGTTGGCAATGTTGTGTTGTACGGAGCGACTACGGGCGAGGTCTTCCTCAATGGCGTTGCCGGCGAGCGTTTTGCGGTGCGCAACTCGGGGGCGTCTGCTGTCGTCGAGGGCGTAGGCGACCATGGTTGCGAGTACATGACTAACGGGTTGGTGGTGGTGCTCGGGGCATGCGGACGCAATTTTGCGGCAGGCATGAGCGGCGGTCTGGCCTATGTGCTCGATGAGGACGGCGAGTTTGCGCGGACGCAGTGCAATCCGGCTTCGGTCGATCTTGAGCCGATGCAAGACGACGCCGACATCGCCAAGCTGCGCGCGATGATCGAAATGCACCTTACGCTGACCGGTAGTCCGCGCGCTGCTTGGATACTCGACAACTGGACGCAGACCTTACCGAAGTTCCTGAAAGTGTTTCCGCATGAGTTGAAGCGGGTGCTTGTAACTAATCGAGACAGGGAAGCGGAGATTGCCGGCCGCGAAATCAGCCGTGAGAAGTTTGGAGAAAAGCTGCTGAATGTGCTGGCCGCGAGCGTGCCGACGCCGGAGCAGGTGCATCATGGCTAGGCCGACGGGATTTATGGAGTTTGACCGCGAGGCACCGGAGCGCCGTCCGGTTGCTGAGCGCGTGAACGATTGGTTCGAGATCTATCGCGACCTGCCCGATGAGAAGCTGCGCCAGCAGGGTGCGCGATGTATGGACTGCGGCGTACCGTTTTGCCATACCGGTTGTCCGGTCAACAACATCATCCCGGACTGGAATGAACTGGTGTATGAAAACCGCTGGGAAGAAGCGGTGCGGCGGCTGCACGCGACGAACAATTTTCCGGAATTCACCGGTCGCATCTGCCCGGCTCCGTGTGAAGCAGCGTGTGTGTTCGGCATCAACCAGCCTCCGGTGACGATTAAGCAAATTGAAAAGGCCATTGCCGACCGCGGCTTTGCGGAGGGCTGGGTGATCCCTGAGCCGCCCTCGTTTGAGTCGGGGAAACGGGTCGCGATCATTGGCTCTGGGCCTGCAGGACTGGCGGCAGCACAACAGCTTCGCCGCGCTGGGCACGCGGTGACTGTCTACGAAAAAGCCGATCGTCTTGGTGGCTTGCTCATCTACGGCATTCCGCATTTCAAGATGGAGAAGCACATTGTCGAGCGGCGGATTGAGCAACTGCGTGCTGAGGGAATTCGTTTTGTTACGGGAGTGGAGATTGGT
Source organism: uncultured Acidobacteriaceae bacterium (assembly GCA_963742015.1). Taxonomy (GTDB): domain Bacteria; phylum Acidobacteriota; class Terriglobia; order Terriglobales; family Acidobacteriaceae; genus Acidisarcina. The sequence goes on along the minus strand of CAVUKL010000031.1, from coordinate 972 downwards.
GGAAGCGGAGCCAACGATCTGTCATTTGAGGAAGTGAGGCGCGGTTCTGACGCGGTGCTTCTCGCTTGTGGCGCCGAGTTGCCCCGCCATCTGAGGATCCCGGGGAGCGAGCTGCGCGGCATTCACTTTGCGATGGACTATTTGACCCGGGCGAATCGGCGTTGCCTCGGCGACGAGCTTGATTCCGTGCAGGAGATTACTGCCGACGGCAAACACGTGATCATCATCGGCGGCGGCGATACCGGGGCGGACTGCCTTGGCACAGCGCACCGCCAGCGCGCGAAGAGCGTGCGTCAGTTCCAGATTCACGAAATGCCGCCGGAGCAGCGGTCGCCGAAGACGCCGTGGCCGATGTGGCCGATTATGCTGCGCAGCGAGGGCGCGCATGAAGAGGGTGGCATTCGCGAATGGAATGTGCGCACAACCGGGTTTACGGGCGACGAGGATGGACATGTTCGCAAGCTGCACGGTGTGCGTCTTGGGCCCGGGCCCGACTTTGCGCCGGTTGAGGGCGGCGAGTTTACGCTCGATGCCGACCTGGTCCTGATTGCGATTGGTTTCGCCGGAGCAGTGCGTGAGGGCTTGCTGGAGCAACTGCCGCTCGAGCTCGGTCCGAGGGGTGCGGTCATTGCGGACGAGACGAGCTTCATGACATCGTCGCCTGGGGTTTTCGTGGCCGGCGATATGCGTCGCGGACAGTCGCTGGTGGTCTGGGCGATCGCGGAGGGCCGCAAGGCCGCCGCGGCAATCGACAGCTACATGGAGCGTGTCGGCTCCTTTGATCGGGACTCGGGTATGGTCGCGGCAATGTAGTTTGCGAGAGGCCCGATCGACGAGGCCTCAAGCATCGTTTGTCCTATATAATCCCACTAGTGCAGCCGGAGAGATGGCCGAGTGGCTGAAGGCGGCGGTTTGCTAAACCGTTGTAGGGTCAAAAGCTCTACCGGGGGTTCGAATCCCCCTCTCTCCGCC